>NZ_JBHXAU010000001.1:0-822391 GCF_042727395.1 Nocardia sp. NPDC060255 | reverse complement strand
GCAAAACGTTTTTTTGGTGTTTTTGGGGGGGTGGTTTTTGTTTATACCCCACCGCCCCGGGGGGGTCGGGCGGCGGTGGGGCCTCCCCTCGCGCGGGGGGCGCATGCGCTTCGGCCACTCGGACGCGAGACGGGCCGCGAACGGGTCGCTCGTAAGACTCGCTCCGTGGTGCGTGCGTCGAGTGGGCGAGTCTCGGTTGGTGTTAACCAGTGGTGGGCACGACCAAACTATTAGAGGCCGTGCACTTCTGGTTTTCCATCCTTGATGACTATGAAGCCGGTTTGGAAGTTCTGCTGGGTGCCGCCGGGGACCGGGAACTCGTCGCTGATGGGGTAGCCGAGCTTGCCGTTCTCGTAGCCGAGGACCTGCCAGGCGTCCATGATCGGGCCGTTCTTTACCGCCCAGGTGCCGGATAGGGGGCTCCAATAGATGTTGCCGCCCTCGAAGCGGGTGTAGCGGCCCAGGTCCTTGGTCGGCTGCTCTTCGGTGGCGGGGAAGCCGAGCCAGCTGTTCTCGTAACCCATTTGGGCGTACTTGCCGAGGATCATGCCCTGTACGCGGTGCACGCCGGTCTTGGCGCTGTAGTAGAACGGGCCGTTCTCGAAGGACTGCACGGCGCCGTCGCGGTTGGGCGTTTTCACCTCGGGTGCGACGGGGTAGCCGGCCGGGCCGCCCTCGTAGCCCTGCCTGCCCCACTCGTCGAGGATCGCGCCGCGCACCACCTGGGCGCCGGTCTGCGGGGTCCAGTAGAGCGAGCCGTTCTGGAAGGACTGCATGCGGCCCTTGCCATCCGGTAGCCCGCGTTCGTCGCCGGTCGGCAGCCCGAGCGGTCCGGCGGCACCCTGGGCGGCCTGGTATCCGCCGCCGATCATGCCGCCGACCGGGTGCGCGCCGCCCGCCGGAGAGAAGTAGACGCGGCCGGACCGGAAGTCCTGCGCCACACCGCCCGCCACCGGGTATTCGGCGGACAGACAATCACCGAGCCAGTTGTTCGCCGCGGCCACCGTCGCGATCTGGCCGCCGACGGTGCAACCGGTCTTGCCGGGATCGATGCCGAGCGCGGTCGCGGCCTGGGTCCAGGACTGCCGCATCTCGAAATCCCAGTAGGGCCACGAATGCGTGCCGGACGGGCGGTAATTCACCTGCGCGGGGATCGCCAGCCTGCCGAGCTTGGTGACGAAGTTCTGCGAGGTGAGCCGCGACAGGATCTCCAGACCCATGCCCGCGTAGTTGGTGCTGACGCCCGGAATGCCGGAGGCCTGGTCGAACGGTCCGGTGGCGCCGCTGCCGCTGGAGACGTAGAGGGAGACGCCCTTCAGCTTCTCCGCCTGCGTGTACGGGTCGTGCGCGGCCCATTCCGGGCTGGTCGGCGGGCCCCACATGGCGCCGACGTCGTAGCCGCCCGCGTCGCGCATGGCGAACTGGATGGCCTGCGGCATGCCGATCGTGGTGGTGGTGAGGAAGCCGGAGTAGGACGCGGCGTACTTGGCGAAGCCGGGATTGCGCGCGGCCAGGAACATGGCCGCCGTGCCACCCATCGAAAGGCCTTCCATGCCACGGACATCGGTGGCCCGCCAGTCGCCCTCGAGCAGCGGCGGCAGCTCCTTGGTCAGGAAGGTTTCCCACTTGTAGGTCTTGCCGTTGTTCGGCTGGATCCAGTCGGAATAGAAACTGGACTGGCCGCCGACCGGCAGCACGACGGTGACGTTCTTGTCGGCGAAGAAGTCGACGGCGCCCGCGTCCTTGGTCCAGCCGCTCTCGTCGTCCTCGGCGCGCAGGCCGTCGAGCAGGTACAGCACCGGGAAACGCACGTCGGGGCGCGTGTTCCAGTCCTTGGCGAGCAGCAGTTGCACCTGGATCGGCGTGGCCATCGACGGCGAATTGATCCACAGCGCGACCCGGCGGTCGGTCAGCCAGATCACCTTCTGGATGGTCGCCGGTGCGACGGCCTCCGGGGCGGGACCGGGCGCCGGTGCCGGGGCAGGCTGCGCGTAGGCCGGTGCGATGCCGGCCGCCAACGGGATCACCATCGCGGTGGCGAGCAGCACTAACCGCCCGCGAGCCGGACGAGCGCCACGACGCTCGCGTCTCCCCCATCTGCCGCGCCGAATCCCTGCCACAAGAGCTTTCTACTCCGGTGCGCGCCACGTTCCGGGGAGGACACGCACGATAAGAAAACCGCCATCTTCGTTTTGCGGGCTCGCACAACGCATCCGGCGCCACCGCTTCCGTGCTGGAAGCCGCGGCGCCGAAGCGGTCTTACCGGGACAAATGATTTGTGAGTACATAGATACCGCACCGGGTTCCCCTTGAAACCACATGTCCCAAAACGTAACTCGGGCCGTACCCGATGGGTACGGCCCGAGTGGTCGATCAGCAGGTCACCAGGCGCCGGTGGCGTCCAGGATGCCGTTGCGGGACTTGAAGAGCTCGCCCTCCCAGTACTTCCAGGAGTGCGTGCCCTGGGCCGGGAAGTCGAACGAGGCGGGGATGCCGAGCGAGGCCAGGCGAGCCTGGAACGCGCGGGTGTTGACCAGCGAGAGCGCCTCGAGCGCCATCGCGTTGCCGGTGTTGAACACGCCGACCGCCGAGTTCGGGCTGTCGTACTGACCCGGCAGGCCGCTGGCCGCCGAGATGTACATCGGCAGGCCCTTGAGCTGCGGCGCGAACACGAACGGGTCCATCCGCAGCCACGCGGGGCTCCACGGGGCGGCCATCGAGTCGACGTTGTAGCGGCCCGCGTCCAGCATCGCGACGCGGATCGCCTCACGCATGCCCGGCGCGGAGATGTTCAGGTAGCCCGAGTAGGAGGCGGCGTACTTGAACTGGTCGCGGTGGTACGCGGCCAGCGCGAGTGCGGCACTGCCGCCCATGGAGAGACCGGCGACCGCGTTGTTGGTGCGGGAAACGCCGTAGCCCTCCAGGAAGGCCGGGAGCTCCTTGGTCAGGAAGGTCTCCCACTTGTAGGTGGTCTTCTGGCCGTTGGTGTTGCTGGTCGTGTACCAGTCCGTGTAGAAGCTGGACTGACCGCCGACCGGCATGACCAGGGTGATGTTGTCGCCGCCGAACTGCTGCAGTGCGTTCGTCTCGAACGACCACGCGTTGCGGTCATCACGGGCCCGGAGTCCGTCGAGCAGGTACAGCGCCGCGTTGCCGCCGCGCGATGCCCACTGCACCTGGACCTTGATCGGGCCCATGCTGGACGGGACCATCAGATCTTCGAATCCACCTGCCGGGGAACGCAATACCGGTGCGTGCACCGGCGCCGCGGTGGCGATCGGGGCCGCCACACCTACGGCGATCGGTAGCGCCAATGCAGCGGCACCGACAGCCAGAATTCGATTACGCCAACCACGAGGTGCGCCTCGCCGTCCCGATTTCGTTCTCATCGGCGCGGCCGCCCTGCCGAAACGCATGAATCCTGCTCTCTTTCTGCTTTTCTGCCTGTTGTGGTGCCGTCCGCGACCCGCGAGGGGCGCAACCGCACCAGTGCTGCCAACGAGACGCACACCGCCACACCGGACCCCGACATTCCGGCGCAGGCGACTGCGAAACAACGATCTGGTCACACTTGCGCTCGCTGGACGATATTCGACACCCGTGGCCTTAGCAAGGCCGAGGCAACCAGGTGGCCGAAATCCGCCCGTACGCAATCTGTGATGGTGCGGTGACCCTATCGCGTTCCCCCGGTGATTGTCGTGCCGGAACACCAAAATTTCACCCTGATGGCCGGAAGTGTCAGCTCAGCTCAAATGGGCGCTGAGGTCGGGCAGCATCTGGAACACCTGGTCCTGCCAGTAGTTCCAGCTGTGCACGCCCACCGGGGTGTAGACGAACACCGAGTTGCTCGGCCCGAGACTGTTAATCCGAGCTTCAAAGGCACGGGTGTTGGCGAGTGCGATCGTTTCCAGCGCCATCGCGTTGCCGAGGTGATAGACGTCGATCGGCGCGTTGATCACGTCGCGCGGTCCGTTCAAGCCGTTGCCGGAGGCGATCCACAGGCGAGTTCCATTGTCGCGCAGCAGTTGCGCGAACATGAACGGATCGTTGCGTAACCAGCGCGGATCCCATGGCGGACCCCACATCGCGTCGATGTTGAAGCCGCCCGCGTCGAGCATGGCCAGCCGCAGCCCCTCCTTCATGGCGGGCGCGGAGATGTTCAAATAGCCGGAATACGAACCGGCGTAACGGAACTGGTCGGGATGATAGGCGGCCAGCGCGAGCGCGGCGCTGCCGCCCATAGACAGGCCGAACACGCCGTTGCCGCGCGGATCGAAGCCGAGGCGGTCGCGCAACGCCCAGCGCAACTTGTCGGTGAGAAAGGTCTCCCAGGCATAGGGCTGCTGTTGGCCGTTGGTGTTGCTCGGCGCAATCCAGTCCGAATAGAAGCTGGACTGGCCGCCGACCGGCATCACCACATTGATGTTCCACTGCGGCAGCACGCGGGAGATGTCGGTCTCGACCTCCCAGCCGCTCAGGTCGTTGCGGGCGCGCAGGCCGTCCAGCGCGTAGACCACGCGCCGGGTATTGCCGTCGGCGGCGCGGAAGATCCTGGACTTGATCGGGCCCATGCTGGAGTCGACCCAGAAGTCGAAGCCGCGCGGGTCGAAACCGGCCTGTGCGGTCGCGCCGAATCCGCCGAGGGCGGCACCGAACGGCAGTACGAGTGCGACGGCCAGACCCGCGACCGAACGTCGAAACCAGCGGCGATCCGCCGCTGTGCGCGCGCTGGCAACCGTTCCGCGTACTCCGCCTGATCGCATCGATTCGACCTTTCGCCCGTGCGCTCGCCGTTGACCGCATGTAGATCGACACTCGGCATCGATGGCTTCCCGCGCGAAGTCCTCGGGCCTATCCCTCTTCTATAAGCAGCTATTCGAGCTAGGCCCGACGGAAAACGCACTGCGATGCCGGATCGTGACGAAAACCAAAGATTTGCCGATCTCACGGGTTTCCCGCAACGACCGGCGGCGGCAAGATCGCAATTCGTTTGCCAGCGATCTACCAGCCAATCATGCCGGGTGATATCGGCGGGCGGGTCGAAAACAACAGACCGCCCGGCGCTTGGTAGCGCCGGGCGGTTTGTCTACAGGGAATTCGTCAGCCGATATTGGCGGACATGTCCGGAATCATCCGGTACGCCTCGTCGGTCCAGTTGTTCCACGCGTGAATACCGTAGGCCGGGTAGGAGTAGACGGTATTGCCACCGCCGAGCGTCGCCATCCGCACGTTGAACGCGCGGGTGTTCGCCAATGCCAGCGCCTCCAGGCCCATCCCATTGAGGGTGTTGAAGCTCGGGCCGTCGTTCGCCGTGGGCAGGCCACTGGCCGCGGCGATCCACAGGCGGGTGCCGTTGCGGACGAGGTTGGGCGCGAAGACGAACGGATCCATCCGCAGCCACTGTGGACCCCACGGCGGCGCCATCGAGTCGACGTTGTAGCCGCCCGCGTCCAGCATCGCGATGCGGATCGCCTCCCGCATGCCCGGCGCGGAGATGTTCAGGTAACCGGAGTACGAACCGGCGAAGCTGAACTGGTCCGGGTGGTACGCGGCCAGGGTGAGCGCCGCGCTGCCGCCCATGGACAGGCCGAACACGCCGTTGCGGGTTGTGTTGAAGCCCAGCCGGTCGTGCAGCGCGTTGCGCAGGTCACGGGTCAGGAAGGTCTCCCACTGGTACCGGTAGCTCTTGCCGGGACCCGCGGCCAAGATGTTCAGCGCGCCGGAGCCGGACGACGAGCCGGTGCCCGCCGGAATGCCTGCCAGCTCGCTCGGCGCGTTCCAGTCGGCGTAGAAGCTGGACATGCCGCCGACCGGCATGACGACGTTGATGTTCGCGTCGGCCAGCACGGCGGGAACGTTGGTCTCGATCTCCCAGCCGTTCAGCGTCTCCGGCGCACGCATGCCGTCGAGCACGTAGGCGACCCGGTTGGTGTTGCCGTCCCTCGCGCGCAGCACGCGGGTCTTGATCGGCCCCATGCCGGAGTCGACCCAGAAGTCGAACGCCCCGGGGTCCATGCCCGCCGATGCGATGGCTCCGCTTCCCGCTGCCGCGACGCCGAAGGGCAGCAACAGTGCCACGGCGACCCCGAGTGCGGATCGCTTCACCCACGAACCAGTCGCTCCGGACGTACCGGATCTACCTTTCCAGCGGGCAATTCGCATCAAACTCGACCTTTCGTTCGGGCGGCCGGAGGGCAAACGGCTGGCGATCTCTACCGGCCCCCGCTGCGGACACCGAGTGCCGCCGTCCACCAAAAAGGGACGAATCGACCTCTGTGCATGTTCTTCATGTATCAATCGGCATCGGAAGCTTATATGTTGCTGGAAAGTGACTCATGCCACAACTCGCCTACCGCTACCCCTTCACATTCGTTACCAAACGCCGGTTGGACGCCTAGTAAACGAAAGACCGCCCGATGCACTCGGCACCGGGCGGTCTGTCGAACAGACTTACCCGTAAATCACCCGATATTGGCGGACATGTCCGGAATCATCCGGTAGACCTCATCCGCCCAGTAGGTCCAGTTGTGCACACCGACGGCCGGGAAGTCGTAGGTGGCGTTCCCGGCGCCCAGCGAGGCCATCCGGACCTGGAACGCGCGGGTGTTGGCCAGCGCGAGCGCCTCGAGTCCCATCGCGTTGACGGTGTTGAAGCTCAGGCCGTCGGCCCCGCTCGGCAGACCACTGCCGGCCGAGACCCAGAGCCGGGTGTTGTTGGCCTTCAATTGGGGCGCGAAGACGAACGGATCCATCCGGAGCCACTGCGGCCCCCACGGCGGCGCCATCGCGTCGATATTGAAGCCACCCGCGTCCAGCATGGCCACCCGCAGCGCCTCGCGCATTCCCGGCGCCGAGATGTTCAGGTATCCGGAATACGAACCGGCGTAACGGAACTGGTCCGGATGATAAGCCGCAAGCGTGAGCGCGGCACTGCCACCCATGGACAAGCCGAACACGGCGTTGCCGTTCGGATTGAAGCCGAGACGGTCCCGCAGTGCGTAACGCAGGTTCTTGGTGAGGAAGGATTCCCACTTATAGGTATTCGTCTTCCCCATGCCCGCGGAGCCCGAGAGCAGTCCGGAGCCGGAGTTGGCGGAACCGGTGGAAGAGGAACCCCCGCTGCCGGCGCCGAAGAAGTTACTCGGCCCGTTCCAGTCGGCGTAGAAGCTGGACGGACCGCCCACCGGCATGACGACGTTCATGTTCCATTTGGTCAGCTCGCGCACAACCTCGGTGTCGACTTCCCAGCCACTGAGGTCCGGCCGGGCCCGCATGCCGTCCAGCGCGTAGACCACGCGACTGGTATTGCCGTCGGCGGCGCGGAAGACCCGGTTCTTGATCGGGCCCATCTCCGAGTCGACCCAGAAATCGAAGCCGTCCGGATTGAACGCCGCGGACGCCGGTCCGGCCGGGCCTGCCACCGACACCCCGAGCGGCAGCAGAATCGCCATGGACACCAGCGCCGAACGCTTCAGCCACGATCCGGCTCTTCGAGTATTCAGACGCCCGAACACGCCTCGCATCAGTTTCGACCTCTCGTTCATGCAACAGCATCGGCCGTTGTCTCACGATGACCCGCCGATGCCCACAACTAGTTGACGTCATGACGGGCGTACTTTCGCAGCCTAGCGCGTCATCGTGACAGTGGCGTTATCGAACCGAGACAGAGGGATGTACCCGAATTTTGTGAAACCTGCCCAAAGCGAACACCGGGCACCCTGTGAAGGGAACCCGGTGTGCGTGTTGATCATTGGTATTCGGCTCAGCTGATCCGCGTGACTCGGCTCAGCGCGGTGCCGGTGCGGGCTTGGGGAACGGATCGACCAAACCGCACCGTTCGATCTCGTATTTCGGCACCCGGTCGATCCGGTACTTGGCGAAGGTCAGCGCGTGCTTCAGGTTGTGCCGGAAGCGCTCGAAGGTGAGCGGGTCGCGGTAGGAGATCTGCAGCGCCTCGGTGGCCGGGCAGGACATCGCGGTGCGCGCCTGGGTCACCCACTTCTCGTCCAGGTACCAGGGCATCCACGGCTTCTTGTCCACCATGCCGGTGTCCACCACGACCCAGTCCGGGTAGAGCGCCTTGTCGTGCCCGATCCGGCCGTCGGTGAGTCGCTCGGTGTGCGCGGCGAGCGGATAGGCCAGGCCCATCTGATCGATGACGCGCACGTTCAGCGGGACGTTCATGCTGGTCATGCCGAGGTTGAGGAAGTAGACGGTGTGCCCGGCGCCGCCCGCCGGAATCGGCTGCGGCGGCGGGGCGATGTACCAGAACATGAACGACGGCGAGTTCAGCAGCAGGCCGCCGTTCGGGGTCTCGGTGATGTTGTCCACCATCGGCCGGATGCGCGGGTAGTCCAGGTAGTCCTCGGCCAGGATCGGATGATCGTGGCCGGTATTGAGGACGTAGTAGACGCGCTCGTCGACGATGCCGGTCGAGGTGATCTTGGTGCCGGACTTGATCGCGGTCGTGTTGGCCGCGAACAGCGCCCAGCCCGCGGTGCCGAGCAACGCGAACAGCACCACCGCGAAGGACCAGTCGGCGGCCGTGGCGGCCCGGAACCCGCCGACCGGCAGCCGGATCGGCACCACGGCGACCGGCAGCAGCAACAGGAACAGCTGCGCCAGCAGCATGCGGCCGTGCATGAAGTCGCCGCCGACGCGCAGCGCGTACACGGTGAGGATAAATCCGCTGAGCAGCACCAGGGTGACCACCGCGGCGGGCGAGCGCAGCCACTCCCGAACCCGGTGCGCGTTCCACCGGGACTGTTCCTCCGGTGCGGCATGCCGCCCGGCCGGGTCCGCGAGCTCAGCGGACTTGCCGCGCGCCGCAACGACTCCCGCGACGAGCAGCACCAGCAGCGGCACCCACAGGTAGTACGGGCCGACCAGATCCCAGAGGTAGATGAAGCCCTGATGCCATTTGGCGCCGCCCGCGTCCTTGGCGACCGCGGTGTTCGGATAGGGCAGGCCGTAGTAGCCCATCCGCCAGATCTGGTACCCCATCGGCACCAGGCCCGCGGCGACAATGATCAAGCCGCGCAACACGATCGGACGCAGCCGGGACTCCGGCATCGGCGCGATGACGATCATCAGCAGCGCGAGCCCGCCGACCAGCGTCATCTCCGGACGGATCAGCGGGGCCAACCCCGCGAGGAACACCAGGCCGAACAGACCGGGCAACTTGACCCGCTCCGCCTGGCTCCAGCGGATCAGTTGCCACCACAGCAGGCCGAGCCAGCAGATCACCAGGCAGCTCTCCAGCCCCGAGGTGACATAGTCGCGGGCCGGCGGGATGGCGATGTAGACCAGCATCCCGGCGGGCAGCAGCAGCACCGACTTCGGGCCGCCCCACAGCCTGCTCGCGCCGAGCATGGCGAACACGATCGCGGCCATCGACAACGTGAACGCGATGCCGAGCACCACGTACTCGAGCCGCGCCTGGGTCAGCCAGCTGAAGAACCAGACGATGTAGGTCCACGCGGTGCTGGTGTTGGTCTCGACGCGCTCGCCCTCGTTGAAGACGGGCCCGTTGCCTGCCAGCAGGTTGCGCACCGTGCGCAGCACGATCAGGCCGTCGTCGGCGATCCAGCGGCGCTGCCAGCCGCCGACGGCGAAAAGGACCACGGTGAGCGCGATCCCACCGACGAACGTGGCGCGGGATAGCAAGGCGTACCGCGACGCCGAGCGGGCCGGCTGCACAGCCGGCCCCTCGTTCGCGTATTCGTCTTGCTCCACTCCCGCTACCAACATCTCGTCAGGTGAGATAGACAGCGACACCTACCGCTCCGATCCAGGCGATTGCGAGGAACTGAAGGACTCGGTCCCCCAGTGCGATCTCTTCGGGTTCACCGGCCTCGCCGCCATCGACGTCGACCGCGTAACGCAGGATTGCGATGGTAAACGGAATCATCGAGATTGCGAACCAATTGGTGTCTTTTAGGTTGTCCTGCTGGAACGCCCACAGACCGTAGAACACCACGACGGCGGTGGCCGCGAGCGTCCAGATGAACCGCAGGTAGGTCGGCGTGTAGTACTCCAGCGACTTGCGAATCTTCGCGCCCGTGCTCACCGCGATCTGCAGCTCGGCATAACGCTTGCCCGCCGCCATGAACAGTGAACCGAACGCCATGATCAGCAGGAACCATTGCGAGAGGACGATATTCGCGGCCGCGCCACCGGCGACGGCGCGCAGCAGGAAGCCCGACGACACGATGCAGATGTCGAGCACCGCCTGGTGCTTGAGGCCGAAGCAGTAGGCCAGCTGGATGCCGATGTAGATCGCCATCACGACGGCCAGGTGCCAGGACGCGAGGAACGATCCGGCGATCGATGCGACGAGCAGCACGATCGACAGCGTGTACGCCAGGTTCACCGGAACGACGCCCGCGGCGATCGGCCGGAACCGCTTGGTCGGATGCGCCCGGTCCGCTTCGACGTCGAGCGCGTCGTTGATCAGGTAGATGCCGGAGGCCGCCAGACAGAACACCACGAAGGCGATACCGACGTGACCGAGCACGTCGAGTTCGTTGGCCGTGCCCGCGGCCAGCGGAGCCGCGAGCACCAGGACGTTCTTGACCCACTGCCGCGGCCGGACAGCCTTGAACAGGCCGCCTGCCAACGTCTTCGGCGGGCCCTTGACAACCGCCTCAGCTAGGTCGGCACCAGTCGGCTCTTCGCTCATGTCAACCAAGGCTCTTTCTGTGGCGGTCATCGAATCTCTTTTCGGCGGCAAGCACAACGGCGGCGGACGCGGCACCGAGCGCCGAACCAGCGAGCACATCGGAGGGATAGTGCACCCCGAGGACGACCCGGGACAGCAACATCGGTGGGACGAGCACCGCAGGCAAGGGTAGCCCGGTCAATCTGCCGAGCAACACCGCCGCTGCGGTCGTCGAGGTGGCGTGCGAGGACGGGAAGCTCAGCTTGCTCGGCGTCGACACGTTGACCTGCACCGACGGATCGTTCGGGCGGGGTCTGCGGACTACCCGCTTGATCACGATGGAGGCGGCGTGCGCGCCGACCGCGCCGACCGCGACCCCGGCCCACTGTCTGCGTCGCGGCTTGTCGACCAGCCAGCCCGCGGCGGCGATGCCGACCCAGCCGAGCGCGTGCTCGCCGAAGTGCGACATGCCGCGGGCCGCCTTGATCACCTCGGGGGTGGCGATCCTGGCCTGCACCGCGTTGATGATCTTCACCTCGGGCGGCGCCGGCTCGGTCGACGGCACCGCGGACACCGGTCCGCCGTGGCCGTTCGTGCTCTGCAGCGGCTTGTTCACCGCAGTGTTGTCCGCCAAGCTCACTGCTTGTCACCCTTCGTCTCGGCATCGATGCCGAAGGCATTTTCCCAAGCCGCCGTGCTGGTCAGCTGCGGGTGGGCGGCGCGGTAGCGCTGCTGCATCTCGGGGAAGCGCGCGGCCAGTTCCTTGCGCAGGCGCAGGGCTTCCTTGAAGAGGCCGAGGGCCTGGCGCGGGTCGCGCTTGCGGTAGACGACGCCGCGGCCGTCGGCGGTGGTGACGGTGACCCCGTCGACCTGCGACAGCAGGAACCACCGGGCGTCCAGCGTCGGGACGTTCAACTGCGGGGTCTCGTGATGCTGGGTGTGCGCGGGGCGGAAGTTGTGCACCACGCCCTTGGCCAGCCGGACCACCTTGGCGATCGGGTTGGCCGGTTCGGCGACCGCGCCGACCTCCAGGTGACTGGCCAGCGGCAATTCGGTGGACGACGGCAGGATCACCGCGTCGGGGTACTGCTTGCGCAGCGCGTGCACCGCGCCGAGCGCGCTCGGCAGCAGCTGGAACAGCCGCTCCGGGCCCGCGAGGAAGTCTTTGATCGCCAGGTTTTGAATGGCGACCGTCGAATACTCCAGGCACAGCAGGTGTTTCAGCGTCGCCTTGACCGTGTTGACGACCATGCCGCGCCCATTGCCCGGCATGTGCAGCGAGGCGACGACCAACCGGTTACGCAGGTGGAAGTACGCCTGCCAGTCGATCGCGTCGTCCTTGTCGCTCCACGCCATGTGCCATACCGCGGCACCGGGCAGGGTGACCGTGGAGTACCCGTGATCCCTTGCGCGCAGCCCGTATTCGACGTCGTCCCACTTCAGGAACAGCGGCAGCGGCTGACCGATCTCCTCGGCGACCCGGCGCGGGATCACGCAGGTCCACCAGCCGTTGAAGTCGACGTCGATGCGCCGGTGCAGCAGCTTGGAGTTGTCCCGGTCCTTGAGCGGGTACTTCGAGAAGTCGTGGTCGTACTCGACGTTCGGCGCGGAGGTCCACATGAAAATGCCGCGGTCGACGACCTCGCCCATGCTGTGCAGGTGTGAGCGTTCCTGCAGGTTGAGCATCTGCCCGCCGACCAGCATGGGTGACTTGGCGAACCGGGCGAAGGCCAGCGCGCGCAGGATCGAGTCGGGCTCGATCTCGATGTCGTCGTCCATGTAGACGATGTACTCGGCGGCGGTGGTCTTCAGCGCCTCGTACATCACCCGGCTGTAGCCGCCGGAGCCGCCGAGGTTGGGCTGGTTGTGGATGGCGAGCCGGTCGCCGAGCGGCGCGGCGGCCTCGGCGAAACCGGGCTCGTCGACCACCTTGCGGTTGCCCTGGTCCGCGACGATCACCGCAGCGATCTTTTCCAGCACCAGCGGGTCCGAGCCAAGGGCTGCAAGGGTTTTCACCAGATCGGTGGGCCGGTTGAACGTCGGCATGCCCACCGCGATGCTGCCCTCGTCGGACGCCTCGACCGGCGCGTGCCAGCCGCCGGACAACAGCGTGACCGCCGTGTCGGTGGTGATGTCGAACCAGATCCAGCCGCCGTCCTCGAACGGCCCGAGATCGGCCTCGAACTCGACGTGCACCGACTCGGTGCCGGGCGCGACGGCGAATTCCTTGCCCTGCACGTGGATTCGCGAACCGTCCGCCTTCGAGCGGTACACGTCCACCCGGCCGTGACCGGCCAGTTCCAGGCGCAGCACCACCGACGGCAGGATGCTCCAGCGCCGCCAGTAGCTCGCGGGCAGCGCGTTGAAGTAGGTGCAGAACGACACCTCGGACTCCGCGCCGATGGACAGCGAGGTGCGGGTGGCCGCGTGCGCGCGCTTGGCGTTGGTCTTGGATTCCTCGACGTAGAGGGTGCGCACGTCGAGCGGCTCACCCGGCCGGGGCAGGATGATCCGCTGGAGCAGCGACTTCGCGCGGGTCTCGGTGGTCATGTCTTCCACAAGGGATTGGGAGGTCATTCTGCACTTTCGTCAGCGAGCGGCGCACCGGTCTCCAAGTGCGGGCGCAGCACATTGTCGAACATGCTGAGCGCACTGCCGATAGCCATGTGCATATCCAGGTACTGGTAGGTGCCGAGGCGGCCACCGAAAAGGACCTTGTCCATTGCGGTTTCCTTCTTGGCGAGCGCGCGGTACGCGGCCAGCTTGGCGCGATCCTCCGGCGTGTTGATCGGGTAGTACGGCTCGTCACCGGTCTGCGCGAAGCGGGAGAACTCGCGCATGATGACCGTCTTGTCCGTCGGGTAGTCGCGCTCCGGGTGGAAGTGGCGCGGCTCGATGATGCGGGTGAACGGCACGTCCGCGTCGTTGTAGTTCATCACCGAGGTGCCCTGATAGTCACCGGTCTCCAGCACCTCGGTCTCGAAATCGATGGTGCGCCAGCCGAGTTCGCCCTCTTGGTAGTCGAAGTAGCGATCCAGCGGGCCGGTGTAGACGACCGGGGCGTCCGGGTTCGCGGCGCGCAGCTCGTCGCGCACGTCGAACCAGTCGGTGTTCACCCTGACCTCGATGAGCTCCGAGGCGGCCATGTTCTCCAGCCACTTCGTGTAGCCCTGCTTTGGAAGGCCCTCGTAGGTGTCGTTGAAGTAGCGGTTGTCGAAGGTGTAGCGCACCGGCAGGCGGGTGATATTGCCTGCGGGCAGTTCCTTCGGGTCGGTCTGCCACTGCTTGGCGGTGTAATCGCGGATGAACGCCTCGTACAGCGGGCGGCCGATCAGCGAGATCGCCTTCTCCTCGAGGTTCTGCGCGTCCTTGGTATCGATCTCCGCGGACTGCTCGGCGATGAGCGTGCGCGCCTCGTCCGGCGTGAAATAGCGGCCGAAGAACTGGGAGATCAGGCCGAGGCCCATCGGGAACTGGTAGGCCTGCCCCTTGTGCTTCGCGAAGACGCGATGCTGGTACCCGGTGAACTCGGTGAACTTGGTGACGTAATCCCAGACCCGCTTGTTCGAGGTGTGGAACAGGTGCGCGCCGTACTTGTGGATCTCGATCCCGGTATCCGGGTCCGGCTCCGAGTAGGCGTTGCCGCCGAGGTGATAGCGACGATCGATCACCAGCACGCGTTTGCCGAGCTCGGTAGCGGCGCGTTCGGCGACGGTCAGCCCGAAGAATCCGGAGCCGACGACGATCAGATCGAACTGTGAGGTGGAGTTGGCGGAGTTACCCGGGGACGATGCGACGGTCACGGGAGCCCAGAGTATCGGAAGTCCGCGCGAGGTCTGGGTGGAGTCGCGCGGCGCACATCCCAGCACCCGCTCCACACACGTTTTCGTGTCCGAGCCATCCCGATTTAGCCCAAAGTTTGCCGCAAGCGCCCTTAACGTCAATCGGCCCCCGATCGAATAAGCGGTTCTCGGTCGCCGCGCTTGTTTTCGCGTGCTGCGGACGAATTAGCCAGCTTTTTTGTGCGCGGCGGGCGAATGCGTGCGCGGCGGGGCTGGCCGTGCGGCGACCTCCGGGATGAGGGTCGAGTACGTCGGCGCTTGTCTTCGTGAGTTTGTGGCTTGAGTCGGCGAATCCCCGCACGCCGATGTCGGCGTGCGGGATGTCACGTGTCAGTCAGGGAAACCCACCTCGACTTCGACCTGGTCGCGGTCGGTGTACATCCGCCAATAGTGTTCGCCCAGTTCGTCATTGGTCATGCGGGTGATTTCGAGATCGGCCGGGAACAGCTCCGGGTGTTCGTCGACGAGCTGTTCGGCCTTGCTGCCGCCGATGAGTGCGCCGATGTCGAGCAGGCCCGCGTAGACGCCGGTGCCGTGCAGTTCGATCGCGAGTTGGCGGAGGTAGCCGCGCTGGGCGGCGAGGGCGACGCCGAAGTTGGACAGGAACGGCATCGGGCGGCTGTCGGACGAGCCCGAGGAGTACAGCAGGGTGCCCTCGCCGCGTTCGATCATCGCGGGGGCCAGCGCGCGGGTCATCAGGATCGGCGAATAGAGCTTCAGAGCGAGCGGAGTGTGCAGGGCAGGCACGTCCACCGCGAGCGTGGACGGGATGCGGTCGACGGGATCCCCCGCGGCGCCATGCATCGCGACGTCGATCCGGCCGAATGTCGCGCCGATCTTCTCGATCGCGGCATGGACCTGCGCCGCATCGGTGACGTCGGCAGGAAAGGCCGCGGCCTCGATACCCTCGGCGACCAGTTCGTCCACGTGCCGCTGCGCCTTGTCCGGCTTCCGCCCGATCACCGCCACCCGGAACCCCTCGCGCCCGAAGCGCCGCGCGGTCCCCACACCGAGACCGGGCCCGAACCCGAATATCGCGATGGTCTTCGACATGCCTACCTCACTAAGTTGAGCAGTGGTTCAAGTTAGAGTTCCGACGGTAGCACTAACTTGAACCCATGCTCAACATAATTCGGAGCCCTGATTTGTAGGATCGGCGAATGCCCGTGGACAAGCCGTTACGCAGCGATGCCCGCCGCAACCGCGACGCGCTGGTGACCGCCGCCCGCGCAGTCTTCGAGGAGCGCGGCCTCGACGCCCCGCTCAAGGAGGTCGCCGCCCGCGCGGGCGTAGCCATCGGCACCCTCTACAACCGCTTCCCCACCCGCGACGACCTCATCGCCGCCGCCGTCGAGGACCGCATCGAAGCGGGCGGCCGCATCGCCGAAGAAGCACTCGCCATCGACGATCCATGGGACTCGTTCGTCTACCTAGTCGAAAAGGTCTGCGAGCTCCAAGCTTCCGACCGCCTACTCAGCGAACTCGCCGTCCGCGCCGCCCCCAGCCGCGCCATCGCCAACGCGCAGGAACACGGCCACGGCATCATGCGCCGAATCATCACCCGCGCCCAGCACTCCGGCGCCCTCCGCCCCGACTGGGTCCTCGAGGACATCGCCTTCATCACCTGGTCGCACACCAGAATCCTCGAGGCCACCGCCACCATCGCCCCCGAAGCCTGGCGCCGCCACCTAGCCCTCACCCTCGACGGCCTTCGCGCCACCGCCGCCCACCCCCTACCGGCCCCCCCGATCACGGAAGCCCAACTGATGCAATCACTTCGAGGTCACGAATAGTTCATCGAAGCCCGTCTCGATATCGATCGAACTTTACCGCGCGACCGGCGGTCTCCAGCCGCCGAAAGCGCGCTCCAGTGCCAGCGCCACGGCGATTGCGACATGGTCGCGGTCCCGGCCAGCCGCGACCTGGACACCGAGCGGAAGGCCGGCGCTGCTCAACCCGAGCGGCACCTGGGTGACGGGCAGGCCGAGCACGTTGAATACCGAACAGGGTGTCTGCAGCCAAGGTTGGGCGAACGTCGCGCGATGTCGCGGGGCGGTCGATCGGAACGGAGTGTGCAGCATGACGCCTGATCCGATGATGGTGTCGACTTCCGCGCTCAGCGCACGAGCGGCGGCGAGTGAACGACGAACAGCGCGTTCGGGCCGGGGAATCCGTTCGCCGATCAGAGTCAACGTCGTCATTCCGTTGTGGCTCATCGCTTGCCGCACAAGAGTTTCCACCGGCTCAGCACCGGCCTCGGCCGCAATGATGGCGCCCAGGCTGCCGCCGAACTCTGCTGCGGCCGTGAGGAAGAATTCGGTCGCACGCCGCATCCCACGCAGCGGCACCCGGCGAACATCAGCGCCATGTCGCGCTAGTTCCGCAGCTGCCCGGTCGCGGGCACCGCGAACCTCTTGCCGCGCCGGAATCAGCGTGGTCTGCTCGCTGATAATCACCGGGAGACCTTGCAAGTCAACCGTTTCCGGGTCGCCCAGAGTTACCGCGCGAGTGAACGAATCCGTTCCGTCGGGGCCGGAAATGATCTCCAGTAGCGGCATCAGATCTGATGCGCGCCGAGCCATTGGGCCGATCGACAGCAACCGCCCGATCTCACCGACCGTGTCCGGGAACATGCCAGTGTTGGGTACCAACCCGGCCGTCGGCTTATGTCCGAACACGCCGTTGAAATACGCCGGAATTCGGATCGAACCACCCATATCCGAGCCGAGTCCGAACGTAGCACCACCCACTGCCACTGCCACCGCTTCACCGCCCGAGGAACCACCGGCCGTGCGCCGACGATCATGCGCATTGCTGGTCCGCCCGTATATCCGATTCACGCTTTCGATCCAGATACCGAGTTCGGAAACGTTCGTCTGCGCCAGCACAATCGCGCCCGCGTCAATGAGCCGTTGTGCGGCCGATGCCGTTCTCACGGCCGTCTTTCCCTGACGTCGCACGAAACCGGCAGTATGCGGCATCCCCGCGATACCGATCATCTCCTTCACCGTGCACGGAACACCGAGCAGAGCGGGAAGCACAGCTGACTCGGCGGCGACCAGCCTGTCAGCCGCGTGCGCCTCGGCCCTGGCTTGTTCGAATCGGTTCGCCGCCACCGCATTCGTTCGTGGCTGCGCTCGCTCGAGCACTTCGATGTGTGCCTCGACGACATCGTGTGCACTGAGCCGCCGTTCCCGAATCGCCTCCGCGAGTGCGAATGCCGACAGAGTCGTCGGCTCGCACGGATCCCCACCCGTCACGGTGCTGATTGTCGCCGGTCATCCACCCGCCCGCGGCAGACTCCGTGAAGCGGCACACCCGCCCCGAAAACGGTTGGTAAAGACTCAGGGGCGTGGGGTTTGGTAGAGCATTGGGGTGGGTGGGTGTTGGAGGTATTGGGGCTGGGCTTGGGGGGCGTTGGGGCGGGTTAGCGTGAGGACGAGTGAGATCAAGGCCAGGGCTGCGCCGATGACGATCATGTAGCAATGGGCGAATGAATCGGCGGCGAGGCCGTGTTCGCCGCCGAAGGTGACGCTGAACAGGCCGCCGATGAAAATCCAAGCGCCGCCGATGATTTCCAGTGGGCGGCCAGCCGGCTTGCCGATCATGGACAGGAAGCTGCCTGCGATAAGAACGAGGGCCATCAGCACCGAGACGATCAGCAGGGCCTCCAGCCCTTTGTGGAATTCTGCGGCGAGTTTCCAGGCGTCGTACTTGTCGTCTGTGAGGCTCGGCTTACGAATCGCGTCGACCGTTCGGAAATACTCGAAGGCCGAGATGGAGCCGAAGCCGACTCCCGACGCACCCAGCCACGCCGACACGATGCAGATCACCCCGGACAACCCACGTTGCGCGGGCGTCGGAACCGGATTGCCTGGTGCACCATATGGATTACTCATCGAACCCCCCTCTAGGTTTCGGGGCGAACCTTACCGCGCGATCGGCGGTCGATCGAGCCGATGAGAGGGGTTGTCGGCAGCGTGGCAGCCCGGTTACGCGTCGACAGAACCGAAAGTCGTTTGGCTGTCCGGAATTCCGGCGCGGAGACGTGGCGACGTGTATGCCACCCAGCGGGCGGTGTAGCGAGAGGACGCCAGGAGGAAGACTGCGAGCGGCAGGATCGCGGCGGTCAGTGAGGCGATCCATTCGCGATGGAGCAGGGCGGTCAGGGTGCCGATCAGGCCGTTGAATGTGCCGTTGAGGATTTCTTGGGATTGCCGCTGTTTCGGGAGCCAGTCGATGCCGTAGTCGGGCTGGTAGCCGGTGAGCGAGCAGACCAGGGCGATGAGGGCGAAGACGGTCAGTAGGCCCGAGGTGAGGATGAGGATGTAGCGGGCGGTTTCGTCGCGGCGAAGCAGTTGGATGGCGCCGTAGATCAGGGCGATCGCGGCGAGCAAGGCACCCAGGATCGAGAAGACCGCGAGGGATTTGTCGAGGTGCGGGCGCGCGCCGAGGGCGTTCAGCACGGTTCGCTCGCCCCACAGGTTGCACAGCCCGGCGAGCAGGGCCAGCACGGCCGCGCTGGTCGCGATCACTCCGCTCGGCTCCGCGGGCGCGGTCGCTCGCGGACTCTCACTGGCGTATGTCATTGCTCGGATGCCCTCTCTCCGCCGACGGCCGGCACGCATTCAGTATGCGTACCGGCCGTGGGTTGGGCGCGATCTAGAGCTGTGTCTCGGCGTAGACCTTCATGGCGTCCCGGACGAACGCCGCGGTCCCCGCGCCGTGCACGTCGTAGTTGGCCGCGAAACGCGGGTCCGCGACGTACATCTCGCCGAGCCCGATGAAGGCCTCCTTGAGCACGGCCCTGCCTTGCCAGCCGTCGCCGATCCAGGCGCGGTGCCTGGCGACGATGGCCTGCACCTCGTCGTTATCGGGCGCCAGCCCGGCGGCGTGCGCCCGGCCGTAATCGGCGGCGATGTCCAGGTGGGTCTGGAAGTGCGCCTGCTGCTGCGCGGCACTCATCGAGCGCCACCACTTGTCGCCGCTTTCGTAGGCGTCCTTGCCCCAGCGTTCGATCACCTCATCCTTGTATTGAGTGTGGTCGAACCCATCGAAAACTTCTGCAGCCATGAGTTGTTCACCTCTTTCCGTCTTCTGCAGCGTGGTTTGCACCGACTCGATCTGGCGCCGGATCCGATCCTGTTCCTGCCGAAGCAGTTCCAGGTGCGTGCGCAGTGCGGCACCGGAGTCCTGTTCACCGGCAAGAACTTCGGCGATGACCGGAAGGCCGAGGCCGAGTTCTCGCAGCAGCAGGATGCGTTGCAACCGCACCAGGGAGTCCTGGTCGTAGTAGCGATAACCGTTGGTGCCGATCCGGCTCGGCGGCAGCAGCCCGAGCTGGCCGTAGTGGCGCAGCGTGCGGCTGGTGGTACCGGCCGCCTTGGCCAGATCCTGGATGGACCATTCGGTGCGCACGACCCTCTTCTCCCTTCTCATCTCGTCGGTGTAACCAGCATGCAAGTTGACGCTACGTCAAGGTCAACCCTGTTTATCGGCAGTTTCAGCGCACGACCGCCGGGACCTGCACCTCCGGTTCCGCAACCACCTTCGGCTTACCCGCCAGCTGACCGAACACCGTGCCGGTCAGCGCGATGACCAGGCCGATCATCTGCAGCGGGCTCAGCGACTGACCGAGCGCGATCCAGCCGATCACGGCGGCGGACACCGGGCTCAGCAGACCGAGGAAGGCGACCGAGGTGGCGGGCACCTTGGAGATCCCGCGGAACCAGAGCCAGTAGGCCGCCGCGGTGCCGATGACGCCGAGGTAGAGGTAGCCGCCGATCGCGTCGCCGTCCAGCGCGGGCGGGGCACCCTCGATGAGCAGGGCGAGCGGCAGGATGAACAGACCGCCTGCGGTGAGCTGCCAACCGGTCAGCGTGAGCGGGCCGACCCCCGCCGGCCGTCCCCACCGCTGGGTGAGCACGGTGCCCGCCGCCATGGACGCGGCACCGGCGAGTCCGGCGATGACGCCGACGGTATCGAGTTGCGCATTGCCCCGCAGCACCACGAGCGCGACACCGAAGACGCCGATCAGACCGGCAATCACCTTGCGCCCGTTGGGCTTCTCGGCGAGAACGACGGTGGCCAGGCCGAGCGCGAACATCGGCGCGACCGCGCCGAGCACGCCTGCGACACCGCCGGGCAGCCGGTACGCGGCGAGGAACAGCAGGGGGAAGAAGGCGCCGATGTTCAGCAGGCCGAGGGCGGCGGCGCGGCCGATCCAGATGCCGCGCGGCAGCACCCTGGTGATCGCGAGCAGCGCGAGACCGGCGGGCAGTGCGCGCATGAGCGCGGTGAACAGCGGGCGGTCCGGCGGCAGGAACTCGGTGGTGACGGCGTAGGTGGAGCCCCAGACGATGGGGGTGAGGGCGGTGAGCGCCAGGGTGCCCGCGTATGAGTTTCCGGTGCGCGGGGTGGTGCTTGGGGTCATGTCGTTCGCTCCTCATTGATAATCTCAACGTTGAAATATCTACTCGCCCGGGTGCCTCAACGTCAAGTAGATCAATGTTAAGATTCTTAAAGTAGAGAGGAGCGGCCATGGCAGACGCGGTGGACCTGTTCATCCAGCACTGGAACCAGCAGCGGCCGGAGGTCGACGTCTCGCCGATGGCCGTGATCGGCCGTGTCCAACGGCTGTCGCGCCTGTTCGAGCAGGAACTCAAGCACTTCTTCAACGAGTACGGGATCGAGTTCTGGGAGTTCGACGTGCTCGCCACGCTGCGCCGCTCCGGTGGCGACGAGGGGCTCACCGCGGGCGCGCTGATCAAGGTGGCCATGGTGACCTCGGGCGCGATCACCAACCGGATCGACCGGCTGGTGGCCAAGGACCTGGTCGAACGCATGCCGTGCCCGTCGGACCGCCGGGTGATCCGGGTCCGGCTCACCCCGGCGGGGCGCCAGATGATCGACGACGTACTGCCGAAGCATATGGCGAACGAGCAGCGCATACTCGCGGCGCTGGACCTGGAATCGCGCGAGCAGCTCGCCGGGCTGTTGCGGACACTGACGGAATCGCTCGGGGACGGTGCGCCGGAGTGACTCGGGTATATCGAAAGCCCGGCCTCGCCGGACACTTTCGACGGTCAGCGGCCTTCTACCGTTGCGGCGCAACGAAAAATGTCCGCCTAGACCGCCTCAGTCACCATCATCGCCGCGCCGCAGGTCCTGACGATCCCGGTGACAGCGGACTACTGGTCGCACCACCCGACGGGATCGGAATCCCCGGCGTCGGCCGCGGTGTCGGAGTAGCCGCCGTCGTCGGTGCGACCGTGCTACCGGGTGTCACCGAATTCGCGGGCGGCACGTAACCGACCGGGGGTGCCGACTCGAACACAGGCGGCACACGCACTCCGGACGGAACCGCCTCGGGCACCGGCACTGTGCTGACACCGGACGGCACGGACTCCGGCACCGGCGCAACGCCCGTACTCGGTGACTCGGACTCGAAACCCGAAGGCCCATCCGCATCGGAGGGAACCAGCTCGAACACTGACACCGCGGGCGCACCGGACCCGAACACCGACGGAACACTCACAACGGACGGAATCGACTCCGCCGCCGGCGACGTATCGGCAACAGGCACAACCGATTCTGATACCTGCGGCAGACCCTCGCCGGGCGGGACAGACTCTGACACCTGCGGAACGGCGGCAGCGGGCGGAGCGGACTCGAGTACCGGAGTAACGGTCGCACCAGTCGGAACCCTCGCGGCGACAGGCGCTCCGCTGGCATCGGACGGCATGGGCGCCACGTCGGCAGGCGGCGCGGGTACCGGAGGCGTATCCGCAGCTGGCGGCGCGGGCTCCGGTATTGCGTTGACACCAGAGGGCGTTGATTCAGGGACCGGTGCGGCGTTCGCACCGGACGGGACTGATTCAGGCACCGGCGGTGCGGTGGCACCAGCTGGCGCGGGTACCGGCGGAACGCTCGCGGCCGACGGAACCTGTTCGGGCACAACAGCGCCCGATGGAGCGGAGGGCACGCTCGCCTTCGACGGACCGCCCTTCGGCGCCTGCGGATCGGGCACCAATTGCAGCAGTGTGGTGAAGTCGACGACCTGTGCGCCGAGGGTGGCCGTCGAGATGATGACTCCGTTGGTGAACATGCGATACGTTCCGGCGTGTTCCGGTAGTGCCATCTCCGGCCCGAGCGGCTGACCGACTTTGCTTGCCGCGCCACCGATTCGGCGATACTCGATATCGATCGGCGATTCGCCGACAGCGACCTTCGTCCGCGGATCCACCGGAGCGGTCGGCGCATTGGGCGCGAGATCGGTCAGTGCGGGTCCGACCTCGAAGGTGTAGATGTCGGCGGGTTCGCCACCGCCGGGCGCGGAGGAGTACTCCGAGCGCAGGATTCGCCCATCGCGCAGCAGCACGGTCCCCGCGGTGCCGACGACGGCGGCGGCCGAGCGCGGATCTTCCTTCGCGGTGCCGGGATACGCCTGGCAGTCGGTGGTGTCGCAGCTCTGCGCGTACGAATAACGGTGCTCGGCAAGGACATACGAGCGGGCGGCGATCGCCTGGGCCTTCAGCGCCTCGGCCCCGCCCTTGTCCGCCCAGTTGGCCTGCACCTCGGCCGGGAGCACGCCGAGCAGGTAGTCCTCCACGTCGACGCGGTTGACGGTGCGTGCCGCGCCGTTTTCCGTCGCGACCCCGAGCGCGCCGCGATACGCCGAACCTCCGCAGAGGGTCAGGTGTTCCGCGGCGGGCCGGTTCGGTCCGGGGTCGATCGGATAGACCCACGGATCGTCGGTCGCCGCTTGCCACAGCACGTCACCGTCGCAGCCGACCGTCACCACCACGTTCGCGCCGCCGTTGGGCAGCGGGGTGAGATGCGCGGCCTGCCCCGCCTCGACCAGCTGACCGGCGACGCGCAGGCCGGCGCCCGCGAAGGTGTCGAGCGTGGCGTCGTCCTGTGCCGTCAGCCGGATCCCGACGGTGTTTGCCGGAACTGTGCCGAGCGTGGCGCCGGGGTAGTAATGCGCCAGGATGTTTTCCGCGGTCTGCCCCTCCTGGGCGCTCGCGAACGCGCCGAGCTGGCTCATCCCGCGCCCGTGGCCCGGCCCGGCCACCGTCCGATACGGCGTTTCCCCCGGCCATATCCACAGCACCAGCACGGCACCGGCGGTCAGCGTCGCACCGCCGGTGACCAGCGCTGACCGCACGGATAGCGCAGGTTGTCCCGGCCCGCGCCGACGCTGTCCCCGGCGAGCCGCTCGTTTCGCTCTGCGCGCAGATTTCACCCGCATTTGTGTTCCCCCCGTGCTCTTTCGTTCCGGTGCTATGTGGCGTCGCATCCGTTCACTCCCACGGTATTCCGGGGCCGGGCGGATTGGATACCTGTCGGCATGTCGTTCCATCCGGCCGCATTCCGAGAGCTACATTCGAGCAATCACATAATCCTCAACCAGAGGTTTAGATATGTGACAGTTGTGACTATTGTGATCGTTGATACATCAGGAAGCAACCCTGGTTTTGCACACGATCACTGGTTCGACCTGAATGGAGACGCTCGTGCCCTACCGCAAACCGAAACGTTCCTACGTCCTCCCGGTTGTCACCACGCTTGCGGTAGCGGCCCCGCTCGCGGCGCTCACGATGAGCGACTCGCCCGACTACCGCACCACCACCGGCTCCGAGCTCGCCGCCGTACCGGCGCAGCTGGCCGAGGTGGTGCTGAACTCGGCGCCCGATATCGTGCTGCCGCTGCGCGAACTCACCGGATTGGATCTGCCGGATCTGCATCTGTCGGATCTGCGGATGCTGCCGCTACCGGCGTCAATTCCCATTCCCGATGGACTACCACTGCCGCCCGGTGTGCAACTACCGAAAGAAATTCCGCTACCGAAGCTGAACGGTCCACACCCGGCCACCCCCGGCCAGCAGAGCGCACCAGGTCTGAACACCGCACCTGGCTCGAACGCCACTCCCGGGCAGGGCCTCGCACCAGGGCAGACACCATTCCCCGGGCAGGCCGCCGCGCCAAGTCAGAACAGTTTTCCCGGGCAGGCCATAGCGCCGAACCACAACAACATTCCAGGCCAAGCCGCCGCACCGAAACAAAACGGCACTCCAAGCCAGGCCGCCGCGCCGACCCAGAACTCCATTCCCGGGCAAGCCGGCACACCGGGCCCGAACACCATTCCGGGCCAAGCTGCCGCACCAGCCCAGAACTCCATTCCTGGACAAGCCGTCGCACCAGGCCAGAGCACCATTCCGGGCCAGGCGGCCGCACCGACGCAGAGTTCCGTCCCGGGACAGGTCACCGCGCCCGGCTCCATGCCAGGTCAAGTCCCCAATTCCGGGCAGACCGCGCAGGCGCCCGCCCAGCCTCTGCCGAGCAGCACCCGTTTCGTCGCCGACCCCAGCCGACTCGAACCGGGCACTACACCCGACACACCCGCACTGACCCCCGGCGCGGTCCCGCCTGAGCTGGCGGACCAGGTCGGCGCACAGGTCAAAGAACTGTCCCGGGAGACGCCCTTCAGCGTCGTCGCCCTCACCGCCGCCGATCTGACGAACACCAAGGCGATGCTGCGCGCCCGCCAACCCGACGGCAGCTGGGGTCCCTGGTTCAACACCGAACCGGTGGACACCCGCCGCACCGATCGGACCGCGGCAGGCGGCAAGACCGGCACCGAACCGCTCTACGTCGGCACCACCAAGGCCGTGCAGATGCTGGTCACCCGCAAGAACGCCGCCGCGACAGCACCGGACCAGGCCACCCAGCCCGCACCGCGCTCGGACGATCCCGCCCAAATGTCGGGCGTCGACCTCACCGCCGTCCTGATCGATCCGGGCCGCGGCGCCATCGACGGCGCACTGCACAAGGTCGCCGCGCCCGCACCCGGCGGCGGACCCAAGGTGATCTCCCGCGAGGGTTGGGGCGCCGACGAGAGCATCCGCTGCGAAGAACCCACCTACGACGACGGCCCCGGCAAGGACGGCCTCGGCGGCATCACCGTGCACCACACGGCCGGACGCAACGACTACACCCCGGAAGAGTCCGCGGGCATCGTCCGCGCGATCTACACCTATCACGCACAAACGTTGGGCTGGTGCGACATCGGGTACAACGCACTGGTCGACAAGTACGGTCAGATCTTCGAAGGCCGCGCCGGTGGGCTCGACCGCGCGGTGCAGGGCGCGCACGCTGGCGGGTTCAACGAGAACACCGCGGGTGTCGCGCTGATGGGCAACTACTCCTCCGAACCGCCCACCGAAGAATCGATCCAGGCGATCGGCAACTTCATCGGCTGGCGCGCCAAGATCGCGCATCTCAACCCGCAAGGGAAAACCACCATGTACTCCGAGGGCACGGAGTACACCTCCTACGCGATGGGCCAGGCGGTGAACCTGCCGATCGTGTTCGCCCACCGCGACGTCGGCAACACCGCATGCCCCGGCGATGCCGCCTATGCGGAAATGGATCGAATTCGCGAAATCGCCGCGAGTGTCGCGGGTGGCGCCAGCACCGCGAACAGCGGAAACAGCGACGGTACCGACAGCTACGCGAACAACGGGACCGGCACCGGTACCGACGGCACCGCGAACAGCCCGGCCCCGCAGCCTGCGCCGCGCAACAAGCCCGACCTCAGCACGCTCGCCGCCCTCACCAAGAAGCTGCTCGGCATGGTGAACGAGAACCCCATCGCCAAGCACTGGTCCGACAAGGGCGGTCCCAGTGGCCCACTCGGCGCCGCGCAGACCGAGCCGCTGCCCGCCGCGCAGGGCCAGCAGTACGCCAAGTTCGCCAACGGCTACGTCTACACCGCACCCGACGGCAAGGTCATCGAGGTACTCGGCAAGATCCTCGACCGCTTCCTGCAACTCGGCGGCGACGCGGGCGTCCTCGGCCTCCCGACCAGCGACGCCTACAACGTCCCGAACGGCCAACGCTCGGACTTCCAATACGGCTCGCTCATCCTCAACCAGGTGACCGGCATCGTCACCACGGTATGGAAGACCTACAACGACACCTACCAGCAGGACGCGGCCCGCCCCGCCCCCGGCCGAGCCCCCATCCCGGCCCAATCCCCCGCTCCCGCTGAGGTTCCCGCACCCGCCGAGACGCCGGCTCCCGCTGACGTCCCGGCCCCGGCGCAGGCTGATCTCCCCTCTCCGTCACCCGACGCCCTCAAGTTCCCGACCCCCGAAGATTTCCTCCCGACCCCCGCCCCCGAACCAGCAGGCTGATCCAGACCAAGCCACCACTCGGAGCCCGCAGCCAACAGCCGCGGGCTCCGACTGCGTTCCCCCGGCCGCGCACTTCTCACGCACCGCACTCAGAACAGCTCGCAAACCGCTGCGCCGCAAGCGAATTCGTTAAGGTGCCGGTGCGGCGGCTTGTTCAGAGCCACCAGCGTTCGAGGATGCGGGCTACGCCGTCGTCGGCGTTGGATTCGGCGACCTCGTCGGCGGCGGCGATGGCTTCGGGGTGGGCGTTGGCCATCGCTACGCCGTGGCCTGCCATGGTGAGCATGGGGACGTCGTTGGGCATGTCGCCGAACGCGACGATGTTGGCGGGCTCGACGCCGAGGCGCTGCGCGACGATCGACAGGCCGGAGGCCTTGGTGACGCCGGGGGCGGACAGTTCGATCAGTCCGTGCTCGGTGGAGTAGGTGATGTCGGTGCGCTCGCCGAGCAGTGGGGCGAGCACGGCGCGCATGTCGGAACTGCGCGCGCCGGGTAGTCGGATCAGCATCTTGATCGCCGGGGCGTCGATGACCTCGTGCCGGGCGACCGTGGTGTCGTCCGGGTTCAGCCAGGCGTGCTCGTACAGCGGTGAGCTCACGAACTGCGGGGTGACCGCGTCGTGCGCGCTCTCGCCGACCCGTTCGGCCGCCAGCCCGCACCCGGGCAGCGCCTCCTCGGCCAGGTCCGCGATCCAGGACAGCGTCGCCACGTCCAACGTCATGCTGGCCAGCACCCGATCGGTGGCGCTGTCATAGATGACCGCCCCGTTGCCGCACACGCACAGCGGCGCGTAGCCGAGCCCGTCGACAACCGGATCGATCCAGCGCGGCGGTCGTCCGGTGGCGAGCACGAACGGCACACCGTCGCCGATCAGCGCGTCCACCGCGGCCTTGGTGCGCGCGGTGACCCGCTCGTCATGATCGATGAGGGTGCCGTCGACATCGGTCGCCACCATCTTCGGCTTGGGCAGGTGCAGGAGGGTCACCCATTCCATCCTGCCGGACGACCGACTCGCAGTGCCGGGGGTATCGCCAGGAAGATGCGCATCAGCGGAGCTGAGCCATCAGTCGAACCCCCAGAATCTGCCCTCGCGTCCGACCGGCCGTCCGCGCCGAGGGTGGCGTGACCCCGACTAGCGAAGCGCCGGGCAGGCTGCCGTGCGGCAGCGGATTGCTCCCGGCTACGCAGGCGGCGGACGCCAAACAGTGTCATCCGCAGGCTGCGGTGGGACCGCAGGAGCGGACGGTGGGACCGAAGGCGGTGGCCGCAGAACCGTCTCATCGTTGCGCCCGATGGCAGCGGGTGCGCCCCAGGCTTGCGGCTCGGACGGCGGCCACGCACCCCGATCATTCGGCCCCGCGGCACCTGGTTGCGCAGGCACACCCCAGGCGGCCTGTGACACCGGAGGCAGTCCGTCGAGCTGATTCGGCACCGAGAGACCTGGCTGCGCGGGCACACCCCAAGCGGCCTGTGGCACTGGAGGAATTCCGCTGACCTGATCCGAGGCCGAGGGAGCTGGTTGTGCGGGTACGCCCCAGGCGGGTTGTGGTGCGGCCGAACGCTTGTCGGGCCCGTCGGTGGTCGCTTGCTGCCAGGCCTGAGCAGGCGGGCTTCCGGCGGTCGGCGGCACCGGCGGTGCCTGCTGCCACGAGGCCTGACCAGCGGGCACCTGTCCAGCCTGGCCCCATGCGGCTGGTGGCGGCCCGTCGAGCTGACCGGCGGCACCTGGTTGCATCGGCCTAGGCGCGCCGGGCTGTGGATAGGGGTAGCCGTAGGGCTGCGGGGCGGCGGCGACCGGGGTGTGTGCCAGCCAGCGGCCCGTCATCGGCAGGAGGGCGAGTACTGCCGTGGCGACGGGGAAGATGAGGCCGAACAGGCCGCCGATTCCGCCGCTGAGGGAGCTCAGGCTGTCCGAGTTGGTGTTGACGGAGTGGACCAGCACGGTCCCCGTGATGCCGACGACGATCACCGCGACGCAGCCGACGACAATGAGCACCCGGCCGAACGACTTCCTGGTGAACATCGCGACCGCACCGACCCCGAGCAGGACCGCGGCTATCAGCCCGATCGCACCGGACGCGATGGCCCAGGTCTGGAACCAGCCCTCGGAAAACAGCCCGGTGGTGTCGTATTCACCGAGCCGCGCGCCGATGATCCCGAACACCAAACTGACTCCGCCGCCGAACAATTCAGTGACCGCACCGACACAGGCCAGCACTCCGGCGGTGATCGCGGTGGCCCCGCTCGGTGCCGGCATTCCAGGCGGATACGCCGGATACGGGTTGTACCCACCCGGATATTGCGGATAACTCATGTGTCCCCCTCGCCGACAGTCCGCTCGGCCGTTCGCAAAAGCGCAGTGTGTCGCGTCGAACCGACCGCGTACGCGTGTGCCGCAAGAATAAAGGACATGCCCGAGCCCCGCGTGACACGCGCGCCCGGGTCTTCGTCCTTATGATCAGGGGCTAATACTCGACGCTGGTCCGTCCAGCCGAAAGACCACGAGGACTGATGACCGGCTTCCTGCTACGACGCGCGCTTCACTATGTCGTGCTGTTGCTGCTGGCGTCGTTCCTGACCTTCAGCTTGGCGTCGCTGACGTTCCGCCCGCTGGACAGTCTGGAACAACGCAATCCGCGCCCGCCGCAGGCGGTGATCGATGCCAAGGCTGAGGAGTTACACCTCAACGACCCGATCCCGCAGCGCTATATCACCTGGTTGAAAGGGATACCGCAAGGGGATTTCGGGAAAACCCTGGCCGGGCAGCCGGTGAGCGAGGAGCTGCCGCGCCGGGTCGCGGTGAGTCTGCGACTGCTGATCATCGGTTCGTTGATCGGCACCGTGCTCGGCGTCCTGATCGGCGCGGCCGGTGCGATCAGGCAGTACAAATTCAGTGACTACTTCACCACGATCATCTCGTTGCTCGTGCTCAGCACCCCGGTGTTCCTTCTTGCGACACTCTTGAAATACGGTGCGCTGGAAATCAATTCGCTCACCGGGTCGCAGATATTCCTCTACACCGGGGAGACCTCGGCGAATCGGATCGACGGATTCTGGCCGCAACTGCTCGACCGGGTGCAGCACCTGGTGCTGCCGACGGCCGGTCTCGCCCTCGGCGGCATGGCGGGCTACAGCCGCTATCAGCGCAACGCCATGCTCGACGTGTTGCAGAGCGATTTCATTCGCACCGCCCGCGCCAAGGGCCTGTCCCGCAGCAAGGCGCTCTACAAGCACGGCCTGCGCACCGCGCTGATCCCGATGGCGACGCTGTTCGCCTACAGCCTGCTCGGCCTGATCACCGGCGCGACGTTCACCGAGAAGATCTTCGGCTGGCACGGCGTCGGTGAGTGGCTGGTCGATTCGATCAACGCCCAGGACCTGTACCCGGTGGTGACGGTGACCGCGTTCGCCGGACTGGTCGTGCTGGTGTCCGGCCTGCTCTCCGACGTCGTGCTGGCTCTTCTGGATCCCCGGGTGCGTGTGCAGTGACTGAAGCCGAAATAATCGTCCAGGGCGCACCAGAGCCCGCTGCGGCAGGCCGCGGCAAGTTGGTTATGCGCCGGTTCCTGCGCAACAAGCCCGCGGTGGTCGGCGGGTTGATCCTGATCCTGCTCTTCATCGCCAGCTACGCATTGCCGCCGCTGCTGAAATACGACTACCAGCAGCTCGATTACACCGCCCTGCTGCAGCCGCCTAGTGGCAGGCATCCCTTCGGCACCTCGCAGATCGGGCAGGACGTGCTCGCCCAGACGCTGCGCGGCATGCAGAAATCGCTGCTGATCGGCCTGTGCGTCGCGCTCATCTCGACCACCATCGCCGCGACCACGGGTGCGACGGCCGGGCTACTCGGCGGCTGGACCGATCGCGCAATCATGTGGCTGGTCGATCTGCTGCTCGTGGTGCCGAGCTTCATCATCGTCGCGCTGTTCGCGCCCCGCACTAAGGGCAGTGGATCGATCTTGCTGCTGATCGTGCTACTCAGCGTGTTCGGCTGGATGATCAGCGCACGCATTGTGCGCGGCCTGACGCTGAGCCTGCGCGACCGCGAATTCGTCCGGGCCGCAAGGTATATGGGCGCGCCGACCCGCACCATCATCCTCAGTCACATCCTGCCGAACATCGCCTCGATCCTGATCATCGACACCACCCTCGCGGTTGGCGCGTCGATCATGGCCGAAACCGGGCTCAGCTTCCTCGGTTTCGGTGTGCAGCCGCCCGATGTTTCGCTCGGCTCACTCATCGCGGCGGGCACCAAGTCGGCGACCACCTATCCGTGGCTGTTCATGTTCGCCGGTGGCCTGCTGATCACCGTTGTGTTGTGCGCCAACCTGGTCGGTGACGGACTGCGCGACGCGTTCGATCCCAGCGCCAAGCGGGCGCGCTCGAAAAAGAAGGCGAAGGTATGACGAGCGCTGACCCCATCGAGAAGGTCGTGGTCGAAAAGAATTTCACCGCACCGCTGCTGGAGGTCACCGACCTGCGTGTGTCCTTCCCCAGCGAGGAGGGTCGCATCGAGGCGGTGCGCGGGGTCAACTACACCGTCTCCGACGGCGAAGTGCTAGCCATCGTCGGCGAGTCCGGCTCCGGCAAGTCGGTCTCCTCGCTCGCGGTGATCGGCCTGCTGCCCGAGCAAGCCAGGATCGGCGGCTCGATCCGGTTGCGCGGACGCGAACTGCTCGGCCTCGGTGATCGCGAATTGTCCAGGCTGCGTGGCAGTTCTATCAGCATGGTGTTCCAGGACCCGCTCTCGGCGCTGACCCCGGTGTACCGGGTCGGTGAGCAGATCGCCGAAGCCCTGCTGGCGCACGGCAAGATGAGCAAGTCCGAGGCTGCGGCCCGCGCGATCGAGCTGCTCGACCTGGTCGGCATCCCGGAACCCGCGGTGCGCGCCAAGGCTTTTCCACACGAGTTCTCCGGCGGCATGCGCCAGCGCGTGGTCATCGCCATGGCGATCGCCAACGACCCCGCACTAATCATCTGCGACGAGCCGACCACCGCGCTCGACGTGACGGTGCAGGCGCAGATCCTGAACCTGCTGCGCAAGGCGCGCGATATCACCGGAGCGGGCGTCATCATGATCACCCACGACATGGGTATCGCCGCCACCCTGGCCGACCGGGTCGCGGTCATGTACGCCGGAAAGATCGTCGAAACCGCCACCACCACTGAGCTTTTCGCCGCACCGCGGATGCCGTACACGGTGGGCCTCCTCGGCTCCATCCCGCGGATGGATCGCCCGCCCCGCCAGCCGCTGATCCCGATCATCGGTGCGCCGCCAGCCATGCATGCACTGCCGCCGGGCTGCTCGTTCGCGCCGCGCTGCCCGATCTCGATCGATGAATGCCGGGTCGCCGAGCCTCCCTTGGAGAAGACCAACCCCGGCCACTCGGCCGCCTGCATCCGCACCGCGGAGGTCGGCATCGACGACCTGTTCGAGGCCTACCGGCAGGAGATCACCGAGCCGAGGGCCGAGGCCGAGGTCAGTGATCAAGTGGTGCTTCGGGTTTCGGACCTGGTGAAGACCTTCCCGATCACCTCGGGCATCCTTCTCAAACGCCGCAAGGGGGAGATCCGCGCGGTCGACGGCATCAGCTTCGAGGTGCGCGCAGGCCGCACGCTGGCCTTGGTCGGCGAGTCCGGTTCCGGGAAATCGACCACGCTCAGCCAGATCCTCGACCTGGTCCGACCGGAGTCAGGCACGATCGAGATCATGGGCCGCGATGTCGCGACCCTGACCAAGGCGCAGAAGCGGGAGATCCGCCGGAAGATGCAGATCGTCTTCCAGGATCCGACCGCGTCGCTCGACCCACGCCTGCCGATCTTCGACGCGCTGGCAGAGCCGATGCGCATCGACGGCCGCTCGCGCGAAGAGATCGCCCACCGGGTGCCGGAACTGCTCGAACAGGTCGGCCTGCGCCGCGATCACGCCGAACGCTATCCGGCCGATTTCTCGGGCGGGCAGAAGCAGCGCATCAGCATCGCCCGCGCGCTCGCACTGGATCCGGAGATCCTTGTTCTCGACGAACCGGTGTCCTCGCTGGACGTCTCAATCCAGGCCGGTGTGCTTAACCTGTTGCGCGACCTGCAGATCGAGCGCGGGCTGTCGTACCTGTTCGTCTCGCACGACCTGTCCGTGGTGCGCAATCTAGCCCACGACATCGCGGTGATGTTGCGCGGCAAGATCGTCGAATCCGGTCCGGCGGAACAGATTTTCGCCGACCCTAGGCACAAGTACACGCGCGATTTGATCGACGCCGTGCCGGTACCTGCCGTCAGCCGATAGAAGGGGACTGCGATGCCGCTCCGGACCAGCAAGGGCCGATATTCCTTCGACTACACAAAGATCGGATTCGTGAAGTGAACTCAACCGCGAAGAAAGCCCGCATCGGCCGGGCCATCGGTATTCGGTGCGCCGCACCAGCTGTGGCTTTGGCGCTGATCCTGGCCGGGTGTGGTTCGTCGGGTGATCCGGCAACGAGCTCGAGCACGATCGGCGCGGTCAACGACATCAATCCGAAGGATGCGAGCGAGCTCCGAGACGGTGGGAACCTGCGGCTCACGCTCACCAATTTCCCCGCGACCTTCAACGCGCACCATGTGGACTCCGACGGCGAGGTCACGGATCTGATTTCCTGGGCGATGCCGGGCACCATCACCTCGAACGCGGCCGGCGACCTGTCCGTCGACCACAACTATTACACCGATGTGAAGCTCACCAGCACGGATCCGCAGCAGATCACCTACACGATCAACCCGAAGGCCGTCTGGTCCGATGGCAGCCCGATCACCTGGGAGGACCTGCGGACCCAAGCGGAGGCGCTGAGCGGCCGTAACCCTGATTTCCTGGTCTCGGCCACCCAGGGCTACAGCCGAGTCGACAAGGTCGAACGCGGGGTCGACGACCGGCAGGCGGTCGTCACCTTCGGTAAGCACTACGCAGAGTGGCAGGGCCTGTTCAACCCGCTGTATCCGAAGGCTTCGCTGGCTACGCCGCAGGCGTTCAACGACGTCGATCGCAATAGCCTGCCGGTGTCGTCCGGCCCGTTCATGATCACCTCGATCGACAAGGCGCAGCAACGAATCGTGCTCGGCCGCAACCCGAAATGGTGGGGCGACACCCCGAAGCTGGACACCGTCACCTACAGCGTCCTCGACTATTCGGCTCGCATCAACGCCTTGCAGAACAACGAACTCGATGTCGCGACCGTGTCCGGCATCGATGAGGTGAAGACCGCGACCAACTCGCCTGGCATCAAGGTGCGACGCGCCCCCGGCATTCGCTTCTCGCACTTCACCTTCAACGGAGCGCCCGGCTCGATTCTCGAAGATCCCAAACTGCGCGTGGCGATCTCGAAGGCCATCGATCGGCAGGGTATCGCCACCGCGACGCAGAACGGGGTCGTGGCCAATCCCAAGGCGTTGAACAACCACATCTTCATGGACGGCCAGAAGGGCTTTCAGGACAACGCCGCCGCTGTCGCCTACAACCCGGAACAGGCTGCCAAGGAACTCGATGCATTGGGTTGGAAGCTCAACGGTGACGTCCGCGAGAAAGACGGCAGGAAGCTCGAGATCCGCGATGTGATGTACCAGCAGGACGCGTGGGTACAGATGGCGCAGATCGCCCAGCAGAACCTGGCGCAGGTCGGCGTCAAACTCCTCATCCAAACCGTCCCTGGCAACGGGCTTTTCACCAATGTCGTCGATCCAGGTAATTTCGACATGGTCCAGTTCACCTGGTCGGGCGGCACCCTTCCGCTGGGCGCGCTGCCGCAGATCTACGCCTACGACCCCGCCTTGCCGCAGAGCAACAAGGGCAAGATCGGTACCCCGGAGCTGAATGCCCTGATCGAGGAAGTCATCTCCGAACTCGATCCGCAGAAGGCGATCGAGCTGGCGAACAAGGCCGATCGGATGATCTTCGAAGAAGGCTTCTCGCTGCCCATCGTGCAGTCCGCCGGAACCGTCGCGGTGCGCGACAACCTCGCCAACTTCGGCGCCGAAGGACTTGCCTCCTACGACTACACCAAGATCGGTTTCGTGAAGTAGACGTCTCCGGTTGCTTTTGAACAGGAAGGTCCCGAATGAGGATTCGCTCCCTCGGCGCACGGTTCGCGATTCCGTGCGTCGCCATCGGGCTCATCGTGTCCGGTTGTGCCGACAATGGCGGCGTGACGCCGGGCACTAGCACGGTCGGCAGCACAAACGACATCAATCCGAAGGATCCCAGCGAACTACGCGACGGCGGCAATCTGCGCCTGTCGCTGACCTCATTCCCGGAAACGTTCAACTACCTGCACGTCGACGGCGGCATCGAGGACGTGGCGACCATTGTCACGCCGTTGATGCCGTCGCCGTTCGTCAGTGACGCCGCCGGTGACCTTTCTGTCGACCACAATTACTTCACCGATGTGCAGCTGACGAATACCAGCCCGCAGCAGGTGACTTACACGATAAATCCGAAGGCCGTGTGGTCCGACGGTTCGCCGATCACCTGGGAGGATCTGCGCTCGCAGGCCGCCGCGCAGAGCGGCCGGGACAATCGGTTCCTCGTGTCGTCCACCAGTGGTTTCGACCGCGTCGAGAAGGTCGAGCGTGGGATAGACGATCACCAGGCGATCGTCACGTTCAACAAGCCCTATGCCGAATGGAAAGGCCAGTTCGGAATCCTCTATCCGAAGGAAACCACGGCTACCCCTGAGGCGTTCAACGATCGCGACCGCAACAGCCTGACCGCCAGCGCAGGTCCGTTCGTGATCACCGAGATCGACCGCAGCCAGAATCGGATCACCCTCGGCCGCAATCCTAAGTGGTGGGGTCCGACGCCGAAGCTGGACCGGATTACTTTCAGCGTGCTCGACAGCACGGCGACGCTGCCTGCGGTGCAGAACAACGAACTCGACTACGCCTATATGTCCGGCATCGAGAATGTCACCGCCGCACGCAATGCCAAGAACGTCGTTATCAGGCGCACGCCAGAGCCGAGCTGGTCGCACCTGACCTTCAACGGCGCGCCCGGCGCGCTGCTCGAGGATCCTAAACTGCGCGTGGCGATCTCGAAGGCGATCGACCGGCAGGGTGTGGTCACCGCCGCGCAGAACGGCGTGGTCGACAACCCGAAGCCACTCAACAATCATATCTTCGTGGCGGGTCAGAAGGGCTACCAGGACAACGCGGCGCCGATCGCGTACGACCCCGACGCGGCCGCGCGGATGCTGGACGAGCTGGGCTGGAAGCTCAATGGTGATGTACGGGAGAAGGACGGGCGCAAGCTCGAACTCCGCGATGTGATGTACCAGCAGGACCTGTGGGTGCAGACCGCGCAGATCGTGCAGCAGAATCTGGCGAAGGTCGGCGTGAAGCTGACCATCCAGACGGTGCCTGGGAGTGGACTGTTCAAGAACGTCATCGATCCGGGCAACTTCGATATCGCCCAGTTCAGCTGGAGCGGTAGCGTTCTCCCGCTCGGCGCGCTGCCGCAGATCTACGCCTATGACCCGAACAACCTGCAGGGCAACAAAGCTCGGATCGGTTCGCCGGAGCTGAATGCGCTGATCGAGCAGACGGTCGCGGAACTCGATCCGCAGAAGGCCATCGAGCTGGCCAACAAGTGTGACCAGATGATCTGGGCCGAGGGCTATTCTGTTCCGCTGCAACAGGCGTCGGGAACCTACGCCGTCCGCGACAACCTCGCCAACTACGGCGCGTTCGGCCTCGCCTCAGCCGACTACACCAAAGTTGGCTTTCTGAAGTGAGTTTCGGATCGGGCCACCCCCTGGCCTATCCGATCAGCGTGACGATCGGCGCCCTGGCGGTATGCCTCGCCTGGGCGCCGTTCGGCGATGTGGACCAGGTGGCGGCGTTGGCTACGGTGGGGCTGGGGATCGTCGGATACTCGGGTTACCGGATCGCTGTTGCGCATGGGCTGCTCGCGTTCTGGCCCTCGGGATCGGTACGTACCGTGGGGGTTTCGCGGATTCGTCAGCAGCATCGGCTGGTCAGCCGGTCGTGGCTGGAGATAAGCGGGACCGGGCGACCTCGTTGGCTCCCGGTCTATTTCGACTCGGCATTGATGAGCATGACCGAGACGCGGGCTGAGCTCACGGACCGGACAATCCACGTGGCGGGTCATCGCCTCTATCCATCCGGCCGCATCCGCAGCACGGAACCGCCAGGGCGACTCATCGACAACCCGTCCCGCCCTGACCCGGATGGCCCCGCACTCACCACCACCGCGACTCGTACGCATCGACGTCTACTGCTCGATGCGCAATCCACCGTCGCCGCCCCATTCGCGGCCCTAATGTGGATTTATGTCGACAGCGGCGGTTTCACGACCTTCCTCGCCGCCACCTCCGTTGCCGCAGCCACCGCCCTCTGGCTCTCCGCCATTCGTGGCTCCGACCCGAGCTGAGCAGTGATCGCCCGGTCCACCCTGACGGCGGAACCGAAGCTCCCCAAAGACTTTCATCGACTGTGGGCCGCGTTCACGGTCAGTCAGCTCGGAAGTTCGCTCAGCACCGGCGCATTGCCGTTGATCGCGATCATTGTGCTTGGCGCGTCCGACTTTCGAGTCTCGCTGCTCGCGGCGCTCTCGGCCGTGGTCAGCGCGGCCATCGCGTTGCCGCTCGGGCCCTTTGTCGAGTTCCGCCGCAAACGTCCGGTGCTGATCGGCTCGGATCTCCTGTGCTTCGCGACGCTGGCGACCGTCCCGGCGGCGATGGTGTTCGGGGTGCCCAGTTATGGGCAGTTGTGCGTTGTGGCCACCGCTCAGGCGCTCGGCACCATGGTCTTCAGCGCAGCCAGCGGTGCGCATCTCAAAGCGCTGGTGCCAGGACCGATGTTGACTACCGCGAACAGCAGATTCGAGACGACCGCCTGGACCGTCGCCGGTCTCGGCGCGCCGATCGGCGGCGTGCTGATCGGGGTGTTCGGCGCGGGCGCCACCGTACTGCTCGATGCCGTCAGTTTCTTGTTGTCCGCGTGGGGGATTCGCTCGCTGGAGCGACCCGAGCCGCCACCTCCGGTCGCGCAGGCCGAGCGGCACTGGATGACCGACATCCGTGCTGGATGGGCGTACATCTTTCGGCATCGCACGCTGCACGCGCTGTTCTGGAACGCGATGGTCTTCGGTGGCGCGATCCGGCTCGCCGGTCCGCTGCTGGCGATTCTCATGCTGCGCGATCTGCACCTCGCGCCTTGGCAGTACGGAGTGGCGCTCGGCATTCCGTGCTTCGGCGGCATCGTCGGGTCGCTGCTGACGAGCCGACTGATCACACGTTTCGGCGAACGCACCGTCCTACTCGGCTTCGGGGTGCTACGTACCTGTTGGATGGGCTTCCTGGTATTCGCCGGGCCGGGCGTCCTCGGACTCGTCATCATCGTCGCCGCGGAGACCGCGTTGCTGTTCTGCGCCGGTGTATTCAACCCGGTGTTCACCACGTTCCGGATGCGCGCGACGGACGACGAATACATGGCGCGGGTCGGCATCGCGTGGTCCATCAGCGCTCGCAGCTGTCAGCCCGCCTTCATCGCTCTCGGCGGTGTCTTGGCCACCGTCACGAGCGTCCGTTTCGCGATCGGCTGCGCAGCCGTCGCCCTGTTGAGCAGCTCGCTGTTGCTGCCGTGGCGAACCTGGCCCACCCGCTCTTAGACCAGTGGCGGCGGCGAACGCGAGAGTGCCATGGATCGAATTGGTCTGACCACTTGACCTCCTGACCTATTTGGGCGCACAGTGAGGGTATGGCGTTGCAACCTGTGGTCAAGCGGTCGGTGTCGGGAGATGTTTTCGAGCAGATCGCGGCGGATGTGCTGAGTGGGGAGTTGGCGCCGGGGGCGACATTGCCCAGTGAGCGACAGTTGGCGGAGGCGTTGGGGGTGTCCCGGCCTGCGGTGCGGGAGGCGTTGCAGCGGCTGGCGGCGGCGGGGTTGGTCGCGGTGCGGCAAGGGGACGCGACGACCGTGCTGGACTATCGGCGGGGGGCTGGACTGGAGGTTTTGCCTCGGTTGCTGGTACAGGCCGGAGAGTTGGATCCCGGTGTGGCGCGCAGCATTTTGGAGGCGCGGCTGCACAACGGGCCGAAGGTGGCCGAGCTCGCCGCCGTCCGGCTCGGTGCGACGGATTCCGCGACGGTCGGTGCCGCGTTGACGGGGAGCGTGGAAGCGCTTGCCGTGGAACAGGATCCGGTGGCACAGCAGCGGCATGCGATGGAGTTCTGGGATCACGTCGTCGACGCGGCCGACTCGATCGTGTTCCGGCTGATGTTCAACATGTTGCGCGCCGCCTATGAACCAGCGCTCGCGGCGCTGGCCCCGATCATGTCCGCCGAGGTGGGCAACGTCGAAGCCTATCGCGAATTGACCGCCGCCATTGTGGCGGGCCGGCCGCAAGAGGCCGCCGATATCGCTCGGGCGTTGCTCGAACCGGCGACCACCGCACTGATCGAGGTCCTCGGCGGACACTGATCACGCTTCACCTAGGAAACACCATGACGAAATCCACGTCCTCCGAGCCGGATTCGGTCGAGGCGAACGCTCGCGCGCGAGTGCGCAACGACGAACGGGCACTGCGCCGCGGCCTCACGCTCGACGCGGCGTTCCGCGAGTTCCTGCGCCATCCCTCGCCATGGCTCATCGGCCTCACCCTGATCGCGGCGCTCATCGGCCGAATCCTGGTCGGCGACTGGCAGTTGACCGACGCGCTGGTGCCCGCGGCGATGCTCGCGGTGTTCCCGGTCTTCGAATGGATCGTGCACGTCACCGTATTGCACTGGCGGCCACGGCAACTCGGCCCCATCCCGATCGATAGTGAGCTGGCGCGTAAACATCGCGAACACCATGTCGATCCGCGCGATATCCCGCTGATCTTCATCCCGACCAAGACGCTGTCGGTGCTGGTGGTTGTCCTGATCGCGCTGGCCAGCTTCGCTTTCCCGCGCCTCGGCCTCGGCCTGACCTTCCTGCTCACCATCACGATCCTCGGCTTCGGCTACGAGTGGACCCACTACCTCATCCATACCGACTACAAGCCGAAAGGCTCGCTCTACCGGGCGGTTTGGCGCAACCACCGCCACCATCACTACAAGAACGAGCACTACTGGTTCACCGTCACCACTTCCGGCACCGCCGACCGCCTCTTCGGCACCCATCCAGACCCGGCCGACACCGAAGCCTCACCCACGGCGCGCAAGCTGCACGCCGGCTGACCCGATCGCCGCCAGCACTAGCCGTCGCCCTGATCCCCCAGGGCGACGGCTTTTTTCATGCCCTCGATCGTCCCGCGATGGCCCCCACCAGCCCGTTCGTCCGGCTGTGACCAGGCGCACGCCGATCTCCGCGAAACCCCGTCTTGACGAAGTACCCTAGGGGGGTATGGTAATTCTCATGAGCACGGCGGAGGCCGTCGCCGCAGAAGGAGAGACACCATGAGCACCGCGATCACCGTGACCGTTACCGGAATGACCTGCGGCGGCTGCGCCAACCGAGTACGCGACGGGATCGGCCTGGTCGATGGCGTCGACGGGGTCACGGTCGACCTGCCCACCGGCCGAGTCACTGTCGAAACCACCGACTCGATCGGGCGCGACGCGATCGTCGCCGCCATCGACCAGGCCGGCTACGCCGTCGCAGGCTGACGCCGCGACCACCCGGAAACGGAGCATCCGATGAACGCATCCACCAAGTTCGCCGGCTTCGCCCTCGGCCTGGCCGCCGTATTCGGGATCGCCATTGCCACCGGCGCGGCGATCGGCCCCGATCCCGCCGCCCCTGAATCGCACGCTCATGAGGACGAGCCCGCCGCCCGTCCCGACCAGACACCCGGAGGAATGATGACCACCGAAAGCGGATACACCCTGCGGCTCGACACCGCGCTGACCACCGCGGCGCCGAACGTCCCGCTCCGCTTCCGCATCCTGAACCAGGACGGCACACCGGTCACCCGCTATCAGCCCAACCACGACAAGGACCTGCACCTGATCGTGGTCCGGCGCGACATGGTCGCCTTCCAGCACGTGCACCCCGTCCTCGGCGGCGACGGAACCTGGAGCGTCCCACTGGATCTCACCCGCGCCGGGGACTACCGAGTGTTCGCCGACTTCATCCCCGAGGGCGGCCGGAACCTGACCCTCGGTGCCGATCTGCGAGTCGCGGGCAACTACGACCCGCAGCCGCTGCCTGCCGCGTCGACCAGCACCACCGTCGGCGGCTACACGGTCGCCCTCGACGGCACCGTCGCCGCCGGCCAAGCCTCGAAGGTCACACTGTCGGTGCGCCGGGACGGCAAGCCGGTCACCGACCTGCAGCCCTACCTGGCGGCGTACGGTCACCTGGTCGCGCTGCGCACCGCCGACCTCGCCTACCTGCACGTGCACCCGGACGGCCACCCCGGCGACGGCGTCACCCCGGCCGGACCCGGCATCACCTTCTACGTCACCGCGCCGAGCGCGGGCGACTACCGCCTGTTCCTCGACTTCCAGCACGAAGGAGTGGTCCGCACGGCCGAATTCACCGTGACCGTCGGCCAGGGCACCGCGGCGGTCGTGCCCGGGACCCACGACGGGCACGGCGGCGCTCCCGAACCGGCGCACGCCGGACACGGCGCGCCAGCACCGGCGCACAGCCACTGATCGTCGCGGGGGCCGCGCCATCGTGCCGCCCCCGCAACACCCGAATCTCCACTACCGTGCCGCACAGAACGGAGCACACCATGACCACCACGGCACAACCACCCGCCATCGGGCAGGTCGAACTGGTGATCGGCGGCATGACCTGCGCGTCCTGCGCCAATCGCATCGAGAAGAAGCTGAACAAGCTCGACGGTGTCACCGCGACGGTGAACTACGCGACCGAGAAGGCTCGGGTGGATGTCACCGGTGACGTCTCGCCGGCGGAACTGATCGCGACGGTCGAGCAGGCCGGATACAGTGCCACACTGCCCGCCCGGAAAGTCGCGGAAACCGTTGCGGCCGAGAGTGATCCGGCCGTCGCGTTGCGCATCCGGCTGCTGGTCTCGCTGGTGCTGACGGTGCCGGTCATCGCGATGGCGATGATCCCCGCGCTGCAGTTCACCAACTGGCAGTGGCTGTCGCTGACGCTGGCCGCGCCGGTCGTGGTGTGGGGCGCGCTGCCGTTCCACCGGGCCGCGCTGACCAACCTGCGCCACGGCACCGCCACCATGGACACGCTGGTGTCGATGGGCACCCTCGCCGCGTTCGGCTGGTCGCTGTACGCACTGTTCTGGGGCACGGCGGGCATGCCGGGCATGAAGCACCCGTTCGAGTTCACCATCTCCCGGATGGACGGCACGGGCAGCATCTACCTGGAGGCCGCGGCGGGTGTCACCACGTTCATCCTGGCCGGACGCTTCTTCGAGGCGCGGTCCAAGCGACGCGCCGGTGCGGCACTGCGAGCCCTGCTGGAGCTCGGCGCCAAGGAGGTTTCGGTGCTGCGCGACGGGACCGAACAGCGGATACCCGTGGAGCAGTTGGCCGTTGGCGATCAGTTCGTGGTTCGCCCCGGCGAGAAGATCGCCACCGACGGTGTGGTGGTGGAGGGGGCCTCGGCGGTCGACGCCTCGATGCTGACCGGTGAGTCGGTGCCGGTGGAGGTCGGGACCGACGACGCGGTGGTCGGCGCGACGGTGAACGTCGGCGGGCGGATCGTGGTGCGCGCCGGCCGGATCGGCTCGGATACCCAGCTGGCGCAGATGGCGAAGCTGGTCGAGGACGCGCAGACCGGAAAGGCGCAGGCCCAGCGGCTGGCCGACCGGATCTCCGGCATCTTCGTGCCGATCGTGATCGCGCTGTCGGTGGCGACGCTCGGATTCTGGCTCGGCACCGGCGGTTCCGTCGCGGCGGCCTTCACCGCCGCGGTCGCGGTGCTGATCATCGCCTGCCCGTGCGCCCTCGGACTGGCCACGCCGACCGCGCTGCTGGTCGGCACCGGTCGCGGCGCGCAGCTCGGCATCCTGATCAAGGGTCCGGAGGTGCTGGAATCGACCAGGCGGGTGGACACCGTGGTGCTGGACAAGACGGGCACCGTCACCACCGGCCGGATGACGCTGCTGGATGTCGTTGCGGCGGAAGGCGAAGACGCCGACGAGGTTCTTGCTCTCGCTGGGGCGCTGGAGGATTCGTCCGAGCACCCGATCGCGCAGGCGATCGCCAAGGGGGCCAGGGAGCGGGTCGGTGCGCTGCACACGGTGGAGGGTTTCGCGAATGTCGAAGGTCTCGGGGTGCAAGGCGTGGTGGACGGGCACGCGGTGATCGTCGGACGGGCCCGGCTGCTCGCCGACTGGGCACAGCACCTGGATGCCGAGTTGGAGCGGGCCATGCGGGCCGCCGAGGCCGAGGGGAAGACCGCAGTGGCGGTGGGCTGGGACGGCAAGGCGCGCGGCCTGCTCGTCGTCGCCGATGCGGTGAAACCGACCTCGGCCCAAGCGATTTCGCAGCTGCGGGCGCTGGGGCTCACCCCGATCATGCTGACCGGTGACAACGCGGCCGCCGCCGCGGCGATCGCCGCACAGGTCGGTATCGACGAGGTGATCGCGGAGGTGCTGCCGCAGGACAAGGTCGATACGGTCAAGCGGTTGCAAGCCGAGGGCAAGGTCGTCGCGATGGTCGGTGACGGCGTCAACGATGCCGCGGCACTGGCCCAGGCCGATCTCGGCTTGGCCATGGGCACCGGCACCGATGTGGCGATCGAAGCCAGCGATCTCACGCTCGTTCGTGGCGATCTGCGTGCCGCGGTCGATGCGATCCGGCTGTCCCGCCGGACCCTCGGCACCATCAAGGGCAACCTGTTCTGGGCGTTCGCCTACAACGTCGCCGCCATCCCGCTGGCCATGGCCGGCCTGCTGAACCCGATGCTCGCGGGCGCCGCCATGGCGTTCTCCTCGGTCTTCGTGGTGAGCAACAGCCTGCGGCTGCGCACGTTCCGTTCCACCGCGCAGTAGCCCGGAAACCCGACGGGACGGCACCGATGGTGCCGTCCCGTTCGGCGTTTCGGGCTACTGCAGGACGCCGCTGTTTCCCAATGCCATTGCGGCACTTCCAGTACCCCACGCCGCGGCGGCGCTACCAGTCGCACCCAATAGGGCAAGCAGAGCGAGCATGATTTCGACCTTCCATAGAGCCATTGATCAGCAAGCGAAAGTTACTGCCGCCCAACAGCACTCCACAATGGTCGCAGCGGAACTCTCGGCAACCTCCCGCGCAATTGCCAGCCGATTCACAGCCGGTGATCCGGCACAGACAATGCGTAGCTACGCGATGGTTCCACGGCCACGGGCAGCCGCCGTCGGCGCTTCGCGGAACACCGCAGCGTGGTCGGCGGCCCACTCGGCGTAGGTGCGTGGAGCGCGGCCGAGGGCCTGGCGGAGGTCGTCGGTGAGGATGGCGTTGCCGCCGCTGCGGACGTAAGCCTGGCCTTCGAGGGCGCCGTCGATGAACGTTTCGGACAGCCCGGCGGCGAGCATGTGTTCGCGTGCCGCCTCGTTCGGCACGTCGACGACTTCCAGCGGTTGGCCGAGCACCTCGGCGAGCACGGCCACCTGGTCCGCGCTGGTCAGCAGTTCCGGGCCGGTGAGGGTGTAGATCTGTCCCGCGTGGTCGGACGAGGTCAGGGCGGCCACCGCGACTGCGGAGACGTCACGCGGATCAACGACACCCTGCTGCCCGCTGCCGGTCATGCTGGGCACCGGCTGGCCGTTGCGGATCGCGTCGGCCCAGCTCAGGGTGTTCGAGGCGAACGAACTCGGGCGCAGGATGGTCCATTCGACGCCGCTCGCGCGGGCCGCCTGTTCGCCGGGCAGATGCCAGGTGCCGATCCCGCCGACCGCGTCCTCGCCGGTGCCGATGGCGGAGAGCTTCACGATGCGTTGAACGCCCGCGTCCCGCGCGGTGGTGATCAGGGTGCGGTCGGCGTCGACGTATTCGGGGCCGAGGATGCCGACGATGAACGCGGCGTCGACACCCTTCGCGGCCGCCGCGATCGAAGCCGGGTCCTGGTAGTCGCCGCGCACCACCTCGACGCCCGCGGGCAGTTGCGCCCGCGCCGGATCGCGGGTGACGGCCCGGACCTGCTCGCCGCGCGCCACCAACTGCCGGACGATTTCGCTGCCGATGGTGCCCGTGGCACCGGTGATCAGAATCATGAGCCCAACGTTGCCGCCCGGACCACCGGGTTCTCTAGGAAATTTCGGCACAGCCGCCGCGCCGCCGAGTGCCTACAGTGGATTCGGTGACCACCATGCTGCGCACGGCGCCCGTCGTGACCGCCGACCTCGTCGAGACGACGGCCTCCGCGCCGGAGTCGTTGCGGCCGTGGTTCACCGAACTCGGGCGCATTCCGACGGTGCGTCACCTGGCCGAGTCGTTCGCGCACATCCCGCAGGCCGCGACCACGATCGTGCTGCGCTCACAGGAGGGCGGGCCGCGCGAGGCCCTCGTCATCGGCCCGCAGACCAAAGCGCTGTACTCCCATCCGAGCAAACCCGCGTCCTGCCTGAGACTGCGCTTGGCGCACGGCGCGGCCCGGCCGCTGCTCGGCGTGCCCGCAACGTTGCTCACCGATCGGGTCATCCGCCTCGCCGACCTGCCCGGCGCCGCCGCCGATCTCGCCGACGAGCTGATCGAGCTGAGCGCCGACGAAATCTTCGGCTTTCTGGAAGATAAGCTGCCGCAACGTATTTCCGAGGATGCGACCCGACGCACGCAACGCGAGGTACTCCGCTCGGCCGTCGCAGCGCTGTCGGCGGACCCGGACGGCCGCTCCGTGCGTGCGTTGGCCGGCGACCTCGCCGTCAGCGAACGCCAACTCCGCAACCTGTTCACCGCCGGAATCGGCGTCTCCCCCAAGCACTTCGCGCGCATCGATCGAGTGCGCCGCATCCTGGCACAAGCGCGAAGCACACCATCGCCGCAACTTCCCACCACCACCGGCGATTACGAGCCGACAACGTCTCTCGCCCGCCTCGCCGCCGACAACGGCTACTTCGACCAATCCCACATGACCGCAGACTTCCGCACCCTCATGGGCGTCCCACCCAGCTCATTCCTCCGCGGCGCCGTCCCCACCCCCTCCCCCTGCCGCCCCCTCGACCACCTCTGATCCCCACCGCGGCGGGTGCTACCCGGACCGATGCCGCAGCCACGCGTCACTCACCGCCGAAGGCTCTACTCGGCGAGCCGCTGGTCCGCGTAGACGATCATCGCGTCCCGGTGATACTCGGCGAGGCCCTCGGCGATCTTCAGGTACGTCGCCTTGTACCTGTCGTCATCGACGAACATTTGGCCCATACCCTTGTACGCCTCCCGGTTCGGAGTCCAGAAGCGACACAAGCCCAGGTAATGAGTGTGGATCTCTGCCTGGACCGCCGGGTCCTCGACCGGCGTGCCGGCCGCCATGTGCTCGGCCATACGGATCAGCCACGCCGTGCCCTCCCGCTGCCACTGCTCGATATCCTCGGCGGTCATCGTCGCGTAGTGGCGTTGGGACTGCTCGTACTGCTCCGGCCAGCGCTCGCGGGCCTCGGCCTCGTACTGCGAGTGATCGAAGCCCTCGAACAGGTTCTCCGGGCGATTGATCTTCACTGCCATCTCGGTCTTCCCCTCCAAGTCTGCGATGGTGCGTGCCACGGTGTCGGCCATCCGCGCCAGGCGGTTGCTCTCGGTGCGCAGGCGGATGTGCTGGCGCTCGAGGGCGACCAGGGTGTCGGGCTCGGAGTCGACCGACTCGGCGATCTCGGCCAGACTCAGGCCGAGCTCACGCAGCACGAGGATCTGCTGCAAGCGAAGCAGTTGCTCTTCCTCGTAGTAGCGATAGCCGTTGACACCCACGTGCGCGGGCTCGAGCAGACCGATGTCGTCGTAGTGCCGCAGGGTGCGGGCGGTGATGCCCGACATCCTCGCCACCTCGGCGATCGACCAACTCATGACACTTCCCATCACTTCCATGTAACCGGTCTGTCCGGCCTGTCTTCGACGGTAGAAGTTGCCGTTACGGCAAGGTCAAATGCGAATACGCCGAATCGTCGGATGCGGGCGATCCTCATCGCTGGTCTGCCACCTGTGGTTACGAGAACAGCGCCATCCACGGCTGCGAGTCACACCTCTAGCCGCGGAGCGGCGAACCCCTCCGGGACCGTGCTCTGGTTCCCGTTCGCGGGTTGGGAGGTGGGTGCCACCGTCTTCGGGGTGGTTCTCAGCATCGGCTCGAAAGGGTGAATAACGAAGCGGAATAGGCGCTGACTCGGGCGCCCTGCCACTACTCGATAGCGAACTCAGGGGTTCGGGTGTTGGGATTTGGCTCGGCGGCGGGCTAGTTCTTCCTGTTCCAGGATGGCGGCTTCGGCGAGGGTGGGGGCGGTGCCGCCGAGGCGGGCGGGGACCCAGCGGGCGCCGGGGGCCATGGGGTAGTCGTGTTGGGCCGCGGTGAGGAGGTCGGTCATGTGGGTGCGGAGGGTGGTGGTGAGGGATTCCGGGGGTTCGGCGGGTGGGATGGGGTCGCCGATGCGGATGTTGATCGGGAACTTGTGGCGGCCTAGCTGTTTCGGGATGTCCTTGGTCCAGACGCGGTGGGCGCCCCAGATGACGACGGGGATGATCGGGACGTCGGCTTCGATGGCCATGCGGGCAGCGCCGGACTTGAAGTCCTTCAGTTCGAAGCTGCGGCTGATGGTCGCCTCGGGATAGACCACGACGAGTTCGCCGTCACGCAGGGCTTGCACCGCGCGGCTATAGGATTCGGCGCCCGCCGTTCGGTCGACGCCGATTGCCTTGCAGTGCTTCATCAGAAAGCCGACGATGCCGTGCTCGAGCTCGGCCTTCATCATGTATCTGACGTTGCGGCCGGACTTGCGGCCGACCAGTCCGACCTCCATGAAGTCCAGGTACGCGGTGTGGTTCACGGCCAGCACCGCGCCGCCCGCACTCGGAATCCGGTGCTGGTCGGCGATGTCGATCCGCAGCCCTTGTAACCGGAAAATGGTGCGAACCAAGCCGGTGAGGATGTCGTAAACCGGTTCCCGCGCCATCCGAATCTCCGCTACTACGAGGCTGTTTTCTTCCGAGCTGCCTTCTCCGCGGCCTCGGCGGCATCGAGCGCGTCGGCCTCCTCCAGGGTAGGAGCGCTGCCGCCGAGCCGGGCCGGTACCCAGTACGCGCCCAGCTCGTGCTGATAGTCCTTTTGCAGGTCGAGCAGCATTTCCTGCATGGTCGTGCGCAGTTGAGCGGTCAGCTCGGATGCGGGCTCGAACGGGGCGATGGGCGCGCCGACCGCGATGGAGATCGGCGTGTTGGTGCGGCCGAGCCGCTTCGGGAAGCCCTTGGTCCACACCCGCTGCGCGCCCCAGATGACGATCGGGATGATCGGCACACCGGACTCGATGGCCATCCGCGCGGCGCCGGACTTGAAGTCCTTGATCTCGAAGCTGCGGCTGATGGTCGCCTCGGGATACACGCCGACGAGCTCGCCGCGCTGCAGGTAATCGACTGCGGCTTTGTAGGAGTCGGCGCCCGCACCCCGGTCGACCGGAATGTGCTTGAGCGCGCGCATGATCGGGCCGGAGATCTTGTCGTCGAAGACCTCTTTTTTGGCCATGAACCGGATATAGCGCTTGGGCGTGCGCACCGGCAGGCCCGCATAGGTGAAGTCCATGTATCCGGTGTGGTTGACCGCTAGTACGGCACCACCCCGCGCGGGGATATGTTCAGCGCCCTTGACGGTGAACTTCAGGCCTTCGACGAAGAAGACGGTACGGGCAAGGCCGATGATCGTCCGGTAGACGGGTTCCACAATTCCGCTAGCGTAGTCGCTGACTGTCCCATCCGGCAGTGGGCCGCTGCTTTATGGGTCACACCGAGGCTGGGCGGCTCGATCGGCCCGTCGCACGCTGTAGAGAAGAGGATCGTCGAAGTGCCAAGCGCCCATCCGAATCCACCTGGACGCGACCGGAGCGCACCGGATCACCTCGGCAGGACAGCGCCCGACTCCCCCGGCGACCCGGTTTCGGCCGCGATCCGTGCGACCACCTCGCGACTACAGCGCAGTACCCATGGCCGACGAGTATTGGCCGGCGGCTTGGCGATCACCGGGGCCTTGGTGCTTGCGGGATGCGACTCCGCGGTCGGCATTCCGAACGAAGAACCGGTAAAGGCCACGGCCTCGATCGGGACGCCGGCGGCCGCTGTCCCCACCCAGAACACCCCGGTGCCGACCACCACCTCGGCGGCGCCCTCGGTCGGCCCGGTCACCGAACTGCCTGCCGCCGTGCAGCGTTGGACCGCCGATCTGAAGACGAGCACCATCGCTCAATTGCAGGCCAAGTGCTGGACCATCGCGCCGCAGACCGTGGCCACCATGTACGCCGACGACCAGCCCATCCTGGCCGCCCTCGCCCAGCCGGGCACCGCGACGCCGGACGCCATCACCTGGAAGTCCCGGACCACCACCGTCGCCGTCGACCGGGCCGCGCTCGACACCGGCTACGCCTGCCCCCGCGTCGCCTCGGCGGGCGCGGACATCGAGTACGACGACGCCGACGCCAGGCACACCGTGCGGCGCTACCTGTCCCGCTTGGTCGGCACTCCGCTCGACGCCGCCGACAAGGAAGGCACCTACCCGCTGGTCTGCAAGGCGTCCCCGGCGACCTGGGATCCCACCGGCACCGGGAAGTCGATTGCCGCGCCGCTGGCCGACAACCCGGGCAAGCTGACCGGCGTCACCAAGTTCGCCGACCAGGAGATCCGATCCGAACCACTGCGCGGGGACTACATCGCCGTCTTCGCTCCGGTCACCAACGCCGCAGGGGCAACCCAGACCCGCACCTTCACCCTGACCTCCGGGACGCAGGGCTACTGCATCGGCGACGTCTCCCCGTAACCCGCTCGCCATCGGCACCGCGAGCGTCTGGTAGTTCCATACAGCCATTACCCTGAATGGCTGGTAACGGTAGGAGGAGCAGCTCGTGCAGATCACCAGCGTCGGACACGCCGGATTCCACATCCGCACCGCGGCGGGGTCGATCCTTTGTGACCCCTGGGTCAACCCCGCGTACTTCGGTTCGTGGTTCCCGTTTCCCGACAACACCCAGCTGGACTGGGACGAGCTGGGCAATTGCGATTTCCTCTACGTCTCGCATCTGCACCGCGACCACTTCGACGCGGAGAACCTGGCCGAGCACGTCAACAAGGACGCGACGGTGCTGCTGCCGGACTATCCGGTACCGGATCTGAAGCGCGAGCTGGAGAAGCTCGGCTTCCACAAGTTCTTCGAGACCGAGGACTCGGTCAAGCACACCATCACCGGCAACGGCGCCGAGCTCGACATCATGATCATCGCGTTGCGCGCGCCCGCCGACGGGCCGATCGGCGACTCCGGGCTGGTCGTCTCCGACGGCGAGACCACCTGCTTCAACATGAACGACGCCCGCCCGGTCGACATGGACGTGCTGCACGACTCGTTCGGCCACATCGACATCCACCTGCTGCAGTACTCGGGCGCCATCTGGTACCCGATGGTCTACGACATCCCGAGCCGGACCAAGTCGAACTTCGGCAAGCAGAAACGCCAGCGCGGCATGGACCGGTGCCGCAGCTACATCGAGCAGGTCGGGGCCACCTGGGTGGTGCCGTCGGCCGGGCCGCCGGTGTTCCTGGACGACGAGCTGCGCTACCTGAACGACGATCGCGGCGACGAGGGCAACATCTTCCCGGACCAGATGGTGTTCCTGGATCAGATGCGGATCCATGGCAACGAGGGCGGGATCCTGATGATCCCCGGGTCCGTCGCCGACGTGCGCGGGGCCGAGCTGGAATTGACCCATCCGTTCGAGCCGGGCCTGGTCTACGACAACAAGGCCGAATACATCGAGCTGATGGCGCAGCGGCTCGCGCCGGTGCTCGCGGCCGAAAAGGCTTCCTGGGCAACGGGTGACGGCCCGCTGCTGGAACCGCTGAAGGAGCTGTTCGAGCCGATCATGGCGCAGAGCGACCTGATCTGCGACGGCATCGGCTACCCCGTCGGCCTGGTGATCGGCGACGAGACCGTGGTGCTCGACTTCCCCAAGCGCGTGGTGCGCGGCGCCATCGAGGGAGAAGGCAAGTACCGCTACGGTTTCCGCATCGCTCCCGAATTGGTGCGTACCGTGCTGCGGGACAACGAACCCGACTGGGTGAACACCATCTTCCTGTCCACCCGTTTCCAGGCGTGGCGGATCGGCGGCTACAACGAATTCCTCTACACCTTCTTCAAATGTCTTACCGACGAACGCATCGCCTACGCCGACGGCTGGTTCTCCGAGGCGCACGACGATTCCGCCTCGACCGAATTGGCCGGGTGGGAAGTGCAGCGCCGCTGCCCGCACCTCAAGGCGGACCTGTCGAAATTCGGTGTGGTGGAAGGTAATACGCTTACCTGCAACCTGCACGGCTGGCAGTGGGATCTGGAATCGGGCCGGTGCAAGACGTCCAAGGGCCACGAACTGCGCTCGCGCAAGCTGAGTTGAGCCACCGCCGACTCGGACGTCAGGGATGGGAGCGGGTGGCGACGCCGACGGCGACCAAGGTCAAAGCGCTGCCGACTACCGCGGTGGCGGACAAGCCCGCGCTGGTCGGGGTGGCGATGTCCAGGGCGATCGACATCAGGAGTTGGCCTGCGACGGAGGTCAGGCCGAGTAGGAGGACGCCGATCCAGCGGACGGTGCTGGCGGCCAGCGCGATGAAGGCGATGCCGATGAGGCCGCCGAGGTAGAGCCAAGGCTGCGTGGGGAATTCGTCGGGAAGGCCGGAGCCGATCAGCACGACGGCCTCGAGCACGACCAACGCGACGAGGCCGACGCAGAAGTTGACCAACGTGGCGGACAGCGAGCCGCCGACCTCGCCGACGCGACCATTGACCGCTTGCTGCCAGGCCAGCCCGATGCCGGCCAAGGCGGGCAGGATGATCAGCAGTGCGGTGGGTGCGCCGCGCAGCGAGTCGGGGACCGAGAGTGCGCCAGGAGATGCGCCCGAGCGGCCGACCCCGGCGATCAGTATCGCGAGTATGCCCAGCGCGGCACCACCGAACCGCAACGCGGTGACCGGAGTTCGACCACTCGGGGCGACGCCGAGGCGGTCGACCACCAGGCTGCTCAGGAGTTGACCCGCGACGACCGCGACGGTGAATGCGGTGACGCCGATCGCCGCGACGGTAAGCCCCTGACACGCGACGAAGAAGGCACCACAGAGCCCGCCGAGCAGATGCCACGGCCGCAAGGTGCCCGCCGACAGCGCGTTTCGAACCTTCGTCGCACCCGCACGCAGCCGACTACTGAACACGAACGCGATCACCAGAATCAACAGACCGGACCCGAAACTAATGGTGGCCGCCGCGATTCCATCATGCAGCCGCGCCCCGAGCGCACCATTGATCCGCCCCTGCACCGCCACTCCCGCACCGATGCAGAACCCGAACCCAAGCCCCAACCTCACCCGCGCGGTCATCCTCGGCACGCTACCGCCGCACCCGGCCGAGAAGCGCGCGGTGCGGGTCAGCCTGCGCGCAGGGCCGGGCGGGTGGCGTAGGTGTCGTGGCGGGCGTAGGTGCGGTCGCCGCCGTTGCGGGCGATGGAGCCGCGGACCAGGCGGGTGCGGAGGCGGGCGCCGAGGTTTTCGTGGAAGCGGGTGGCGCCGGGGAGGATGCGGCGGGGCAGCTCGAGTGCGCCGTTGACGACGGCGGTGGCCATGACGGCGCTCTGGAAGAACCTGCTGTCGGGCAGGCCGAGGAAGTCGGCGTTGCTGGGGCCGAGGATGATTCGGCTGTACGCGACCATGTAGGCGGTGATCACCCGGCGTAGCGCGCGGTGCCCGGCGGTGGTGTCGCCGACGAACAGGCCGCCCGCCGCGGGGATGAGGGCCTGGGCCAGGCGCTGGGAGTCGGCGTCCGGGATGAATTCGGTGTCGGCGAGGATCCAGAAGGCGCGCCAGGTGTCGGTCTCGCAGGTCGGCAGGATCTCCGCGTCGACGCCGAGCAGGAACCCGACGTAGCGCCAGAGCTGGAAGACGGCGTCCTTCTCCTTGGCCGAGAACTGCAGGCCGAGTGCTTGGGCGCCAACGAGATTCGCCATGGAGAACAGGCCGAGGGTGCCGACGGTGAGCACCTGGTTGATCGGATGGTCCCACGCCTCGTAGTCCCAGTCGGGGCGCCGGTTCATGCCGGCGCGCACCAGTGCGTGCATCAATCGCACCCGCAGCACGCTCTTGTAGCCGACCGCATTGCGTTGCAGGCCACCGGGAGTCGTCACGTCGAGCCACCACTGGGTGGTTTCGGCGAGGCGGCGCGGCGCCATCGCGTCGAGATCGCCGGTGCCGACCAGGGTCTTGTCCGCACGCGAGGCCAGGTAGCCGCCCATCAGCGCGAACATGCCCATCGCGATGCCACCCCAGACGCTGGTGCGGCCCACGACGCGGGCGCCGCGGTCGATTTTTTCCCGGTCCAGCCAGTACGGATCGGCTTCCACCTGCTCGAAGAACGCGGCCAGTTCCGCAGGCGCGTCCGGCACGGCGGCGATGCCGCGTTCGACCGCGACCTCGAACATCCGGCGTCCCTCGCCGACCGGTAGCTGCTTGAACATCGCGACCATGGCGTCGGCGAGCGGATCGCCGACGGTGGTGAATCGGCGGAACGAGTCGCGCTGGGCGGCGGTGCAGCTCAGGTCGCCGGGCGCGAGTACGGGCACGGCGTACTTGTACGGGAACTCCGTGAACAGCTGCGGAGTGGGCAGTTTCTGGTTGTCATGCGCCATTGCACTTCACCCGTCGGATCGAGGTTCGCGGTCGAGCATTCTGACAAGACCGTCCCACAGAATCAGATATCTGGCAAGGATGTATGCCAGAATGGGCCGGATGGCTACCACCTCGCGGTCCTACGGCGGCGTGCCGATCGAACAGCGCAGAGCGCGGCGGCGCGCCGCGCTGCTCGACGCCGCGCAGGAAATCATCGGGACCTCGGGTTTCGCCAAATTGACCGTGTCCGGACTGTGCGGCCAGGCCCGGTTGTCCGAGCGGTACTACTACGAGAGTTTCCGCGATCTCGACGCGGTGTTCAGCGAGCTGTTCGACCGGATCGTCGACGAGATCGGGCAGGCGGTCGTCACCGCGTTCGTCACCACGCCCACCGACATCCGCGCCAAAACCAGGGCGGCGATCGCCGCGGCCATCGATCTGATCGCCGACGACCCGCGCAAGGCCCGCATCGCCACCGTCGAGGCCCAACTGAACCCGGCCCTGCTGATGCGCAGGGCCGAGGTGATGCGCTCGTTCGCGGGCATCATGATGGCGGTGTGCGCGGACGAGGTCGGCGCCGAACTGGTCGAAAGTGCCGGTGACAAAGCCGAATTCGCCGCCACCCACCTGCTCGGCGGCCTCTGGGAAACCACCAACAGCTGGCTGGCAGGCACCCTCCCGGTCACCCGTGCCGACCTGATCGACCGCTCCACCGACCAATTCCTGCTCACCGCAGGCCATCTCATCGGCGTCCGGCTCGACTAGTCCGGACGCCTCGGCGGTAGCCAGGACGGGGTCAGCAAGGCGATGGGGAGCATCGTCGCGCCCAGGAAGGCGAGGATGGCGGCCATCGACCACCAGGTGGTGGTGAGGGCGGCGAAGGCGAAGACGACCAGTGCGACGACTTCGCCGAGCAGGCCGGATGCCGAGGTCACGGTGGCCCGGGCCGGGCCTTCGATCGCGTCTTGGAGACGTGCTCCGGCGACGACACCGGCGTTGTAGATGATGCCGTAGGAACTGCCGATTGCGGTGAAACCAAGGCAGGTAAGGACATACACAGCGCTCGGGCGGTGATCGGCGAGTCCGGCGATCAGTGCGCCGCCGAGGAACAGGACGCCGCCGACGCCGACGGCGATCGCCATGGCGCGGCCCGACATGCCCTCGGTGCGGCCGGCCAGGACCGAGCCGCCCAGCGAACCGAGGACGGTGAGGCCGACGAGCAGCGGCACCACCGCAGTCGGCACACCGACCGACTCGGCGAGCAGTGCGAAGTACTCGTCGAAGGCGGTGATACCGAACAACAAGGCGCCGAGCAGCACGCCGTTGCGCACCGTGCGCACTCGAATCGCTTCTCCGACACCGGTCTTCAACATGGCGAGGTAACGGGCGAACGGTCCCGCCGAATGCTTCGCGTCGGCGTCGACCGATACGGCTCGATCACCAACCGTCGTTGCGAGACCGTCCGTGGTGACATCCCGATTCGGCTCGCCCGCACGATCATCCGGCGTCGAGGTGCCCTTGTCCGCCAATGATCCGACTGCCGGTGTCGTCGCTTCGTCTTCCAGTTCATCGATATCGGCGGCGGAAACCACCTTCGGCGCGCTGGGGAACGACAGCGCGATCACTGTATGCAGTGCGGCGAATCCGACGCTGCACCAACCGATCAGCGCGTACCCACCCCACAGGTACAACGGTGTGGCGGCAACGATCCCGACGACTATCGCGGTTTCCGAGGCCGCGCGGGTGTAACCGAGAATGCGGGCGTAGGCGGACTGCTCGCCACGAGCGGCCAGGTCGTCGTACAAGAGCGCTTCGAAGGTGCCGGACACCAAAGCGCCTGCGGCACCCCATAGTACGAATCCGGCGGCGAAGCCCAGGTAGGTCGGGAGGAGAGTCCAGAGGGCGAATCCGGCCGTCAGCAGGACACCGCTGAGGACCAGGAGCGCACGTCGCGACACTGTGTCCGCCCATGCACCGGAAGGCACCTCGAGCAGGAACGCGGTGGTCGACCAGATCGCGAACAACGACGAAATCTGCCCGGTGCTCAGCCCATGGTCGGCGAACAGCAGGGAGTACAGCGCGTACAGCGGGATCAGGTCGCCGATGCCCTTGAACAGCACGGCGCGGATCGTCAGTGAGCGCAACGACGGAACGGTCGGCACTCTGAGCGGGGACGAGCGTGAATGAAGACGGAGAGTGGCGGCGTTACCCGTCTGCCGGGCGAACACCCCTCTGACAGATCAACAGACGTAAACGAGCAAACGCATGTGAATCAGCATGGGTACCTGCGACATGCTGCGTCAAGCAGTTATCCGAGCGGCAGCCAACCGTTGGCGGCGTGCATCGAATCGCCGTCGTCGAGCTCCCGGCCGATCGTGCCGGGCCCGACCCGTCCATGGTTCTCGTTGAGGTCGCTGATCAGATCCGCCACCGGGTGCGAGTCGCTGTAGTGGTAACCCTGCGCGAGCGCGAAGCCGAGTTCGGTGAGCACCGCGGCCTGATATTCGGTCTCCACGCCTTCGGCGATCACCTGCAGGTCCAGCGCGCTGCTCAACGCGGCGATCACGCCGAGCAGTGGCGGCGCCGGGGAGTCGGAGCGGATCGCGGCGACGAAGGACTGATCGACCTTGAGGATGTCGCTCGGCAGCGTGGCCAGCCTGCTGAGCGAGGAGTATCCGGTGCCGAAGTCGTCGATGGCGATGCGCACGCCGCGGTCGCGCAAGGTGTGCAGATTCGCGATGGCGGTGTGCGATTCGGCCGCCAGCTCGCTCTCGGTCACCTCGAGCACCAGTTGCTCGGCCGGCCAGCCGGTGGTGGCGAGGATGCCCGCGACGCGATCGGCATAGCCGGCCTCGGCCAGCTCCAGGCCGCTGACGTTCACGTTCAAGGTCAGATCGAGTTGCGCGAAGGTGTCCTGCAGTCGCGCCGCGTCCGCGCAGGCCCGGCGCAGCACCAGCTCGTCCAGATCGGAGATGAGGTCGTATTCCTCGGCGACCCGGATCAGGCCCTCGGTGGTGACGTCCGGCTGCGCGCTCGACGACCAGCGCAGCAGCGCCTCGACACCGACCGCCTTGCCGCCGCCCTCGGTGAGGCTGACGATCGGCTGGTAGTGCACGTCGAGCAGGCCGCGGTCGATGGCCTCGCGCAATTCCACTGCGAGCGGCAGCTGGCGCGAGGACTCGAGCACCGTCCGGTTGCGGCCCGCCTGCTTGGCCCGATACAGGCCGACGTCCGCGCGGCTCACCAGCAGCGAACCGGATTCGCCTGGCTGCCAAGAGGTCACGCCCGCCGAGCAGCCGGTGGTCACCGCCGCGCGCAACTGCTCGGTGAGCAGAATGGCGGCCTGCTCGGTGGTGTTCGGCAACAGCATTGCGAACGCGTCGCCGCCGTAGCGGGCCAGGCGCTGGTCCGGCGCAAGCAGTTTCGACCAGGTGTCGGCGACCCGCTGCAGCACGGCATCGCCGGCGCGGTGGCCGAGGTGGTCGTTGATCTTCTGGAATCGGTCGAGGTCGACGAGCACCAGCGCAAGGCCCTGGCCGGTGCGGGTGGCCTGCTCGATCGCGGCGTTGAGCGCGCGATCGAAGCCGCGCCGGTTCAAAAGGCCGGTCAGCACGTCGATATCGGCTTCCGACGCCATCCGGGTGAGGATGCCGACGACCACGCCGACGCCGAGGGTCACCCCGGCCGGGATCAACCCGGACCACCACGGCAAGCCGGGATGCACCGGCCGCATGGGCAATACCCAGAGACACAGCACCATGGCGAAGGCGATGTGCGCGGCGGCCTGCGACCACGCGAAGAACAGCGCGGCGTCACAGGCGACGAAGACATAGAAGGCGGCGAGGCTGATCGCGCCGACGGTATTGGGGAAGGCGTAGACCGCGACCGTCACCAGCACCGTCGCGATGGCGACGTACCCGTGATGGACGGAGTGCGGCAGGCGCGGACCCCACGCGAGCAGGGTGAGCCCGAGCGTCAGCGCAATCGCCGCAGCCGTGCCGACCAGCGGCCGATTACCCTCCTCGCCCGGGGCGATCGCAGTAATCAGCAGACCCAGCACACCACCCATGACGTAGAACGCCCCGGTGGTCCGAGCCATGACCATAGCTGTCGCCAGCGCCGATGCCGCCCGCACCCGGGTTCGGGTATCGCCGCGCGCCCCGATTCCTCGCACGGGGAATAGCCTAGACACAACGAATCCCAGCGGTTGCCACATCCCGTGAATCCGGCATGGCGAACTGGTAGCTATTCATCTTCGCGAAACATTCGGGTAGCCAACGCGACTTGGCCGCCGGTGCCCACAGTCCACATTCGTCGGCACCGGCGCGGTCTGTACAGAGGCCAACCGCAGGCAGTTCGGACGGCCGAATGTCCGCCTGTCGCCTGCTGGCGCGGCCGACTCCGGGTGTGCCTACTTCGGCGGAGTCAGCACCTCGGTACCGACGAACGGGACCAGCGCCGCGGGCACACGCACCGAACCGTCGGCCTGCTGATGGTTCTCCAGGATCGCCACGATCCAGCGGGTGGTCGCGAGCGTGCCGTTCAAAGTCGCTGCGATCTGCGGCTTTCCGTTCTCGTCCCGGTAGCGGACCGAGAGGCGGCGGGCCTGGAAGGTGGTGCAGTTCGAGGTCGAGGTGAGTTCCCGGTAGGTCTGCTGGGTGGGCACCCAAGCCTCGCAGTCGAACTTGCGCGCGGCCGAGCTGCCGAGATCGCCTGCGGCAACATCGATGACCCGGTACGGGACCTCGACGGCGGCGAGCATCTCCCGCTCCCAGCCGAGCAGCCGCTGATGCTCGGCGTCGGCCTGCTCGGGCGTGGTGAACACGAACATCTCGACCTTGTCGAACTGGTGCACCCGGATGATGCCGCGGGTGTCCTTGCCGTAGCTGCCCGCCTCGCGGCGGAAGCACGACGACCAGCCCGCGTACCGCTTCGGGCCGTCGCTCAGGTCGAGGATCTCGTCCGAGTGGTAACCGGCCAGCGGCACCTCCGAGGTGCCGACCAGATAGAGGTCCTCCTCGGCGAGCCGGTAGACCTCCGAGGCGTGCTGGCCGAGGAAGCCGGTGCCCGCCATGATCTCCGGGCGCACCAGCACCGGCGGGATCATCATGGTGAAGCCGTTGGCCACCGCTTTCTGCGCCGCCAGCTGCAGCAGCCCGAGCTGCAGCAGCGCGCCGTAGCCGGTCATGAAATAGAAGCGGGCGCCCGAGACCTTCGCGCCGCGTTCCATGTCGATCAGGCCGAGCGACTCGCTGAGGTCCAGGTGGTCCTTCGGTTCGAAATCGAATTCCGTTGGCGTGCCGACGTTTTCCAGCACGACATAGTCGGCCTCGCCGCCGGCGGGCGCGCCGTCCTGCACCACGTTCGAGATGGCGCGGTGCGCGGCGTCCAGGTCGGCGTCGGCGGCGTGCTGCGCGACCTCGGCCTCCTTGACCTTGACCGACATCTCCTGCGCCTGCGCGAGCAGGCCGGAGCGCTCGTCCTTGCTCGCCTTGCCGACCAGCTTGCCCATCGCCTTGTGCTCGGCGCGCAGGTTGTCGGCGGTGGCCACCGCCGCGCGGCGCGCCGTGTCCGCCGCGAGCAGGGCGTCGACGAGGGCGGGGTCTTCGCCACGGGCGCGCTGCGAGGCGCGGACCGCGTCGGGGTTGTCCCGCAGGAATCGGAGGTCGATCATGGGTCCTCAGCCTAGTGGTCCGGCTATTACTGTTTCACCCCGATATCCCAGGATGCTGGCCGCTCGGCCGCTGACGCGCGCATAGTTGGCTGGTGGGTACAACTTTCGACGAATCAGCGATCGATGAAGCACTGGCCGAGCTGACCGCGGGCGCGAAGGTATGGGCACAGACCCCCTTGCGCCGCCGCCGGGAGCTCCTCGACGACATCCACGCCCGGACCGGACGCTTCGCCGACGACTGGGTGCGGGCCGCGCGGACCATCAAGGGCCTGGACGCGGACTCGCCGCTGGTCGGCGAGGAGTGGATGTCCGGACCGATGACCCTGCTGCAGGCCACCGCGGCGCTGTCCGCGACGATGGCCGCGCTGGAGGACGGGCGCAGTCCGCTCGACGGGGTGGCGATCAAAGCCGCGCCGGGCAATCGGGTCGCGGTCCCGATTCTGCCGTTGAGCACCTATGACCGGCTGTTGCTCAACGGTTTTCACGGCGAGGTGTGGCTGCGGCCGGGTGTGGACGCCGCTACCGCGCGGCGGCGGGCCGGGCTGGCGCAGCTCGATCCGACCGCGACCGGCGGCATCGGGGTCGTGCTCGGCGCGGGCAACATCACCTCCATTCCGCCGCTGGACGCGTTGTACGAGCTGTACGCGCACAACCGGGTGGTCGTGCTGAAGCTGAACCCGATCACTGATCCGCTGTACACGGTGTTCGAGATGGTGTTCGCGCCGCTGTGCGAGCTGGGCGTGCTGCGGATCGTGACGGGTGGCGCGGCGACCGGCGGCTACCTGGTGCATCATCCGGACGTCGCGCATGTGCACATGACCGGCAGCGCGCAGACGCACGACGCGATCGTGTGGGGAGCGGGGCCGGAGGGGCTGGAACGCAAGCAGGACAAGCGGCCGCTGCTGGACAAGCCGATCACCAGCGAGCTGGGCGGGGTCTCGCCGACCATCGTGGTGCCGGGCGATTGGTCCGACGCCGATCTGCGATTCCAGGCCGAGCACGTGGCGACCCAGCGGCTGCACAACGGCGGCTACAACTGCATCGCCGCGCAGGCCATCGTGCTCAGCAAGGACTGGCCGCTCAAGGACAAGTTCCTGGCCGAGCTGCGCACCGCGCTCGCGCAGGCGCCGCAGCGGACCGCGTACTACCCGGGTAGCGACTCGCGGGTGGCCGACGCGCTCGCCGCCTATCCCGACGCCGACCAGGTCGGATCGGGTCGGGTGCTGGTCGAACAATTGCCGCTCACCGATACGCCGCTGTTGCGCACCGAATACTTCTCGCCCGTCCTCGGCGTGGTCGAACTGCCCTACGCGGATGGTGAATTCCTGCAGCAGGCGGTCGATTTCGCGAACAACGAACTCACCGGCACGCTCGGCGCCAACGTGCTCGCCCATCCGGCGACCATCCGCAAACTCGGCGTCGGCTTCGACCGCGCGATCGAACGGCTGCGCTACGGCGCGATCGCGGTGAACGCGTGGACCGGGCTCGCCTTCCTCGCCCCGCGCGCCTCGTGGGGCGCGTTCCCCGGCCACACCCTCGACGACGTGCAGAGCGGCATCGGCGTGGTGCACAACGCTTTCCTGCTGGACGACGTGGAACGCACGGTGGTACACGGACCGTTCCGGCCGGCACCGCGCTCGGTGCTGCACGGTGAGCTGGCGTTGTCACCGAAGCCGCCGTGGTTCGTCGACAACGCGGCCGCGGCGGAGACCGGACGCAAGCTGACCGAGTTCTACGCGAGCGGCAACCCGGCGCGGATTCCCGGCATCTTCGTCTCCGCGTTCCGCGGCTGACCCGGCCGGGCAGGGCGAAAAGGGCTGATCAGACCAGGTCGTGGCACCGCGGCGCGGAGACTGCCATGATGGATCGCGATGTCCTCCTCCGATCGTGCACCCAAGCCAGAGCCATCGAGCCGGCTGACCAAACGTGGCCTGCCGTCGCGCCCCGGCGGGACGCGGCGTTCGCTCGACACGTTTCGGGGCTTGTTCACCGGTGATACGCCGCTGCCCGCGCCGACGCTGCGCTGGGGACTGCTGCTGGTGGCCGCCGGTGCCGTGATCGCCGCGCTGGTGACGTTGTTCGTGACCGGGTTCGACAACAACAAGATCGAGGCGCACACGCCGGGCTCGCCCGGCGAGCCGGTGGTCGACAAGGAATTCGGCACCGCGGTGAAGGGCGACTGCCTGAGCTGGTCCAAGCCGGATCACTCCGATCTGTTCAAGGTGCGCTGCGATACCAAGCACATGTTCGAGGTCGCGGCGGATGTCGACATGAGCAAGTACCCGGGCAAGGAATTCGGGCCCGGCTCGCGGTTCCCGGACTCGCTGCGGCTGACCGAACTGAAGGAAGAGCACTGCGTGCCCGCGGTGCAGCAGTACCTGGGCGGGAAGTTCGATCCGCGCGGGCGCTACATCGTCGGTTTGATGTATCCGAGCCCCGACGGCTGGCAGCACGGCGACCGCACGCTGCGCTGCGGACTGCAGTACGCGGCCAGCACCGGCACGCCGCCGTCGGTGGGCAGCGCCGCCGAACACGATCAGTCGAAGGTGTACGGGCCGGGCGTGTGCCTCGGCATCAATCAGAACCTGCCGACCGATCCGGTGGATTGCGGGCAGGTGCACGCGGTGGAGGTCGTATCCACCATCGACCTCGGCCAGCGGTTCCAGGGCGGGCCGCCCGCCAAGGATGATCAGGACAGGTTCGTCGAGGACGAATGCGCGCGGACCTCGGCGGACTATCTCGGCGGGCCCGACGTGGTGCGCAACAAGACGCTGACGCTGTTCTTCGACTACCTGGACGCGCGCAGCTGGCTGGCGGGCAGTCGCAAGCTGGACTGCATGGTCGGCAAGGGGGCCGATCGGGAGGGGTTCGCGCCGATCACCGGTTCCGCGAAGGGCGACATCCTGATCAACGGCCAGGCCCCGCAGCCACCGCCGAACTCCGGGCGCTCGACCCCGACGCCGCTGCCCGGCGCGGCGCCGCTGCCCCCGCAGCCGAGGTAATCCGCGACGATGCCGGTCTCCATGTCCGAGGACCGTTTCGAGGAGCTGGTCGGCGACGCGCTCGACCGCATTCCGCCGGAGCTGGCCCGAGCCATCGATAACGTGGTCGTGCTGATCGAACCACGCAATCCGAAGGATCCACATTTACTCGGGCTTTATCACGGGATCGCGCTGACCGAACGCGACAGCCACTACGGCGGCTCGCTGCCGGACACGGTGACGATCTATCGCGAGTCCATCCTCGCCATCTGCGCGGACGAGGACGAAGTGGTGGAAGAGGTGGTAATCACCGTGATCCATGAGATCGCACACTATTTCGGCATTGACGAAGACCGCCTACATCAGCTGGGATGGGGCTAGTCTTTATCCCAGCTGTATGAGTGCGGTTGCAGTTGGGGTGAGACAGGAAGAAACTTTAGGGGATTCGATGGAACCGATCGCTTCGCTGTCGCGTCCTATCACTCGAAGGGGGAATTCTCGTGGTTCCGCCCCATAGCCGCCACTAGAAGGAGTCGAGTCATGGTTGGCCACGTATTAGTACAACCCGAAGTCGTCCTCGCTGCCGCCGCTGAGCTGGATCTACTCGCCGAGCGGCTGGCTGCCGCCGCCGCGGTGACCGCGCCCGCGACGCACGTCATCCCCTCCGGCGTCGACGAGGTGTCGCTGCACGCCGCGAACCACCTCAACCGTGGCGCGATGACGCACGACCAGGCGGTCGCCCAGGGGATCCTGGAGCTGCATCACGCCGCCGCGACGCTGCGCAGCCAGCTCGTCACCCACATCGGTGAGGACGTCGCCCGGGCGGGCGTCGTCAGCATCATCAGCGGAACAATCGCTTAACGCCTGCGGGCATCGCAAACAGCACAAGCAAGGGGAGAAAGCATGACCGCAGGAATCACCGGGGTGTTCTGGCTGCCCCGCCTCGCAGAAGGAAACTCGATCGCGCTGAACTCGGGCGCGCACGCCATCCCGATCTCGGCCGCGGCCACCGCCTGGGGCGGGCTCACCGCCGCCTGGGTCGACGCCACCGCGACCGTCGCCCGGGTGATGGCGGAGCTCGGTGTCGGCATGCAGGGCATCAACGGCATCTCGGCGCTGTCCAAGCTCACCGGCTTCATCGGCTGGGCCGAGCAGCAGGGCGTCATGGCGGCCACCATGGGCTCGAAGGCCGCGGGCAACGCGATCGCGTACACCGTGGCCTCGATCGCCATGCCGAGCCTCCCGGAGATCGCCGCCGTCGACGCGGCGCGGGTCGCCGCCGCCTCCACCGGCGGTGTGCTGAACGGCTCCTCGGAAGCGGCCGAGGCGGCCAAGGCCGCGCTCGACCTGCGCGCGGCGCTGACCATGGAGACCTACGAGGCGGCGACCACCGCGATGGTGCTGACGCCGGGCGAGTTCATCAACCCGCCCGCGATCGCGCACGGCGCGGGCACCGCGGATTCCGCGGGCCAGGCCGATCAGGCGTACCAGGCCACCAATGCCGATCCGGTGCAGACCGCGATCTCGACGGCGGCGGCACTGGTGAACAACCCCGGCGTGGTCGGCGCGGTGACGCAGGCGGCGAACGTCGCGGGTTCGGTGGCGACCACCGGTGTGTCCACCGCAGGCACCATCGGCTCGCACGCCATCGCAGCCGTCAGCAGTGTCGCGGCACCCAGCGTCAGCAGTGTCGCACCGGCCACCATGGTCGGCGGCGCGGGTCTGGCGTCCGCCGCGGTGTCCGCGGGCACGCGATCCGCATCGTTCGGCTCCGGTGCCTCGGTCTCGCTCGGCAACGGTTCGATGAAGCTGCCCGAAGGCTGGGGTTCGAGCACCATCGGTGGCGCACCCACCGCGGCGCCGGTCGCCGAGAACGTCTCGGTCAGCCAATCCACCGCGGCGCCGGTGCAGCGCAATAACACGCCGGGTAGCCCGTTGCTGGGCAACCAGGTTCGCGACGAGGACGACGAGACCGAACACAAGAGCCTGGACTACCTGCGCTCGGACGACTTCAGCGACGGCCGCTACGCCGCCGACGGAGTGATCGGCGCCGACGCAGCCGGTACGGCCGCTAAGTGACGGTGCTCGGTGCGGGCCGCGGCCCGTCGATGCTCGCGTCGGTGGTGTTGTCGCTCGACGAGATGCAGTTTCTCCTGGAGAAGCTGGAGATCGACGAGGTGCCCGTCGTGCTGGACGCACGCGGGCAATACGACAACGTGGCCGATCACGATGCCGCGATGGCCGTGGCCGCTCAGTCGCTCGCCGATCGGGAACTGCTGATCGGCGACGTGATCCATCAGGAACTCGAAGACCGGCTGCTCGCGCTGTACCGCCCGCACTGGGTGGTCGCGCTGCGGCTGTTCGTCGACGGTCAGGCGAGCCGCATGTGTCTCGCGAAGGGCGACGATGTTGTCACCGTCGCCCTGCGCGGGCCGCAGTCCTACGTGATCGATGAGGCCCAGGACGACCTGCCCGGCCCGGTGATCGCGGCCCTCGGCCCGGCCGACCCGCTCGACCTCACCGGCATGCGGGCACCCACCGAACAGCTGGTCCCGATCTTCGACGACACCGGTGACGCGGCGGCCACCACCACCCGGCTGGCAAAGGTCGGCACCCCGCCCGCCGACGCGCAAGCCCTCGCCTCGGCCATGGTGCAGATCCATTCCCACGCCGAGATCGTCGCCGTGGTGTACGGCGACGGCACCCGCGACGTCACCGACAACCACATCGCCGTCTTCAACACCCGCGGCGGCCGCTTCATCGCGACCGCAAGCAAGTCCGACGACGGCGTCAAGTGGACGTCGCTTGCCACCGGGACACCGGCACGGTTGCGAACAGCGTTGCAGGACTTGATCAGTGAACTGCCCGAGCGGGCAGAGTTCCCGCGCAAGCCGGAGCAGGTCTAACGGCTCAGGTCCGCTCGGTGAATATTCTTGGCCACCCCTGGCGTGCAGTTCCCGGTAGGGATCGCACTCCAGGGGTTTGCACTGAATTCGCCTGCGGCTTATGAAGTTGCCGGCAACGTCGCTCGCACCAGCAGAAGTCGCGCGGGCCCGTACGTCGGGTGACTCCGCTAGCCGGTCAGCCCATCAGAGTCGGGCCGACGTCGCGGAGAGCAAAGCACGCCGCGCACGAATTTGCTTGCCGCGCACTACATTGTCAGCCAGTTCGGGTGCGTGGGTTGTGGAGATGATGTGCTTTTCGACGAGGGTCGGCAGTATGGCCTCGTGCGGAAGTGTCAGCTAGTGGAGCGACGATATAGCGTGCGGTCGCGCGCGACCGGGCCGAGCGGTTGCGAGGCTCAGTCGTGAAACTGGATCGGATCATCATGACCTTTCTTGATGATCATCGAGATCCGGCAGTTACGACGGTGGCGCGGTGGGCAATGGATTTCGGCACCAGCTCGCTCGTGATTCTGGTGTGCGGTGTCGTTGGGCTTGTCGCGGTGCTCGCGGGTCGGTGGTGGCGGCTCGGCCTGGTGGTGGGTGGCGCTGCGGTGTCGGCGTTGGTGCTGACCTGGATACTGAAAACGATCATCGGCCGACCACGGCCCTCGGCGGACGTGTCGATTGTTCACGTGGGTGGCTGGTCGATGCCGTCTACGGTGGCTGCCATTACGGCGGGCGGAGCAGCGACGCTGATCTTGGGCGCTGCGTGGTCCACGACGTCGGTGCGCTGGTTGGTAGGTGTCGCTCTGACCGGGATCGTCGTGGTGGTGGGCTGCGCGATGGTGTACCTGGGCGCGCATTGGCCCAGTGATGTGCTCGTCGGCTGGTTGCTAGGCCTCGGCGTCGCAGCCCTCGCCACCCGCCTGTCCAGATCGATACAAGGTGAGCACGCAGCGGCGTCCTGACACCGGCCAGCCACGCCCTTCGCAGTGCGCACAAGCCCCAGCATGGACGTCGCCCCGAATGAGCGTGCGACGCAATGGGTGCCTCGGCAACGGTGCCGAGCAAGGCGCCGCGCACGAATTGGCTGGCCGCGCACCAGCTAGCCAGCAAAATCGCACGCGCCGGAACAAATCGTGCGCAGGGCCGTAGAGCTACTCCGCCGGCCCGCCAGAGTCGGGCCGATGTCGCGGCGGAGCCGAGCACGCCGCGCACGGATTTGCCTGCCGCGCACGGATTTGCCAGCAAAATCGCGCGCGCCGGGAGAATTCGTGCGCGAGGCCGGGGGCGGCTCAACTAGCCGACCGGAGCCGCCAGCAGTCGCAGCGTCGAACACCCAGCGCACGGGTTTGTGTGCCGCGCAAGAGATTGCCAACGGATTCGTGCGCGGCGGGAGGGATTGTGCGCGGGACGTGGGGCGCTGCTAGCCCATCGGGTCGTCGGAGGTGGGGGCGACGTCGTAGCCGAAGGGTGGAGTGAAGCGGCCCCAGCGGATGCAGTCCCAGGTGCCGTCGGGGAGGGGGACGAGTTCGATGGTTTCGGTGTTGTCGAGGTGGTTGTTCGTGGTGAACGGTGGGAGGACGTCGGCCAGGTAGCGGGAGACCAGACGCATTGCGGCGCCGTGGTTTACCAGGAGGACATCGCCGGTGGCCGAGTCGGGGGTCAGGTACGTTTCGCGGAGTTCCTCGATGATGGGGAGGAAGCGGGCCAGGACGTCGCGGCCGGATTCACCGCCGGGGACGCGCTGGTCCAGGTCGCCGTTGTGCCAGGCGCGATAGATCCGCTGGAAGTAGAGGTGGGCCTCTTCGCTGTGTTTGCCTTCCAGGTCGCCGGCCTGCACCTCCTGCACGTTGTCCAAGACGACGGCGGGCACGCCGGTTGCGGCTTCGATGTAGCCGGCGGTTTGGCGGGCGCGTTGCGCCGCGGAACAGAACAGGACCTGCGGCGGGTTCAGCAGGTTCTCGCCGAACAGCTTGGCTTGTGCCGCACCGCGTTCGGTGAGCGGTAAGCCGGGAACCTTGGTGTCGAGCAGCTTCGCGACGTTGCCCTCGGTCTCGCCGTGCCGGACCAGAACCAACTTGCCCGGGCCGATCTTTGCTTCGGTCACAGATCCGCCACCCCCTTTCTGAGCTGGGTCAGCCACTCGGCCGCCGCATCGTCCGAGGGCGGTGGCGTGCCGGTTGCCGACGTCGCCGCCCAGGAACCGAGGAACCGGATCCGGGCGGTGCGATGTAAAGCCTTGAGCGCCTCGGCCACCGCGGTGTCATCGATGTGCCCGACGCAGTCGAGATAGAAACGATAGGTGCCCATGCCCGTGCGGGTGGGGCGGGATTCGATCCTGGTCAAATCGATGCCGCGAGTAGCGAACTCGGCGAACGCGCGCATCAGCGAACCCGGCTCGTTCGTCAACTCCAGCACAATCGAGGTGCGGTCCGCACCGGTCGCGGGCGGCGCCACACACGGACGGGTGACCAGCACGAAACGGGTGATCGCCTGCTCGTGGTCGGCCACGCCGGAGGCCAGCACGGCCAACCCGAGCCGCGCCCCCGCCAGCGCCGTCGACACCGCGGCATCCGCATTGCCCGCCACCACGTCCTCGGCCGCCGCGGCGTTCGACGCCGAGACGTAGGGCTGCGCCTGCGGCAGCTCCCGCGACACCCACTCACGCACCTGGGCGGCGGCCACCGGATAGGCGGCCAGCGTGCGCACCTCGGACAGGCTGGTGCCGGGATGACCGAGGATCGTGAAGGTCACCTCCAGCTCGGTCTCCGCGACTATCTGCAGCCGCGGGCCGATGGCAAGGGAGTCGAGCGTCGCGGAGATCGAGCCCTCGACCGAACTCTCGATCGGCACCACCGCCCCCGTCACGTCCCCGGACCGGATCAGCTCGAGCGCGGCCCCCTGACTGGGCGCGGCAACCCGCTCGACGACCCCTTCGAAGGCGCCCGAGGTTTCGAGTTCGGCAAGGGCCATCTCGGTGAAAGTTCCGGAGGGCCCGAAGTACGCGATACGCGGCACGGTTACGACCTTACTTGCGTCCGCGACCGACGCTCCCGCTATTAACCACCACCCCCACCCGACCAGGCTTTTCCGCCGCCGGCCACAGCGCGCCGCCGCCGCGCATCGGTCCGTCGGCAGCATCCCGAGCTACCGCACCGCAGCCTCCCCGTGAGTGCCACATGGATGCGACATCGCCCGAGCAGGACATTGCTACGGCCGCGGCCGACTTGGCTTCCGCCATAGCGCCCTCCTCGCTCGCCCTGCGCCAAGATGCGTGCCGACCGCCGCGATGATGCGCCACACACCCCCGCTCGGGCTTCGAGATTCGCTCGCTGACGTCGGGGCGAGTGGCACCGGGCTGCGACATCGGCTGGGCAGGTTGCCGCTTGTGGGTCAGCGGGCCAAGGGGTGGAGGGCTTGGGTTACTTCGGCGATGGCGTCGGTCTCGATGGCGAGGAGGACGGTTCGGAGTGCTTCTACCGCAGGGGGTTTCAGGGCGTTGAGAAAAGTGGTGTCGGGGGTGGCGAGGGCGGTGCGGATGTCTTCGCCGCAGAGGGCGGCGGCGGTGGCGGCGACGATGGCCAGGGCGCGCGGGCCGGAGGCGGTGCGGGCGATGAAGCCGGTGTCGGTGTGGACGATGGTGGCCAGGAAGGCGGCGATGTCCGGGTCGGGGGCGTCCGCGTCGAGGATCGGGGCGGTGGCGCCGGGGCGCGGGGCGCGCACCAGGCCGTCGACGATGCTGCGCCGGGCCGGGGTCGTCAATGCGATGAGTACTGGTTCTGCGGTTGATTCCGATCCGTGCGCCACTGATCCACCGTAACAACCGGGTCCGGGCACGCTGCCGAGCGCGATCGCGCGGGCGAATTCTCAGGATCAGGATGGGGCGAACGGTTGCGGATGTTCCGCTCGTCACTTAGCTTAGGGTAACCTAATTGAGCGCCCGAGCGAGGCGAACAACGCCCGACCACGGAGGTTTGCATGCCGCGTCCGACACCGACTGTCACACCGTCCACCGCAGAGCGGGTGCGCAGTGCGTGCGCGCATGCCGAACAGGCGGTGCTGGCCATGCCGGGCATCGACCCGACGCCCGTCTCCGTGCATCATGTGCGCGAGTGCGGCGACGCGGTGATCGCGGTGCCGACCACCTCGGTGGCGGCGATCGTGGCCGGGAACTCCCCGGACGCGGGCGCACCCGCGGTGCTGGAGCTGACCGATCACGCGCCGCTGCCGCTGCGCGAACCGGTTCGCGCGCTGGTCTGGCTGCGCGGTTGGGTGCGCGCGGTGCCCGCGCAGGCCCAGCGCGCGCTGGCCGGTGAGGTCGCCAAGGAGAACCCGGATCCCGGTCTGCTCGACGTGGGACACACCGCGACCCTGCTGCGATTGGTGATCAACTCCGCGGTGGTGGCCGACTCGACCGGCGCCGAATCGGTGAGCATCGACGAACTGCGGCTGGCCCAGCCGGATCCGTTCTGCACCTTGGAATCCGCCTGGCTGCAGCACATGGACGCCGACCACGCGGACGTCGTCGCGCAGCTGGCCCGCCACCTGCCGCCCCGGCTGCAGCACGGCATCGTGCACCCGCTCGCCATCGACCGCTACGGCCTCACCCTGCGCGTCGAGGGCCGCGACGGCGACCACGACTTCCGCCTCCCGTTCAGCTCCCCCGCCGACGACATCGAATCCCTCAGCCGCGCCGTCCGCACCTTGGCGGGCTGCCCATTCCTCAACGGACTCCGCCGCATCTGATCGCCGACTGATCCACCCGGTCACTCAACCCCCGGCAACTAGCCGATTACGGGCATGGCGATAACGGCCACCATCAGACGTGGTGTTCGAACTGTGTGGGGTGCTGGCTGACGGCTCACGGGTTTGCTATGGCAGCCAGGACACGTGGCCGTGCAAGATCGTGTACCCGAGGTAGGCAACCGTGTCGATGGTGGCGTGCGCGAGGATCAGCGGCCACAGCTTGTTCGTCCGCTGCCAGTAGCGTCCGAAGATCAAGCCCATCACCAGGTTTCCGATGCCGCCGCCGAGGCCCTGATACAGGTGGTAGCTGCCGCGCAGCAGGGCCGAGGCGAGCAGCGACGAGTTCTCCGACCAGCCGAGTTTCCGCAGCCGGGTGATCAGGTAGGCGACCACGATGATCTCCTCGGCCAGCGCGTTCGCGCAGGCCGACAGGATCAGCGCGGGCAGCCGCCACCAGTGGTCGCCGAGCGACGCGGGCACGATCGTCACGCTCATCCCCATGGCGTGTGCGGTCAGATAGAGGCCGAGGCCGGGCAGGCCGATGATGGCCGCGAGCACCAGCCCCGGCACCACATCCGCGCGCCAGCGCAGCCGCGCCGCCACCCCGATCAGGCGCGGCCCGATCCCGCTGCGCCACAACAGATACAGGCCCAGCGCCGCCCACCCGACCAGCCGCGCCACGCTCAGCAGCTGGAACAGCAGATCGATCGTCGACTGCGCGGACCGCGACGGATTCAACGCGACGGTACGCCCGCCCACCCCGCCCGGCGCGAGCGCGCTCTCCACCAGCGACAGCGCCGCGTTGAGCCCGCTCAACCCGAACGTGACCACCAGCACGACCGCGATCTCGAGCTTGATCCCGAGCCGCTCCAGATCGGTCACCGCGGACTCGCCACTCTCGGCCCCGGACTCACCACGCATGGACTCGAATCTATTGCCCCGCCGCGACCGGCGACGCGCACGCCCCGCGTGCCGCGCCCCTCGAGTCATTTCCGCCGCACCCCGCGCACCCTTACCGCCGCACCGGACTGCCCGACCGCCGCCGCACCGACCGCCCGGGCCGTCGTCCGCGCGGAAGCCGCCGGGTGTCGACAAACACATCCATCCGCCGACATCGCCCTCACCTGCATCGATACGACCGAGCCGAGCTCGTGATCCAACTGTTCTCCGCTTTGCGATAACAGCGCGGCGGCACAGGCGAATTCATAGAGAGTGCACCGACGGACGGGCACTGAGACCGGCGCGACGTACGCAGGGCAGTTGGGTACGCCGAGCGCCGGAATCGGAGCGAGATCATCCGTCGCACGACCACCCCGAACGACGACGGATAAGTAGAGTCTCAGTGATGAATGGCGACGACCCCCAGTACCGCGCGCGGATGCGCCGGGTGCCGCCGCCCGGTCAACCGCCGATGCCGCGTCCCGGGCCGCATCGCGCTGGGCCACCGGGTGAGCCGCAGTCGCCGTACCTCGAGCCGACCCAGGTGCTGCACCGCGGTGGCCCGCAGCAGCCGCTCGCGTATTCGCAGGTCCCGCCGGAAAACGTCGCGTCACGCAGGCCACCGCCGCTGGACAAGCCGTACCGGGCACCGACGCACGCGCCGACGCAGCAGCCGGTCCCCTATCGCGAGGGTCCGCCGCCGCAGCGGCCGCACCGGGGCAGCCCGCCGCCACCGCCGCCCGGTCCGCCGCGCGGCGAACTTCAGCCGCGCCCGCCGCGGCCGCGCCGCAAGCGCCACTACTTCCGCTGGTTCCTGGTCCTGCTGCTGATTTTGATCGTGGCCGTGGTCGGCGCCGTCGTGAAACTCGACGGTTCGCTGACCCGCATCCCCGCGCTGGCCGGTTATGCCGGCCGGGTCGGTGATACGCCGGGCACCAACTGGCTGCTCGTCGGCTCCGACGGTCGCGCGGGCCTGACGCCCGAGCAGGAGCAGCAGCTCGCCACCGGCGGCGAGGTCGGCCCGGAACGCACCGACACGATCATGCTGGTGCACATCCCGAAGTCGGGTAAGACCACGGTGGTCAGCTTGCCGCGCGACTCCTACGTCAGCATTCCCGGCAACGGCAAGGACAAGCTCAACGCGGCCTTCGCGATCGGCGGAGCGCAGCTGCTGGTGCAGACCGTCGAGATCGCGACCGGCGTGCACATCGATCACTACGCGCAGATCGGCTTCGGCGGTTTCGCCGGTGTCGTCGACTCGCTCGGCGGCATCGACGTCTGCGTGCCGAAGGCCATCGACGACCCGCTGGCCGGCATCAACCTGCCCGCGGGCTGCCAGAAGCTGAACGGACCGCAGGCGCTGGGCTTCGTGCGCAGCCGCGCGACCGCGCTCGCCGACCTGGACCGGATCAACAATCAGCGCATCTTCATGGCGGCGCTGGTGAAGAAGGCGACCAGCGGTGCGACGCTGGCCAATCCGTTCAAGCTGTGGCCGCTGGCGACCGACACCGTGAAATCGCTGAAGGTCGACGACGGCGACCATATCTGGAATCTGGCGCAGCTCGGCTGGGCGATGCGCGGCGACACGATCCCGACGACGGTACCGGTCGGCGGTTTCGAAGACACCGACAGCGGCAATGTGCTGCTGTGGGACAAGAACAAGGCGGGCCAGTTCTTCGATGCGATTGCCTCGGACAGACCGATTCCGGAGGACCTGCTGACGCGGTAGCGTCGATTACATGACGGATACCGAGCTCGATCAGCCGTTCCCCACTTTGCTCAGTACGCAGATTCGTCGCGGTTTCACGGCCGCGCAGCAGTACCTCGCGGCCGCCGTGTACCTGGACTCGAATCGGTTGCCGCAGTTGGCCAAACACTGCTACGCCAAGTCCGACGAGCAGCGCGCGCACGCACTGCGGATGGTCCAGTATCTGCTCGACCGCGATCTGGAGATCCGCATCGGCGGCCTGGACGAGATCCGGTCCACCTTCGAATCCCCCCGTGCCGCAATAGCTTTCCTGCTGGCGTCGTCGCAGACCAGGAGCGGGCAGATCACCGGGCTCGCGCGCGCGGCCCGCGAATCGGGTGATTATCTCGGCGAGCGCTTCATTCAATGGTTCCTCAAGGAACAGGTCGAAGACGTCGCGAAGATGACCACTCTGTTGACCGTGATCGACCGTTCGACGGATGATCTTTTCGACGTCGAGGACTTCATCGCACGCGAACTTCGCGCCCCGCAACGGGTCGACAACGCGACTCCGAGAATGGCTGGGGCAGCGAAGAATTAATTAGGCAATACTAGCCTCAATAAGGTTGCACTTGGATGACAAGCACTGTGACCAGCGCTAATGTCCCATACCATGTCCAGCCATCCGGAGTCCCCACGCAGCAAATTCCACGGCCTGCTCCATGATCAGATCAGGCATGAATTCAACGCCGAGCATCAATACATCGCGATCGCGGTGTGGTTCGACAATGCGGACCTGCCGCAGTTGGCCAAGCGTTTCTACGCGCAAGCGGTCGAAGAACGCAACCACGCGATGATGATCATCCAGTACTTCCTCGATCGGGATATCACCGTCGACCTGTCCGGCATCGACGCGACGAAGTCGAAGTTCGAGAATGTGCACGAGCCGATCGCGCTGGCCCTCGCGCAGGAGAAGACGGTCACCGACCAGATCATCCAGCTGGCCAGCACCGCCCGCGAAGAGGGCGACTACCTGGGCGAGCAGTTCATGCAGTGGTTCCTGAAGGAGCAGGTCGAGGAGGTCGCCAACATGACCACCCTGCTCACCATCGCCGAGCGCGCCGGGTCCAACCTGTTCGATCTGGAAGAGTTCATCGCCAGGGAAATGAGTGGTGCCAGCGATGCTTCCGGTGCACCTTCGGCCGCGGGTGGATCCATCTGATCCGCGTTGCCGGTTAAACGCAAAAAAGCCCAGCTCTTCGCGAAGAGCTGGGCTTTTTGTCGTTCAGGCAGATGGCCTACTTGGCACTGATGGAGCTGAGCAGTAGCCGAAGCGCGGCGATCAGTTCGTCCATGGAGTCTTTCCTCTTTCAATCATCAGGTCGGTGAGTCCACCAGCGTCCGATAGTAGCGGAGAACCCAACGCTGACAATATTAGAAAGGGGGATTCTTCACAAAATTCTCCGCACTGTCGCCGAAGATCAGCGCAGGGTCACCTGACGCGACCGCAGGCCGTCCCTGGACCGGCGCTCACCGGCGGTCAACGGCGCCTCCGAGGCCAGCGCCTCGGCCAGCCGGGCATCGAATTCCTGTGCGGGCTTTACCCACTCGTCGGGATGCTGTTCGGGATCCAGATCGAAGACCGGAACCAGCACGCCGTGCGTGCGGAACGAGCCGGCGAACCGGGAGCCCTCGCCGAGGTGCAGACCACCCGCGGCATGCAGGCGGGCCAGCGCCAGCATCAGGTCGTCCTCGTTCTCCGGACGGACCCAGCGAATATGCGCCTTGTCACCCGCGTCCACCCACCACGCCGCGCCGGTCGCGTCCGGGCCGAGCGCGATCCGCGCCGACGGCTTGATCGCCTGCTTGGCCTGCTCGATGGTCGCGGCGACCTGCGGGTCGGGCTGCACGCCCTCGGGCACCCACCAGTCGAAGTCCTGGTGCACCGTGAGTTCCAGGTCCGCACCGGGATCGATCACGTCGGTCAGCCGCGGGCCGCCGGCCACGCTCTCCACCGACGCCAGCGAGTCGCCGGGCTCGGCGGACTGGGTCCACAGGATGGCGGCGGCGAGATCGGCACCGAGGTCGGCGCCCTGCAACTGCACCTGCGCGCCGACATAGCCGCTCGGCTGATCGCCGGCCCGGACCAGCGCGGCCACCGCACCGGGCAGCACGGTGGCGAGCACGACCGGACGCTCGGCCGCGACACCGGGCGCCAGCTTCAGCTCGGCGGTCGCCGACGGCACGAACTCGCACAGCGCGACCAGATCGCACTCCGCGGCCAGCCCCTCGAAGGGACGCGAGACGGTCTGGGTCGCCTGCTCCAGCGCCACCTTCCGCTCGGCGAGACGCAGTGCCCGGTTCCCTCCGGGCTTAGGACTATTCCGCTTGCTCTTACCCACGGGGGGTCAACCTACATGGTGTGCGCGCCACTACCCCGCGCGCCACGGCATCAAACCCGGTCGGAGACGGCGTCGGGGCGGAACGCGGACCGGCGACCGGCCAACTACGCAGGTGCACAACCTCATTCGCCCACACCAGGAACCGAGGCGACCTGGACATCGGACCGACTCTGTCAAGCCGGCTTTCGCCCAGCTGTCGCGCGAGCCGAGGTTCGGTCCAGAAGTGACCGGCGCGAGCCTGTTTCGAGCGACTCAGGCGGCGTCGAGCAACGCCTTGGTACGCCCGGGATGGTTGGTGGCGACCCAGCTGACGCCGAGATCGGCGCACAGTCGCACATCGTCGGGGTCGTCCACGGTCCAGCAGTACGTGGCACGTCCCGCCGCAGCGGCCTTGTCGACCAGTTCCGGGTGATCGCGCAGCGTCTTCACCGACGGGCCGACCGCGGTGGCACCGACCGTGGTCGCGGCACCGCCACCGAGATAGCGCGACGACTCGCCGAGCAGCACCGTCGGCAGCAGCGGCGCGGCGCGGCGGATCCGCCAGACCGCGGTGGCCGCGAACGACATGACCACCGCGCGCGAATGATCCGCGGACGCGGGGGTGGCGATGCCGAACCGCTGCAGCTCGGCGAGCAGCTTGTTCTCCACCAGCGCGCCATAGCGAACCGGGTGCTTGGTCTCGATGAACAGCTTGGTCGGCCTGCTGCGCCAGTCGAGCACCAGCGTGATCAGCTCGCTGAGGGTGAGCACCTCGGCCGCTTCGCCGTCCGCACCGAAGTCGAGTTCCTTCAGTTCGTCCAGGGTCATCTCGCTGACCAGGCCGGTGCCGGAGGAGGTTCGGTCGACGGTGCGATCGTGCACGCACACCAGGTGCCCGTCCCTGGTCAACCGGACGTCGCATTCCACCCCGTCCGCGCCTTCCTGGAGCGCCAATTCGTATGCGGCGAGCGTGTGTTCGGGGCGCGCCGCCGATGCACCTCGGTGCGCCACCACGAACGGTGCGCGACTGGCCTCGCTCACTTGGTCAAAACCTCCTCGTGCTCACGGTCGACTGCACCGTTGTCCTCATCTGTGTCCCGCACCGGCTCGGTGTCCCCTACCGGTTCGACGGCCGCACGCTGCGCTCGCCCGCCGGGATGCACCGGCTCGATCACCGGCACCGCCGGGTCGACGGCGATCAACCAGCGTCGCGCAGTCCGGCTGCGGCCGAGCACATCTCGCTCTTCCACCGCCCGCATCATGGCCAGGGTGAGCAGCGCGACCGCGGCGGCGACCAGATCGGTGAACGCGGTGAACAGCACCCCGTCCGCCTTCACCTGCAACGAATCCGCGGTCCGCCACAGCAGCGCGGCCACCGCGACCAGACCGCCGAATACCCAGGCGGCCCACCAGATCCGGATCGCCCGCAGCGCCCGTGGATCGGCGCGCTGGGCGACGATCTCGGTCAGGAAGACGCCGGGCCACAGCAGGTTCACCACCGGAATCACGCAGCCGAGCACCAGTGCCCGCACCGAGCGCGGGTCAGCGCGGCCGGTTTCCTGGAAGGCGAGCCTGCGCGTGTCGATCAACCAGCCGATGACGGCCACCGCGGTCAGCAACGCGAGCAACAGGGCAAGCAGCGCGGCGGCGACGACGAACACATCGGAACAGACCAGCACCGCGGGATGGATCAGCCGCGTGCGATTACGCAACAGCAGCAGATAGCGCAGCAGTTCGGCGACGGCCGCGAGCGCGAACAACGCCGCGGTGGCGATCGGCAGCACGGACGCCCACCTGGTCAGCCTGGTGAGCGGACGCGGCGGCGCGGCGGCGGGACGTGGCGGCGGGTCGAGCAGGCCCCAGCGCGGAATCTGGGTGTAGCGCGGGGTTTCCCGGCTCTGCGTGCGACCGGCGACCGGGGACCGGCGGGTGCGCTGGTCGGGCCTGCGCGCCACCCAGCGATAGTTCCGCCGCTCGGCGGGCGCGTCGATCGGCGCGGGCGAGAGCAGCACGCCGCGGCAGCGCGGGCACCAGTGCATCGGGGTCGACTGCACGGCCCAGCGCGCGCCACACCGCGCACAAGGTTGTACGACCGTGCTCACCGTGCCTCCTGTGTCTTGCCGGACTAGTAGATCTTCGCCTGCTGGTCACCGTCGGCGGCCAGCGGGCGGCCCGCCTGCTGCCAGGCGACCATGCCGCCGTTCACCTGGATGGCGTCGAAGCCGATGTGCGTGAGGTATTCGACCACCTGGAGGGAACGGCCGCCTTGCCTGCAGATGACATAGAGATCGACGTCGTAATCCAGTTCGTCCACCCGGGCGGGCACGTCGACCATCGGGATGTGCACGGCCCCCGGCGCGTGCCCGAGCTGCCACTCGTCGTCTTCGCGCACATCGAGCAGGATCGCCCGCGCGCCCTCGGCCGTGCTCGGCGGGCTGCTGTCGAATTCGCTCGGCACCGCGTCCACCGGGACCGAAGGAACATGGGGACTCGTCACGGTTTCGATCCTGCCATGGGTGGGCGGGTGCCGTGGAGTTCCGGCCCGCGCCTCGGCCGTCGGCGACTCGACATCGAGCCAATACTTCAGGTATGTTCTGCGTCCCGGATCCCTGATCGACGCCCCGCTCGGGGCGGGCATGTGCATACCTCCGACAGAGTTATCCACATAATCCACAACTTCATCCACAGGCTGCAGCTATCAGACAGCGCGCCAGTTCAGGATTTGGCTATCAAAGCTACCCACCGGCTAATGCACGCTGCGGGCCCAGGCACCCCGATCCAGGGCGTTTCCCCGATCGACAGCAGATTCGCGGCGTAAGCGTGCGGCGCGAACGACCGATCCGGGACTCCCCTCCAGCATCCAATCCCGGAGCGGTCATTCGCCGCCGACCTCGAAACTCGCGGGCTCAGCGGGTTCCGATACGTACTTGGACGGCGGCCGGTCCGATTCGGTTCCATAAAAAACGAGAACACTAGCGAAAAACTTAAATACTGGGCTCTAGCGGTAGCTGTCGGTAGCCTGTGGCCATGAACGTGAGCAGGGGGCTACTCGACGGCATGGACACAGCTGGGCTCAACGTCGCGCTGTCCGAGGCGACATGCCTCGGCCTGGAGGTCGATGCGGCGGCCAAGCAACTACGACTCGACTTAGAGGTGCTGACGCTTCCGGAGAACGGAACGCCCACCGAGGACTACCGAGTTCAGGTGACCTTCACCGGAGTCGGTCGCGTCGCGGCGTCGCTGCGCATGCAGAACTGGGACGACCTCGAACCGCAGGTGCTGCCCCTGCAACTGAACGGCCTCGACGAGGCGATCCGCAGCTTCGGCGGCGGCAGGCTGCACGGCTGGGAGTTCATCGACCTCGACGACAGCGGCTGGGCCCTGTGGCGCGAGCTGCTCAGCTTCGACACCGAGATCGACGAGCACATCTCCGCCCACGTCCTGGAGTTCTCCCAGGAAGAGGGCATCGACCCGCGCGAGCTGGACGTGCGCGTCTGGTTCGACAACCTGCTCATCAACGACTCGACCGGCCGGGAGATCCCGCTGGCGGAATTCATCGCGGGCGCGGCACGCTGGTGGGAGGCCCACGACGCGGGCGACCCGCGGGCAACCCGGCCCGGCATCGCGCCGCCCCTCTGAACCACCGACACCGATACCGCACACCCGGCTTCCGGATGTGCGGTATTCGTTTCTGTGCCCGCCGCCGGGAATCGTCGGCGGCAAGGGGATGACTGCTGACCTTGTGGGTATCCGGCACGAGGACTACATGGTTCGATGCTATTTGTGAGGTTCGACCCGGCGCCGAGGTGACTTCGAGGTGCACAACCCAAGCCCACAACGGAATGCGGGGGCATCAGGCCCGGTTGGAACCGAGCGGGTGTACGAATGATGGTTGGGTGTGCTCGAGACGGGCGCACACAGCCCGACATAGGAAGGGACATCGTGGCTGAGTACACGCTGCCAGATCTGGATTACGACTACAGCGCCCTGGAGCCCCACATCTCCGGGCAGATCAATGAGCTGCATCATTCCAAGCACCACGCCGCTTACGTCGCAGGCGCGAACACCGCGCTCGAGAAGCTCGAGGCCGCCCGTGACAGCGGCGACCACGGCGCCATTTTCCTGTACGAGAAGAACCTGGCCTTCCACCTCGGCGGGCACGTCAACCACTCCATCTGGTGGAAGAACCTGTCCCCCAACGGTGGCGACAAGCCGACCGGCGACCTCGCCGCGGCGATCGACGACCAGTTCGGCTCGTTCGACAAGTTCCGCGGTCAGTTCACCGCCGCGGCCAACGGCCTGCAGGGCTCCGGCTGGGCGGTGCTCGGCTACGACACCCTCGGCCAGAAGCTGCTGACCTTCCAGCTCTACGACCAGCAGGCCAACGTCCCGCTGGGCATCATCCCGCTGCTGCAGGTCGACATGTGGGAGCACGCCTTCTACCTGCAGTACAAGAACGTCAAGGCGGACTACGTCACCGCGTTCTGGAACGTCGTCAACTGGGAAGACGTGCAGGATCGCTTCGCCCGCGCCGTCGGCCAGGGCAAAGGCCTCATCTTCGGCTGATAGCCGGTAGGCACCGAACGGGCCCGCGCTCCTTCCGCAGATCAGCGGTCGGGGCGCGGGCCCGTCTGTATCCGGAGCTCGATATCTCGACGCGATCAGGACACGCCCGGGCCGCAAACCGGTATCGGGCACGCGAGCGACGAGCCGCCGCGAGCCCCTGGGCAGCAACGATCGCTGGTCAGCTCGTTTCCGCTGGCCAGCTGGCACTCTTTGGTACTTGTGTGCCAGGTGTTTCGTCAGTCATTCTCTGAATCCACAGAGGACGGGCAAAGCCGCCCCCGGTTATACGACGGGAGGCATCATGCGGATGAATGGACCAATCGGCATCACGCCTTTCCAGGCCCGTGGCTCGCTGCGCGGCTTCGTCATCTCCGGCCGCTGGCCGGACACCACCAAGGAATGGGCCCAGGTACTGGTGCTCGCCGTCCGGGTGGCCACGCTGCCCGGCCTGCTGACCACCTCGACGGTGTTCGGGGTGCGCGAGGAGTTACCGGACGATCCGGCGCCGGGCACGGTCGGGTTGGTGCTGGCCGAGGGCACGGTGCTGGGTGCGGAGGCGCTGGCGCCGGGCCGGTTTGCCGATCATGTGCCGGCCGCCCTGCTGATGCTGCATCCGCCCTCGGAAACCCGGCCGTCGCTGCCGGAATGCGCGGGCGCCGCGTCGGGCTGTGTGCTGCTGCCCGGGGTGCCGCATCTCGGGCTGGAACACCGGGCCGCGTGGGCCGAGGCGGAATCCGACGGCACGGTGACCTCCCTGGTCAGCCGCGTCGGCCTGGACCCGATCAGCGATCCCGACACCGCGGTTCTGGCCATGCTGCTTGCCGCGTAAGGGTACCCGAAACCCGCCGGACGGATCGCCAAACTTATTGCGCGCATTGCGATTTGGGCAACACCATGTTGGCACAGTCGCGCGTCTGCCGGTAGAGTCGGTGACAGCGAAGGGGAGTAGCCCCCAATTGCACAGTCGACATACTGACCCGCCACCCCACGAGGGTTCGGGTCCGGCTGTGTGAACCGGAACAATCCGGTGGGCGAGACCTTCGGCCTAGACAACTATTCGTTGTCGGCCGGAGGCATACCCAGACTCCGACCGGCAGGCCGGAGACCCGGGAGCCGCACACATCATGATCGCCACTGTTTTGCTGAGTATCGGCATCGTCTTTCTCGCCGAGTTGGGTGACAAGTCCCAGCTGATGGCGTTGACGTTCGCGCTGCGCTACCGCTGGTGGGTGGTGCTCGGCGGCATCGCGACCGCCTCAGCCGCGGTCCACCTGCTCTCGGTGGGCGTCGGCTATTTCCTCGGCTCGGCGCTGCCGACGCGGGCCATCGCACTGGTCGCCGCGCTCACCTTCCTGGCCGTCGGCCTGTGGACGCTGCGTGAACACTTCCGCGCGGACGAGGAAGAGCAGGCCCCGAAGTCATTGCGGGCGAGCACCGCGCCGTTCTTCGTGGTGCTGTCCGCGTTCCTGCTCGCCGAGCTCGGCGACCGGACCATGTTCGCGACCGCGGCGCTGGCCACCGACTACGACTGGGTCGGCGTGTGGATCGGCTCGACGATCGGCATGGTCGCCGCCGACGCGCTCGCCATCGGCATCGGCATCCTGGTCGGCAAGCACCTACCGGAACGGGCCATCGGCATCGGCTCGGGCCTGCTGTTCCTCTACTTCGGTGCGGCGACGCTGATCTCGACGGCGGCGCCGACACTGAGCGGGCTGCTCGTCGCCGCACTTGCCACGATCGCACCGATATTGGGCGGCGCGGTCATGCTGCTCATTCGTGCCTTGCGCCCGGCTCCGGCGGCACCCGAACAAGCCTCGATCCCGGCCGGCGACCCCGAGGTGCGTCGATAGTTCGGTGACGGGGCAGTGCTAGCGCGGCTTGTCCGCGGAAAGCAAGGCGTCCCCGAACAGCGCCCCGCCGCGACGCACCAGATTCAGCAGCGGCACCCGCAGCGCGAGCAGACCGTCCGGGTCGTCGGCCGCGATCCGGCCGGTAACCATCGCGCTGATCGCGGCGGCCAGGGTTTGGCAGGCGAAACGCTGCTCGTCGGTTCGCGCGCCGAGCACGTCGGCGATCCGGCCGACGAACAGGTCCTGTAGCTGGGCCCGGCGGCTGATCGCCGCCGAACCGACCGCGTACACCTCGACCAGGAACAGCCGCGCGCTGGCCGGATCGTCGACCAGGTGCTGCAGATAGGCCGCGAAGATCCGGTCCATCCTGGTCATGCCGTCCGGGTCGGGCTCGGGCGCCGGATCGTCGGCGGCATCCGCGATGCGGCCGAGCAGGTTCTGCACCGCCCGCTCGTAGGCGGCCTCGAAACAGGCCTCCTTGGAACGGAACTGCTCGTAGAAGGTCTCCCTGGACACCCCGGCGCGTTTCAGGATCGCCGCGACCGAGGTGCCGACATAACCGTTCTCGACCATCGCCTCGGCCATCGCGATCAGGATGCGCTCGCGCTGCGAGGCGACCACCTGCTCGCGCGGCAGGCCGTGCCTACCGCGCGGGAGTTGGCGTGCGCTGGTTGCCGATTCGGTCATCGATGACTCCGGTGGTTAGGTCGGGCTAAGCTTGCCGCTCCATTTTGCGGGGTCGGTCCGGTTGGTCCGTGGTGAAGGGTGCCTCTTCCTTGCGCGCGATTTCCAAGGCGCGCCGCACACCTCGCCGCAGCGCGAGCGCGATCACTCGCTGCGCGATCGGCCGGAACGGCAGCACGTAGGCCACCCACCACGGCGACACCACCTGACGCCGCCGCCGCGCGATCGCCTTCGCCACCGAATCGATGGCGGGCCCGAGCGGTGCGACGCCGGAAACGGTGGAGCGACCGATGATCGCACGAGCCGCGTCGGTGCCGAATCCGCGCGAGGTCATATCGGTGTCGAGCTCGGCGAAGTACGCGATGCCCACCTTGGCTCCGGTGTGCTTCAGCTCGATCCGCAGCGTATTGCCGAGCGCCTCCACCGCCGCCTTCGACGCACTGTACGCGCCGACCAGCGGCAGGTGCACCGCCGCGGCCAGCGAAGAGACAACCAGCGCATAACCATTCGCATGGCTGATGTGCGGGCCGGCCGCGCGCACCGTGTAGTAGACGCCGAGCACATTGACCGCCAGCGTCTCCTCCATCACCGCGGGATCGCCCCCCAGCAACGGCAGCTGTCGCGCGACCCCCGCATTGGCGACCACCACATCGAGTCCGCCGAGCTCGCCGACCAACGTCGCCACCACCCGATCGACCTGCTCGCGATCCCCCACATCGCAATACCGCCACGGCGCGTCCCCACATTCCCGCGCCACCTCCCCCAACAACTCCGCTTCCAAGCCCAGCAGCGCCACCTCGGCCCCATCGGCATGCAACTGCCGAGCCAGCGCGGCCCCGATCCCCCGCGCCGCCCCCGTGATCAACACCTTGCGCCCAGCAACAGACGCCCCCGCGAACAGCTTCATGCAGCGACCGTACCACCTAAGAACACGTTTGTTCGCAAATAAATCGGCGGACTCCCAAATGACCGTGCGGACCGGCCGAAATAGCCAACTACCTGCACCTATTTCAGTTATGCCGTTAGCACATGAAACGTAACGCAGGTCACATGCGGTCGATAGAGCCGTCATCAGTTCGATCACTTCTCGTAGAAGGCCAGAAAGATGACGTCACCGCAAGGCGAATACCCACCGCAGCAACCGCCGAATCCCAACTGGGGCAACCAGCCCGCACCCGGCGGCGGGCAACAGCCACCCGGACAGTTCGCACCGCCGCCCAGATACGGTCAGCCGCCGCAGAAGAAATCCAAGGGCGGCAAAATCGTGCTCATCGTGGTCGCGGTCGTCATCGGGTTGTGCGGATTCGGTGCGGTCATCGCGGCGGTGAACGGCGGCGACAAGAAGTCCGACACGACCACCAGCAGCGCGGCGGCACCCGGACCCAGCGCCGCCGGTGAGTCGGCCGCCCCGCCCGCCGCGAAGCCACCGGCTGAAAAGCCATCCGCAGGGCCAGGTCTGAATACACCTGTGCGGGACGGCAAATTCGAGTTCGTTGTCACCGGAGTCCAAGTCGGCCTCACCGAGGTAGGCGACAACCCGTATCTGCAGCGTAAAGCCCAGGGCGCGTACACGATCGTATCGATGACCGTGAAAAACATATCGAACAAACCGCAAGGCTTCAGTCCGAGCGACCAGTATCTGTTCGACACCGGGAATCGAAAGTTCGAGAACGACAGCATGGCTGCGATCAACCTGCAGGCCGATACCAGCATGTATGCCAGCCTCAACCCGGGCAACACCGTGACCGCTCAGGTCGTCTTCGATCTGCCCGCCGATGCGGTGCCGAGCCACATCGTGCTGCACGATTCGATGTTCTCCGGCGGTGCCGAAGTCACCCTCCGGTAGCCGCTGCCGCGGCAGGGCGATGGTCCGCTCGGGAGTGAGAGGGATGCCTCATGGGGCTAGTTGCGGGCACCCGTTAGGGTGCAATTGACAAAGGGCCAACTGGCTGTCACGAACGAGAGGACCATCGTGGAGATTTCGGGTTCCGCCGCCATTGTCACCGGAGGCGCATCCGGCCTCGGCGCCGCCACCGCCAAGCGTTTCGCCGAGCTGGGGGCCACTGTCTTCGGACTGGATGTGCCGCAGTCGATCGAGCGCGCCGGCGACAACGTGCCCGCCGGGGTCACCCTCATTCCGGCCGATGTCACCAGCAATGACGAGGTCAGCGCCGCGGTGGCGCAGGTCGTCGAGTCCGGCGCGCCGCTGCGCATCGTGGTCAACTGCGCCGGAGTCGGCTGGGCCGGGCGCATCCTGTCCAAGAACGGCCCGCACGATCTCGAGCTGTTCCGCACCGTCATCACCGTGAACCTGCTCGGCACCTTCAACGTCATGCGCCTGGCCGCCGACGCGATCTCGAAGACCGACACCGTGGACGAGTACGGCCAGCGCGGCGTCATCATCAACACCGCCTCGGTCGCCGCGTTCGAGGGCCAGATCGGCCAGATCGCGTACTCGGCGTCCAAGGGTGGCGTGCACGGCATGACCGTGCCCGCCGCGCGCGACCTGGCCCAGTTCGGCATCCGGGTGAACACCATCGCCCCCGGCATCATCGACACCCCGATGCTGGCCGGCGTCACCGAGGAGTACCGCAAGGGCCTCGAGGCCGGCGTGCCGTTCCCGTCCCGCCTCGGCCGCCCGGACGAGTACGCGCAGCTGTCGCAGTACATCGTCGAGCACGACTACCTCAACGGCGAGACCATCCGCATGGATGGCGCGCTGCGCATGGCCCCGCGCTAGACAAACACCGCGAAAGCCGCCGCCGACCAGTCCGGTCGGTGGCGGCTTTTTCGTTGCGGCACTCAGACGATGCGCCGGAAGGTCATCAGGTGCCGTCCCGGGCCGTTGTAGTCCGGCACCGGCCCGGCAACGGTGAATCCCATCCGGCGATGGAACGCGATGGACGTCTCGTTCGCCGGCGCGGTGATCGCCGTGACGACCCGCCTGCCGTGCGCCCGGGCAGTCACGAAGAACCGCTCGTAGAGCTCCCGCGCCAAGCCACTCTTCCGCGAATCCGGATGCACCCCAACGAAATGGATGTAGGCCGCATCGGATTCGGACGGCGACGGAAACCCGATCAGAAACCCCGACAGCCGCTCCGCCGTCTCCGCGACCAGGCTCGTCCGATGGAAGTGATCGAGGAACAGCCGCGGCAGCATCGGTAAGACCTCGCGCCCCCACCACTCGTCGACCACGCCTGCGATCGCGTCGTAGTCCGCGGGCCGCGCCGCCCGGATGACCAGCTCAGTCGAATTCGGCACGAAACTCATTGTGCCGACAGCGGCGAGGACCACCGGGCGGTGGTCCTCGCCGGTGACCGGATCAGAGGGTGCGGGTGAGGCGGTCGGTGAGGATGTGGGCGAAGCGGGCTGGGTCTTTCAGTTCGCCGCCCTCGGCCAGGACCGCTGTGCCGTAGAGCAATTCGGCGGTTTCGGTGAGTTCGGGGACCTTGCCTGCGTCGGCGTCGTCCTTGCGGGTGTCGTAGGCGTCGCGCAGGCCGGTGACCAGCGGGTGGGTCGGGTTGAGCTCGAGGATCCGCTTGGTCTCGGGCATCAGCTGACCGGACGCGCGGTACATCCGCTCCAGCATCGGGGTGAAGTCGAAGACGTCACCGACCAGGCAGGCGGGCGAGGTGGTGAGCCTGTTGGTGAGGCGCACCTCCTTGACGCTCTCGTCCAGGGTCTTGCCGAGCCAGCCGAGCACCTCGGCGAAGTCCTTGTCCTGCTGTTCGCGCAGCGCCTCGGAGGCCTTCTTCTCCTCCTCGGACTCCAGGTCGACCTCGCCCTTGGCGATGGAGACGAACGCCTTGCCGTCGAACTCCGGTACCGAACCGACCCACATCTCGTCCACCGGGTCGGTGAGGATCAGCACCTCGCGGCCCTTGGCCTGGAAAGCCTCCAGGTGCGGGGAGCTCTCGACCTGCTGGCGGGACTCGCCGGTCATGTAGTAGATGGCGTCCTGGCCGTCCGGCATCCGCTCGACGTACTGGGCGAGCGTGGTCAGCTCGGACTCGGAGTGCGTCGAGGCGAACGACGAGACGCCGAGGATGGTCTCGCGGTTGTCGGTGTCGCCGAGCAGGCCCTCCTTGAGGACGCGCCCGAACTCCTTCCAGAACGTCTGGTACTTGGCCTGATCCTCGGCGCCCTGCAGGTCCTTGACCGTGGACAGCACCTTCTTGACCAGCCGCTTGCGGATCATCTGGATCTGCCGGTCCTGCTGCAGGATCTCGCGAGAGACGTTGAGCGACAGGTCCTGCGCGTCCACCACACCCTTGACGAAGCGCAGGTACTCCGGCATCAGCTCTTCGCAGTTGTCCATGATGAACACCCGCTTGACGTAGAGCTGCACACCGCGCTTGTGCTCGCGGGTGAACAGGTCGAACGGCGCCTGCGACGGCAGGAACAGCAGCGCCTGATACTCGAAGGTGCCCTCCGCCTTCATCGGGATGATCTCCAGCGGATCGTCCCAGGCGTGGCTGACGTGCTTGTAGAACTCCTTGTACTCCTCGTCGCTGACCTCGCTCTTCGGGCGGGTCCACAGCGCCTTCATGGAGTTGAGGGTCTGGTCCTCGACGACGGTCTGCTCCGTCTTGTCTTCGCCTTCGCCCTCGGTGACGGTCCGCTCGACCTGCATGCGGATCGGCCACGCGATGAAATCGGAGTACTTCTTGACGATCTCCCGGAGCTTCCACTCCTTGGTGTAATCGAAGAGGTGGTCTTCCTCGTCGGCGGGCTTGAGCTGCAACGAGACCGAGGTGCCCTGCGGCGCCTCGTCCAGGGTTTCGATGGTGTAGGTCGAGCTGCCCGCGGCCGACTCCCAGCGGGTGCCCTCGTTCTCGCCCGCGCGCCGGGTGGTCAGCGTGACCTTGTCGGCGACCATGAAGGTGGAGTAGAAGCCGATGCCGAATTGGCCGATCAGTTCCGCGGTGTCGATGTTGCCCGCGGCGGCGCTCTTGGCCTCGTTGAGCTTCTTGCGCAGTTCGGCGGTGCCGGACTTGGCCAGGGTGCCGATCAGGTCGACCACCTCGGCGCGGGACATGCCGATGCCGTTGTCCCGCACGGTCAGTGTCCGGTTGTCCTGGTCGACCGCCAGCTCGATGTGCAGGTCGGAGGTGTCGACCTGCAGGTCTTTGTCCTGGTAGGACTCCAGCCGCAGCTTGTCCAGCGCGTCCGAGGAGTTCGATATCAACTCCCGCAGGAAGGTGTCCTTGTTGGAGTAGACCGAATGGATCATCAGCTCGAGCAGCTGATGGGTCTCTGCCTGGAACTCGAGTTGTTCGACGTGCTCAGTCACGTCGCGATACTACGACGCCCGAAATCCTCTAGGCCAGGAACCTCGAGGTCTGCCCGATTCGACATCCAGTCGCGCAGCACCTGGGTGGCCAGCACGTCGTCCTCGTTGTACTCCAGCAAACGGGTGCGCTGCGACATATCGGGCTCGCCCTCGTAGCCGACGGCCAGCCGATACCAGCTCATCGACGCCTCGCCGCCCGCCTCGGCATCACGCCAGGCGAAACCGGCGACCGGGGCGATCTTCTTGAGGCCCTTGCCGTTCGGGCAGATGAACTGCTCGGAGACGGCCTGGAACATGTCCACCCACTCCGGCCCGTCGACGAACGCACGCACCTGATCGACCGTCGGCACGCCGGGCCGCCCGGCGAATCGACGCGCGGACTCGTACAGCCACTTGTCCTCGGCGGTGCGCGAGTAGCAGTAGGCGGCAAAGGTTTTCCCGTTCGCGGCGGCCTCGGCGCGGACGGTCATCAGCCAGGTCCAGAACTCGCCGAACGAACGGCCCTCGTCCTCGGTGGGCAGCGGATCCCAGGTGACGAACGGGCGGTACACACCGTCGAGCAGGGTGCCCCACAGGTACGCGCCGTACTCCTGGAAGCTCTCCAGATCGACGTCGACCTCGACGTCGGCCCGCTGCACCCGCACCGGCTCGACCCGGCGCACCAGCGGCGCGCCCGCGATCCAGGCCCGCGCGGTGACCACGGCCTCGTCGAACGGCCCGTGCTGCCAGTCGTCCGGATCGTCACCCGCCCAGCCGGCCAGGTCGTCGATCGTCTGCACGCCGTGCCTGCGCAGCACCTCGGCCCGCGAACCCGGCGCGACCAGGCTGACGTCGCGGTGTTCGACGAGCCAGCCTTCGCAGCTGGGGCCCTCGATGCCGCGCGACCACCACGGGCACTGCCTGCATTCGGGCACCTTCGACGGCACCGTCGGCAGTTCGCCGCGCACCACCGCGACCCGGTCCGCGTAGCGCTGGTCGTAGTCGGCCAGCACCGGGCCGAGGTCGTGCACCAGGATGCAGTCGAAGTGGTAGCCGATCACACCGCCGACCAGCGCGGGGCTGGCCATGCCGTGGCGTTGCAGCATGCGGTACAGGTGCGCGAGCCGCTGCTGGTCGCGCGGCTGCTGGCGCAGTTTGCGGTGCCGATCCGGGCGCGGGTTCCAGTGATACGGGTCGGTGGTGGTCGGGTGGAAGTCGGCGGGCTCGGGCTGACGCGGGTCGGTCACCTTGTGGTTCACCACGATCACCGGGATGTATCCGCCGCGATCGAGATCGCGCAGCAGGATCTCCGAACCGCCGCGCCTGCCGGTCTCCGGCTCCTGCGGCAGCAGCCCACCCCAAATGTGTTGCACGCCAGCCGCACACGCCTGCATGGTGGCCTCGGCCCGCTCGGCCGCGCGCAGCGTCGGATCAATCACCACCCAGCCCGCGGGATCCGCCTCGATCAACGCGTCGCGCACCCGCACCCGGTGCGCCGTCGCCGCCTCCCTGCGCTGCCGCACCCCGGGATCCTCGGAAACCCCCTGCAACGCACCGGGATGGACGGCGTCCAGATGCAACCGATGCCGGCAACCGATCAGCGCCCTGGCATCGATGAACGGAGTCGGCGCGCCGACAACGCCGCTCGGCCGTTCGACGGCCGTGCCGTTGTGCTTGCGACCTGCTCGGTCATCGATGCCCGATTCCACGTTATGCAGTATGGTCCCTACCCCCGACAAACCCACGAACCCCGTGGGCACAGCCGTGGTTCGAACCGCACAGCGCCCGCCTTCGTGATTACCACAGCGCGAGTTCCGCGAGCGCCCGCGCGGCAGACCGGACAGCTCCGATAGGGTAAACGGCAAACCGTGTGACATGGGCGGACGGGCTTTCCCCAGCGTCGTACTGCCATGGCAAACCAGCATGACGGAGGGCCTTCGATGGGGTTGTTCACGAAGCGCAAGCGGCGCCCGAGCCGCAGGGCCGAGGCGAAAGCTCTCAAGCACAAGGCGGGTTTGGAAGCCAAGCTGGTCGCCAAGAACGACCGCAAGGCCCGGCGCGCGGAAGGCCGTACCCAGCGCAAGGTGGCCAAGGCGCAGATCGCGGCCCTGCAGGCGGAGGAGAAGGCCTCGCTCAAGCTGGCCGCCAAGGCCGAGCGTGAGCTGTTCAGCGCGAGCCAGGTGCGGAAGTACCTCGGCGTCGCCAGGGTGCTCATCCCGGTGCTCGCGCCGCTGGCCTATCGCGCCGCCACCTTCCTGCGCGCGCGGCTGGACACCCGCAAGGCCCAGCAGCTCGGCATCGGCATCGATCAGCTCGGCGACTTCGGCGGCCACGGCGCCAAGTTGCAGGCCAGGATCGTGAATACCGAAGCGGCGCTGAACAAGGTCGCCGTGCAGGGCGGCAAGGACCGGGGCGACACGCAGAAGTTCATCGCGGCCACCCAGACGCGGCTGGACAGTCTGTCCGCGGCGGTGCAGGCCGCCGAGCAGATGCCGGCGCCGCGTCGCCGGGCCGTGCACGCGTCGATCGCCGAAGAACTGTCCGGGGTCGAAGCGGACGTGCTCGCCCAGCTCGGCGTGCGCTGACCTTCCCCGCGATGCCCCCGTCACCGAGTACCGGCCACCTGCGTGGTGGCCTGGTCGGCGTGTTGGTGGGGGCGCTCGCCGTCGCCGCGCACGGGTCGGCGGGCGGCGGATTTCCCGGTTCGGCGGAGCTGACGCTGGTGCTGCTGGTCGCCGCGCTGACCGGTGCCGCGGCGAATGTGCTTGCCCGCGGCCGTGGTTCGGTGCTCGGTCTGCTGATGCTCGGGCAGTTGGCCGGTCACGTCGCGCTGTCCGGGCTGCTCGGCCACGAACATTCCGCTGCCGCAACGGATCCGCTGCCCTCCGGCTGGATGCTCGTCGCGCACGCCGTCGCCACCTTCGGCTGCGCCGCGGTCATCTCGATCACCGAGCGGCTCTATGCCGTGGCCTCCGGTGCCGTCCGTGCCGTGCTCGCCAAGCCGCGACTGCCGCGCGTCGCCGGACCGGCGCACTGGTCCAATCCTGGTCTCCCGCACTACCGCTTTCATCCGAACGGCGCGATCGGCCCGCGCGCGCCGCCGGTGCCTGCCTGACCCGCCGCACCACTCCCCTTCGGACAGAAAGCCTTTCCTCTCATGCACCGTTCGATTTCGCGCGCCACCGGCACGGCCGTTGCCGCCACCACCCTCGCGTTCCTGGCCTGCGGTACCGCCGCCGCGCACGTCACCGTCGACGCGCCGGGCGCCCAGCAGGGCAAGTACGGGGTGATCACGCTCCGGGTCCCCACCGAATCCGACACCGCGAGCACCACCGCGCTCACCGTTGCTCTGCCCAACCTGAAAAGCGCACGCACCGAACCGATTCCGGGCTGGTCGGCCAAGGCCGACAAGAACGAGAAGTCGGAGATCACCGCGATCACCTGGACCGCCGAGCCCGGCAACCCCGGCGTCGGCCCCGGCCAGTTCCAGCGCTTCGCGATCTCGGTCGGCCCGCTGCCGACGCAGGACAAGGTCAGCTTCCCGGCCAAGCAGACCTACAGCGACGGCAAGGTCGTCGACTGGAATCAGCCCGAGGGTAAGGACGGCGCGGAACCCGAGCATCCGGCACCGTCGCTGACCCTGGCCAAGGGCGTCGGCGAACACGGCGTCGACGTCACCACGGCTGTGGGCAGATCCAACGACAACGACAACGACAACACCGCCCGCTGGCTCGGCGGCATCGGCCTGGCCCTCGGTCTGCTCGGCGTCGCGCTCGGCCTCGGCAACGTGATCCGGGCGCGGCAGTCGTGACCCGGCGGCTACTCACCGCCCTCGTCGCGGGGGTGTTCCTACTCGGATTCGGCTTTGCCGCAACGGGAACCGCCGCCGCGCACTCCGCGCCGACCGCCAGCGTGCCGGACGACGGCGCCACCATCGATGCGGGCCCGGCGCGGGCGAGCATCACCTTCAACGAGGCGCTGCAGCCGAGCTTCCCGGCGCTCACCGTGGTGGGCCCGGACGGCTACCTGTGGTCGAAGGGCGCGCCGACGGTCGACGGCAATACGGTCAGCGTCGAGGTGGGCGAGCTCGGCCCGGTCGGCGAGTACACCGTCGCCTACCGGGTGACCTCCGCCGACGGCCATCCGGTCAGCGGCAAGCGGCATTTCACGCTCAGCAAGGCCGGTAACGGTGTGCACGGCGACAAGCCTTACTTCAACGGCGGTAATTCCGGCTCGGACAGCTCCGGCGGAGTTCCGTTGTGGGTCTTCATCGTCGGCGCCGTCGTGCTGTTCGGCGGCGGGCTGGCGTTCGCGCTGTTCGGCGGCAGGAGCCGGAAACCGAAGCAGCAGTGACGGGTAGGACGATCGGCGGCCGGGGCGGTGCGCGGCGGGGCACCGCACGCGCACCGTGGTCGGTGCTGCTGATCGTCCCGGCCGGGCTGCTAGGCGTCGTGCTCGCCTGGGCGCTGACGCTGCCCGCGGGATTCGCGGCCGAGGCCACGGTCCGGGTGCTCGCGGACGGTGTCGGCGCGACGGTGCTCGGGCTGGCCGCGCTGCCCCGGGTGCACGAGCGGCTGGTGCCGCCGTGGCGGTTGCTCGCGGTGCTGGCCGGATTCTGGTGTGGCACCGAGTTCGCGGTGCTGGTGTTCGAGGCGGCCGAGGTGGTCGGCGTGCCGGTCGGCAAGCTGGCGGCCGGGGAGTTCGGCACCTATCTGGTGAAGCTCAGCGGCGGGCAGATCGGGATCGCCATTCTGGTCGGCGTCGGTGCGATCGCGGGCTATTCGGCGGTTGCCTTCCGGCGGGCCGATATCGCTTCCGCCGACCTGGTCCTGGTGTTCGCGGCGGTCGCGCTGGCGCTGCGGCCGATCACCGGGCACATGTCGCAGCAGACGTTCGGGTCGGTGCTCGCCGCGGTACACGCGCTGGCCGCGGCGGCCTGGTTCGGGCTGCTCGTCGCGCTCGCGCTGGTGGTGCGCACCCGCGGCGAGTGGGCCGTGGTGCTGCCGAGGTATTCGGCGATGGCGTTGCCGCTGGTCGCGGCGGTGGGCGTGACCGGGCTGCTGAACGGATTGGTGCGGGTCGGCGGTATCACGCCGTTCTTCACGACCGGTTACGGACGGATCCTGCTCGCGAAAACCGTTGTGCTGGTTGGCTTGCTGGCATTGGGCTGGTGGTGGCGCCGCAGCTGGGTGGGCCGGGCCGCGGAGCACCGGATGACCGCCGAGGCGTCGGTGCGCCGCGCGACGGTCGAAGTGGTGGTGATGGCGTTGGCCTTCGGCCTGGCCGCCACCCTCGCGGTAACGGCGTGACCAGGCGACCTGGATCGAAACCAGTTACTGTTTTCGCATGACCGAAGTGAAGATCGTCGAGGACTGTGCCGCGTCGGCGGAGTCCGCGTTCGCGTACGTGAACGACTATCAGAACCTGCCGCGCTTCCTGTACGGCATCCAGTCCTTCACCCCGGTCGGTGCGCAGACGGTCGGCGTCGGCGCCGCGTTCGACGGCCACATCAAGCTCGGGCCCGCCTCGCTCAAGTCCCGCATCGAGGTCGTGCGCTGGGCAGAGAACGCGGTCATCGCGGTGAAGTCGATCAAGGGTTTCGACGTGGAGTCGACCTTCCTGTTCCACCCCAAGGGTGACGGGCAGTGCACCGTCGATGCGATCGTCGACTTCCGGGTGGGCGGCGGACTGGCCGGGCGCGCGCTGGGCAAGACCATCGAGCCGTTCGTGAAGATCGCGGTGCAGCACACGACGCACAACCTGATCACACAGATCACCGCGTTCCACAAAACCCGTGCGGCCGAATCGGATGAGTCTGTGCACTGATGTCGTGCGGGATGCTTGATCGATGAGCACCACACCGTCCTTCGTCCAGCGCATCGGCTACGCCGCAGGCCGCACCCTGCCCGCGTCGATGACCGACTGGGTGCGCGACGACCTGGTCGGTCCCGGCGCGACGCGGCGTTATCTGCTGCGCATCCTGGTGCCGCTGATCCCGGTGCTCATGCTGTTCCTGCTGCTGCCGGGCCCGCTGTGGATGGGCCTGGCGATGATGGCGCTGCTGTACCTGCCGCTGATCTATTTCACGGTGGCGCTGATGTATGTGTACCGGCGGCATCGGCTGATCAAGCACGGCCTCGATCCCGCGCTGGCCGACGCGGACGCCCGCCGCCGGGCCGAGCCGGAACGCCTCGCCTACGAGCGTCGGCACGGCCGAGGTTAGGGACTCAGCAACCTAGCGGTGACCAACACCACAGGCATAGCCTTCAAGTATGAACACCCCCACAATTCGGCAGCGGATCGCCTACGATCTGGGCCGCGAGCTCCCCGAGGAGCTGCACGAGTGGGTCATCCGCGACCTCGTCGGACACGGGGCCATGGAGCGATATCTCGTCCGGTTCCTCGGACCCGTCATTCCGTTCTTCGCCCTGGTCCTGTTGTTTCCGGGGCCGATGCCACTGAAGATCGGCTTGATCGTGATGATGATCGTCCCGATGATCATCTTCACCGTGGCGCTCAGCTATGTCTGGCGCCGCTACCGTCTGGTCCAGCACGGGTTGAACCCGGATCTGGTGGACCGCGCCAAGTTCTCCGAACACGATCGGGAGATGTACGAACTACACTACGGGCATCGTTAGCGGCGCTCGGCATACCTGTAGCGATCGATCTCACAACGGGAGCGGCCCTCCCGGAACTCCTGCTCGGCCAGTCCTAAGCTGAGCTGGTGACTGAATCGCAGAATGATGTTGTCGCTACCGCCGATCTGGCCGACGAGATCGGCCCCGAGATCCGCAGCTGCGATACGCAGTTCATCCAGTTCGGTGGCCGCGCGGCCTTTTCCGGCCGGATCACCACCATCCGCTGCTTCCAGGACAACCTGCTGGTCAAGCAGACGCTCGGGGAACCGGGCAACGGCAAGGTGCTGGTCGTCGACGGCGACGCGAGCGTACATACGGCGCTGGTCGGCGACATCATCGCCGGGCGTGGCGTGGACAACGGCTGGGCCGGCGTGATCGTCAACGGCGCGGTGCGCGACTCGGCGATCCTGCGCACCCTCGACATCGGCGTCAAGGCGCTGGGCACCAACCCGCGCAAGAGCACCCAGACCGGCGCGGGCGATCGGGATGTCCCGGTCGAATTCGGCGGCGTCACCTTCGTACCCGGCGACATGCTCTATAGCGACCACGACGGTGTCGTGGTCCGCGCGGAAGACTGAAAGCAGCAGGTCAGACCGACACCCTCGCCTGATGGCCGGCGAGGGTGACAACATCGCCGATCTGCAACTGCCGCCCGCGGCGCAGTTCCACCTCGTCGTTCACCCGCACCAAACCGGAGGCGATCACCGTCTTGGCCTCCGAGCCGGATTCGATCAGATTGGCCAATTTCAGGAACTGACCGAGCCGAATGCCTTCGTCATCGATCGGTACGTCGACTGGTTCTGCCATGAGATACATCCTTACCTTGCACCCGGAATCGGTAAACGCCAGCCCCCGCGCGCGTCGCTGACACGCATGTGCGACGCGCCGAGAACCGACATGCCCGGGAGGTCTTCGAGCACCACGACGGCGGCACCGTACACACTGGTTCAGTGACCACCACGCAAGCCCGGCAACACCTGATCGAACCGCCCGCGGACAGACCGACCCCACCGGTCCCCCATCGGGGGCATGGACGACTGGCAGAGGTCCCGCATATCGCGGGTCTGGTGCTCGGGGTTTTCGCGGTGGTGTGTTTGCTCTGGAGCCTGTCGCCCGGCTTACGTTTCCTGACCCAGGTACCGCGCCGCTACATCGACAACTATTACTTCGACGCACCCGACACCAACCTGATGTGGGCGCTGATCATCGGCCTGCTCGCGGGCGCGCTGGCCAGTCGCAAGCGCATCGCCTGGTGGCTGCTGCTCGGCTATGTGTCGCTCTACGCGCTGGCCGACGGCCTCGACTTCGCCGACACCGGCAATATCGACGCGCTGGTGGCGATGATCGTGCACCTCGGCGTGATCGGGGTGCTGATCGCGGCCTGGCGCGAGTTCTACACGAAGGTGCGCCGCGGGGCCGGCTGGAAGGCGCTCGGCGTGCTGATCGGCGGCCTGACGGTCGGCTGCATGCTCGGCTGGGGTCTGGTCGAGTTGTTCCCCGGTTCGCTGCCGCGCGGCGCGCAGCGGCCCGGCTGGGCCATCTATCGGGTAACCGCCGCGGTGCTGGTGGACAACGAACACTTCGACGGCCACCCGCGCCCGTTCGTCAACTTCCTGCTCGGCCTGTTCGGCGCCATCGCGCTGCTCGCCGCGGTGATCATCCTGCTGCGCTCGCAGCGGGCGGCCAACGCGATGACCGGCACCGACGAATCGGCGATCCGCGGCCTGCTCGAACGGTCCGATGTGGAGGACTCGCTCGGCTACTTCGCGACCCGCCGGGACAAGGCGGTGGTGTTCGCGCCGAGCGGCAAGGCGGCGGTCACCTATCGGGTGGAACTGGGCGTCTGCCTGGCCAGCGGCGACCCGATCGGTATTCGGGAGGCGTGGCCGCAGGCGATCGACGCGTGGTTGCGGCTGGCCGACCAATTCGGCTGGGCCCCCGCGGTCATGGGTGCCAGCGAGCTCGGCGCGACGTCGTACCGCCGCGCGGGCCTGTCGGCGATCCGGCTCGGCGACGAGGCCATCCTGGACACCAGGACGTTCTCGCTGGCCGGCCCCGAGATGAAGCCGGTCCGCCAGGCCGCGAACCGCTTGCGCAAGCACGGCATCACCGTGCGGATCCGGCGGCATCGCGACGTGCCCGCCGACGAGTTCAAGCAGGTGATCGCCCGCGCGGACGCGTGGCGCGACACCGAGACCGAACGCGGCTTCTCGATGGCGCTCGGCCGGCTCGGCGATCCGCTGGACGCGGACTGCCTGCTGGTCGAGGCGGTCAACGGACAGGACCGGGTGCTCGGCATGCTGTCGCTGGTGCCGTGGGGCCGCACCGGCGTCTCGCTGGAGTTGATGCGCCGCGATCCGCACGGCCCGAATGGCGTGATGGAGCTGATGATTTCGCAGCTCGCGCTCAACTCCGAGCAGCAGGGCATCACCAAGGTCTCGTTGAACTTCGCGGTGTTCCGCTCGGTGTTCGAGGAGGGCGGGCGGATCGGCGCCGGTCCGGTGCTGCGGCTGTGGCGCGGTGTGCTGCTGTTCTTTTCGCGCTGGTGGCAGCTGGAGGCGCTGTATCGCTCCAACGTGAAGTACCAACCGCATTGGGTGCCAAGGTTTTTCCTCTTCGAGGAGCGCAGGCAGCTGCCCAGGGTCGCGGTCGCCAGCGCGCTCGCCGAGGGCTTCCTGCCGCGGTTCGGCAAGGAGCCGGACACGATCTCGCACACCGGCATGCACAGCGCGGTGCCCGCGACCATGACCGGGCTGCACGCCGACGGCAGCCCGCCCGAACCCGGTCCGGTCGAGGGCAAGGAACAGTTGCCGCGCCGTCCAGAGCAGGTGCGGGTGCGGATGGACAAGCTGGATCGGCTCACCGAATCCGGCGTCGAGGCGTACCCGGTCGCCTACCCGCCGACGCATACCGTCGCCGGGGCCAGGAAGTCGCCGCGCGGCACCACGGTCCGGGTGTGCGGCAGGCTGCTGCGCATCCGCGACTACGGCGGCGTGATCTTCGCGGTGGTGCGCGACTGGACCGACGACATTCAGCTGGTCATCGACCGCGATCGGGTCGGTGCCGAGCGCAGCGCCGAGTTCACCGAGTTCTTCGACCTCGGCGACCTGATCGAGGTCAGCGGTCAGATCGGCAGCAGCCGGCGCGGCGAGCTCTCGCTGCTCGCGGCGGACTGGCGGATGCTCGGCAAATGCCTGCATCCGTTGCCGGACAAGTGGAAAGGCCTGTCCGATCCCGAGGCGAAGGTGCGCCAGCGCTACGTCGACATGGCGATCAATCCGGAGACCAGGGAGGTGCTCGCCAAGCGCAGCGCGGTGGTCCGCTCGCTGCGCGACTCCTTGAACGCCTGGGGCTATCTGGAGGTGGAGACGCCGATCCTGCAGCAGGTACACGGCGGCGCCAACGCCACGCCGTTCCTCACCCACATCAACGCCTACGACCTGGATCTGTATCTGCGGATCGCACCGGAGCTGTACCTCAAGCGGCTCTGCGTCGGCGGCATGGAGAAGGTGTTCGAGATCGGCCGGACCTTCCGCAACGAGGGCGTCGACTTCAGCCACAATCCCGAGTTCACCATTCTCGAGGCGTACGAGGCGCACAGCGACTACGAGCGGATGATGCACGTCTGCCGCCAGCTCATCCAGGAGGCCGCGCTCGCGGCCAACGGCGCGATGGTGGCGTTGCGGCCGCAGAGCGACGGCTCCTACGAGCAGGTGGACATCTCCGGCGAGTGGGCGGTGAAGACGGTGCACGGCGCGGTGTCCGAGGCGCTCGGCGTCGAGATCACCCCGCAAACCGACCTGGAGCAGCTGCGCGAGCTGTGCGACAAGGCCGAGGTGCCCTATCAGCACGGCTGGGATCCGGGGCAGGTGGTGCTGGAGATGTACGAGCACCTGGTCGAATCCCACACGGCGGAACCGACTTTCTACATCAACTTCCCCACCTCGGTGTCCCCGCTCACCCGCGCCCATCGCCTGATTCCGGGTGTCACGGAACGCTGGGACCTGGTGGCCTGGGGCGTCGAACTCGGCACGGCCTACAGCGAACTCACCGATCCGGTCGAGCAGCGGCGCAGGCTCACCGAGCAGTCGCTGCTCGCGGCCAACGGCGACCCGGAGGCGATGGAGCTCGACGAGGACTTCCTGCAGGCGCTCGAACACGCGATGCCGCCGACCGGCGGGCTCGGCCTGGGCGTCGACCGGGTGGTCATGCTGATCACCGGGCGCAGCATCCGCGAGACGTTGCCGTTCCCGTTGGTGAAACCTCGCTGAACGGAGTATTGCCAGCGAAGGGTGCACCGGGGACGAATCGGACAGCTACCCTGGGAAATTCGGGCCGGGGCGGCCGGCCACATTCGGCCGCGGGAGGAGCCCGATCACGAGATGGGGTTCGGAAATGTACCTTGACCTGCTGACCAATATGAGCCTGGTGGACCACAGCGTCTGGGCGAGCCCGGACACCTGGAACTCGGCGATGGAGCTGGTGGCCAAGAAGAGGCGGCGCAGCAGCGGTGGCCTGATCATCGGCGGCCTCTGCTGCCTGCTGGTGGTCGCGGCCATCGTCGGCGGCGTCTACCTGCTGATGCGGCGCCGGAAGCAGTAGACAGGACAGCCGTTCGCCTTTCCAGGGCCGCGGTTCGCTTCGCACATCGACGCGGACGGCGATACCAAGCGGTATGCGGCAGAGTAGGGCGTGTGCAGTTGATTCTCGTTCGCCATGCCCAGCCGATCCGGATCGTGAACTCGGCCGGTCCCGCCGATCCCGGGCTCGCGCCCGTCGGCCTCGAACAGGCCGAGCGGGTGCCCGCCACGTTGAGTCAGCATCGGATCACCCGGGTGGTGAGCAGTTCGCAGCGCCGGGCCCGCGATACCGCGGCGCCGACCGCCGCGAAGCTCGGAATCGGCGTGGACATCATCGACGACCTGGCCGAATACGATCGCGACCTGCCCGCCTACATTCCCATCGAGGACGCCAAGGTCGAGTTCCGCGAGGTCTACGAGCGGATCAAGGCCGGCTACTTTCCGGACCAGATCGACGGCGGGGCGTTCAAATCCCGGGTGCTCGACGTGGTCACCGAGATCGCCGCGGGCACCGATCCGGCCGACACGGTGGTCGCCTTCACGCACGGCGGCGTGATCAACGTGCTGCTGCAGGAAATACTCGGCTTGGAACGGCCGCTGACCTTCCCGATCGACTACTGCTCGATCACCCGAATCCTGTTCTCCCGCACCGGGCGGCGGACCGCGGCGACGGTCAACGAGAACGGGCACGTCTGGGACCTGTTGCCGCGCAATATCGCATCCTGAGCGGTCATTCACAGACGATTGGCAGGGACGTCGCACCGGCGTCCCAGCGACGGAACCTTCTATGGGACCGGTGAGCCACCACCCCAGTGGCGCACAGTTCGAGAGAAAGGAATTCCGTGTCGCTCTCCAGAACATCCATGCGGCGTCGCATTATCGGGATCGCCGCGGCGGGGGCGCTCGTCGCGCTTCCGCTAGGCGCGTTCGCGGCCACGGCCTCCGCCGAGGCCCCGGCACCCGACGCCACGATTCAGGTCCAAGCGGCCAACGGTGACGTGGATCAGCAGGGCGCCGACATCAACCGGCCCCATCACAAGCACCGTCCCGGCGGACCGCACCGCGGCCACCACCCGCATCCGGATGGCGCGCCGCAGCTCCAGCAGCAGTTCCAGCAGCTGCTGCCGCCGACGGGTTCCGGATAATCAACCCCAGCTCGACAAAGCGAAGGCCCACCTCCCGTGCCAGGAGGTGGGCCTTCGCTTTACGTCAGCTGGATCAGGCCATGCCCGCGATCCAGTTGTGCATCCAGGAGACGGCGGTCTGCCCGCCACCGACCGGGTAGCTGCCGTACAGCGTGTGTGCCTGCGACTTGTAGAACCGCTCCAGGTCCTTGGCCCGCTGCTCGTTCGCCGAGTCGGTCAGCTGCGCCTGCAGGGTGGGCACGCCACCGTGCGCGAACAGGTCGCCCACGATATTTCCGGCCTCGATCTGGTAGCGCCACATGTTGGCCGGGTTCGCATCCGAGGCCTGCGCCATGAAGCCGGCGAACCGGGTGACGAAGTCGTCCGGCTCGGTCGCGCAGTACAGGTCTTCGGTCGCGCAGATGCTGCGGGTGCGGTCGCTGACCCAGCCGAAGCCGCCGACCCGCGGGCCGCCCGCTCCCGCGCCGGGGGCGGGCGCACCGACCTGAACGTCGGTGGGCGAACGACGCGGGTCGGAGATCAGGCCGACGCCGGCGATCCGCTCGGGCGCGATGACGCTGAGCCCGGTGCCGATCTCGGCCGCGAGATCACCGGCGGCGTCGGCGCCCTGGCTGTACCCGATGAGCGCGATCTTCGTCGCGCCGCACGAGTGCGCCATGTCCGAGATGAGGCCGCGCGCCCGATCGACGGCTTCCTTCTTCGAGTTGCCGTAGACCTCGCCTTCCCAGGGGAAAGCGGTCGCGGCATAAGTCACGTAGTCGACGTCCGTCGACCGGGGCAGGTTATTCGTGACGCCCGCCAGCATGCCGGGTTGCGGCTTCTTGTCTTTGCCGGTTTCCCAGGTTCCAGGGATCGCCACTACGTAGAGGCTTGGGCAGCCAGGGTCCGCGCTCGCGGAACCGGCACCGAACACCATGCCGGACAACACCGTCGCGGATGCACCAAGAGCCGCGACAACCTTCTTCAACTGCATACCGCTCCAGTCCAAACCAATGCCCCTCGTGGGCATCCCCGACAAGTTGCGCACCAACTCTGAACCCGACGGGTGACCTTCCAGTGCACACTGGGTTAACACCGGTCACCCACCACCGTGACGGCTGCGATCCCAAACCCGCATCCCAAGATCAGCAGCGCGACGGGATCACAATAGAGGGCCGAAGCCGCTCACGCCATCCGAAACTCCGGACCGTGTCCGATTTCCGTCGAATGCCCAAAACCCAACCACCCCAGCACAACCCACCGCCCGACCACATCCGACCGACCCCACTCCGCCGCTCACATTCCCGCAATCTCACAGCAAATTAAGACTCATATCGGAACCTACCCACTCCAGCAGCCATAACAAGTCTTTAGCCGCGCCTAATCAGCGAGTTAGTTCGGATCTCGGCAAACATTGAGAGCCTCGCTTTGACGGCCCGCACAGCGCAGCCCGAAATCCATTGACGGCCAAAACCGTCCCCGGGAGTGTCGGAAAACAAAAGCGCCTGTGGACGTCGATGTCCACAGGCGCTTTTCCGCTCCGGTAAGAGAGGGGTTTCAGGTCAGCGTTGGGCGACCATGGTCGGGGTGATCGGGGCCGGGAGGGCCGTCTCACCTTCCAGGAAGCGGTCTACCGCAGAGGCCGCGGCGCGACCTTCGGCGATGGCCCAGACGATGAGGGATTGGCCGCGGCCCATGTCGCCCGCGACGAAGACGCCGGGGATGTTGGTCGCCCAGTTCTTGTCGCGCTGGACGTTGCCGCGCTGGTCGTAGCCGACGCCGAGATCCTCGAGCAGGCCGGGCTTTTCGGGTCCGGTGAAGCCCATGGCGAGCAGCACCAGATCGGCCTCGAGGGTGAAGTCGGTACCGTCGACCTTCTCGAAGCGGCCGTTGGCCATCTTGACCTCGTGCGCCTGCAGGCCGGTGACCTTGCCGTCGGTGCCGACGAAACGCTCGGTGTTCACCGAGAACACCCGCTCGCCGCCCTCTTCGTGCGCCGAGGACACCCGGAACATCAGCGGGTAGGTCGGCCACGGCGTAGAAGTGGCGCGCTCCGCCGGCGGGCGCGGCATGATCTCGAACTGGTGGATGCTTTCCGCACCCTGCCGGTGCGAGGTGCCGAGGCAGTCGGCGCCGGTGTCGCCGCCGCCGATGATGATGACCTTCTTGCCCTTGGCGTGGATGGGCGGCAGGCCGTCGGCATCGGTGACGTCGTCGCCGAGCTGCACCTTGTTGGCCCACGGCAGGAACTCCATGGCCTGGTGGATGCCGTCGAGTTCGCGACCGGGGATGGGCAGGTCACGCGCGATGGTGGCGCCACCGGACAGCACCACCGCGTCGTACTGCTCGCGCAGCTGCTCGGCGGTGATGTCGATCCCGACGTTCACGCCGGTCTTGAAGATGGTGCCTTCGGCCTCCATCTGCGCCATCCGGCGGTCGATGAAGCGCTTCTCCATCTTGAATTCCGGGATGCCGTAGCGCAGCAGCCCGCCGATCCGGTCGGCCCGCTCGAACACGGTCACGGTGTGGCCGGCCCGGGTGAGCTGCTGTGCGGCCGCGAGTCCGGCGGGGCCGGAGCCGACGACGGCGACCTTCTTGCCGGTCAACCGGGTCGGGTAGACCGGGGTCACCCAGCCCTCGTCGAAGGCGTTCTCGATCAGGTCGATCTCGACCTGCTTGATGGTCACCGGATCCTGGTTGATGCCGAGGACACAGGACGCCTCGCACGGTGCGGGGCACAGCCGCCCGGTGAATTCCGGGAAGTTGTTGGTGGCGTGCAGGCGGTCGATGCCCTCGCGCCACTGGCCCTTGTAGACCAGGTCGTTCCACTCGGGGATCAGGTTCCCGAGCGGGCAACCGTTGTGGCAGAACGGAATACCGCAGTCCATGCAGCGGCTGGCCTGACGCTGCAGGGTCGCCTTCGGATAGCCCTGCTCGTAGACCTCTTTCCAGTCCATCAGCCGCAGCTCGACCGGACGACGGGTGGGTAGTTCCCGGGAGGTGTGCTTCAAAAAACCTTGTGCGTCAGCCACGTTCGGCCTCCGTAATCTTGCCTGTGGACATCGGACTCAGCTGATGGATGCGGGGTGTCCTAGCCACGGGCCGCCTCCATAATCGCCTCGTCCACGTCCTTGCCCGCCTTCTCCGCCTCGGAGATGGCCAGCAGCACCTTCTTGTATTCGCGCGGCATGAGCTTGACGAAGTGGTTCACCTGCTGTGACCAGTCGCCCAGAATGCGTTCGGCGACAGCGGAACCCGTCTGGTCGCGGTGCTGGGTGATGATGTCGCGCAGCCAGGTGAAGTCGTCACCGGAGAGCTGCTCGACCGCGTCGGCCTGCTCCGGGTTGAGCCTGGCCTCGAAGGTGCCGTTCGGGTTGTAGACGAACGCGACACCGCCGGACATGCCCGCACCAAAGTTGCGTCCGGTCTCGCCGAGGATGACCACCCGGCCGCCGGTCATGTACTCCAGACCGTGGTCACCGACGCCCTCGACCACCGCGAGGGCGCCCGAGTTACGCACGGCGAACCGCTCGCCGACCACGCCGCGGATGAACGCCTTGCCGTTGGTGGCGCCGAACAGGATCACGTTGCCCGCGATGATGTTCTGCTCCGCCACGAACTCGGCCGGTGCGTTCAGCGACGGGCGCACCACCAGGTGGCCACCCGAAAGTCCCTTGCCGACATAGTCGTTCGCGTCACCCTGGACGCGCAGCGTGATGCCGGCCGGCACGAAGGCGCCGAAGCTGTTGCCCGCCGAGCCGGTGAAGGTGATGTCGATGGTGTCGTCGGGCAGGCCCGCGCCACCGTAGAGCTTGGTCACCTCGTGGCCGAGCATGGTGCCGACGGTCCGGTTCACGTTGGTGATCTTGGTTTCGAACTTCACCGCCTGGCCGCGCTCGAGCGCGTCCCGGCTCTGCGAGATCAGCTGCTGATCCAGCGCCTTGTCCAGGCCGTGGTCCTGCGTCTTGGTGCAGCGGCGGTCCTGGTACATGAACGCGGTCTCGACGTTGTCGAGGATCGGCGACAGGTCGAGCTTGCTGGCCTTCCAGTGCTGCTTGGCCTTGGCGGTGTCGAGCAGGTCGACCCGGCCGATGGCCTCGTCCAGCGTGCGGAAGCCCAACAGCGCCAAGTGTTCCCGCACCTCTTCGGCGATGAACAGCATGAAGTTCTCGACGAATTCCGGCTTGCCGGTGAAGCGTTCGCGCAGGACTGGGTTCTGCGTCGCGACACCGACGGGGCAGGTGTCGAGGTGGCAGACCCGCATCATGATGCAGCCGGAAACCACCAAAGGCGCGGTGGCGAAACCGAATTCCTCGGCGCCGAGCAGCGCGGCGACCATCACGTCGCGGCCGGTCTTCATCTGACCGTCCACCTGCACGACGATCCGATCGCGAAGTCCGTTGAGCAGCAACGTCTGCTGGGTCTCGGCCAGGCCGAGCTCCCACGGACCGCCCGCGTGCTTGAGCGAGGTCAGCGGCGAGGCGCCGGTGCCGCCGTCATGGCCGGAGATCAGCACCACGTCCGCGTGTGCCTTGGACACACCGGCCGCGACGGTGCCGACGCCGGGCTCCGCAACAAGTTTCACGTGAATCCGTGCCTGCGGGTTCGCGTTCTTCAGGTCGTGGATCAGCTGCGCCAGATCCTCGATCGAGTAGATGTCGTGGTGCGGCGGCGGCGAGATCAGGCCGACGCCCGGCGTCGAGTGCCGCACCTCGGCGACCCACGGGTACACCTTGTGCGCCGGAAGCTGGCCGCCCTCACCGGGCTTCGCGCCCTGCGCCATCTTGATCTGGATGTCAGTGCAGTTGGTCAGGTAGTGCGCGGTCACGCCGAAGCGGCCGGAGGCCACCTGCTTGATCGCGCTGCGCCGCCAGTCGCCGTTCTCCTCCGGCTCGAAGCGAGCCGGCGATTCGCCGCCCTCACCCGAGTTCGACCGGCCGCCGAGGCGGTTCATCGCGATCGCAAGAGTCTCATGGGCTTCCGCGGAGATGGAGCCGTAGCTCATCGCGCCGGTGGAGAACCGCTTCACGATCTCCGAGGCGGGCTCGACCTCGTCGATCGAGATCGACGCGCGCTCCCTCTTGAACTTGAACAGGCCGCGCAGCGAGGCGAGCCGCTCGGTCTGGTCGTCGACCAGCTTGGTGTACTCCTTGAAGATCGAGTACTGCCCGGTGCGGGTCGCGTGCTGCAGCTTGAACACGGTGTCCGGGTTGAACAGGTGGTACTCACCCTCGCGCCGCCACTGGTATTCGCCGCCCACCTCGAGCTCGCGGTGCGCGCGCTCGTTGCGGTTCTCCAGGAACGCGATCCGGTGCCGCTCGGCGACGTCGGCCGCGATGTCCTCGAGGCCGATGCCGTCCAGGTGCGAGCGCAGGCCGGTGAAGTACTCGTCGGCCAGCTCCTGGGAAATGCCGATCACCTGGAACAGCTGCGCGCCGGTGTAGGAGGCCAGCGTGGAGATGCCCATCTTGGACATCACCTTCAGCACGCCCTTGCTGGCGGCCTTGTTGTAGTTGTAGACCGCCTTGCGGAAGTCCTCGGCGTGATCGCCGGTGCTGCCCGGCATGTCGAGCGCGCCGCGCTCGAGCATGTCCTCGATGGTCTCGAAGGCCATGTACGGGTTGATCGCGGCCGCGCCGAAGCCGACCAGCATGGCCATGTGGTGCACCTCGCGGGCGTCACCGGCCTCGACGACCAGGCCGACCATGGTGCGGGTGCGCTCGCGCACCAGGTGGTGGTGCACCGACGAGGTCAGCAGCAGCGACGGGATCGGCGCCAGCTTCTCGTTGGACTCGCGATCCGACAGTACGATGATCCGCGCGCCGCCGTCGATGGCGGCCGAGATCTGGGTGTTGATCGCCTTGAGCGCCTTGCGAAGTCCCTTGCCGCCCTTGGCGACCGGGTACAGGCCGCGCACGATCACCGAACGCAGCTCGGGCTGGGAGCCGTCGTCGTTGATGTGCACCAGCTTGGCCAGCTGGTCGTTGTCCAGGATCGGCTGCTCGATGGCGATCTGCTTGCAGGACTCCGGGCCGGGATGCATCAGGTCGGCCTCGGGGCCGAGCGCCCGACGCAGGCTGGTCACCACCTCTTCGCGGATCGCGTCCAGCGGCGGGTTGGTGACCTGTGCGAACAGCTGGGAGAAGTAGTCGAACAGCAGCCGGGGCCGCGACGACAACACCGCGATCGGGGTGTCGGTGCCCATCGAGCCGAGCGCCTCGCCGCCGGTCTTGGCCATCGGCGAGATCAGCAGGTTCAGTTCTTCGTTGGTGTATCCGAAGATCTGCTGGCGGATCAGCACCCGGTCGTGCGACATGTGCACGTGCGGGCGGTCGGGCAGGTCCTCGAGCTTGGTCACACCCGCGTCCAGCCATTCCTGGTACGGGTGCTCGGCCGCAAGATCGGTCTTGAGCTCGTCATCGCCGACGATGCGGCCCAGCGAGGTGTCGACCAGGAACATGCGGCCGGGTTGTAGTCGGACCTTGCGCACCACCTTGGACGGGTCGATGTCGAGCACGCCGACCTCCGACGCCATCACGACCAGGCCGTCGTCGGTGATCCAGATGCGGCTGGGCCGCAGGCCGTTGCGGTCGAGCACGGCGCCGACCACGGTGCCGTCGGAGAAGCACACCGACGCCGGGCCGTCCCACGGCTCCATCAGCATCGAGTGGTACTCGTAGAAGGCGCGACGGCGCTGATCCATCGTCTCGTTGCGTTCCCACGCCTCGGGGATCATCATCAGCACCGCGTGGGGCAAGCTGCGGCCGCCGAGGTGCAGCAGTTCCAGCACCTCGTCGAAGCGCGCGGTATCGCTCGCCCCGGGCGTACAGACCGGGAAGATCTTCTCCAGCCGGTTGTTGCCCGCCGAGTCGGTGCCGAAGATGTCCGAACGCAGCAGCGCCTCGCGCGCCCGCATCCAGTTCTCGTTGCCGGTGACGGTGTTGATCTCACCGTTGTGCGCGACCCGGCGGAACGGGTGCGCCAGCGGCCAGGACGGGAAGGTGTTGGTGGAGAAGCGCGAGTGCACGATGCCGAGGGCGGACTCCACCCGGCTGTCCTGCAGGTCCAGGTAGAACGCGCGCAGCTGCGGCGTGGTGAACATGCCCTTGTAGACGAAGGTCTGGCCGGACAGGCTCGGGAAGTACACCGACTCCTTGCCGACCGTGCCCTCGCCGGGGCCCGCCTTGCCGAGCTCGTGCTCGACCCGCTTGCGGATGACGTAGGCGCGCCGCTCCAGGTCCATTCCGGACAGTTGCTCGGCCGCACCCCTCGGAGAGCCGATGAAAATCTGCCGGAACGTCGGCATCGCGTCGCGGGCGAGCGCACCGAGCGACGACTCGTCGATCGGCACCTCGCGCCAGCCGAGCACGGCCAAGCCCTCTTCCTGCACGATCTTCTCCACGCCGTAGGCGGCACGGGCGGCCTCACGACGGGCCTGCGGCAGGAAGGCGATGCCGGAGGCGTAGGAGCCCTCCGGCGGCAATTCGAAGTCCACGATGGCGCGGAAGAACCGATCCGGAATCTGGATCAGAATGCCCGCGCCGTCACCACTGTTGGGCTCCGCGCCCGCAGCACCGCGGTGCTCCAGGTTCAACAGAGCCGTAATAGCCTTGTCGACGATGTCGCGGCTGCGGCGGCCGTGCATGTCGACGACGAACGCGACACCGCAGGCGTCGTGTTCGTTCGCCGGGTCGTAGAGCCCGACGGGTCCAGGTGACCGGTGGCCAGGAAGTTGCATCATGCCTCTGCCTTCAAGAAGGGCGTTCGACGAAAAAGAAATAGGCAATTTCGTCTGAATGCCTCCGTACAAGACTGCGCCCGTACGTTCCGAAACCAGCCGCGCTGATGGTCTTCGGCGTGCAGTCACGTCTCCAGTTGTTCACCCGCTTCAGTGACGTAGTGGGTGCTCGTCGGTAACAGATCCCTAACGAGATCCTTACCTCCGTGCGGGTTCTCGCCAGCTACGCTGAGCACCGGCTAGGAGCTGCCCGAGCGGGCGAGGGTGCCGATCATTCTGTGTTCGGCGTAAGAGCAAACGATAAGTCAGGTCCGGGGCCCAACCAACTTAGGTTGCACTAATAACCGGGTCTAGCTGGGCTTCTTCATTCGGTCCTCCACGTGTGCGCGTCGTCCAGTGTAAAGCAGCGAGTACCCCATGATCGATCCTGCGGCACGCGAGGCCAGCCGCAGGAGGCTGGCGCGCGAGAGCGGCCCCAAACCTCGCAAAAAGGTCAGAAGACCGCTCTCACCTGCATCGAAGATGATTTCCCTCGCTCAGCATCCGGCAAACCCCTCGACGGCGGCTAACTCGGAAGCGGGCTGGATGAGAGATTTCCGACAGGGTCCTGACGAGCCCGCGACGGGATCCGACCGTCCGGATTCTTTTGCCACCTGTGGCTTTCAGCACACATACAGCAAACACGCCGGAGTGGTATTCGACACATTTTCGCAGCTGAAACCTATACGCCGTCAGGCGGTAATAGACGTGACTTATTGCGGGCCGGAACGGCTTTCACCGAATAATCGCCGATGAAGCCGAACTCAACACCTGAAGTTCATCCTTGAAAATGAGTTAAGGGCGTCCTCAGAACCGTTCTGCGTACGGTGTGCAGCGTTCAGCGCGGCGCACACAGCGCGGCCGCGGCACGCACCAGCGCGGCCTGATGCAGCGCGTCGGTATTACCGGCGGTGAATACGCCGAAGACGCTGACGGCCACTCTTTCCGCACAATCCGGCGCGCTCAGTTCGGCGCGGCGCGCGGCGAGTTGGTCGACGATGTCGATGTTCACCCGATCGATCACCGGGCGCACCGACGCCAGATCCGGTGCCGACCCGGGCGCGCCGGCCGGATCGAACCGCCAGCGGGTGATCAGGCCGCGCTGCACGACCTTGTTGGACTCGATCTGACCGGAGAACACCTGCCGCACCCAGCTTTCCGGCAGGTCGAGGCCCGCGCCGAGGCGGGCCATCGCGTCGTAGACCACGGCCTCCCTGGCCGGATCGTCGATGGTGGGTTCGGTGCCGGTCTGCGCGGCGCTCACCCACTTCGCCGCGGCCACCGCGTCACCGGTGTCGAGTCGCTCGAGTACCAGCGCGACCAGTCGGTCCAGCGACCCGTCGCTGCCCGGATCCGCCGCTGCGCTAACCGGCGACACGATCAATGCCGCCAAGATGATCACCAGCGTGCGGAGCCGCATGACCTGACCTCCCGAGATGGTTCGCGCGGAAACGGATCATCGAGTCAGAGTAAGCGACCGAGCAGCCGGGCTCCGGCCGTGCGCGTCTCGGAAATGGGCCTCGCACAAGCGGCTTGGCACCCCCGTACCCGCACCACATCGCCGGTTTTGTGAGCCTGACCACATACCTCCGCCGCCACTCGGTGTGTCGGGTGCGGTCCTGTCACGCTGTGACAACGAAACCGTGTCGGTTTATTGAGCCCGCGAAATCCACTGGGACCAAGAGGATGTGAGTTCCCATGACCCTCACCGGCTTGTTCACCTGGCTCGGCGGAGGTCAAGACAGCGAAGTCGCCTACCGCCACGAACGCACCGGATATGCCATGACCGGCGCGGCGGTGCTGTTGTTCGCGATCGTGTCCGGCCTGATCACCGCACTCGCGCTGGCTTCGACCGGCACCTGGGCGGTGCTCGCGATCATTCTGGTCGCGCTGCTCGTCGCGGTGCTCGCGGGTGCGATCGCGCGGGCGCTGGCGACCGCGCGACCCGCAGGCGGACCCGATCGACTCGGCCTGCTCGCTCGTGTCGGTGTTGCCGTGCTGGCCGGTGGGCTGATCGCCGAACTGGCCGCCATCGTGGTCTTCGGCGGCAGCGTCGACCGGACCCTCGACGAAAGAGCCCAGCGCTCGGTCGCTTCCGCACCCCAGGTCGTCAGCGCACAGGCCGATCTCGACAAGGCCCGCGCGGACCGCACCGCGCTGGATCAGTCGATCGCCAAGGCACAGGCCGACGTCGACCGTTCGCTGGTGATCGCCCGCTGCGAACTCAGCCCGAGCCCGGACTGCCCGCAGCTCCAGATCACCCGGGTGCCGGGACGCGGACCGGAAGCCCAGACCGCCAACGACATGCTCGACGACGCCCGCAAGCAGCTGGCCACGGCACAGGGTCGAGTCGACGCGCTGGACACCCGGCTCGCCGATGCCGAAAAGGCCGTCGCCACCGCCGAATCGACCGCCTTCACCGGCGCCGACCGCGGCCTCGGCGCGCGCTGGCAGGCGATGAACGACTACACCACGCACCATGCGGGCGCCATGCCGTTGCGCATCCTGACGATCATCGCCCTGATCGCGCTGGCCCTGCTGCCGCTGGTGCTGCGGTGGTGGCGCGGGCAGACCTCGTTCGACCGCCGCGCCGCCTTCCTGAATGTGCAGAATCAGGCCGAGCACGAGGCCGATGCCGCCATCGCGGTCAAGCGGGCCGAGACGCGGGTCGCGGCCGAAGCCCTGCTCGCCGAACAACAACTCACCGCAGCGCGCCTCGCCGCCGAGGCGGACACCGCCATCGACCGGGAGCGCCAGCGCACCCGGATCGTCGCGGCCATCGGCGGTCTGCGGATCGGGATCACCGAACCGCCGCGCCGCCCCGAACTACCAGCCGCACCGGCTGACGATCGAAAGGACAGCTCCGTGTCTGCCGAAGGATTCGTGACGCCGAACCTGCCCGCACCTGTCACCGCGCGAGCGCTCGCGCCGGCGCCCAAGACCGGTGGCGGCCTGGCACTTCCGCTGATCGGCACGGTGCCGTTCACCGACACGGCGGCCAGGTTGATCCGCCCGCTGGTGCCGTCGTTCGTGGCCAACGCGATCGACAACGCCACCCATCCGCTGCGCACGGCGCGACAGGCGTTCGAAGAGGTCGAGGAGATCACCTTCACGCTCAAGCGCACCCGCAAGGTCACCATCGATACCCAGGACTCGCACCCCGGTTATCAGCTCGCGCCGGGGTCGCCGGAGGCGCTGCACGCTCAGCGCATCGCCGCCACCGTGGTCGATGCGGATTACGGGCAGCCGGACCCGCGCTACTCGGCCCTGCCCGAGGGCGCGGCGGCCCAGCCGTACGGCCTCTCGGCCCAGCGGCACGACGAGCTCGGCGGCCGCGGGCAGTCCGAGCTTCCCGGTCGTGGCCAGCGCGAACTGCCGCGCGGTCACTGACTGGCTACCGTGGGGTCATGCGACGCGTTCGAGCGTTCCGGGCCCGCACGGTGTCGGCGACGTATTCGAACGCCGCCGTCCTCCTACGCTGTCCGATCCAGCACGGCTACGCCGCGCGACGCGGAACTCAGTACGCACCCCGGCGCAGACCGGTCGATACCGTCCCGCGGCCTGCCGAGTCGCCGGCCCACACCGATTCGCGGGCACCCACCGGCTCGCTGGTCGAGGCGCTCGGCCGATCCTGGGCGTCGGGTCCGGCTCTTCGCGGCTGGTCCGGCCTAGGCTTTCCTCCCATGGCCCACAGTGACGTCTCGACAGCCGCCTTCGGGTCGCGGCTGCTCGGACCGGTGGACGAGTCGTCCGGGATGCGCAGGCTCCGGGTGCAGCTGCTGCTGACCGTGCCGCTGGTGGCCGCGAACCTGGCCGGGATGGCCGTCACCTTCGCGCTGATCGGGTTCGTGCTGCCCGGGCCGACGATCTTCACCAGAGAGCTGCTGCTGCTCGACGTCATCGCGACGCCGTTGTACTCGGCCCTGGCGCTGCTGATCGGGATGTGGTGGGGCACGGTCAGCGGGCTGCGCGCGTTGCGCTGGGCCACCGATCCGAACCAGGTGCCCACCGAGGCCGAGCAGGTCGCGGCGGCCGCGGTGCCGCGGCGGCTGGTGATTCGGCAGGCGGTGCTGTGGTTCGCCGGGGCCGCCGTGCTGACGCCGCTCTATGCCCTGGTCGAGCCCGCGCTCGTGCCGAAGATCCTGCTCGGCATCGGGTTCAGCGCCATCGTGGTGTGCGCGAACAGCTATCTGATCGCCGAGTTCGCGCTGCGGGCGGTGACGGCGCGGGTGCTGGACGCGGCACCGTCCCGGCGCAGGCGCGGGATGGGCGTGTTCATCCGGTCGCTGATCGCGTGGATGCTCGGCGCGGGTGTGCCGGTGGCGCTGTCGATGATCGTCGCGGTGTGGGCGCTGGTCGACTCGTCGGTGAGTACGGCCCGGCTCGCGGTGTGCGTGTTGTCGCTGGGCGGTGCCACTTTGGTGTTCGGTCTGCTGCTGATGATGCAGACGGTGGCGGCGACCATCGCACCGATCCGCGGCGTGCGGCGCGCGTTGCGTCAGGTGGAGGACGGCGACCTCCGGGTGACGATCACCGTGTACGACGGCACCGAGCTCGGTGAGCTGCAAAGCGGTTTCAACCACATGGTGGAGGGATTGCGCGAGCGCGAACAGATCAGGGACCTGTTCGGCAAGCACGTCGGCCGTGATGTCGCCGACGCGGCACTGGCCGGCAATCCGACCCTCGGTGGCGTGGAAACCGAAGCGGCCGCGCTGTTCATCGACATCGTCGGCTCCACCACGATGGCCGCGACGGTGCCCGCCGCCGAGATGGTCGCCATCCTGAATCGCTTCTTCGACATCGTGGTGGACGAGGTGGAGGAGTACGGCGGACTCCTCAACAAGTTCGAAGGCGACGCCGCACTCGCCGTATTCGGCACGCCCGCCACCCTTTCCGACGCCTCGGGCGCGGCACTGGCCTGCGCCCGCGCGATCCGGCGCCGGCTCGACGACACCGCCAACGACTTCATCGCCGCGATCGGCGTCGCCGCAGGCCGAGTGGTCGCCGGCAACGTCGGAGCTCGGCAGCGCTACGAATTCACCGTCATCGGCGACGCGGTCAACGAGGCCGCCCGCCTCTGCGAACTCGCCAAACAGGATGACCTACTGCTCGCCTCCGCCAACACCATCGCCGCCGCCGACCCCACCGAAGCCGAGCACTGGCACCTCGGCGAATCCGTCACCCTCCGCGGCCGCCTCACCCCCACCCAACTGGCCCGCCCCCAACATCGAGCAGAGTCATATGGTCGCTGAACGATCTTGACCAGCAACCATATGACTCTGCTCGATCACGCCAACGACCATTTGACTCTGCTCGACTCGATGACGCCAGCACCCACGTGACTCGCCTCGCTTTTCCCGAGCATCTTTGAACCGGACCACAGCCAGTCCTCACGCTGGAACACAAGCGTTGCCCATCACAAGCCGCGGAAGAGCAGGCCGGGTACCCCACCTGACGCGCCCAGCACTACTCCGGTCATCTGATGAACCAGTCGACAACCTTAGAGCCAGCACACCACCGGAGTTCTCTGTGCGTATACCAACCCGGGCCAGTACACAAAGAGACCCTCGGAAAGGTGGACTTATCCGGGCAAGTGCTTCTTAGGGACTCCAGGCGATGACCTGTTCATTGAGCTGAAGACCTGATCCCATGTTTTCTTGTGAGTAGTGCTGGGCGCGTCGTGTGCCGTACCCGGCTTTAGGTGTGCGTCAGGTGCGTGATGTCGCGTTTCCGAGGTGGTCATCTGGCTGTGGTTGCGTCACAAGCGCTTTGGACAACAGCGAGGCGGTCGGCGGCGGTTTCGGTGGCCGATCAGACCCGCGAGATGCTCGGTGCCGGTTTCGGTGCGCGATCCGCACCCGCCAGGTGTGCTCCGAGTCGGTGTCTCCAGGATCGGCACTCTGTCTCGGGATCGGCACTGGGAATAGGGCCCTAAAGCCGGTGCAGGTCCCGAGACAGAGTGCAGATTCTGGGTTGGGCGGGGTGGAGTGGGGTGCTGGGCGTTCGTGGCGGGGTGCGCACCCGGTTTCGAGCGCCGATCCGCACCCGCTCTTGGAATCGGACCGGCAGTGGCGCCCTGATCCGGGTGCGCGATCCCGACACAGGGTGCCGATTCCGCTGCCCGCGTGGCGGATTGGAAGGTGCTCACCCTTTGTCTAATCCTCACACCCGGTATAGCGGGTGTGCAGGTTAGACGGGGGGTGAGCGGCTCAGCGTCGGCCGTGCTGTACCCGGTTTCACCAAAGATCCGCACTCTTACTCGGGATCAGCACTCGGAATAGGGCCTTAAAGTCGGTGCCGATCCCGAGTGAGAGTGCGGATCTTTGGCAGGGACTGCTTCTTGGGGTGGTGGGCGTTTCTTCGCACACCTGCTTGGTCCGTTATGTGCTCGCGGTGGCTGAGGGGTATGCGAAAGGCGAAGCAGGTGTGTGGAGTTGGGCGGTTTACGGACGTGCGGTGCGCAACCGGAACGCCACCAGCGGCGATCAGCAGGATCGAGGCGGTGCCGATCGCGGCGAAGTGGATGCCTGAGACGAAGGCCTCGTGCACCGAGGTGAGGAAGGCGCCGGATACCGATTCCGGTAGTTGGCGTGCGAAACCCGTGGCCGCGCCGAGGGATTCGGATGCGACACCAACCTGGTCAGTGGGCACGTGGGTCAGGTCGAGACCGTTGCGGAAGATCGCCATGACCACGCTGCCGAGGATGGCGACGCCCAGCGCGATGCCGGTTTCGTACGCGGTCTCCGAGACGGCCGCCGCCGCGCCGGCCCGCTCGACCGGAGCCGAGCTGACCACCAGGTCCGACGAAACCGTCAGCGCGACACCGACACCCGCGCCGATGAACAGGAAGCCGAGGATGAACGGCGTCGTGCTGCCTGCCGGATTCGGGCCGAGCCACAGGAACAGCGCGGAGCCGAACGCGGCGACGGTCAGCGCACCGCCGAGCACCACACCGGGCCGGATCCGCTGCACCAGCCACGCCGCGGCGAGCGAGGCGAGCACGCTGGCGGCCAGGCCGGGCAGCAAGAGCAGTCCGGCTTCCATCGGCGAGTGACCGAGCACCAGCTGCAGGTACTGCGAGCCGAAGAACAGCACACCGGCCAGCGCGAACACCGCGAGCAGGTTGGTGATCACCGCGGTGCGGAACCTGGGCAGCGCGAACAACTTCAGGTCCAGCATCGGGTTCGCCAGGGTGCGCTGCCTGCGCACGAACACCACACCCGCGACGACGCCGACCGCACCGATCACGGCCAACCGCAGGCTGAGTCCATGGGCCGCCGACTCCTTGATCGCGTACACGATCGGCACCAGCGCCAGCATCGACAGCCCCGCGCTCGGCAGATCGAATCGGCCGGGATTCGGGTCACGCGATTCCGGGACGAGGAACGGGCCCAAGGCGATCAGCACCAGCATGACCGGCAGATTCACCAGGAACACCGAGCCCCACCAGTAGTGCTCGAGCAGCCAGCCGCCGAGCAGCGGACCGGCCGCCGCACCGCCGCCCGCCATCGCACTCCACACCGCGATGGCGACGGTGCGCTGCCGCGGATCGAGGAACATCGAGCGGATCAGGCCGAGCGTCGCGGGCATCAGCGTCGCACCGGCGACACCCTGCAGCACGCGCGCGCCGATCAGCATCTCCGGGGAGACCGCCCAGGCCGCGATCAGCGAGGCGACGCCGAAACCGGCCGCGCCGATCAGCAGCAGCCTGCGGCGGCCGATCCGGTCGCCGAGGGTGCCCATCATCACCAGCAGGCCGGCCAGCACGAACGAGTACACGTCGATGATCCACAGCAGTTGCGGCGTGGTCGGCGCCAGGTCGGCGCTGATCGCGGGCACGGCCAGGTCGAGCACCGTGGCGTCGACCGCGAGCAGCAGCAGGGCGAGGGCGAGCACGGCGAGACCCGCCCAGTCGCGCACGGTGGCGCGGGGCGGGGTCTCGGTGTTCGGCCCGGTCAGCCGGGGGTTCTTCGCGGTGTGTGTGGTCATTGGCTTTCTCGACTTCCGTCGCCTATCTCTTCTTACCGTCCGGACGGTACAGTATCAGACCTTACCGTCCAGCCGGTATAGTTCGGCCGGTGACGGCCAACACCCGCGACCGAATCCTGGACGCCCTCGAATCCCTGCTCCTGGAAAAAGGCATGTCGCACGTGACGCTGGAGAGCGTCGCGGCGCAGGCCGGCGTCTCCAAGGGCGGGCTGCTCTATCACTTCAAGAGCAAGGACGCGCTGCTCGCCGGGCTGGTCCGCAGACTCACCGACCGCGCGGAGCAGCAGCTGAAAGACCACCTCGACCGTGGCCAATCCGTCGCGAGCTGGTACCTGCAGACCCCGAACACCGACAATGCCGCCGACGCGGTGGAGTTGGAGATCTACCGCTCGATGCTGGCGACCATGCGCACCATCGACGCCGCGGCCGATACCGAGGTCGACGAGGTGCAGCAAGCGCTGATGGAGATGATGGACTCCTGGTCGGACGGCTTGGACCAGGAGATCGACGATCCCGTGCAGGCGGACATCATCCGGCTGGTCGGCGACGGCGTATACCTGCGGGCCCTGCTCGGTCTGCCGCAGATCGAACCGGCCCGCTACCGCCAGGTCGTGGCCCGTCTGCTGGCCAAGCGCGTCGCGACGAACTCGACCTCGTAGGGCTTGCGCGGCGGCAAATCAGGCACGCGGCGCGCGCATCAGGCCCGAAGCCGGCGGCCCGCGTAACCACGTAGGGCCTGCGCGGGCCGCAAATCCGGTACCGCCCGTTAGACTCGGCCCGTGCTACCAGCCGCCGACCCGGCCGGTGCCGTCGGGGCGGGAGACGATCCGGTACCAGGGTCCCCTGGAACGACGGTGCCGATCCGTCCGATGACCTTTCGCGAACTGCTGGACGTGCCGTTCGCGCTGATCCAGGCGAACCTGCGCGCACTGGCCTGGTCGAGCGCGCTGGCCTTGGTCACCGCCGAGCTCGTGGTCGTCGCGGTCACCGCGGGCGTCGCGAAGCTGAGCGACGATTCGGACAACGCGATCGCCTGGGCGGCGGTCCTGTCGACGATGGCCTGCGCGTGGCTGCTGCGGTTCGTGCTGCGCGGCGTGACCGTCGCGATCGGGCTGGCCGGGGTGTCCGGCGCCTCGATCGGCTGGCGCACGGCGTTGCGCAGGGTCGGTGCGGCGGCCGGGCCGTTGCTGGTTTTCCAGGTGCTCTACACCCTCGTCGCGGTCGGCGTGCTCGCACTGTCCAGCCTGCTGATCATCACCTTTCCGTTCGGTGTGATCTGGCTGGGCTGGTTGCGGGCCAAGCGTTTCGTCGCGGTCCCGGTCATGTTCGTCGAACAGGCTTCGCACCGGGCGGCCGTCGCGCGCGCGAAAGTGCTTGTCGCCGGGGCCGAATGGCAGACGGTCGGCCTGTGGCTGGTGCAGCGCTGCCTGCTCGTGCTGTTGTCCGTGCCGCTGCTGGGGATTCCGTTTTATCTCTCGGATTTCTCCGGCACCCATCGATGGCCGGTGATCGTGCTGCTCACCAGCGGCGCGCTGCTGATCGTCGCGTTCGGTGAGGTCGCCGAGGCGGCCACCCGGGTGGTGTCCTACGTCGACCGCCGCTGCCGCCGTGAGGGTTTGGATATTCACATCCCGGGTCAGGTGCGATGAACGAGCACAACCCGGCCGAGCCGCCGAGCCCACCGCGCCTCGGCGCCGCGGCCGAGCACCGCGCGGCCGCCGAAAACGCCGCACAGCACCGCGATTTCGACAACGCGCTACGCGAACGCTTCCGCGCCGTGCTGCGCGGACTGGAGCAGCGCGGCGTGCTCGAGGTGCGCCGGTCCCGGACCGCGCGGGAGACCGCCGACGATGTGACGACCGCGCTGCCGCTCGACGTGGCTGCCGAAATCGACCCGGCCGCACACAGTTTCGACGAGGTCGTCTACGGCGGCCGGCGCGCGACCGAGGACGAGTACCGCCGGCTCGAATACGCCGACCGGTTCTCCGCGGCGGCACCGCCGCCGGTCGCGGAACCCACCGAAATCACCGCTACCGAGAAGGCACCGCGCACCCGCAGGACACTGCCACCGCTGCCGGACCTGTTGCGCAACCCCAAGTTCTGGGCCGCCCTGGCCGGCGCGGCCGCCCTGCTGCTCCTGCTCTATGCCGCGCTGCAGTCATGTGGTGCGCCGAACGCGCCGCAGCAACCACCGGACATCCCGCGCAGCAGGCCACCGCACGATTCCGGCGGCTCCGGCTTCGGCACCGGCGACGACGCGATCTGGGATCGGCTGCCCGCGCCGGTCTTCTTCGGCGGGCTGCAATTCCTGATCGCCGCCGCCCTGGTGGTGTGGTGGCGGGCGCGCCGCCGCGGCGCGCTGGTGCGCGAACCGCGGCCGGTCGAGGTCGCGGCGAACGAGCTGCTCGCCGGGCAGGCCGGGCTGTATCGGCGCTCGAAGGACCACGATCACGTCGCAGCCAAGTTGCGCGCGGCCACCCTGCGCCGCATCCGCCCGACGCTCGGGATGACCGCGGACACCCCGCCGGACCGGGTGGTCACCGCGGTGGCGGCCCGGATCGGCGCGGATCCGAACCAGATCGGGCTCGCCCTGTTCGGCGCGGTGCCCGACCCGGAAACCCTGGAACTCGTTGCCACCCAACTCGAGTGGATCGAAGCGGAGGTCGGATGAGACGCCGACTCCCATGCCGCAGCACTCATCCCATCGACGGGGCGGGCACCCCCGCATGACACTGGAGGTCGGATGACCATCCCCACGACGGACACCAACCACACCCCCACCGCCGAGGAGGCCGGTGCGGCGTTCGCGGCGTTGCGCGCCGAGATCGGCAAGGCGGTGGTCGGCAACGACAACGCGATCATGTTCCTGGTGCTCGCGCTGCTGTGCCGCGGCCACGTGCTGCTCGAAGGCGTACCCGGCGTGGCGAAGACGCTGCTGGTGCGGGCCTTGGCGACGGCGCTGGAGCTCGACCATGCCAGGGTGCAGTTCACCCCGGACCTGATGCCCGGCGACGTCACCGGCTCGCAGATCTACGACCCGCACTCGGCCGAGTTCACCTTCCGGCACGGCCCGGTCTTCACCAACCTGCTGCTGGCCGACGAAATCAACCGCACGCCACCGAAAACCCAGTCGGCGCTGCTGGAATCGATGGAGGAGCGCCAGGTTTCGGTCGACGGCCGGCCGCGGCCGCTGCCCGATCCGTTCGTGGTGATCGCCACCCAGAACCCGATCGAACAGGAGGGCACCTATCCGCTGCCGGAGGCGCAGCTGGACCGGTTCCTGTTCAAGGTCGACATCCAATTGCCCGGCCGCGACGACGAATTCCGCATTCTGCAGCGGCACGCGGCGGGCTTCGATCCGCGCGACCTGGCCGCGGCCGGTCTGCGTCCGGTGGCGGGGCCCGCGCACATCCTGGCCGGGCGGGCCGCGATCGCCAAGGTGACGATCAGTCCCGAGGTGCTGGCCTACATGGTCGACGTATGCCGGGCCACCCGCATGTCCCCCGCCGTGCAGCACGGCGCCTCCACCCGCGGCGCGACCGCGCTGATGGCGGCCGCACGCGCGTTCGCGTGGTTGAACGGGCGCACATTCGTGACCCCGGACGACGTCAAAGCCCTTGCCGTCGCGGTACTTCGGCATCGGCTGCAGCTGCGGCCCGAGGCGGAGCTGGACGGGGTGACCACCGAGAGTGTCATGTCGTCGCTGCTGCTCTCGGTCCCGGTTCCGGTGTAGTCCGTGGTCGTCACCGGTCGGCTGGCCGCCGCGGCGGGCGTCCTCGCGCTGCTCGTCACCTTCGTCGTTCCGTCGTTGCTCGGCGTGCTGGTCGCGACGGGCCTGCTGGCCGCCGCCCTACTGTTCGACCTCGGCTCGGTCGGCCGCGCCCGCGATCTCACCCTGTCCAGGGAGCCGCTGACCGTAGTCCGGCTCGGCCGGGCCACCGAGGTGGAGCTCGTCGCGGTGAACAACGGTACCCGCACTCTGCGCGGCACCGTGTGGGACGACTGGCCCGACAGCGCTCGCTCCGAAAACCGCACGCACCCACTGGATCTGGCGCCGGCCACGCTGGTCCGCTTCCGCACCACGCTCACCCCGACCTATCGTGGCGACCGGGTGGCGGGCCAGGTGACCGTGCGACTGATCGGCCCGCTCGGCCTGGCGGGCAGGCAGACCCGCCGCCGCGTCCCGGCCCGCGTGCGCGCACTGCCGCCGTTCCGCGGCGAGCGCCTGCTGCGCTCGAAAGTCAAACGACTGCAACAACTCGAGGGCCGCAATGTGGCCAACCTGCGCGGGCAGGGCACCGAGTTCGACTCGTTCCGCGAATACGTCGCGGGCGACGACGTGCGCGGCATCGACTGGCGCGCCACCGCCCGCGCCACCGACGTGCTGGTGCGCACCTGGCGACCGGAACGGCACCGGCACATGCTGATGCTGCTGGACACCGGCCGGATCAGCGCGGGCCGGGTCGGCGACGGCACCCGCCTGGACGCCGGCATCGAGGCCGCGCTGCTGCTCGGCGGGCTCGCCGCCGCCGCGGGCGACTCGGTCGACCTGCTCGCCTTCGACCGCGCGCCCCGCGCCGAGGTGCGCGGCATCAGCGGAAAAGGCTTGCAGCTCAAGCTGATGCACGCGATGGCGGGCATCACCCCGGCCCTCGTCGACACCGACAGCGCGGGCCTGGTGCGCGCCGCCATCCAGCGCACCCGCCGCCGCAGCCTGGTCGTCTGGTTCACCAGCCTCGACGGTGCCGCCGTCGAGGAAAACCTGCTCCCGGTGCTACCCACCCTCGCCCAGCGCCACCGCGTGCTCATCGTCTCGGTCACCGATCCCGACGTCGCGGCGGCCGCGACCCGCCGCAGCACCCGCGCCGACCTCTACCCCGCGGCCGCCGCCGAATCCATCCTCGCCGAACGCGCCCTGGTGCAGGAGTCACTGCGCCGCAAGGGAATTGCGGTGGTCGCCGCCTCACCCGAGCACCTCGCCGAGGCCCTCGCCGACGAATACCTGGAGCTCAAACGGTCCGGCACGATGTAGCCCGCCCGGCAACCGGCGGCGCATCATGTACCCATGTCTGATCTCGCCGCGTTTGTCCGTGGACTGCCCAAGGCCGAGCTGCACCTGCATCTGGAGGGGACGCTGGAGCCGGAGTTGAAGTTCCGGCTGGCCGAGCGCAACGGGATCGAGCTGGCCGAGCAGACGGTGGACGAGGTCAAGCAGACCTACCAGTTCCACGATCTGACCTCGTTCCTACAGGTCTACTACCCGGCCATGCGGGTGCTGCTGGCACCGGCGGACTTTCACGATCTGGCGTTCGACTACCTGACCAGGGCCCACGCCCAGGGCATTCGGCACGTCGAGATGTTCTTCGACCCGCAGGCGCACACCGGGCGCGGTGTCCCGTTCGCCACCGTGATCGACGGATACCGGTCGGCGATCGTGCGGGCGCGACGCGAGTTCGGGATCTCGGCCGAGCTGATCCTGTGCTTCCTGCGCGACTACTCCGCCGAGTACGCGATGGCGACGCTGCTGGAGGCGCTGCCGTACCGCGACTGGATCATCGGCGTCGGGCTCGACTCGGACGAGCGCGGCAATCCGCCGAGCAAGTTCGCGGCCGTCTTCGCCCGGGCCCGCCGCGAGGGCTTCCTGCTGACCATGCACTGCGATATCGATCAGCAGGACGCGATCGAGCACATCCGGCAGGCCCTGGAGGACATCGGCGTCGATCGGCTCGACCACGGCACCAACATCGTCGAGGACGATCGGCTGGTCGAGCTGGCCAAGGGCAAGGGCATCGCGCTGACCTGCTGTCCGGTCTCGAATTCGTTCGTCACCAGCCGGATGAAATCCGACGAGATCGTCGGGCTGCTCGACCGCGGCCTCACCGTCACGATCAACAGCGACGATCCCGCCTACTTCGGCGCGTACGCGGCGGACAACTACGTCGCGCTCGCCGAGCACGCGGGTCTCGCCGTCGAGCAATTGGTGGAGCTGGCGAAGAACTCGTTCCGCGGCTCCTGGATCACCCCGGCGCGGCTGGACGGGTTCCTGCGCGAGATCGACGACTACGTCGCGGCCAACCGGTAACTACGGACCGACGCGGAGCGGCACCGGCGCGAACACCGGGAACATCGGCGGCGGCAGCACCCGGCGTTGCCGCTCGGCGATCACCGCACCGAGGATCTGCAACGGCGGATACCCGGTCGGCACCGGCACCTGCAGCCGCTCACACACCGCGCCCACCAGCGCGGTGCCCAACTCGTGCTGCACGACGGGTGTCAGGGTGCGGAACCGGCTCAGATACTGCCGCACCGCGAGCGCCAGCTCGTCCGGCAGCATGGCCAGCGGCAGCGGCACCGCCCAGCCCGCGAGCCACGGCGGCGCCACCGCGAGCAGCGGCGCGGGCAGCGGCCGCTGGGCGTGCACCACCACAGTGCCCGCGAGCACGTCACCGACCCGCCGCGCGTTCGGCGAGCAGATCGACGTCACCACCGCGACCGCACCGAACGCGCCGAGCATCCAGAAGTCCACGATCGCACCGGCCAGCCCGCGGGTGAGCGCGTGCCGGAAGTCGATCGGGCCGCCGTCCGCGCGCACCACCCGCAACCCGAGCACCAACTTGCCCAGCGTCCGCCCGCGCGAGGCGGTTTCGCAGGCCACCGGGTAGCCGACCAGCACCCCGACGATGGTGACCAGCACGGCAACGTCCAGCCACGCCGTGTCCGCCCCGCTGGGCAGCAACACGCTCACCGCAAGAACGAAGAGGGTCGCGGCCAGCATGAACTGCAGCACCACGTCGATGAGGAACGCGGTGGCCCTGGTGGGGAGCCGGGCGATCGGCAGCTCTAGCGCGACCGCTTCGCCGGTGGTGAATTCAGCCATGTCGATAGCATTCTTCCGACCGGCGGTAGTGGGAGGCAAGCCTGTGGATGTCGACGCGTACAGCTACGCACACCGGAGGGCGTGGGAACGGCTGGATTATCTGGCCAAACGGCGCACGCTCACCGGGGCCGAGGCGGACGAACTCGTCACGCTGTACCGGCGCACGTCGCAGCAGCTGGCCCGGCTGCAATCGCACAGCCCCGATCCGGAGCTGATCGCCGGGTTGAGCGCGCTGCTGGCCAGGGCGCGCGGGCGGGTGATCGGCAGCCGGGGCGACACCTGGCAGGAGATCGGCCGGTTCTTCACGCACCGCTTCCCGGCCGCCCTGTATCGGACCTGGCCGTGGTGGGTCAGCGTGGCCGCGGTGTTCCTGCTGGTGTCCGCCGGGCTGGCGATCTGGGTGGCCCGATTCGATTCGGCGCGTACGGTTCTCGGCATTTCGTCGGACACCGGGGAACTGACCGAACGCGGCGGCGCCTTCGAGTCCTATTACTCCGAGCATCCGCAGGGTGCGTTCGCCGCGCAGGTGTGGACGAACAATGCCTGGGTGACGGCGATCGCGCTGTTCACCGGGGTACTGATCCTGCCCGCGGTGTATCTGCTGTTCATGAACGCGCTCAATCTGGGCGTCTCCGCCGGGCTGATGGCGGATGCGGGACGGTTGGATTCGTTCTTCGGGTTCATCCTGCCGCACGGCACGCTCGAGCTGACCGCGATCTTCGTCGCGGGCGGGGCCGGGCTGAAACTCGGCTGGACACTGATTGATCCGGGCCGGCTGAGCCGATTGGAGGCGGTGGCGCGGCAGGGCAGGGCGACCGCGACGGTGGCGCTCGGGTTGGTCGGCGTGCTGCTGGTGTGTGGCTGCATCGAGGGATTCGTGACGCCGAGCGCGCTGCCCGCGCCGGTACGCATCGCGATCGGGTTTCTAGCGGAGGCGTTGTTCCTGGTCTACGTGTTCGGGGTGGGTCGCCGGGTGGTGCTCGCGAAGGCGGCGGCGGCGCCGGATGAGGCGAGCGACGGCGGACAGACAACCTCGAGCACACACTGAGCGAAGTGGGTTCGGACACTCGACAGCAACGCCGCGTCACGGATCGGTTTCGATGTCCCCCAATTGAGTTCCGCTGGCCGCAGCGAGTCATGCTCAGCTGCGGCCAGCGTTACCGTCGACTCTACACAATCGTTATCCCTACGCAACCCTCTTCGCCCGTGTCAAGCGTATAAAGCAGCACGCCAGCAAACCCTTGTGAGGGCATGGTTTTTCACTGATCCAGCTAACTTACAGCTGTCGGTTGTGGAACGTTCGAAACGGTCGAAAAGTAGTCGATCGCGCGAATCCGCTGGTCCGGCCGTATCCGGTTCGTGGCGATACAAACATCGTTCGAACGATTTGCTGCGCACCCGACATAGATCTCTCCATGGCACCTACGCAGGGCAACGACCTGCGCCTTCACTGCCGATAAACGCGATAGCTGGACGCTGGATGAACAGAAAGCGACCATAGGTTTGTTTAAGGCGTTATTAACCCGATACATGCCAGGTTGAACTGCTTGTGGACATGCATGTGTCGTGACAAGATCAGGAATAACCAGGCACGAAAAGGCGACGGCATGTCCGATTCGCCGGAGCCCATTCAGCACCTCGACCGCAACCTCTAGGTGGAGTGTGATCTTCGCCTCACTGACGGCTCGAACCGTGGCGAATGCGGCGAAATCGACACTGCGGCAAGCTTTCCCCAGTTGGGACACACCGGCGCAACACGCCGAAAGACGCACGGGCGGCGCCGTCGTATCCCCAGACAGATGCCGTATGACCGTTTCGCTCCGCCCGGCTATACACAGCGTCCAACGGCCGCAACCCGCGTTCACGCACCATCCGCCGTTGGTGCACAGGCTGGGAGTCACGAACCCTCCACCGCTGTGGACAGGATCCACACCTATCGCAGCCGTTCCGCGAGTCACCCATCGATCCGATCGATGTCCACACCCGCCCACTGCTGCGTCATCCACAAAGACGGCGCTGTCTCAACAGCTTTCGCGCACAGCTCGCCGCACCCGTCCATACCGTCATGCACAGCCGTCACCCAGGCGCTTCGGAGTCGATTGCGCCGCAACGCTCGAGGTCAGGCAGGGAACGCGAAGGTGAACGGCGTTCGGCCATCCCGAAACAACACACAGCACCATCCACAGCCAGAATTCGACTCCGCCAAACCTCGTGCGGCGCAATATCGCGCCCAGAAGGCGCTAGAACACGGGTGGGTGTCCATCGATGCTCCTCGAGCTGCGCACAGATTTATCCACAGGTGTAATTACCGGCACTCGGCATGTGCATAAACCCGTGAACTCGGCTGAGCGGCACCGGTATCCACAGCTGACAAGGCGTGCGGACGACGCGCTCAGCCGACGCGCAGAATCCCGGTAACCGTGCCCTGCAACACCTGTCGGTCATGGGTGAGCAACGGCGACGTCTGCAGCGGATCGTCGACGATGGTGCCGGGCAACGGATGGCTGCCGGTCACCGCGCCGGTCTCCGGATCGAGCACGGTGAACGCGTAACCATCCAGCGGCGTGGTGCTGTCCGGCCCGAGCCGCGTCACTGTGTACACAGCACCATCGGCTGTGGACAAGTGGGGAACCGCCGCACTGCGCACCGTGTTCTCCCATACCGTGTGACAACCGTTGTCGTCCACATCAACCCGGGTCATGCCGCCGGTGAACGCCGCGGTCGGCGGCACGGCCGGTCCCGCGCCCGCGGGCACCGCCGGATAGGGATAGCCGTAGGTACTCGCGACGAACAGCGAGCGGCCGATGCCGACCGGTGAATTCTCGCTCCCCGCACCGCCCTTCGTCAGTACCGGCTGCGAGCACACCAATTGTCCGCTTCCGGAACGGAATACCAGCGCGTTGACCTGCCCGTCGGCATTGTCGACGATGGTCAGATAGTCGGCGCCGGTGTTCGGCCCGAAGTAGGTGGGGGTCGAGCCGGTGCCCCAGCTCAACTGTCCCGGCTTGCGGGCCGAGCCGCGTGCGTAGGGTGCGCGCCAGAGCACCTCGGGGCGACCCGACGAGCCGGCCCGCAGTTCGTACAGCGCGTGTGTGGTCGCGACCGCGATCCGCCCGCTCGGTGCCGCCGAAATGCTGTTGGCCACTTGCTCATCGGCGGGCAACGTCACTGTGACCGCCGCCCCGGACGGTGCGACCAGACCGACAATGCCGTTGCCGGTGGCGAACCAGACATTGCCCGCCCAATCCGGCACCAGCCCGGTCACGTTGTCCCCCACCGGAATCACCGCCGACAGGTCGGCCACCTGCTCACTCGCCAGCTGCCACGCGCCCGCCGCGTCACGGGCATGACCGACCCGAAGCAATCGATTGTCGCCGTCCACCACCACGAGCCGATCGTGGTTGTCCAGATACGCGTAGACCCCGCCGAGCAGACTGCCTTTGGTCAGCGGCAGCGCGGCCAGCGAGTGCCCGATCGGTCCGGGAGCCGCAGGATCGATCAGTTGCACCGTCGGCGCCTGACCAACAATGGCCGTGCACAAGGCGACCACCAGTTTGTCCGAGCCCTCCAGCAGCGTCGGGCACGCCGCAGCGAGCGGATAGGCGGAGACCGACACCGGACCCGCGCCGGGCCCGGTCAGCGGAGTGGCGTCCGACGAGCCCGCGTCCCCATGCATCGTCGAGGTGCCGAGCGGGCCGAGATACGGATTGGGCGGCGCCAGCGGCCCCCACTGGCCGGTCGCTGTGGCGGGGCCCGCGGTCAGCAGCGCCATCGAACAGGCGGCGAGGAGGATCAATGGTGCGCGCATCACGGTCTTTCGGGTCGAGAACACAGCATTCGATCGAACCGAACCGAACGCCATCGGCACAGTATTCGAAACGTCTGTGATCCAAATTCCGGCGGGCTCGGTAGCCGGAAGTCGATCATCGGCAGCACGAGCGGCGGTGTGCCTACGATGGCGCCATGAACGGTGTGCGCGCCCGCTTGTTGTCCACCCTGGCCGGTCAGCTCGGCAATCCACACGGCGTGCTCGGCAAGGGCGTTGCGTTCATGCTCAACCGCGGCAACAAACGCGCCATCGACGGCGCGGTAACCGCCGCCGCGATCACCGCCGGCCAGACCGTCGCCGACCTCGGATTCGGCGGCGGCGCAGGACTTTCCCTGCTGCTCGCACGTGTCGGCGCCGACGGCGTCGTGCACGGCATCGAACTCTCCCCCGACATGCTCGCCCGCGCCCGCTCCGGCTACCCGCGCGACATCGCCTCGAGCCGACTGCGACTCGCCGAGGGCTCGCTCACCGCATTGCCGCTCACCGACGACAGCCTGGACGCCGCGATCACGGTCAACACCCTCTACTTCGTCCCCGATCTGGACGCGGTCTGCGCCGAGCTGGCCCGCGTGGTCCGGCCCGGCGGCCGGGTGGTGATCGGCATCGGCGACCCGGACACCATGGCGAAGCTGCCGTTCACGCCCTACGGCTTCACGCTGCGCCCAGTCGCCGACGTCATTGCCGCACTGGAGAAGTCGGGCTGCGCCGTGACCCACGAGCAGCTCCCGCATCCGCCGATCCCGCACCATCTGCTGATCGCCACGCCTGGGTGACTACATCAACGCGCCGCCGTCGATCCGGATCTCGGTGCCGGTCATGTAGCGGCCGTCGTCCGAGGCGACCATCGCGACCACACCCGCGATGTCCTCCGGACTTCCGAGCGCGCCGCCGTTGAGCCAGCCGGTCATCCGGGCGAACAGCTTCGGATCGAAGCCTTCCGGCTGATCCCGGATCGATTTCGTGGTGATGCCGCTGGTGATGCCGGCGGGCACGATGTTCACCGCGCGCAGGCCCTGCTTGGCGTACTCCAACGCGATCGCGTGGGTGAAGGCATTGACGCCGCCCTTCGAGGCCGCATAGGCCGCGAGGTAGGGGGCGGCGCTGAACGCCGCGGTCGAGGAGATGTTCACCACGACGCCGTGCCCGGATTCCACCAGCGCGGGCAGCGCGGCCTGCGTCATCAGGAAGGTGCCGGTCAGGTTCACCCCGATCACCTGGTTCCACGCCGCTAGGGGCATCTCGTGCGTGCGGGCCGGGCGCAGGATGCCCGCGCCGTTCACCAGCACGTCGAGTCCGCCGAGGAAGTCGAGCGCCGTCGCGGTCGCCGCGCGCACCGAGTCCGGCTCGGCCACGTTCACCGCGACCGTCCGCAATCGCGCGGCGGCGTCGCCCGCCTTCTCCGCCGTGGCCGCCAGCCCCGGCTCGTCGATATCGGCGGCGACCAGCTGGGCCCCCTCGTCCAGCAGCCGCAGGGCGATGCCCTGTCCGATGCCGGAGCCTGCTCCCGTCACCACCACGCGGCGGCCGTCATATCTGCGCATGCCAAGAATTAGAACAGGTTCTCATTGTCAGTCAAGGCACTTCCGGCAGCTCATTTCCGGAACGCGGAATTGAAACACGTTCTAGTGTGAGCGGATGTCGAACGACGCGTTCCAACCAGCCAGGCTCGGGCCGGTTCAGCTGCGCAACCGCATCATCAAGGCCGCGACGTTCGAAGGACGCACGCCCGACGCCCTGGTCACCGACGAGCTCATCGACTTCCATCGCGGCGTCGCGGCGGGCGGTGCCGGGCTGACCACCGTCGCCTACTGCGCGGTCGCACCCGAGGGCCGGACCGACCGGCATCAGATCTGGATGCGCCCCGAGGCGGTGCCCGGCCTGCGGCGGCTCACCGACGCGGTGCACAGCGAAGGCGGTGCGGTCTCGGCGCAATTGGGCCATGCGGGCCCCGTCGCGAACGCGGCCTCCAACCGCGCGCCCGCGCTCGCGCCGAGCAGGCAGTTCAGCCCGATCAGCCTGCGACTCACTCAATCGGCGACCGCGGCCGACATCCGGCGGATCATCACCGCCCACGCGCGTGCCGCCCGGTTGGCGGTGGAATCCGGATTCGACGCGGTCGAACTGCATTTCGGGCACAACTATCTGATCAGCTCGTTCCTCAGTCCGGCGTTGAACAAGCGCACGGACGAGTACGGCGAAACCCTGGTCAATCGCGCGAAGCTGGCCAGGCAGACCGCGGACGCGGTGCGTCAGGAGGTCGGCGGCGAGATCGCGGTGCTGGCCAAGTTCAACATGGACGACGGCGTGCGCGGCGGGTTCGGCGGCGACGAAAGCCTTTCCGTCGCACGGTGGCTCGCGCAGGACGGCAACCTCGACGCCCTCGAACTCACCGTCGGCAGCTCACTGCGCAACCCGATGTACCTGTTCCGCGGCGACGTGCCGCTGCACGAGTTCGCCGACCAGTTCCCGACGCCGCAGCGCTGGGGCATTCGCCTGGCCGGCCGCCGATTCCTGCGCACCTACCCGTATCGCGAGATCTACCTGCTCGACGACGCGCTCCGTTTCCGCGCCGAACTCGGCCTGCCGCTGGTGCTGCTCGGCGGCATCGCCTCGCGCGCCGCGATCGACACCGCGATGTCGCACGGCTTCGAGTTCGTCGCGATGGCTCGCGCGCTGCTGCGCGATCCGGACTTGGTCAATCGAATGCGGGACGAGACAGCGACCGAGTCACTGTGTACCCACTGCAATCGCTGTATGCCGACAATCTATCGGGGCACGCATTGTGTATTGACTTCGCCGGTATCCGATTCGGCGGCAACGACTTAGACAGCGAGAAGGCCCGGTCCTGCTGGACCGGGCCTTCTTTCGGTGACTTCGACACCTGGCCGGGCTTCGTCAGCCTGGCGCCGAATACGCCACCCTCACCCGTCGATCAATTAGGCGGGTTTGGCTGCGGCCGCCGTCAACTCGGGACCGACTATCGACACCCATTCGTTCATCTCGGGGGAATCGTCCTTGGCGATTGCCACGACATCTTGCCTATTGCAGCCGCCGCCGATCGGGACACCGTCGAACCGCTCCTGCAGCCACTGATACGTTGCCGGCACGGACAGGAAGGCCTGCGAGTAAGCCTCACCGATTTGGAGCCGTCGGTAGGTGATTTGCCCATCGTTCTGGCAGTAGTTGTCCACCAGTCGGTCGGTCGCATAGGCGGGCATAATCCAGTCACCCATCGACTGGAAGATATAGGTCGGGCGGTCAGGAACCGAATTTCCCAGCTTGACCTGATCCAGAATCTTGCTCGGGAGCGGCTCACGCGTCATGTCGGGAGTATCGAACAGTCCCTTGATGTTCAGGTTCGGGAAGCTCGACACCGACCAGCCCTGGCACACATTGCTGTGCACGGTCCGCAGACCCTGCCCCAGCGGGTTCATGTGCTGATCCAGGTAGGACTGCAGTTCCGGGTACTCGCGGCTCAGACCGATGATGCCCGCGAACACGGTGCCTGCGGCCGGCCCGTTGTTCTGGTAGTCGACCAGGTCGCGCAGGTCCGACGCGGTGGAACCGGAGACGACACCGGCCACGTTGACGTCCGGCGCGTAGGACGCGCGCTGCTCGGCGGCGTGCATCGTCGGGATCGAGCCACCCGAGTCGCCCCACAGGCCGACCTTCGTGTCACGCCCCTGCTTCAGCTCCATCGGCTTGAAGTTCTCCGCCGCGCGGATACCGTCGAGGGTGATCCGGCCGGCCAGCGGGCCGGCGGCGAAGGCGGAGAGCAGGCCTTCGTGATCGGGGATGGAGACGCCCCAACCCTTGGTGACCGCGTAAAGGGCCATCGGCAGCATGAAGTTCGGGCCCATCGTGCCCGCGTAGTTCGGCGGAAGCGCCGAGAACTGGCTGACGTACGACGGCGCACAGTGTGCCGCGACCGCGTCCTCCGGGATCTGCACCGACACCAGGTTCGTCGGCGCTTTGCCGCGCGGCTTCATGACCGTGGTCACCGCGGCGATCGGCTCATCCCGGCTGTTGTTCGACCGGTAGGACAGCTGCCATGCGTCGACATCGGGCTGAATGACCGACTGGAACGCGGGATGCACTTCGCGAGCGGCAATGATCTCGCCCGGCTGCTTGGCCGCGACCACTTCGCGCGGCGGGTTGAGAAAAACCTGATCTTCGGCAGGCATCGCCGGCGGAGTCAGGGCGGGCTGAATCGGCACATAGTCATCGGAGGCGCACGGGCAGGCCGAGGCAAAGCCGATAGCCGCCACTTGAATCACGGCCGCAGCACCCGCGGCCAACATCGTTGCCCGCCCATATCGGCGGTGCCGTGTTTTGAACATGTTCATACCTGATCCTTCAGCTGAGGGAGAGGTGCATGACAAAGCCGTAACCAGGAGCAGCGGCACCAAATCCCCGACGAATGCAGGCATTAGCGAAGTGACCACTCCGGTGTGAGCCGCCGCAATCGTAGATGAACATTTGAATAATCCAACGCGAAACGCGAGGAAGACCAAATTTAATTGCCCTCACCTCCCCCAACCCCCTTCTGACGCAACCCCAATCAACTTCCGCCCGAGACCTTTCCACCCGACTCCCGGCCCGAAATGTCCGATCCGATAACACCCTCGCCATCGTGAATCGACACCGTTTCACCAATTGAGAACATCAATGTACACAATCCCCAAATCCCGAAAAAACCCCAACTGGGCGGATTTCGCACTATGCACACCTTGTGGATATCGATAGTTGTGCACAGCTTGTGGATATAACCCCGCACCCCCAACGCCGAGAAATCAACTCCACCAACCCGAGTCACGAAGCAAGCCACGAGTCCCCCTGTCCCCCAAACAGAAAACGCAACCAATCACCCCCCAACCACGCGCCGTCGCCCTGCGTCCGACTTGTCGCCGAGGTCGTAAGCCACAGCGGCAACTGTCTCCTGATGGTCATCGCGTTACGGCCGAAGGGTGCTCCGGCCGGGGCAGGACATCGGCGACGGCGAACCTTGATGAACAAGACAGGAGTCTTACGCGCAGCAACCACCCTCCGGAGCGCAGCGTCCCCGCGAAGACACCATCCGCCAAACGCATCGGTACGCGGCAAGCGGCGTCGCGTACCGATGCGTGAACCAGTTCGGGTCTACCCGTCGGAGGGTGTGCCCTTGCTCGCCGATCGCGGTTTACGAGGACAACCTAACGAGGCTGCGTCCAACTGGGGTTGCGACCGGTGAAGGCGACCAGCCGGTCCAGTGGTGGCACGTCGGGATCGACAACGACCTCAGCGCCGAAGGGCATGCCAGGACCGCGGTATTCCGGCTGGATCACGCCTTTGATAACGGCATAAGCATGCTCGCAGGTTTGCGGGCTCGGGTTCCACGGCCGGCCGGTGGCGCGGGCCAGGTCCCAACCGTGGCCGAGCGCTTCGAACAGCAGCAGGTCGATGACCTGGGAGCCAGGGTAGGTGCCGCCTATCAGCGGAACGTTTACCTGTGCTGTCGCGACGCCGGCGGCAAGGGCCGACTGGAGCGTGGCGGCGAGGTGCGTGATCACAGCGTCGGGGTCGTCGGGGCCGGTGAACGCGGACGGATCGGGCCGGTCGGTGCCGGCGGGGTCGGTAAGGGCGGCGTCGAAGTAGGTAAGCCAGGCGAGCAGGTGGCGGCGCAACGTGATCACGTCGAAGTCGTCACACGGCGTAGGCAGCTTGTCCTGCTCGGCAGGGATGTCGGCAGCTAGGCGCGCCAAGTCTTCGAGAACCGGGTAGATCATGGATGACCCTTCTGATAGGTGGGTATATTGAGTATAACCATCCATCAAAGCAATGGTTCGGTCAGGGCCTACAGTCAGGGGGTGGACGCACGAGGAGCCGGCCGGCGGGCCGAGTACGCAGCAGCGACCCGGCAAGCGATCCTGCTGGCGGCACGGGAGTTGTTCATCGATCAGGGCTATTTCGCCACCAGGGTGGAGGACATCGCCAGCGCGGCGCGGGTAGCGGTGCCGACCGTCTATGCAGCGGTCGGCGGCAAGAGCGGCCTGCTGCACACGCTCATCGAGGAGGGGGTGCGTGCGGCGGAGGCCGGCGGAATTCATGAGCGGATCGCTGCGCAAACCGACCCTGACGCGCTGCTGCGCATGCTCGTGGACGGCACCCGAAGCGAGTTCGAGCTTTGGTCGCCGATCATGCGTCAGGCGACCGCTGTGGCACCCCAGGACGCTGCTGTACGGAAGACCGTCGAGACGGCACACGAGAGCCTGCGCAAAGGACTGCGAGCTACCGCGGCGCGACTCGGAGAATTGAGTGCGTTGCGTGCCGATATCACCGTGGACGAGGCCGCGGATGTGCTGTGGTATTTCCTCGGCAATGCGTCCTACTTCACGCTGACCGACGACTGTCGATGGCCACTCGATCGCTGTGCGGACTGGCTGTACCAGGGTCTTACCGCCGCACTGCTCAGCAAGTGAGACACTCAGCCGCTCACCGGTCACCCGGGCTTGGGCTAACTGAGCGAGGGCAGGCGGCGGGCAGGTGACGCCACGAAGTCCGCTGCCCAATGCCATGACGGCCTCCGGTTAAGGTCCTGCCGATCTCCGCAGCCGGCCCGGAAAGGTGTGCCGCTGCGGCATCATGCGCCGGGAATGGCCATGCGGCGGCGTGCATCGGCCAGCAGATTCTGGACGGCGGCACGGAAGAGGTCGGGTAGCGGCTCGATGAAGGTGGTGTGCCCGAATGCCTCCAAAGCGATCAGGCCGTGGATATGTGCCCATACGCTGACGAATAGGGCCGCCGCAGAGGGCGGAAGTGCTTCCAGTGCTTCAGGGGGCAGCCCGCGGAGGTGACCCTTCAGGGCTGGGCTGATCGGCGAGAAGTCCACGGTGGCCAACTGCTCAGGGCTGAGGCCGTGATAGAGCGCGTGGATAAAAAGGGGACCCAGACGGCGGGCAGCGGTGGTGGTGCGGCCGTCGACAGGAGCCTGGTATTGGCGCAGCGGTGTGCCGTAGAGCAGTTCAAATAGTCCTGGATTGTCGATGGCCCAGGTCCGGAATCCTTCCGCTGCGGCGACGAAGCGGTCGATGCCGGCGTCGTCGGCGCTGGCATGGTCGATCGCCGCCTCGATAAAGTCGGCCAACTCCGCGTACGCCTGCGTGATCAGCGCGGTGAGTAGGTCGGCGCGGCTCGGAAAGTAGTGGTAAAGGGCCTGGACCGTCATACCGAGGCTGCGAGCGACCGCACGCGCGGACAGCCCGGCCGGGCCCTGTTGGGCGACATGCTCCCGCGCGGTCTGAAGAATTTCCTGGGCGGCGGCAGCTCGTCGGCGGTCACGCAAGGGGGTAGGCACCAGCCGAACCTACTTGACGGTGTTAGAAAAATATATCCCTGTCAAAGCATGTTGTGTCACATCCGGGGTCTCGGACTGGCAGGGGCCGGTTTTCAAGTCGCCCTGAACCTCCACTGCCACTACGATTCTCGGCATCCGGCCTCGACGCCGCGATGCCGACGTGCGAATCTGCACCGTGCCGATGCCGATCCCGGCGTGCCAGGCAGTCGGAGTTCTCATCAGATGAAATAGCGGTCGGTTTAGCAATCGCCGAAAAACCAACGGATATGGCGTAGTCCCCGGTCAGGGATGGGTGCGGCGTTGAGGGTTCCGGCGGCGACATGTCTTCTGGGGGTGGTGAGCCGAATACGTCGGAAAGGGGACGCTGCTGACGTGACCGCATCCATACCCGCCGGCACTCTTTAGGGCTGTGGGGTGCTCGGCTCTGGGGTGAAGGGGTGTTGCTTGGCTGCTTCGGTCAGTCGTGCGAGGAATTCTGCGACGTTCTCCAGCTGATCTTCTTCGTACTCGCGAAGTACTGCCGAGAGGGTCTGTTCGTGCGCGTCGAACATGGCTCCCACTCGCGTGAGCGCATCGGGGTCGGCTGTGACGAGGACCTTGCGTCGGTCTGCGGAGTCGCGTTCACGTCGGATGTAGCCGCGCTCTTCGAGTCGATCCAGCACCCCGGTGGTGGTGCCGGAGCTCAGGCCGGTGGCGCGGGCGATCTCGCCTGCGGTCCGAGCGCCCTCCAGCCCGAGGAGATTCAGGACCTCACTCTCTGTGCCACTGAGTCCGAGCGCCGACGACGCTTGGTGGCTGTAGACAACGGTGTGGATCGCGAGAAGTCGCAGTTCGCGGGCGATGCGTTGGGCGACGTCGTTGGCGGGCAGAGGCATAGGGGTTCCGCTCCCTTATACTTATTTCGGAAATCCGAGATACTTCGCTTGCCGAGATAAATGTAAGCTACATGGAGACGCTATGAACACAACCCAGCAGACCGATTCAGACGCCGATCTCTCAGCGATCCGCGCCATCTTTGGGGATCTGTCCGACACGTGGGACAGGGGTGACGCGGCCGGCTTTGCGGCGCTGTTCACCCAGGACGCGCAGTACACGACCAACTTCGGCCTCACCCTTCAGGGGCGAGCACAGATCGAACAAGGGCACCGACTCCTGTTCGAGAGCCCCCACCGCAGTGCGGAGCTGGTGCTCCTGTTCGGGGAAGAACCGCAGATCCGCCTCGTCCGCCCCGACGTGGCGATCGTGCTCATCGGCGGTGGGACCAGCGACGGTGGCGAGGTGTCCTTGCGCGAGAACGGCGCACGGTCCACCCTCACCTACGTGATACTCCGAGAGTCGGCCGGTTGGCTCATCAGCATGTTTCAGAACACCCGGCGCACACCGATGCCGGGCGCCGAAGACTGGTCCTCGCGCTTCGCGCTGCCAGCGTGAGGGTAGCCGCGCGGGTCAGCGGACGAGGCGGATCGCGCCTATGCGTTGTCGCTGGCCTCGAACCGCAGGAGTGGCACGTCGAACAGGTTCGCGTCGCGGACGCGGTTCAACTGCGGCTGGCGACCTCGACCACGAGCATCTCGGTGAGGAACTGTACGGTCGCGCTGAGCAGTGGCTGGTATGGCCAGTTGCGCTGTGGGCCTTCAGGCCGACGGTGACGTGAATGTGTGGATGTATCTGGTCTGCCGTCACGTCGTAGGCCAGCGTGCCGCCGCCGAACGCCTCGACGTTGTCGAGTTCGACCTTGGACCACACCGAGCGGCGGGGTTGTCGAGCTTCTCGCAGGTGCCGACGTGCGAGCCTGCACTGTGCCGATGCCAATCCCGGCGTGCCAGGCAGTCGGAGTTCTCATCAGATGAAATAGCGGTCGGTTCAGCAATCGCCGAGGAAACAACGAATATGGAAACAAAGCAGCTCAGCGGCGGCGGTCGCTCCCGGACCGAGCAGCGCGGTGAGATCACGCATCGCGTGCGGCGACGATGTGAAGTAGCGGCGCAGGTTCTCGGCCTTGCGATGATGCGGGGACTTCCCCCGTCGTTCGACATGAGCACCTTGGTCATCCCGCCGGGATCATGGCGAGGGAGGCCCGCCCCTCGATGCCTCACGACGCGGTCGGCGTGGTGTTGTGAGCCGCCTCCCAAAGTGGCAGCCGGAACGTTGCGTAGGTGTATTTGCCGGCGATGCGGCCGGCGTCGTCGAAGTGAAAGACATCGAGACCATGCCATTGCAGCCGCCCGCCATAACGGAGGCGGGCGAACCAGCGGAGCGCCGGCCTCGCCCGGCGTCCGTGAGCACCGGTCAGATCCAGCCGGCACGCCCAGCGAATGGTGGCTCGGCGACGCGCCTCGTCGATGATCTTGTCATAGACGTCGAAGGTCATTGACCCATAACGTCCAGCGAACTGCGGTGCGAACTCGGCCCGGATCGCTGCGAGTCCCCGGCGTTCCGGGCCTCGGCCGGGTAGGTATCGGGCGTCTTCCGCGAAGAACGACATGACCAGGTCGAGATCGGGGTCGTTGAAGGCGGCTACGAAGGCGTCGATGGTCTGGCCGAGATCGGGAGAACTGATGGACATGAGTGTCGTCGCTCCAGTGACAGTCGAGTTCGGATGATCGGAGAGTTGCTCGGACGCCGAACGCCATGGATCATGCGGTCAAGCAGTCAACTGCGACCGCAGTTCGGCTGAGTTGTGCAGCGCCGTCATCTGAACGAACCGGCCGTCGCGGACCCGGTAGATCGCATACTCCACGATCCGGAACGAAGCACCCGAGGGCGGTACGCCGAGCCACTCTTTCACCGGGGTGCCGGTATTGATCACTCGTACGGCGAGGCGGTCGCGATCGATCAGCATCTCGTCGAGTTCCCAGTGCAGGTCTGGGACCGCCTCGATGTCCTGGCGCTGCACCGCGATGACGTCATCCCGGGTTCCCGGCTCGCCGTTCAACGTCACCCGGTCGGCGATGAACTCATCCATCCCGTCGAGCCGATGCTCGTTGAGCTGCGCGAAGTAGCGCAGGTACCAGCTGCGCAGATCATCCTCGGTCATCGTCACCACGCCAGCGTGCCGTGCTCGTCGGTGAACGTGCCGGTCGGACCGCCCGGGAGTAGCGTGGCCAGGCGCACGACGGTGCGGGCGCTGTCCGCCGCCGGGCGCCCGATGCCGAACGCCGCGGTCATGTCCGTGGCGGTGGTCCCGGGCTCGACGGCGTTGAACTTGATGCCCGTGTGCGCCTTGGCGTACTGGACGGTGAGCATGGTCGCGGCCGCCTTGGACGCCGCATAAAGGGCTAGCGGCATGCCGAACTCGGGCCGGTCGGGATTGGTCACCGCCCAGAAGGACCCCATGCTGCTGGATAGCGTGACCACCGTCGGGTTCGCCGACTTGCGCAGCAGAGGCAACGCCGCCTCGGTCACCCGGACGATGCCGACCGCGTTGATGTCGAACACCCGCAGCGCGCTCGGTCCGTCGAGCGCCTCATTTCCCAGTACGCCCGCATTGTTCACCAGCACGTCGAGCCGGCCCTCGGCCCCGTCGATGGCCGTCAGTGCATCACGCACGGACGCGTCGTCGGTTACGTCAAGCTGTACGAGTCGCGCGCCTAGCTCAGCCGCCGCTTTCGTACCGCGCTCGGGGTCGCGGGCACCGATGTACACCGTGTGGCCCAGCGCTAGCAGCTGTCGGGCGGTCTCATAACCGATGCCCTTGTTCGCGCCGGTGATCAACGTGACGGTCACATCTTCTCCTGAGGGATTCGAGGGTGTCGCTGACTACAGATCCGAGTTTTGTATCGGTCGGTAGGACGTCAGCGTAGCAAGGTTTTGTACCGATCGGTAGTGGGCTGGAGCACGATTTGTACCGAGCGGTAGAGTGTTGAGATGAGCACTGAGGTGTCGAACACCGGGCGACCGCGGGCCTTTGACGAGCAATCAGTCCTCGGCCGTGCCGCCGAGGTGTTCTGGCAGCGCGGCTACGAGGGCGCCTCGCTGAGCGCGCTCACCAGCGCGATGGGTATCAACCGCCCTAGTCTGTACGCCACATTCGGCAGCAAGGAGCAGCTCTTCCAGCGCGCCTTCGCTCGCTACCACGACACCCAGCTGGCCACTGCTCGCGCCGCGCTCGACCGGCCGACCGCATACGCGTCCATCGAGGCATTCCTGCGCTCCAGCGCCGACGGCCTCACCGCTGACGGCCATCCCACCGGCTGCCTCTCTATCCAAGGCGGCCTGGCCTGCGCGCCGGAGAACACCGGCATCTCCGACGTGCTGGCCGCCGGCCGCGCCGCCACCGAGGCCGCGATCCAGGACCGCTTGTCGCGTGCGGCCGCCGAAGGGGACCTCCCGCCCGGCGTTGACCCCCGAGCGTTGGCCCGCTTCGTCATGGCGCTCAGCGAGGGGCACGCCGTCCACGCCGCCGCCGGCGCCAGCCGCACCGACCTCCACGCCTCCGTCGACATCGCTATGCGTGCGCTGCCTCAGCCAAAGCAAGCGTGAGCACCTCGACAGGTCGCTGCGACCGACGTGCGGATGCACTTTCCGGTCGTGACGTGCGGATCAGTCGTTCGCGCCGGCGCCGCGGAAGGTCGGAACGTCCGAAAGCATGCCGGGAATCTCCGGGTTCAGGGCGCTGCGGCGGCGGTGCAATTCTTCGATCTTCGCGTACAGGTCAGGGTCGTCGTCGTCGCTGATGTCGAAGATGTCGAGGCGTTCGAGCAGCGCCAGGCCCAGGTGGTCGGTCCCGATAGTCGCGGGGTGGGTCAGGTACTGGTAGAGGCCGTCGAGGTCCTCAACGACGAAGACACAGCTGTAGTCGAAGTCCCCCCCGAGATCGCGGCCGACCATGAAGGACTTCACGGCCGGGTTCGACCGTCCTTGATTACGCCAGCTTTCCAAGGCAGCCTCGATTTGCTCGGGGGTGACTTCGGCCTTGGCCTTCGCGCGGTTGATGTGGTAGATCATTACTTCTCCTGTCGTTCCGGTGGGGAGTCAAACCCCGGTCGCGCTCACCTGATCGGTGATGATGGTGTCCAGGTCGGTGGCGGTGAGGCCGAAGAGGTCAGCTGTTTTCGAGGCGTCCACGAGGAACGGCGCGTACCACTGATAGTCCATTTCGGCCATCTCACGAGCCGCTGGCACGAAAAGTCCGGCCGTTCGCATTGCCGCACGTGGCATCGGAATCAGCTTGATCGGAGGCCGACCGGCAGCGGCGGCGTAGCGCCGCGCCAGTTCGCGGATGCTTATGGCCGGAGGCGACGGCACATGCCACGCCTGACCCAGCGCACGCTCGTCATTTCCGAGTGTGACCAGGGCCTGAGCCATGTCTCCGTTGAAAGTGAAGGTATGTGGCGTGTCCAGATCGGCCGGCACCCAGGCTGCTCGGCCCGACTTCATTGCCGGCTCGATGAGCATGGAATACAGGCCATTCGAGTCTCTGCCGATGTAGTCGGAGCCGCGAACCTCCACAGTGCGAATCCCGGCGTTCAGGGCCTGCTCCCACAGCCGTTTACGAAGACGACCCTTATGTCCAGTGGCGGCCATGGGGGTGTATTCGTTCATCATGCCGCCAGGCTGCGGGCCGTAAGCGTACATGCTGCCGGTAATAGTCAGGACGGTCCCGTTTGCTTTCGCGGCTGCGATCACTGCATTCTGAATGGGCGGCAACAAGCGCTCCCACATTGTGTAGGAAGGTGGGTTCGCGCAGTGATAAATCACCTTCGCACCGCGAGCCAGTTCGGTCAGGCGGTCCGGGTCGGAAGCATCCGCGGCGACCCGTTCGACGTGCGGATAGTCCGGGCCCGAGCCGCTACGCGTGACAATGCGGACGCTCTCGCCTTGGTCGGCGAGCAGGCGAGCGACATTCGTGCCGATGGAACCGGCGCCGATAACGACATGCATGGCCATGATGGGGTCCTTCATATGGAGAGGCGTCCCGAACTCATTTCAGATCAGGGACACAGTTCACTGATAGCTTTTTCGGAAACCGATCGGCCTGAACCTGGGCCGCCGGGCAGGCCTCAGGTCGGCGGTGCTTGACGTTGAATTACGCTGCGACCCCGTCGGTGAGCTAAGGGCTCGTAGCAATTACGTCGTCGAGTTTCCTGTTTGCTCACTGTTGCGTCGCACAAGTCACGACGCTATCTGCGACTCGCCGCGCTTTGGCAGAGCTAGATTTTTCTAACACTGTCAAGTTCGTGGTCGGTGCGTCGGCGATCGACCTGCTGCGTGCTCGCCGTCAGGCCGCTGGGCTTCATGAAGTCCCCTCATACCCCTCGTTGATCGCAACAGCCCGAAAGGCGAAACCAGCTAGGAGGCAGACGAATTCACATCTAGAAACCGAAAGGGGAGCCGTCCCCGGAGACGCCGACCACACCCCGTCAACATTGCGTCGCCTCCACGTCAACATCCCAGTCAAGAAACCCGGTTGACGAAAAAAAGCCGCAGGTCAGGGAAAAACCCCTGACCTGCGGCTTTATCGAACTACTACTGTGGGCGAAGGGGGACTTGAACCCCCACGTCCCGAAGGACACTGGCACCTGAAGCCAGCGCGTCTGCCATTCCGCCACTCGCCCGAGCGACTCGGAGACAGTATCACGCACCTCGCGTCAGCACGAAATCGCCTGTGTGGGCCTGTGACGCGGGGGCTGGACAAGCGTGGGAACCCGCTGATCGCGCCAAGAGTTACAGGTGTGGACGATCGTGGATATCATGCAATGAACGTGCTCGATACGCGACACGCCATACACGTGTGTCGTTGTTACGAATCAGCTGAAGAGACGCTCGCCGAAGGGAGGCCGAGATGGGCATCGTTTCACGGTTCGAGCGTCGTCTCCAGGGCGCCGTCGGTGATGTGTTCGCCAGGGTGTTCGGCGGCAACGTCGTGCCCCAGGAGGTGGAGGCGGCGCTGCAACGTGAGGCCGCCGATCATGTCCAAGAGCTCGACGGCGGACACCTGTTGGCTCCCAACAGTTATGTGATCACTATCAATTCCTCCGATCACCAGCAGTTGGACGCCGATCACGACCTCACCACCCGCGCGTTCGCCAAACACCTGCAGGATTACATCCGCGAGCAAGGCTGGCAGACCTACGGCGAAGTACACGTGGCGTTCGAGGCATCCCCTACGCTGCACACCGGACAGTTCAGGGCAAGCGGCCGGGTCGACCCGGACGTCGGTCGCGGAGCTTCACCAGCTCCAGGCCCTGGACCCACGCCACAACGACCTGCACACCCGCAACCAGGAGCTGGCCCCATGACGCAGAACTCAGGCTATGACCCGAGCCGTGAGCCCGCGGAGTCCGATCCACGCAACCGCGGGTACGCCCCACCGCCTGCCGGTCGTGGCGGCGCGCAGAACGGCGCGTACCGCGAGGATTACGCGCGTGGCGCGGCGCCCGACGGTCAGCAGGGTTACGGCGACTACCAGAACGGCTACGACTACCAGCAGGGTGGCCAGGCGTACGGCCAGCCGGGTTATCAGGAGCCGGGCTACGGCCAGCAGCAGGGCTACGCCGATCGCGGCTACGGCCAGCAGGGCTACCAGGAGCCCGCGTACGGCCAACCCGGTTATCAGGAGCCCGCGTACGGCCAGCCGGGATACCAGGAGCCTGCCGCCTATGGCCAGCCTGGCTATCAGGAGCCGGGCTACGGCCAGCAGCAGGGCTACGCCCAGCAAGGTTATGGCGATCAGGCATACGCGGATCCGGCCTACGGCCAGCAAGGCCAGGGCTATGCCCAGCCGGGCTACGGCCAGCAGGGCTACCAGGAGCCCGGTTACGGCGATCAGACGTACGCGGAGCCGGGGGCCTATGGTCAGGATGACCAGGGTGGTTACGGCCAGGCCTACTCGCAGCAGCCGGGTTACGGCGCGCAGCCGGGCTATGGCGCCGCGCCCGCGTATCCGGCTGCCCCGCAGGCGGGCTCGGGCTACTCGGCGACTCTGCAGCTCGACGACGGCAGCGGCCGCACGTACCAGTTGCGGGAGGGCAGCAACATCATCGGCCGCGGCCAGGACGCGCATTTCCGGCTGCCCGATACCGGCGTCTCGCGCAGGCACATCGAGGTCCGCTGGGACGGGCAGACCGCGATGCTTTCCGATCTGGGTTCTACCAACGGCACGCTGGTCAACGGTTCTCCCGTGCAAGACTGGCAGCTCGCCGACGGGGATGTGATCCGCGCCGGGCACTCCGAGATCCTGATCCGTATCGTCTGATCCCGTAAGCTGCGCGATGCAGGTCACGACTTGGCCATCGAGGATTCGTCGGTCGTATCGTGATCGAATTCGACCTACGGCCCTATGATGCTGCCAACACACGCACGGCACCGGAACCGGGGCCGGCAAGACCAGCATGCTGGTGGGGGTGGTCGAACCGCACCTACGGCACCGACATACACGGTCGAACAGGAGGTGGAACGCCGTGCAGGGACTGATACTGCAACTGACCCGTGCGGGGTTCCTGCTGCTGTTGTGGTTGTTCGTGTGGGCGGTGCTGCGCACCTTGCGCAGCGACATCTACGCGGCATCCGGCATACGGATACAGCCCAGGGCCGCACGCGGTTCCGCGGTGCTGCCCTCCTTCAGCCGGGGCCAGAAGGGCGCCAAATTTCTTGTGGTGACTCAAGGTTCACTCGCCGGCACCCGCATCTCGCTAGGCACCCAACCGGTGCTGATCGGGCGTGCGGACGACTCCACGCTGGTGCTCACCGATGATTACGCCTCGACAAGACATGCGCGATTGTCCCCGCGTGGCGATGATTGGTACGTCGAAGATCTCGGCTCGACGAACGGCACCTACCTCGATCGCGCGAAAGTCACCACTGCCGTGCGGGTTCCGCTCGGCACTCCTGTCCGTGTCGGCAAAACAGTGATCGAGCTGCGATCGTGACTCTCGTTCTCCGCTACGCAGCGCGTAGCGACCGCGGACTTGTCCGAGGCAACAATGAAGACTCTGTCTACGCGGGTGCGCGCTTACTAGCGCTCGCCGACGGGATGGGTGGCCATGCCGCGGGCGAGGTGGCGTCGCAGTTGATGATCGCCGCGCTCGCCCACCTGGACGACGACGAGCCCGGCGACGATCTGCTCGGCAAGCTCGACGCGGCGACCAGGGAGGGCAATGCCGCCATCGCCGATCAGGTCGAGGAGGAGCCCGAGCTCGACGGGATGGGCACCACGCTCACCGCGGTCCTGTTCGCAGGCAAGAAACTCGGCCTGGTGCATATCGGCGATTCCCGCGCGTACATGCTGCGCGGCGGCGAGCTGGCCCAGATCACCAGGGACGACACGTTCGTCCAGTCACTGGTCGACGAGGGCCGGATCACGCCGGAGCAGGCGCACACGCACCCGCAGCGCTCGCTGATCATGCGCGCGCTCACCGGCAACGAGATCGAGCCGACGCTGATCATGCGTGAGGCGCGGGCCGGGGATCGTTATCTGCTGTGCTCGGACGGCCTGTCCGATGTGGTGAGCGATGAGACCATCGCGAACACCATGCGCGAGGGCAGCACCGACGAATGCGCCGACCGGCTCATCGAACTCGCGTTGCGCAGCGGCGGTCCGGACAATGTCACGGTCGTCGTCGCCGATGTCATCGATCTCGATTACGGCCAGAGCCATCCGATCGTGGCCGGTGCCGCGTCCGGGGTGGACGAGGACACGCCGCCGCCGAATACCGCGGCCGGACGCGCGGCAGCCATGCGGCCGCCGCGGGCCGCGCCGCGCCGGGCCGCCGCCGCGCCGGAGCCGGAACCGAAGGGCAAGGCGCGCAAGCTGCGCTGGATCGTGCTGGCGTTCGCGCTGGTGATCGCCGTCGGGGTCGGACTGCTGGTCGGCTACAAGATGATTCGCAGCAACTACTACGTCGGGGCCGACAACGGCTCGGTGGTGATCCTGCGCGGGCTACCCGGCTCGGTGCTCGGGTATTCGATCCACGACGTGAATCTGGTCGGCTGCGTCACCAAGACCGGGGAGCTCTCCCTGGTCGACCCCGGCGCCGATATGCCGTCGTCCTGCAAGCAGCTGAAGGTCACCGACCTCAAGCAGACCGGACGCGAGCAGGTCGGCAAGGGGCTGCCGCCCGGTTCGCTGGATCGGGCCAAGGAGCAGATGCGCTCCGTCGCGCAGGGCGAACTGCTGCCGCCGTGCCCGGCGAAGACATCGGTGCCGCAGCCCGGCGTCCTGCCGACGCCGATCCCTGATCCGGCACCGCCAGCCTCGCTCGCGCCGCCTGTCCCGAACACCGCGGTCACCCCGACCCCCGAACCGGCGCCGCCCGCGCCGGGTACCGGTGACGCACGGGGCACCGAGATCAAGACGCCGACGAAGTCGGAGGCCCCGGTTCCGTCGTCGTCCGCGTCGCCGAACCCCCAGATCGCGGGGGAGAACTGCCGGGTGACGGACTGATGTCCGCGCCGGCACCGCCGTCCGCTGGGGCTTTTCCCAGTCCTCCCGGCGGCTTCGCTCCCGCGCCACCGCCGAGCACCCGACGCAATATCGAACTGTTGTTACTCGCGGGCGCCGCGGTGATCACGACGGTCTCGCTGTTCCTGGTCGAGGCCAGTCAAGAGCAGTCGATCACCTGGGACATCGCCAAGTACGGGCTGGCCTTCCTCGCCTTGTTCGGGGTGGCGCATCTCGCGGTGCGCCGGTTCGCGCCGTTCGCCGATCCGCTGTTGCTGCCGATCGTCGCGGTGCTCAACGGTCTCGGGCTGGTGCTGATCCACCGGCTCGACCTGGCCGATCAGCAGGAAGCGATCTACAACGCGTTGCCGGTGCCCTCCCCTGACGCCAACCAGCAGATCCTGTGGACCGCGCTCGGCATGGTGGTGTTCGTGGTGCTGCTGATCGTGTTGCGGGATTACCGGACGCTGGCCCGCTACGGCTACACCCTCGGCCTGGTCGGGCTGCTCGCGCTGGCGCTGCCCGCGGCACTGCCCGCCCGATTCTCCGAGATCAACGGCTCGAAGAACTGGATCAAGATCACCGGATTCAGCATCCAGCCCGCGGAATTCGCGAAGATTCTGCTGATCATCTTCTTCGCCTCGGTGCTGGTGGCCAAGCGCGACCTGTTCACCGCCGCCGGGCGGCACCTGCTCGGCATGGAGTTCCCGCGCGGGCGCGACCTCGGCCCGATCGTGGTGGTCTGGATCGTCTGCGTCGGCGTGCTCGTCTTCGAGAAGGACCTCGGCACCTCGCTGCTGATCTTCAGCACGGTGCTGGTGATGCTCTACATCGCCACCGAGCGGGTGGGCTGGCTGATCATCGGCGGCGCGCTGCTCACCCTCGGATTCTTCTTCGCCTACCAGACCTTCAGCCACGTCAAGGTGCGCACCCAGGTCTGGTTGCACCCGTTCGACGACTACAACAACACCGGCTACCAGATCTCCCAGTCGCTGTTCGGGCTGGCCACCGGCGGGCTGGCGGGTACCGGGCTCGGCGGCGGCAGGCCCAACAAGGTGCCCTTCGCCAAGACCGACTTCATCATCACCACGATCGGCGAGGAGCTCGGCCTGATCGGGCTCACCGCGGTGCTGGTGCTGTTCCTGGTGTTCATCGTGCGCGGCCTGCGCACCGCGCTCGCCGTGCGGGACAGCTTCGGCAAGCTGCTGGCGGCCGGCCTGGCGTTCACCGTCGCGATCCAGCTGTTCGTGGTGGTCGGCGGTGTCACCAAGCTGATCCCGCTGACCGGTCTCACCACGCCGTTCATGTCCTACGGTGGTTCGTCGCTGCTGGCCAACTACGCGCTGCTCGCGTTGCTGATCAAGGTCTCGGACGCGGCGCGCGCACCGGCACCGGCCCGCAAGGCCGTGCCTGCCGCACCGATCGCGGAGATGACCACCGAGCTGTTGCGCAAGCCCGAAGCGGGCCGACCGGAAGCGGGGCCCGCGACGTGAACACTCCGCTACGCCGGGTCGCCATCGCCGTGATGGTGATGATCGTCGCGCTGCTGCTCAACGCCACCTACGTGCAGGTGATCAAGGCCGACGACTACCGCGCCGACCCGCGCAACTCCCGGGTGCTGCTCGACGAGTACTCCCGCCAGCGTGGCCAGATCTCCGCGGGCGGCACCGTGCTGGCCAACTCGGTCGCCACCGAAGACCGCTACAAGTACCTGCGCACCTACCCGAGCTCGCCCGAGGCCTACGCGCCCGCCACCGGCTTCTACTCGATGCAGTACCGCACAACAGGTTTGGAGCGGGCCGAGGATTCGGTGCTCAACGGCTCCGACAGCCACCTGTTCGGGCAGCGGCTCATCGACATGGTGTCCGGGCGCGATCCGCGCGGCGGTAACGTGCTCACCACCCTCGACCCGGCCATGCAGCAGGTCGCCTACGACCAGCTGACCAGCAAGGGCTTCACCGGCTCGGTGGTCGCGATCGAGCCGAGCACCGGCCGCATCCTCACCATGGTGTCCACCCCGAGCTACGACCCGAACCAGCTGTCCAGCCACGACGGCGCGCACGGCACCCAGACCTGGGAGGCGCTGAACGCGGACCCACGCCAGCCGATGCTGAATCGGGCTGTCTCGCAGACCTATCCGCCCGGTTCCACGTTCAAGGTGGTGCTCACCGCAGCCGCGCTGGCGAACAACATCGCGACACCGGACGATCAATTCACCGCGGCACCGAACATCACGCTGCCGGGCACCAGCACCACGCTGGAGAACTACGGCGGCTCGACCTGCGGCTCGGGCCAGACCGCCTCGCTGACCGACGCGTTCCGCCTCTCCTGCAACACCGCGTTCGCCGAACTCGGCGTCAAGGTCGGCGCCGCGAAACTGAAGGACCAGGCCGCCGCCTTCGGCATCGGCGAGAACCGGTCCATCCCGATTCCGGTCGCGGAGAGCACCGTCGGCACCATCCCGGACAACGCCGCGATGGCCCAGAGCGCCATCGGGCAGCGGGACGTGGCCCTGACGCCGCTGGACAACGCGGTGATCGCGGCGACCGTGGCCAACGGCGGCGTCCGGATGGAGCCACACCTGATCGACCAACTGCAAGGGCCCGACCTCAGTGAATTGTCCAAGACCAAGCCGGTCTCGCTCGGCCAAGCGTTCAATGCCCAGGTAGCGTCACAGCTGACGAATCTGATGATCGCGTCGGAGAACAACACCACCGGTGGCCAGTCCTCCGCCCGCTATCAGATCGCGTCCAAGACCGGCACCGCCGAGCACGGCAGCGATCCACGTAATACCCCTCCGCACGCCTGGTACATCGCCTTCGCGCCCGCGCAGAATCCGAAGATCGCCATCGCGGTGATCGTGGAGAACGGCGGCGACCGGGCACTCGGCGCGACCGGCGGCAAGGTGGCCGCGCCGATCGCGCGTGCGGTCTTGGACGCCGGTCTGCGAGGCGGCTGAACGATATGGATGTGCGAGTGAAGGTACGGGGATGCTGAACAACGGTGCGATGATCGCCGACCGCTACCGCCTGCAACGCCTGATCGCGACCGGCGGCATGGGCCAGGTCTGGGAGGCGCTGGACACCCGGCTCGATCGCCGGGTGGCCGTCAAGGTGCTCAAATCGGAGTTCTCCGCCGACCCGACGTTCCGGCATCGGTTCCGCACCGAGGCCAGGACCACCGCCCAGCTGAACCACCCTGGGATCGCCGGCATCTACGACTACGGCGAGACCACCGACCCGCAGGGCAGCGAAACCGCCTATCTGGTCATGGAACTGGTCCAGGGCGAGCCGCTGAACACGGTGCTGAACCGGCTCGGCAGGCTCTCCGTCGGGCAGGGGCTCGACATGCTCGAGCAGACCGGCCGGGCGCTGGACGTGGCGCATCGGGCCGGTGTGGTGCACCGCGACGTGAAGCCGGGCAACATTCTGGTGACGCCGACCGGTCAGGTGAAGATCACCGACTTCGGCATCGCCAAGGCCGTGGACGCCTCGCCGGTGACCAAGACCGGCATGGTGATGGGCACCGCGCAGTACATCGCGCCGGAGCAGGCGGTCGGCGAGGACGCGACCGCCGCCAGCGACGTGTACTCGCTCGGCGTGGTCGGCTACGAGGCGCTGGCCGGCACTCGGCCGTTCAGCGGCGACGGCGCGATCACCGTCGCGATGAAGCATGTCCGCGAGACGCCGCCGCCGATGCCGGGCGACCTGCCCGCCAACGTGCGCGAGCTGATCGAAATCACCATGGGCAAGGATCCGAAGGGTCGCTATTCGCGCGGCGGCGAATTCGCCGACGCGGTGGCCGCGGTGCGCGCCGGCCGCAGGCCACCGACGCCGACCGGGGCCAACCCGTCGCTGTCGATGACCGGTGCCACCCGGGTGCTGCCGCCCGGACCGACCGTCGCGATTCCTTCCACGCCAACGGATTTCGACGGCGCAACGGTGCACTACTCCGCGCCGGCCGGCGCGGCACTCGGCAACGCGGGCTACGCCAACGGAGCCGGGGCTCCCGCGACGATGCTCAATCCGGGCACCGGCGGTAACCAGGTGTCGCCGGGTAACGGCCAGCGCTTCAACACAACTCAGAAGTGGATGGTCGCGCTCGGCGCCGGTGCGGTGCTGCTGCTCGCCGCCGTGCTCTATCTGATGTTCGGCGGCGACACGAACCCTGATACCAAGGTCCCACCGGTCACCTCGTCCACACCCGCGCCCAAGCCGCCACCGCCGCCGGTGACCAGCACGACGACGCCCAAACCTGTTCCGCCGCCGGTGGTGACCACCACCGAAGCGCCGACCACCACCACCGAACCGCCGACGACGACGCCCGAGCCGACGACGACCACACCGCCGCCGAGCACGACGACGCCGCCGAAGACCACGAAGCCGACGACGACTCCGCCCACCACCCTGCCCCGAATCCCCACCATCGACATACCATTTCCGGGGAACAACAACCCCGGTGCCCGGAACCCCGCGGCTACCCCGAGCGCGCCAAATAACTCTTCGCAAGGACAACAATGACGACCCCGAAGAATCTCTCCTCCCGCTATGAGCTGGGCGAGATCATCGGGTTCGGCGGCATGTCCGAGGTGCACAAGGCGCGGGATCTGCGGCTCAGCCGGGACGTGGCGATCAAGGTGCTGCGGGCCGATCTGGCCCGCGATCCCACCTTCTACCTGAGATTCAAGCGCGAGGCGCAGAACGCCGCGGCGTTGAATCATCCGGCCATCGTCGCGGTGTACGACACCGGCGAGGCCAAGGTCGACGACGGTCCGCTGCCCTATATCGTGATGGAGTACGTCGAGGGCGATACGCTGCGCGATATCGTGCGCGGCCAGGGTCCGCTGCCGCCGCGCCGGGCCATGGAAGTCGTCGCGGATGTCTGTGCCGCACTGGATTTCAGCCACAAGGCCGGCATCGTGCACCGCGACATGAAGCCCGCCAACATCATGATCAACCGGGTCGGCGCGGTGAAGGTGATGGACTTCGGCATCGCTCGGGCGATCGCCGACGCCGCCAACCCGATGACGCAAACCGCCGCGGTGATCGGTACCGCGCAATACCTTTCGCCCGAGCAGGCGCGCGGCGAGACGGTCGACGCCCGGTCCGACGTGTACTCCGTCGGCTGTGTGCTGTTCGAAATCCTCACCGGTGAGCCACCTTTCACCGGTGACTCGCCGGTCGCGGTGGCCTACCAGCACGTCAGGGAGGATCCGCGGCTGCCGTCGCACGTGCATCCCGGCATACCGCGCGAGCTCGACTCGGTGATCCTCAAGGCGATGAGCAAGAACCCGGCCAACCGCTATCAGAGCGCGGCCGAGATGCGAGCCGACCTGATCCGGGTGCTCGGCGGGCAGAAGCCGATCGCCCCGATGGTGATGACCGACGAGGACCGCACCACCGTCTTCGGCGCCAACGAGCCCGCGCCGCGCAGCTACCGCACCGTCGAACGCGACGACGACACCGCCGAGCAGGGCCCGCCCGAGTCCGGCGGCGCACGCCGCACCATCTATATCGGCATCGCCGCGGCCGCCGGTGTCGCCGTGCTGCTCGCCCTGTTCTGGGTGCTGATCGGACCGGGCAGCAAGCCGGATCAGGTTGCCGTGCCCGACCTTTCGGGCAAGACCTCGCAGCAGGCGACGGACGCGTTGCAGCAGGCGGGCTTCAAGGTCGCCATCCAGCAGAAGCCGGACAGCAAGGTCGCGACCGGCAATGTCATCTCCACCGCGCCGCTCGGCGGTTCCCGGCAGGACAAGGGCAGCACCATCACGCTGCAGGTGTCCACCGGTCCCGCGCAGGTTCAGGTGCCCAAGCTCGACGGGATGAGCCAGCAGGAAGCCGAAGTGGCGTTGCGCAACAGCAACCTGAAGATCGATCCGCAGGTGCAGAAGAAGCCGTCCAGCACGCAGGACACCGACAAGGTCATCGGACAGGATCCGTCGGCGGGCTCCAGGGTCGACGTCGACAAGGCCATCGTCATCACCATCGGCTCCGGTCCGGAGTCGGTCCGGGTGCCGAACGTGATCGGGCAGGACATCGACGTCGCCAAGCCGAACCTGGTGGACAGCGCCGGCTTCAAGATCCAGATCCAAGAGGTGCCGTCGTCGCGGCCCAAGGGCGAGGTGCTCTCGACCAGCCCCGCGGGCGGCGCGACGGCCGAGAAGGGCTCGACGGTCACCGTTCAGGTGTCCAGCGACCAGATCAAGATGCCGTCGCTGGTCGGGCTGACGGTCGCGCAGGCGGTGGACAAGCTGCGTGCGGAGGGTTGGACCGGCACGCAGAGCCAGATCAGCCAGTCGCCGCAGGGCACGTTCGATACCAGCAGCGTCGGCCGGATCCTGAGCCAGCAGCCGTCGGCCAGCGGTTCGATCCCGAAGAACGGGACGGTGGCCGTCGGCGTCGGTGTCCTCGGTCCGCCGTGACAGGGCGCATTTCGTAAAAACACAGACCGGTCGGTGTGATCGGCGGGAGAATGGGGCTGCTTCATCCCACTTCAGCTCGGCTGAGTACGAGGAGGTAGCCCCGCATGACCACCGCCAGGGACATCATGAAACCCGGTGCACAGTGGATCTCCAAGGATGAGACCGTCGGCAAGGCCGCCAGGGTGATGGCCGAACTCGGCGTGGGATCGCTCGTCATCGCCGACGACAACGACCGGATGTGCGGGATCATCACCGATCGCGACATCGTCGTGAAATGCATTGCGCAGGGCCGTTCCCCGGCCACCACGCGCGCCGCCGAGCTGTGCGAATCGACGCCGCGCTGGGTCGACGCCGACGCCGATGTCGAGGATGTGCTCGACGCGATGGAGATGCACCGGATCAAGCGGATGCCGGTGATCGACAACAAGCGTCTCGTCGGCATGATCAGCGAGGCCGACCTGGCCAGGCACCTCGACGACAACCAGCTCGGCGAATTCGTCACCGCGCTCTACGGTCGGCCCTAGGACAGCTCGAGGTGGCGGTTCATCGCCATCGCCGCCTCCGCCAACTCGGTCAGCTCGACCACCTCGACGCCGTGCTCCCGTAGTTTTTCCACGCCGACGCAGTTGGTCACGAAGGTCGCGGGTTCACGCCAGGCGAGGACCACCCGGGGAATCCCCGCCCGCAGGATCCGGTCGGTGCACGGCAGCCGGGACGCCGTGCCGCGCTGCGAACACGGTTCGAGGGTGGTGTAGATCGTCGCCCGCGCGAGGCGGGGATCGTCCGCGTCGAGCTTGTTCAGCGCGGATTCCTCGGCGTGCACCTTGGCATCGGTCTCACGCGAGTAACCGGTGGCGATCTCCACACCATCGGCCACGATTACCGCGCCGACGGAGAACGCTGTCTCGCTCGGCGGGCAGAGCCGCGCGAGTTCGATAGCGCGTCGCATGAAGTCCTGGTCGGTCCGGCCTGCTGACTTCGGGAGGTAGCGCAGGACCGCGATATCACCGACCTGACTGACGTCGGCCAGTCGCATGCGGCGGTGCGGGGTGCCGGGAAAGCTTGCGGCATCGAGGAATCGGGGTGCTGCGGGGTCGCCGACCAGCAGGGGCGCGACGGCCAGGTGCAGTTCGTCCGCGAGGTCGGCGGCGAGGAAGGTGGTGTGGATGCGGGTGCCGCCCTCGACCATGAGGCGCGCGATGCCGCGGCGGCCCAGTTCGTCCAGCAGCACGCCGAAGTCGAGTTCGGTTCCGAGCGAAACGACTTCGGCGAGCCCGGACAAGCTGTCGGCGAGCCGCTTTGCCCCCGCCTCGGTCGTGTAGACGAGCTTGTCGCCGCCGTGATGCCAGAACCGCAACTCCGGATCCAGCTCACCGCCGGCCGTCACGGTGATCTTCAGCGGAAACTCCGGCTTGCCCGCGGCGATCCGCGCCGCCCGGCGCTCGGCGCTGTCGACCAGCAGCCGGGGATTGTCGCGGCGCAGCGTCTCGGCCCCGATCAAGATCGCATCGGAATCCGCGCGCACCTGGTCGACGCGATCGAAATCCGCCGCATCCGACAACCGCAGCCGGTCGCCGCTCGCGTCATCGATGTACCCGTCGACACTCACCGCGACGGAAAGCAGCACATGGGGACGAGTGACGCCGTGCGCTGGGGAGCCGACAGTGCCGTCTTGCTCGCTGTTACTCACAACCGCACCTCATCCACAACGGCCTTGCATTGCCTACGCCGCACCTGCGGCTTCGCACGATCGACACCGAACGCGCCCCGCCGAAATGCCAGCGGACCACCCATAGCCGCGCGGGGCTGGAACTCACCTTCGCCACGCATTAGCGAGCCGATGTCGACCCCTCGCGCACGCACAGTCGTGCCGCCGCCACGCACTGATAGCTCGCTGCCTGCGCTCATCCGCGGCTGCGCCCACACGGCGCGCAACTTCGCGCTGCCTGGGCCACCTCGGCCGACAACTCGCTGATCATGGGTCCACGCAGCTGCGCCGCGCAGTTCGCGACGCTGCGGCACACTCACGGCCGCACCTCGCCGGCGGTCGGCTCCGCCGTGCGCGAACGCCCGCGATGCCATTGGTTCGCTCACCGGTGCGCACTCACTGCAGCACCAGCGCCGCGACCTCCGCCTCCAGCATCTCCACCAAACCCTCGGCCGGCCGTTCGCCGCAGCTGCCGAGCCAGTTGGCCAGCATCCGATGCCCGCCCTGAGTCAGCACCGATTCGGGATGGAACTGCACGCCGTGGATCGGCAGGGTGCGATGGCGCATCGCCATCACGATGCCGGTCTCGGTGCGGCCGAGCACCTCGATCTCCTCGGGCAGGGTCTCCTCGAGCACGGTGAGCGAGTGGTAGCGGGTGGCGGTGAACGGGTCGGGCAGGCCGGCCAGCACGCCCGCACCGATGTGGAAGACCGAGCTGGTCTTGCCGTGCAGCAGCTCCGGCGCGCGAGTCACGGTGGCACCGAAGGCCTCGCCGATGGCCTGATGGCCCAGGCACACGCCGAGCAGCGGGACGGCCTGGGCGGCGCAGGCGCGCACCAGGTCGATGCTGCGGCCCGCTCGATCGGGGGTGCCGGGGCCGGGGCTGATCAGGATGCCGTCGAATTCGGCGACGACCGCGTCCACATCGGCCAGGTTCGCGTCGTCGTTGCGCCAGACCACGGCCTCGACGCCAAGCTGACCGAGGTACTGGACCAGGTTGAACACGAAGCTGTCGTAATTGTCGACGACGAGAACACGCATGGTCCGAGATTACGTCCCCGCACGGCGCCGCGTCGCATCCAATACCAGTTGGGATAGCCTAGAGACACACCGGAGGGCGCCAGAGCCCTCGTCCACCGTGGCGAGCGAGCTCCGCACGACCCCACACGCGCCTGCCCCGCCGGTACCGACCTGCACGCCGAAATACGAGGACGTCATGCCCAAGTCGAAGGTCCGGAAGAAGACCGACTACACGATCAACCCTGCCAGCCGGACGCCGGTGAAGGTGAAGGTCGGGCCGTCGCCGGTCTGGTACGTCACCATCATGCTCGGGTTCATGCTCGCCGGACTGGCGTGGCTGCTCGTCTACTACCTCGCCGCCGACCACATCGGCTGGATGAGCGACCTGAACGCCTGGAACTTCCTGATCGGATTCGGCCTCATGGTCGTCGGCCTGATCATGACCATGCGGTGGCGTTGACACCACATCTAGGTTGTTCCGGGTAACGCGGACACCACATCTGGATTACAGACGTGTCATTCATGCACACCTGTGGATGAACCTGTGGACAACTCGAGGAGCGATTGGGGAAAGTGACGCGTGACACCTGATTCTCCCGATCCCCAGCCGTTGGATCCCGACTCGCGCGACGCCACCCCGCGCCTCGCCTGGACCACACCGGCACCCGCGCTCATCGCGGTCACCGGTGGCGGCATCATCCTCGCCGTTGCCGCGATCCTGGCCGACGAGGCCGCCAGTCGGCTACTCGTCGGATTGGCGGCGGCGGGCCTATTGGTGCTGGCCGGGCTGGGTTTCCGGCAGCGTCCTCGGCTCACCGTGGTCCCCGGCGCCGACCCGCGCCTGGTCGTGCGCAACCTGCTCGGCGCCGACGAATACGCCCGCGATCAGATCATCCGCGCCAGGGTCGTCGACTATCGCCGTCTGGGTCGCAAGATGCCGATGCTGGAGATCGACGTCGACCACGACGGCACCGAACGGCTGCTGATCTTCGGCCGCTGGGATCTCGGCACCCGGCCCGACGATGTGTACGACACCCTCGTGCAGACCCTCCGGCTGTCCGGCGAGACCACTCGCTGACCCTCGCCGGGCGGAGTTATGCACAGGCCGCATCGGATGCTGCGGTCACGGGATGGTCAGTAAATTCGTGTGCGCACCGATCGCGCGCGGTGGCAGGAGTAAGCGCAGCCGATGACACGTCCGTGGCGCGGCTCCTCGTGTTTCACGTGAAGCCGCGAATCGCGAATCAGGCCAGCGACATTGCGGTAGCGCCGATCACGCCGACCGCCACCAGCGCGACCAGCACGACGGCGACCCAGCCGATGAGGCGAGCCGTCCCTTGCGATGTCGCGCGCAGCCAGCCGGGCAGGAACAGGATGCCCAGCGTCGCGATCGTGCCTGCGGCCAGTCCGCCGAGGTGTCCCCACAGCGAGATGCCCGGCAGCGAGAAGCTGATGAAGACGTTGATGCCGATCAGGATCAGCATCTGATTCGGGTTCTGCCGCAGCCGGATCAGGATCACGGTGATCGCGCCGAACAGGCCGTACACCGCGCCCGAGGCACCCGCGGTCGCGGTGTCCTGCGAGAACGCCATCACCGCGGCGGAGCCACCGAGCAACGACACGAGATAGACCGCGAGGTAACGCAGCCGCCCGAGCACCAGCTCGGTATCCCGGCCGATCATGTACAGCGCGAACATGTTGAGCAGCAGGTGGATCGGACCGTAGTGCAGGAAGCCGGAACCGATCACCCGGAACCACTGGCCGTCCGCGACGTACGGCGGAAAGAGCACCCAGTCGTGGAACAGCGCCGAGGTCCGGTTCTCCAGCAGGCTCTTCGACTGTGCCGCGGTGATCGCGTAGATCGCGACGTTGATCGCGATCAGCGCGTAGGTCGCGTACGGCAGGGACGCCCTGGCCACCGGCGCACCCGCGACGGTGCGCACCGGTGCCACGTCACGCTGCTCTTGCCGGAGGCAGTCGACACAGTGCTGGCCGACCGCCGCGGGACGCAGGCATTCCGGGCAGGCGGGCCGTCCGCAGCGCGTACACGCCAGGCCGGTCGGACGTTGGGGATGGCGAACGCACGTCTGCGCAGGCGGCTGGGCGGTCATAACCTCATTCGATCGTGATCTTGGTGATTTCGACGGATTCCAGGGGGCGGTCGTTGCGGTCGGTGGCGGTGGTGGCGATCGCGTCGACGACCTTGCGCGACTCCGGATCGACGACCTCGCCGAAGATGCTGTGCTTGCGGTTGAGGTGCGGCTGCGCGCCGACGGTGATGAAGAACTGCGAGCCGTTGGTGGCCGGCCCCGCATTGGCCATCGCCAGCAGGTAGCCGCGGTCGAAGCGCAGTTCCGGGTGGAACTCGTCGCCGAACTCGTAGCCGGGTCCGCCGCGCCCGGTGCCGGTGGGATCCCCGCCCTGAATCATGAACCCGGCCATCACGCGGTGGAACACGGCGCCGTCGTAGAACGGGCCGGTGCTGCCGCCGCTCGCGTTCGCGGTGGTGTACGGCGCCGAACCGTCGGCGAGGCCGATGAAGTTGCGGACCGTCTTGGGCGCGTGGTTACCGAAGAGCGAGATCTTGATGTCGCCGCGATTCGTGTGGAGCGTCGCCACAGCGGTCTGATTCGGTGAGGTCACGCCGCAATGCTACGGTCTCGCCGCCCCGGAACTTCAGCGCACCGACCGGTGCCACTCGTGTCGGGTTGCGCCGAGTGGTCGAGATCCGGGTCCGCGCGCTGGGTTACCCGGGCATGAACGAAAGCCTGCGCCGCCGCGTCGAGGCTGAGCTGTCGGTCACCCGCCGCTGCTCGACCTGAGCGGATGGGTAGCGGATCCGAACCGCCGAGCACGCCGCTGAGCTGGCGCTACTGCATGAACGGCCCGGTTGTGCCAGCATGGGCCAATGACCTTGGGGCCCCTACATGTATCCGCACGTACTCGTAACCGGCTCATTGTCGCGGCCGCCGTCGCGCTGGCGGGTGCCGTGGCCCTGCTGATCCGCAGCAAGCGGCCGCAGCCGCCCGCGCCCGCCCCGGCGCCGCCGCGCATCGGCTACTCCCGCAACGGCTCTGCGCCTGCTCCTGTTGCCCACGGAATGGCCCACGGAGATAACTGACGCGATCTGAGCACCGAGACGCAGGGTTGGTAGCACCCCTCGCTGCTCAGCGGCTGACAGTCTTCTTGTACTGCCCGACCGCCAACGGCACGAAGATCACCATGATCACCACCACCCAGATCAGCGTGGTCACTTCGGGATGCAGCAGCGACCAGGCGGTGGGCTCCGGGGCCAGGTCGCTGGTGTTGCCGAAGAGGTCGCGGGTCGCCTGGGTGAGCGCGGATACCGGGTTCCATTCGGCGATCACCCGGAGCACTGTCGGCAGCTTCTCGCTCGGCACGAAGGTATTGCCGATGAACGTCAGCGGGAACACCACGATGAAGCTGGCGTTGTTGAAGACCTCCGGTGCGCGGACCAGCAGGCCGACGAAGGCCATCACCCAGGACACCGCGTAGGCGAACAGCAAGAGCAGCACGTAGGCCAGCACCGCGTCCAGGAACGATCCGCGAATCCGCCAGCCGACCACCAGGCCGGTCAGCGACATCACCGTCAGGCTGACCACGTTGATCACCACGTCGCTGAGGGTCCGGCCGATCAGCACGGCGGACGGCGCCATCGGCAGCGACCGGAACCGATCGATGATGCCCTTCTGCATGTCCTCGGCCAGCGCGGAACCGGTGAACGACGCGCCGAACACTACGGTCTGCGCGAAGATGCCCGCGATCAAGAACTCCCGATACCCACCGGAGACGCCCGGCACGTCGATCGCCGCGCCGAAGATGTAGGCGAACAGCAGCACGAACATGATCGGCGAGAGCGTCGAGAAGATCAGCACGTCGGGTACCCGCCTGATCTTGATGACCCCGCGCTTCGCGATGGTCAGGCTGTCGCTGACCACCATCGACAGCCGGTCGCCGAGCGAGGGCCGGTCGTATACCGGAGCCGTCGTGGTCATCGCGTCTTTCCTTCCGCCGCTTCGAGTTCGCCGGCCGCGGCCCGGCCGTTGTCGTTGACCAGTTCTTCCGCCTCGTGCCCGGTGAGGGTGAGGAACACATCGTCGAGCGAGGGCCGGCGCAGGCCGACGTCATGGATTTTCACATCGTGCTCGGCGAGTTTGCCGATCGCCGCGACCAGCGCCTGCGAGCCGTCCGAGACCGGGACGATGATTCGGCGCAGCCCGGGCTCGACGTGAATCTCGCCGTCCGCCAGGTCTTTCAGCGCCCGCACCGCGGTATCGAGATTGTCGGCATGGTCCACGGTGAGCTCGATCCGGTCGCCGCCGACCATGGTCTTGAGCTCGTCGGCGGTGCCACGCGCGATCACCTTGCCGTGGTCGATCACCGCGATCGCGTCGGCCAGCCGATCGGCCTCGTCCATGTGCTGGGTGGTGAGCAGCAGCGTGGTGCCGCCCGCGACCAACTCCTCGATGACATCCCACAGGTCGAGCCTGGCCCGCGGATCCAGGCCGGTGGTCGGCTCGTCGAGGAACAGCACCGGCGGTTTGGCCACCAACGCGCCCGCCAGATCGAGTCGCCTGCGCATACCGCCGGAATACGTTTTCACCGGACGGTCGGCGGCATCGCTGAGCCGGAAACGGTCGAGCAGTTCGCGCGCTCGCTCTTTACTGCGCTGCACACCCATGTGATACAGCCGCCCGACCATTTCCAAATTCTCGAATCCGGTGAGATATTCGTCCACCGCGGCGTATTGGCCGGACGCGCCGATCCGGGAGCGCAGCGTCCGCGGATCGCGCAGCACGTCGATGCCCGCGACGGTGGCGCGACCGGAGTCGGGTATGAGCAGGGTGCTGAGCACCCGGACCGTGGTGGTCTTACCTGCGCCGTTGGGTCCGAGCAGCGCGGTGACGGTCCCCTCCGGGACCGCGAGGTCGAGTCCGTCGAGGGCGACCAGATCGCCGTAGCGTTTGACCAGTCCCTCGGCGACTATTGCGTCGGGCATGATTCTCCTGAGTCGTGAGTTTTCATGGGATGTATTTGCCCGACGCCGGTGCGCCGGCGTCGACCGAATTCGCTGGATCGGGACCAATTTCCGATACTCGAGTCAGTATTGCGCCACCCACCGACAATTTCATCCGGTTTGTGCGGTTTTTCGATCATCGGAAAGACCCGGCTCGACGGCACCGGGCGTCGTCCATTCCAGAACCTGCACGATGACTCCGTTGGGGTCGGTCACCTGGAAGAGCTTCTCGCCCCAGGGTTGTTCGATCAGTGGCAACGTGATGGGCACCCCGACGTCCCGTAGTCGCGCCTCCTCGCGCGCGGCGTCATCGACAGTGAAGGCGATTGCGACGCCCTGCGAGGGCACATGCCGTTGCTCCGCGGGTAGTACCGCCAGACCGAGCTCGTGCACCGCGATGCCCAGCGGCGCTTGCGGATGGGTCAGCGACACGAAACCGTCGGCCGCGATTGCCTCGGTGTAGCCGAAGTGATCGACCAGGAATCGTTGCGTGGCGGCGATATCGGCCACGGTCAGGGACAGGGTGCAGGCGTTGATGCGCAATCGCTCGATTCCTTCTGTGCAGACGTGCGACGAAGCTTTCTCTCTACAAAGTACAGAGTTTTTGGCGAGCTGCCCAGCCCCAAAAATCGGCCTCGGCTTTCCACTCCGCAACAGCCGAAAGGTCGCACCTCGATCCAGGCGGTGCTCGGGGGTGCCGGATCGAAGTGCGACCGGTTCGATACTCCCGTGCGACACCGGGCCGGGTCGCGGGTAGCCGACTACCCGATTCCCGGCCGCTCGGTACTCGCGCCCGGGCGCGCCGACACGAAAGCGGCCGAGCGCCTTGGTCGCTCGGCCGATGCGACTCGCCTCGACCCCGGTGAACACGAACACATGTTCGCACCGGGGTACGACAGATTTCGGCACCGCGGACGCGCCCGCGCAGACGACACGCGGCGCCTTTTCTCACCCGCCGCGGCGAACCGCACATATCCGACAGCGATCCTCACCACACAGCGACCGGTCGGCATGTTTTCGAGTGCTCTCGATACCCTCGGCCAAATCCAGCCGAGACTAGGTATCAACCTGCGTAACAGCGGTTTTGGCAAACACCAGGCCACCATCGAACAGTGGCCCGCAGGGGTGGCCGGAGTACCCAAAACGACCCCGATCTAGCAGAAAGTAAGCCCACCCAAAAAATCTTCGAAAAGTGGCCCTCCCCACGCGCACACAATCGCGGATCATCGCGTAGGATCATTCAAGTCGGCCCCTCCCCCCCGGGCCGACCTTACGCGGGCCTCGGCTAACTCCCCCCCTTCGCCGAGGCCCGCTCCCCATTTCTGGAGCAGGTCAGACCGCCGGATCGGCGTCGGATCGCACCGATCGCCAGGCCGTAGCCAGCCGCTGCTCGCGTACCCGCCCGGCGATCGCGAGCAGCGGACGGTCCCGCTCCCACCGTTGCCTGGTTACCGAATCCACGGACGCCCACAGGGAATCCAGCTCCGCCAGCAACCGGCCGAAGTATTCGAACGCGCCACCCAGCGCGACATGGACGCCCGGCGAACTCGGGGCATCGATGTCGAGTCCGCGCACCGCGGCCACCGCAGTGAGTAGCTGCTGCAGCACCGACTGCGACCAGCCCGACGCACGCGCCACCCGAATCAGCCAGCCGAGCGCCGCCGCGAGCACGTGCACGTCCTCGATCGTGCGGAACGGCTTGAGGTAGTCCAGGTAGCCGTCGCCCGGTAACACCACTGCCGCAACATCTGTCAGCGTCACCATGGCGTGCGGGATCTCCGGCGCGAACGGAGTGGCCGGCAGATTCGTCACGCGCACCCCGGCCTCGCGGACGTCGACCATGGTGGCGCGCAACCGATTCCGGCCGTCCGCGTCGGTGCCGACACTGGCGAGCACCACCAGCCGGTGCGCCAGCATACCCAGCGTGGCAAAGGTTTTGGTGCCGTTGAGCCGGGCGCTGCCCAGCTCTTCGGTCAGCGTGGTCTCGATCGCCGACGGATGCCCGCCGCCCGCCTCGGTCGCACACAACGCGACCAGCTCGTCGGGCGACAGATCGGGAATCAGCGCGCGCAACGCCTCCTGATATCCGGACAGGAACGCGTAACCGAGCCGGTCGGCGCCGAATCCGGCGGCCAGCGCGACATCGACCGGCTTGTCGAATCGGTTCGCGGCCACCCGATGTCGCGTCCAGGCCGCGGCGATATCGTCGAGCGGGGTCGCCGGGATGGGTTCGGTCAGCAGGAAATCGAGCACAGAGTCCACTCCTGCACGGTAACCGGCGCCGCGGTCCGCCCGGCTATCCGTCACACGGCAATGCGCGCGGCTCCTGGCCGCGCCTGCGGGCTGGTCTGCCGAGACAACCGCCGAACCCACCGCCGGAGCTCGGGCGCGTCGGTCCACTCGTCGTGGCGTCGGTGATCACCCGGCAACCCACGGCGCTGCGGATGCGCGATTCGCCGGCGAGCGGTAACACTGAAGGAGTCACATCCGCTACGAAAGGAGCCTGACCTGTGCCAAAACCGGATGAAGCACGCAAAAAGGCACTTTTCGACAATGAGGCCAGGTTGTCTTGGGTACTGGCCGGATTGGCCGGGTTGATCGGCGCGGCCGCGTTCATGCATACCGCTGGCTACTTCGTCACGTTCATGACCGGCAACACCGAGCGCGCCATCCTCGGCCACTTCCACAACCAGAACGACACCGCGGGCGCGGCGGCCGGGTTGCTCGCGTCGTTCGTCGGCGGCGTAGTGGTCGCCTCCTGGTGCCGCAGGCGCTACTGGTCCGGGCATCCACACGGGCCGACCCTGCTCACCACGATGAGCCTGGCCACCGCGTCGATCATCGACATCGTGCGATTCCAGAACCCGGAAACCGCATCCATCGACTTCGTGCCGATCCTGTTCGTCGCCTTCGGCGTCGGCGCACTGAACACCTCGTTCGTGAAAGACGGCGAGGTGTCCGTGCCGCTGAGCTACGTCACCGGCACCTTGGTGAAGCTGGCCCAGGGCATCGAACGCCACATGAGCGGCGGCGATTACGCGGACTGGCTCGGCTACTTCCTGCTCTACCTGAGCTTCGCGCTGGGCGCCCTGCTCGGCGGGCTGCTCAGCCTGCTCGTCGCCGGGTGGGCCATGCTCATCACCGCCACGGTCGTCTGCCTGATCGTGACCGGCTACACCTACCTGCATCTCGATCGGCACGGACCGCTGTCCACCGACTGACTCCGTGCACTCGTCGGTCGCGCCGGTTACGGTGGCCGCGTGGAGGAGAATTTCGGGACCGACGCCGACCAATTCGCAGCGCTCGTCCTGCACCAACTGACCGTGATCGGCGAGCACGACGCGCAGTACCACCCGGCCGACTTCAAGATCATCGTCGGCAGCCTGGACCTGTACCTGAGCAATATCTTTCGGGAGACCGCGCAACTCCCGGCCGCCGAACGGGACGGGCGCATCGCCAACTTCGTCGCCAGCATCAAGGATGACGACGGCCCCGACACCTGGCCCGAGGTCCGCGCCATGCTGCGACCGATCCTGCGCCCCAACACCTTCGGGATCAGCTCGCCGGTCGACGGCATGCGGCCGATCACCCGCCCCGCCTTCCCGTTCCTGGACGAGTTGGTCGCGGTCGATCGACCCCACTCCCGCTCGATCGTCTCCACCGCGACTTTGCGGGACTGGGGCGTCAGCGCCGACGAAGTCTTCGCCGCCGCCCGCGAAAACCTCACCGCCCTGGTCGGTTCCACCGGATACCAGGGTTCGGGCCTCATCCGCTTCGCCGACAACGGCGACGGCTACTGCACCTCCTGGCCCCTGGTCCCCGGCTGGCTGGCAGGCTCCGGCGACGGCACCCACCGCCCCCTCGCCTTCATCCCCGACGTAGACACCCTCATCATCGCCCCCGACCTAGACGACCTGACCCCCCTCTTCGAACAGGTCGAACAGCAATACCGAGAAGCCGTCCGCCCCATCTCCCCCCAGGCCTACACGGTCGACGACAACGGCACCGTCATCCCCCTCGACCAATCCCCCGACCACCGCCACCGCGCCCTAGCCCTACGCGCCCGATGTGGTTTGGCCATAACCGAATACGGCGCCCAGTCCGCAGCCCTCGAGGAAGCCGCAGACCGCCACCTCGCCTACCCCGACCACGAAAACCTGGCCCCCGCCTTCGCCGGCTCGCTCCTCTACGCATCCGCCGACACCGGCCCCTACACCGCCACCCTCTGGGCAAAAGACGTCGAATACCTCCTCCCCGAGGCCGACCGAATCATCTTCTGCACCGAAGAAAACGGCGAAATGACCACCCTCTTCGAAGCCCCCTTCACCGCAGTAGCCGAAATCACCGGCCTAACCCCCATCCCCAACATGACCCCCCGCCGCTACGAAGCCCGCCACTGGCCCACCCCAGAAACCCTCGCCCGCCTAGAAGCAACAGCAATCCCCCACTGAACCAACAAAGCACCCCACCAGCCCACCCCCGAGAAAAGCTGGGGCACCGAATCTTTCACCTCACCCCCAAACAACCCCACCGCTCCACGTGAAACAACTAGACGAGCGAAATCCAACACCAGGCAACTACACGTCAAGTGGCAGACCGACTCGAATAGTTCACCTGCGAAGGGGGTCCGGGGGGCGAAGCCCCGCCGGGTGGGGTGTGGGGGCTCCGCCCCCACAAGATACGAACGAAACGAGCCCGGCACGCGCTTTTTGCGTGCCGGGCTCGTTCACGAGTGGAGTGGAGCCTAGGGGAATCGAACCCCTAACCCCTGCCTTGCAAAGGCAGTGCTCTGCCAATTGAGCTAAGGCCCCGTGTCAGCGGGTGGTGACCTCGTGCCACATGTCCGCCTCGTTGCGCTGGCGGAGCTTGGAGATGCCGATGAGAACCGCGATCACGGCGCCTACCGTGACAAGAAACTTCATGGTTCCCACCCTACTGTCGTGTTCGGGAGTGGGCCTAGGAGGACTTGAACCTCCGACCTCTTCGTTATCAGCGAAGCGCTCTAACCGCCTGAGCTATAGGCCCGTATGGCTCTTGTGTTCTTCCACCTGAGCCGAGGCTAGAGATTACCCGACCTTTCGCACTACCTCCAAAACGGCTGGTAGCAGGGCTGCTGTCGGGCTCGCGGTGGCTGTCGGCGGGGTGTGCGTGCGGATCATCGAAAACGGCCGGCATCGTCCCGTGGAGGGGGACGAGGCCGGCCGTTGGGTGTTCGAAGTTCTAGTCGGGGTCGGCGAGGGTCACCTGGATGCCGCCGACGAGATCGCAGCACTGGTTGTAGATGAACGTGCCGACGGTGCCGAGCGCGGTGAACAGCACCACGTTGATCAGCCCGATGACGCCCGCGTACCCGAAGACGGTGCCTGCGTCGATGAGGCCGACCGACCCGCTGTCCTGGGACACCATGTCGGTGAAGGTGTTGTTCAACCGTTCCCACACGCCCATGCCCTCGAGCACGATGTAGAGCAGGCCGACGGCGAGCATCCAGACGAAGAACATGGCGACGCTGATGACGAGCGAGATCTTCAGCGTCGACCACGGGTCGATCCGGCGGATCTGCACGGTGGCCCGCAGCGGCTCGCCGGTGGCGACGGCCGCGGCGACCGCGACCGGCACCGCGGGCGAGATGGGTGTCTGCGGGCCGGTGTGCTCGGCCGACGGCGGCAGCGGATGCCGGATCTCGGAGAGGTCCGGCATGTCCTTGATCAGCTCGGGCCGGGCGATGCTGCGGGTCGGTCCGTCGATGCCGACGGACTTCACCATGGCGGCTTCCTTGCGGGCCGCCTTGGCCGCGAGGTCGGCGGTGGTGCGCGCGTTGGTCACGCCACCGCCGAGGCCGCCGCCGCCACCGCCCTGGGCGCCTGCGCCGGTCGGGCGTCCGGTGACCGGCGCCTGACCGGGCCGGTACAGGTTGGACTGTGGTTCCCGCTGCGGCAGTTGTGCCCAGCCGTCCTGGAACGGCGATTGGCCACCACCGTTGCCACCGGACTGATCCCCCGACTCGGGTGCGCCGGGCTCTGAGTTGTTCATGCGGACAGTCTGATCGAACGGATCTTGCCCGGTGTGACCGGGAGCCTGCTCCGACCCCTTCGGCTGGCCCGCGAAATCGCCTTGCTTGTCTTGCATTTCGCGTTGCTGCCCGCCCTGCTGGCCACCACCGGTCTGCGCACCACCCGGCTGGCCACCGTGCTGCTGGCCGGGTGCGGACTGCGCACCACCCGATTGGCCGCCGTTCGGCTGGCCGCCACCTGGCTGGCCGTTATCGGCCGACGAGCCCGGCCGCGGGATGGGCCGCGGCGGAATCGGGGACGGTGCGATCCGCTCGGTCACACCGTTCGTCTGGTGCCGCTCGTCATTCGGCTGATTCGGAGTGGTCAATGGGAATCCTTAGATCCGTTCGTTGCCGCCGCTGTTGGGTTACTACTCGGAGGAACCGGTGTCGCTGTCTTCACCGGCGAGCAGGTCGGGATCGGGCTCGTCGGCATTGCGCGCGATAGCAAGCAACGTATCGCCCTCGCCGAGGTTCATCAATCGCACGCCCTTGGTCTGTCGTCCAGCCTTGCGAACCTGCTTCGCCACCGTCCGGATGACACCACCACCGGATGTGATCGCATACAACTCATCCTCGTCCTCGACGATGAGCGCACCGACAAGGGTGCCACGCTTGGGGTCGTACTGGACGGTCAATACGCCTTTACCGCCCCGGCCCTGTGCCGTGTACTCCTCGATCGCAGTCCGCTTAGCGTAACCGCCCGCGGTGGCCACCAGCAGATATGTATCCGGGCGCACAACGTTCAGCGACAAGAGTTCATCCGAGGCGTTGAACCGCATGCCCTGCACGCCGGAGGTGGCGCGGCCCATCGGTCGCAGCGCCTCGTCGGTCGCGGAGAACCGGATCGACTGGCCCAGCGCCGAGACCAGCAGCAGGTCGTCCTCAGACGAGCACAGCACGGCGCCGACCAATTCGTCCTCGTCGCGCAGGTTCACCGCGACGATGCCGCCGGTGCGGTTGGAGTCGAAATCGGTCAGCTTCGACTTCTTCACGAGGCCATTCTTGGTGGCGAGCACCAGGTATGGGGAGTCTTCGTAAGATTTCAGCTGAATGATCTGGGCGATCTTCTCGTCCGGCTGGAAGGCGAGCAGGTTGGCCACGTGCTGACCGCGGGCGGTGCGGCTGGCCTCGGGCAGCTCGTAGGCCTTGGCGCGGTAGACCCGGCCCTTGTTCGTGAAGAACAGCAGCCAGTCGTGCGTCGACGAGATGAAGAAGTGCTTGACCAGGTCGTCCTGCTTGAGCCCGGCGCCCTGCACGCCCTTGCCGCCGCGCTTCTGGCTGCGGTAGAGGTCGGTCTTGGTGCGCTTGGCGTAGCCGGTCTCGGTGATGGTGACGACCACGTCCTCGCGGGCGATCAGGTCCTCGTCGGCCACGTCGCCGTCGGCGGCGATGATCCGGGTGCGCCGGTCGTCGCCGTACTTCTCGACGATCTCGGCCAGCTCGTCGCGCACGATGGCACGCTGGCGCTCCGGCTTTTCGAGGATGTCCTTCAAGTCGGCGATTTCGAGTTCGATCTTGGCCAACTCGTCGACGATCTTCTGCCGCTCCAACGCCGAGAGACGACGCAGCTGCATGTCGAGGATCGCGGTCGCCTGGATCTCGTCGATGTCGAGCATCTGCATCAGGCCGGTGCGCGCGGTGTCGGTGTTGGCCGAGCGCCGGATCAACGCGATGACCTCGTCGAGCGCGTCGAGCGCCTTGACCAGGCCGCGCAGGATGTGGGCCCGCTCCTCGGCCTTGCGCAGCAAGTACTTGGTGCGCCGGACGATGACGTCCAACTGGTGCTTGACGTAGTGCCGGATCATCTGGTCGAGCCGCAGGGTGCGCGGCACGCCGTCGACGATCGAGAGCATGTTGCAGCCGAAGCTGGTCTGCAGCTGGGTGTGCTTGTACAGGTTGTTCAGCACGACCTTGGCGACGGCGTCCCGCTTGACGGTGACGACGATCCGCATGCCCGCGCGGTCCGAGGACTCGTCGTGGATGTCGGAGATGCCCGCGATCTTGCCGTCGCGCACCTGCTCGGCGATCGCGTTGATGAAGTTGTCCGTGTTGACCTGGTAGGGCAGCTCGGTGATGACCAGCGTGGTGCGGCCCTTGTTGTCTTCCTCGATCTCGACCACACCGCGCATCCGCACCGAGCCGCGGCCGGTGGAGTAGGCGTCGAGGATGCCCTGGCCGCCGACGATGAGGCCGTAGGTCGGGAAGTCCGGCCCCTTGACCCGCTCGATACAGGCCGCGAGGGTCGACTCTTCGTCGGCGTCGAAGTTGTCCAGCGCCCAGTAGATCGCCTCGGCCAGCTCGCGCAGGTTGTGCGGCGGAATGTTGGTCGCCATGCCGACCGCGATGCCGTTGCTGCCGTTCATCAGCAGCGCGGGCACCCGGCTCGGCAGCACGGTCGGTTCCTGCGAACGACCGTCGTAGTTCGGCACGAAATCGACCGTCTCGTGGTCGATCTCGCGCAGCATCTCCATCGCGAGCGGCGTGAGCCTGCACTCGGTGTATCGCATGGCGGCCGCGCCGTCGTTGCCGCGGGAACCGAAGTTGCCCTGGCCGTCGACCAGCGGATAACGCAGCGACCACGGCTGCGCCATGCGCACGAGGGTGTCGTAGATCGAGCTGTCGCCGTGCGGGTGGTAGTTACCCATGGTCTCGGCGACCGGGCGGGCGGACTTCACATAGCCGCGATCGGGCCGATACCCGTTGTCGTACATGGCATACAGCACGCGCCGGTGCACCGGCTTGAGGCCGTCGCGCACCTCGGGCAGCGCGCGGCCGACGATCACGCTCATCGCGTAATCGATGTAGCTGTTCTGCATTTCCTGCTGGATGTCGACCGGGTCGATCCGGTCGCCGCCGGCGCCTCCGTACGGAGGCAGCGTCGTGTCGGTCATGAAGTCTCCTTAGCGGGCGGTGCGGTTGCGGTGAGGTGACACGCGCACCGGCTTATACGTCGAGGAAGCGAACGTCCTTGGCATTACGGGTGATAAAGCTGCGGCGGGCCTCTACGTCCTCGCCCATCAGCACGCTGAACAACTCGTCGGCCGCGGCCGCGTCGTCCAGGGTGACCAGCTTGAGCACGCGCACCGAGGGGTCCATCGTGGTCTCCCACAGTTCCTTGGCGTTCATCTCGCCGAGACCTTTGTAGCGCTGGACGCCGTCTTCCTTGTTGATCTTCTTGCCGGAGGCCAGACCGGCCTCGAGCAGACCGTCGCGTTCGCGGTCGGAGTAGGCGAACTCCGGATCGCTGCGCTGCCACTTGAGCTTGTACAGCGGCGGCTGGGCCAGATACACGTGCCCCTGTTCGACCAGCGGGCGCATGAACCGGAACAGCAGCGTCAACAGCAGCGTCGCGATGTGCTGGCCGTCGACGTCGGCGTCGGCCATCAGCACGATCTTGTGATAGCGCAGCTTGGCGATATCGAACTCGTCGTGGATGCCGGTGCCGAACGCGGTGATGATCGACTGGACTTCGTTGTTCTTGAGCACGCGGTCGATGCGCGCCTTCTCGACGTTGATGATCTTTCCGCGCAGCGGCAGGATCGCCTGGTACATCGAGTCGCGGCCGGACTTGGCCGAACCACCGGCGGAGTCGCCCTCGACGATGTAAATCTCGGACTTGCTCGGATCCTTGGACCGGCAGTCGGCCAGCTTGCCCGGGAGGCCGCCGAGGTCGGTCGCGCTCTTGCGGCGCACCAACTCCCTGGCCTTACGGGCGGCGACCCGCGCCTGCGCCGAGGAGACCGCCTTGTTCACGATCGTCTTCGCGTCGGCCGGGTTGGCCTCGAACCAGTGCGAGAGGTGCTCGTTGCACGCCTTCTGCACGAACGACTTGACCTCGGTGTTGCCGAGTTTGGTCTTGGTCTGGCCCTCGAACTGCGGCTCGGAGACCTTCACGCTGACGATGGCGGCCAGGCCCTCACGGATGTCGTCACCGGTGAGGTTGCCGTCTTTTTCCTTGAGGAGCTTCTTGTCCTTGGCGTACTTGTTGACCACGGTGGTCAGCGCCGCGCGGAAGCCCTCTTCGTGGGTGCCGCCCTCGTGGGTGTTGATGGTGTTGGCGAAGGTGTGCACCGACTCGGAGTAGCCGGAGTTCCACTGCATCGCGACCTCGAGCTCGTGGCCGGTGCCCTTGCCGGTGAAGCCGACGACCGAGTTGTGGATCGGCTGCTTGGTCCGGTTGATGTGGCGGACGAAGTCCTCCAGACCACCCGGGTAGTGGTAGGTGCGCTTCTTCACCTTGTGCTCGACCGGCGCGGCGACGTCTTCGGTCTCGGCGTGCTTGGGCGCGTCGGCCGTCTCGCTGACCACATCGTCGGTGATCTCGGCGTCGGTGACGCGCTCGTCGGTGAGGGTGATGGTGAGTCCCTTGTTCAGGAACGCCATCTCCTGCAGCCGCCGGGCCACCGTCTCGAAGTTGTAGGTGGTGGTCTCGAAGATGTTCGGGTCGGCCCAGAAGCGGATCGTGGTGCCGGTCTTCTTGGACGGGTCACCCTGGAGCAGCTTGCCGGGGACCGAATCCTTGTACGTCTGGGTCCAGTGGAAGCCGTCGCGGTCGATCTCCGCCTCGAGCTGGGAGGACAGCGCGTTCACCACGGAGATGCCGACGCCGTGCAGACCACCGGACACCGCGTAGGAGTCGGAGTCGAACTTGCCGCCCGCGTGCAGCTGGGTCATGACCACTTCGATGGTCGGGACGCCCTGCGCGTGCATGGCCACCGGAATGCCTCGGCCGTCGTCGACCACCTCGACGCCGCCGTCGGCGAGGAGGGTGACCTCGACCTTGGATGCGTACCCGGCCATCGCCTCGTCGACGGAGTTGTCGACGACCTCCCAGATCAGGTGGTGCAGGCCACGCTCACCGGTGGAACCGATGTACATGCCGGGACGCTTGCGGACCGCCTCGAGTCCCTCGAGGACCGTGATGGACGAGGCGCCGTAATCCGCCTTGCCCGAGGTAGCGTTGGTCGAGCCCGATGCGTTGGAGTCGTTGGCAGCCACTGGTCGGTAGCTCTCCTTACTTGCTGATCCTCCTGGCGAGGCACTGCACAGCACGCGTTGGTCCCTGGCCATGACTGCTCGAGAAATACAGGGCCACGCGGGCTGTACGGGACGCACCGAAGGTGATCGCCGCTAGTTACGTCACCATCCTACTGGTACACCCAACCTACAGTGCACCTACGACACCCCTGACGGCTCCGTGAATGCGAGAAATCGGATTGTCGCGAGTCTGTTCCGCCCTTCGGGACTTTAACCCGCCTCTGGGAGGATTCGGGCGGTGCGGACCGAGGGGCTGTCCGGGCGGCCTGCGGCCACCGGGCGGTATGCCGGTATTTCGGGGCTGTCGGGCGTAGCCGACAAGTTACCAAGAGCGCCTGCGAGATCATGTGCGTTGCCCGCTCTCGACGGCGGATCAGTCTCCGAACAGGGCCGGAGATCAAATATCAGTGGCGCGGCGAGGTCGCGAGGGATTCGGCCGTCGTCGAGAGCAGGCCGGCACGGTGCTGCCGGAAAGGTTCAGCTATTACTGCTCGGCCGAAATCGGTTGGCACACCGAGCTATACCGATGCGCGGTTTCACGTGGAACGCGTCGGCTTACCCGTAGGTATCGCGCGGTCCACGGCCTCGGACGTGACGTTCGCCCTTGCGCCAGCTGGGTGCCGCCGGGCCGGTGATCTTCAGCGAGGTCACCACACCGGGTCCGACCGCGGCGTTGATCTTCGCCAGGATCTGGCTCTGCAGCATCCGCAATTGGGTTGCCCACGCGGTGGATTCGGCCGCGATGCTGAGCACGTTGTCCTTCAGGGTCAGCGGGGTGGCATGCGAGGCGATGTCCTCGCCGACGACGCCGGCCCAGCGACCGAACACCATTCCCTCGGCGACCTTGGTGGACCAGCCGCGATTCTTGGCGAGCGAGCCGGTCAGCTTGCCGAACAGTTGGGGATCACGCGGATCCGGCCCGGCGCCCGACCAACCGCTGCGCCGACGCGCCCCTGTTCGCAACTTGCGCTGCGGGGACGATCGCCCCTGTCCGACGGACTTGCCACTTGCCTTGGCCGCCGCGCGGGCCTCTTCGAGCGCCCGCCTGGCCAGATCGACACCGCGCAACTCCGGCTCTTGCCCTGCCGGTTCGGCGCCATTTTGCTCGGTCACCAGGCTCCTCTCGTGTCGCGCGGCCAGACGGTCACTCTACGACAGGGCACCGACAAAACAGCCGCCTCGGGCGACGTGACGGACGCAGCAGTTCTCCACAGGACCTGTTGATAACCATGCTTTTCTGTGCATACGTCATAGTGCGAATGTCACGGAGCCGGCGTGACAGGCTCGGCGATCCGCGAGGTCCGGCCGTCCGGGCCGCCGCTGGTTTCCACCCGCAGCGGCACGGCGGCGAGCTCGGCGGGCACATCCTCCGGGACCGCCGCGGTGATCAACACCTGTTCGGCACCCGCCGCGACGGCGGCGAGCGCGGTGCGACGGCGGCGGTCGAGTTCGGCGAAGACATCGTCGAGCAGCAGCACGGGTTCGGATCCGGTGGCACGCAGCAACTCGAACGCGCCCAGGCGCAGCGCCAGCGCGAACGACCAGGATTCGCCGTGACTGGCGAACCCCTTGGCCGGTGCCGCGCCGAGGTTCAGCTCGAGCTCGTCGCGGTGCGGGCCGACCAGGCAGACACCGCGCTCCAGCTCCTTCGGCCGGGCCGCGGCGAGCTCGCGCAGCATGATCGCTTCCAGCGCCTCGGTGTCGTCCGGCTGGGGTTCCCTTGCGGGGTCCAGGAATTCGGGCGGCAGGGTCGAGCTGCGGTAAGCGATTGCGGCGGGACGAGATTCGGGAGCGATCGACGAATAGGCCTGGGCGAGGTACGGGTACAGGTCGTGCACCAGGCGCAGCCGGTAGGTCAGCAGCACCGAGGCGTGCGTGGCCAGGTGACCGTCCCACACGTCGAGGGTGCTCAGGTCCGCCTTCGATCTCGATTGCCGCCCAGCGGATTTCAACAAAGCCGAGCGCTGGCGCAGCACCCGGTCGTAATCGCTGCGGACGGCGGCGAGCCTGGGCAGGCGGGCTGTGCACAGCTCGTCCATGAAGCGCCGGCGCTCGCCGGGGTCGCCGCGCACCAGCGCGAGATCTTCCGGCGCGAACAGCACCGTCTGCAGGATGCCGAGTATCTCCCGTGGTCGCCGGGCCGGCGAGCGATTGATCTGCGCGCGGTTGGCGGTGCCCTGGTTCAGCTCGATGTCGATGCGCAGTTCGCGGCCGCTGTTGACGACGGACGCACCGATCCGCGCCTTCTCGGCGCCGAGCCTGATCATCGGCGCGTCGGCCGCGACCCGATGCGAGCCGAGGGTGGCCAGGTAGCCGATCGCCTCGAGCAGGTTCGTCTTGCCGTTGCCGTTCGAGCCGAGGAAAACCGTTCGGCCTGGGGATAATTCGAGTTCCGCGTGGTCCCAGGAGCGGAAGTCACGCAGCGACAGTGTTCTGATGAACATCCGCTACCTGGCCCCTACCTGCGCGAGTTCCGCCATCCCGAGTTGTGCACAACGCCTCGACGCGGACGCCGAAACCGTTGGCGCCCAACCACAGTGTGTGGATGAGCTGTGCATGAATGCTGCCGAGTTCGCCCGCCTGGCCGCCGAATCCCGCAGCGTCGCTATCGGTTTCGCGGCGACCGAGGCGATGGCCGAACTCGGCTCGCGGTCGTGCACAGTTGCTCAGCCCGGCAGCCGGACCGGCATCAGCAGGTAGGTGTACGGGCTGTCCAGGGCCGCGAACGCACCCGACTCGAGCACCTTCGGCTCGTCATCGACGGCGGGCAGCAGCACCGCGGGACGGCTCGGCGTGGTGAACCCGAACGTGACCCGGTCGGCGTGCAACGCGGACAGGCCGTCGATCAGGTAGCCGGGATTGAACGCGATGGTCAGCGATTCGCCACGGAAGTCGGCCTCCAGCCACTCCTCGGCCCGACCGGCGTCGTCACCGCCCGCGGACAGCAGCAGGCCCTCGGTGGAGAACTCCAGCCGCACCTGGGCGCCACGCTCGGCGACCAGCGCGACGCGCTTGATGGCCTCTGTCAGCACGGACACCTGGAGGGTGGCGATCGAGGTGTGTTCCTTCGGCAGCAGCTGCCGGAACTTGGGGAATTCGGCATCGAGCAGGCGCGTGGTAGTCCGGCGGCCCGCGTTCACGATGCCGAGCAGGCCGTCCGAGCCCGCACCGGTACCGAGCGAAAGCTGCACGGGCGCATCGGAAGCGCCGAGCGTCTTGGCGGCCTCGGACAGCGTCCTGGCCGGGATGAGCACCGAGGTCTCGATGGCGGCGTCGGCGGGCGACCACTCGATGTGGCGGACCGCGAGCCGGAATCGGTCGGTGGCCGCGAGCACCACCTTCGAGCCTTCGATCTCGACCCGGATGCCGGTGAGCATCGGCAGCGTGTCGTCGCGGCCCGCCGCGACGGCCACCTGGCCGACCGCATTGGCGAACACGTCGACGCTGAGCTCGCCGGTCTGCTGCGGCACCTCGGGAAGCTGGGGATAGTCCTCGACCGGCATGGTCGGCAGCGAGAACTTCGCACTGCCACAGGCGATCAGCACGCGAGTGCCGTCGACCGACACGTCCACCGGCTTGTTCGACAGCGACTTGGTGATGTCGGCGAGCAGCCTGCCGGAGACGAGTACCTCGCCGGGGCCGGCGACCTCGGCGGCGACGCGCATCTGCGCGGAGACCTCGTAGTCGAAGCCGGAGACGGTCAGCCCGCCCTCGTCGGCAACGAGCAACACGCCACCGAGCACCGGGACCGGCGGCCGGGACGGGAGGCTACGCGCCACCCAGGCAACGGATTCCGCGAAGTCCTCTCGGGCGACCCGAAACTTCATGCTTGCAAGCTCCATCGCCCGATCTGTCCTCTCCCAGTTCCGTGAGCTGTTATGCGGTGGCCGGACATTCGTCCTCCAAGCCTGTCGGCTCGTTCAACGTTGATTCGCGCAGGATGTGGATCAGCCGCCATGGAAAGTGTGGCACAGGCGACCGACACCAAACCGTACCCGCGACTTGCCCCCTGGCCTAGCCCGACCCTCCGGCGGTTCTGGATGGCCCGATGTTCGGTCATGCCGATACGTGCGCGGCAGGTGTGTACAGATCCTCCAGTCGTGGGTGGACGAGTCGCGTGATTCGCATGGACGAGCTACCCGCGCTCGGATCGATCGACTGATCGATGTCAGGCACTGCTGAGTCTGCGGACCGAAGTGTCGATCGAGGATCTGCTCCGGCTCGCCTCCTTGCCTGTGGACGGGAGCGGTTCGAGTCGTGACTCTCCTCAACCCGACTTTCCACACACCTGTTTTAAAGAAGGTTCTTCTAGGAGAAGAACTGAAGTAGTAGTAGGCACTGTGGAATCTGTGCACCGAGGCCGTATCCGCAGGTCAGCGAGCGTGGTGCCGTGGGGATGACCGCGGGGTGTCTCGAGGATGAACGAGGGGCGTCTGTGGAGTTCCGAAGTTGTCCCATATTCATCCTCGAGTGCTCCTCGAGTTGTTCCACCGAATTCACCCGGTTGTTCACACGTGTGTACCGATGCGTGGACAACTCGAGGAATCCTCGAGGACTCCACATGGACTCCTCGAGGATTCCCCAACCCTGTGACCGACTGCCGTGCTGGTCACCGCCTGTGCGCAAGAACGCCTGGGGAAGCTGGGGATAAGACCCTGTTAGCGGACGCCGCACAGTTCATCCCCACGCCTGTTAGCCATCCGGTGCACAACTCGCTGTTTACTCGAGGACTCCACAAGGATTCCTCGAGGAATCCACAGGGCACAAAAAAGCACCGCCCCAGGTCAGGGGCGGTGCGGGGGTGTTAGTGAAACTCAGCGCGAGCGTTGCTTGATTCGGGCTGTTAGTTCTTGCACCTGGTCGTACACCCGGCGCCGCTCGGTCATCTCCTTGCGGATCTTTTTCTCCGCGTACATCACCGTGGTGTGGTCCCGGCCGAACGCCTGGCCGATCTTCGGCAGCGACAGATCGGTCAGCTCACGGCACAGATACATGGCGATCTGCCTGGCCTGCGCCAACGGCCGCGCCTTGCCCGGCCCGGTCAGCTCCTCGAGCGTGGTGTTGAAGTACTCGGCGGTGACGGCCATGATCGTCGCCGCGTTGATCTCCAGCGCCGCGGTATCGGGCATCAGGTCGCGCAGCACCACCTCGGCCAGCGGCAGATCCAGCGGCTGCCCGTTCAGCGACGCGAACGCGGTGACCCGGATCAGCGCGCCTTCCAGCTCGCGGATATTGCGTTCCACCCTGGTGGCGATCAGTTCCATCACGTCGTGCGGCACATCGAGGCGGTCCATCCGCGCCTTCTTGCGCAGGATCGCGATGCGCGTCTCCAACTCGGGCGGTTGCACATCGGTGATCAGGCCCCACTCGAACCTGGTCCGCAGCCGTTCCTCCAGCGTGGCCAGCTGTTTGGGCGGGCGATCGGAGGAGACGACGATCTGTTTGTTGGCGTTGTGCAGGGTGTTGAAGGTATGGAAGAACTCCTCCTGGATACCTTCCTTGCCCTCGATGAACTGGATGTCGTCCACCAGCAGGATGTCGGTCTCCCGGTAGCGGCGCTTGAACGCCACCTTCCGGTCGTCACGCAGGCTGTTGATGAAGTCGTTGGTGAACTCTTCGGTCGAGACGTACTTCACCCGCATGCCAGGGAACAGCCGCTGGGCGTAGTGGCCGGCCGCGTGTAGTAGGTGCGTCTTGCCCAAACCCGAAGCGCCCCAGACAAATAGGGGGTTGTAGGCGCGGGCCGGTGCTTCCGCGATGGCGACCGCGGCGGCATGGGCGAAGCGATTGGACGCGCCGATGACGAACGTCTCGAAGGTGTACTTCGCGTTCAGGCTGGCCGAGGAACTCGACGGTGCGGCGCTCTCCTGCGACTTGGTGAAGTAGGTCGGCCAGGAATTACGGGCGTTGACCACGGGTTCGTCGTCGCGATCGGTGCGCGGGTTCTCCGATTCCCGGACGGACCTGTCGGATTCCCGGACCGGCTCGTGCGCGGCCGCCAAGCCCTGGTCGTCGGATTCCGCGGCCTCGCGCACCGGCGCACGGACCGGACCGCGCATGGCTGCCGGGCGGGGTTCGGGGGTGAACAGGGACTCCTGGCCGGGCGGGATGGATTCGCGGCGTGGGGGCAGGCCCTGTTCGCGGCGTTGCGCGGGGGTGGGTTCGTGCCTCGGGGCGGACTGCATCTCGGCCGGGGCCGGGTATTCGTCGCGGCCCTGGTATTCGTCGCGGGCGTAGTCCTGGCGGTCGTACTCGCCCGCGGCGGCGTAATCCGGTGTGTATTCGTTGTCGGAGTAGTCGGATCCGCCGTTGTAGCTGGGGGCCGGGGCGTAGTCGTTGGACTGGGCGTAGCGCGGTTGCTGGTATTCGTCGCGGCCTTGGTACTCGCCGGGATAACCGCCCTGGCCGCGTCCGTTGTCGCGCGGGTCATTGTCTCGGGGGCCGTTGTCCCGGGGGCCATTGTCGCGAGGTCCGTTGTCCCGGGGGCCGTTGTCGCGAGGTCCGCCGTTCCTCGGGCGTTCCGGCATGCTCGTCATCCGGGCATGCCTGGGGTTGTTGCCGGTCCGCTCGTTGTTCGGGGCGGTCGGCGCGGCGATGCGCACGCCGAGTCCCTCTACCTGGGGGCCGAGGCGCCGGGCCAGTGACCGCAGGATCGGCTCGCGCAGATCGCGTTCGATGGCCTCCTGAGCCAACGAAGAAGGCACCGAGAGCAGGGCGAATCCCTGCGCCACCGTCAGCGGCTTGACCAGTTTCAGCCAGGCCTGCTGCGCTCTGGTCACCGGCGGAATGGCACCGTCCGGTGAGCCGGTGGTCAGCTCGGCAACTACCTCGGGCCACACCGTGGCCAACACGTTCTGCTCGTCGTCCATGCAGTTTCCTCCCCGGAAGTAGGTCGATAGGAGCAGACGGCCGGGGCACGCGGGGACAACATGTGGTGACGACCATGCTCGGGTCGGTACCGTGATCCTGCGTACGTCCGTAACCGGTTCGGACGCTGCCCGGATCCCCATTCCGGGCGGCGGCGTGGCACCGTCGGCCCTACGAATATGCCACTCCAGGGGTCTTTCCACACAATTATCCACAGATGTGGAGAACCCTGGGGAGTTGTGAAATGCGGCTGTGCGGCCCGCCGATAACGCTCTGACCTGCGACTGTGTAGCAACCCTCCGGCAACGCAGGTTGCTGATCCGCTCGGGCGTGGCTAGGGGTGTGGACGAACTCACGCTGATGTCCACAGGGTCTGACCGTGATATGCACAGCTTCGGGATGGGCCGAACGGGTTCGTGCTGGTCGGGCGTTCGGGGCAGGTCGGGTGGGGCGAGTTTGACCCGCTCCGAGGCGATCAGTACCCTCGTACAGTCACCCTTTGGTGCGGTGGCGGTCTTGTGCTGACCGCGTGTAGGTCGTGATCGACCGACTGTGCGCCAAGACCGACGCGCCGATGATGACCAGACCTGCGATTCATCGCGAATACCTGTTTCACCGAAAAAGCTTCGGGCACTAACTGGTGCCCACTGACTCGAGGAGTGTTGACCGTGGCCAAGGGCAAGCGGACGTTCCAGCCGAACAACCGTCGTCGGGCGCGCGTCCACGGCTTCCGTCTCCGGATGCGCACCCGTGCGGGTCGCGCCATCGTTTCGGCGCGTCGCCGCAAGGGCCGCGCCGAACTCACTGCCTGATCCTCCGCGGACGCTCGGGTGTTGCCTGAGCCGTATCGGTTGCATCATCGTGCCGACTTCTCCCGGACGGTGCGCCGCGGCCAGCGAATCGGGAGGCGCGACCTGGTCGTACACGTGCTCACACACGGGTATGACGGAGTTGTGGACGTGAATGGACGACATGGTGATCCAGCCGACGCGCTGGTCCGCGTAGGCGGGCCACGCTTCGGGCTGATCGTCAGCAAGGCGGTGGGCAACGCGGTGATCAGACACCGTGTGGCCCGCCGCCTGCGTCATATGTGCCTCCAGATAGTCCCCGAGTTGCCCGTCGACGCCGACATCGTGATTCGCGCGCTGCCCGGCGCCGCGGCCGCCTCCTCCGAGGAACTGCTGCGCCAGCTGCGCGGCGCGATACGCAAGCTCGGTGTCGGCGCGGCAGGTGTCGGATCGGCATGAGCGGCACCGCGAAGATCGGCCGGCTACCGGCGAATGCACTGATCTTTCTGATCGAGTTGTATCGGACCTACGTCTCCCCCACCCGCATGCCGGTGTGCCGTTTCACCCCGACCTGCAGCGAGTACGCGGTCACCGCATTGCGGACGCGCGGGCTGTTCATCGGCCTCGGATTGGCAGCCGTGCGTCTGGCCAAATGTGCGCCCTGGCACCCTGGTGGGTGGGACCCCGTTCCGGAGCGGAAGCGAAGCACCGTTCGCACCGCGCCCGGGACCGTGGCAGCCACCGATCCGGCGCCGCAGGAAGCCAACCTGCAGGCCGACCCGGTGTCGGAGCCGAACGCTTGGAAAGGATCACCGCGCGCGGTGATCGGCGATACGAACGACGGGAGTGCATAGAGCCGTGCTCGACTTCATTTATTATCCGGTGTCCTGGATCTTGTGGTTCTGGCATCGGGCGTTCTCGATGGTGCCCGGTCTCGGTAAAGACAGCGGCATCGCCTGGGCACTCGCCGTCGTGTTCCTGGTATTCACGCTGCGTGTGCTGCTCTACAAGCCGTTCGTGAAGCAGGTGCGCACCACCAAGCAGATGCAGGAACTGCAGCCCCAGATCAAGGAGCTGCAGAAGAAGTACAAGAACGATCGCCAGAAGATGGCGACCGAGATGCAGAAGCTGCAGAAGGATCACGGCTTCAACCCGCTGATGGGCTGCCTGCCGATCCTCGCCCAGGTGCCGGTGTTCCTCGGTCTGTTCCATGTGCTGCGCTCGTTCAACCGGACCGGTCACGGTTTCGGCCAGCTGGCGATGTCGATCGACCAGAACGCGAACACGCCGAACTACGTGTTCAATGCGGCCGACGTGCAGTCCTTCCTGAGCGCCCGTCTCTTCGGCGCGCCGATCTCGTCCTTCATCACCATCCCCGACACCGAGCTGCGCGCCTTCGCCATCGACGGCCTCGGGCTGCCGAACAAGGTCAGCATCGCCGTCGTCGCCATCCCGTTGATGATCATCGCCGGTCTAGCGACCCACTTCAACGCGCGCGCCTCGGTCGCCAGGCAGACGCCGGAGGCGGCCGCCAACCCGCAGGCCGCGATGATGAACAAGCTTGCGCTGTGGGTCTTCCCGCTCGGCGTGCTCGTCGGTGGTCCGTTCTTGCCGATCGCCATCCTCCTGTACTGGGTCTCCAATAACATTTGGACCTACGGGCAGCAGCATCTCGTCTTCGGTCGCATGGAGCGCGAAGCGGAAGAGAAGAAACAGGCCAAGCTGGAGCAGCGCGCGCAGAACGCGCCGAAACCCGGTGCCAAGCCGGTCAATACGCGGAAGAAGCCGATAGCCGATGCGGTCGAAGACGCGGTTGATGCGGTGGACACCGCCGTCGACGCGACGCCCTCGACCAACGGGACCGCCAAGAAGACCACCGGGCAGCGTCGGCCGGGTGGCCAGAAGCGACCGGGCGGCAACCGAGGCAGGGCGAACCAAAAGCGCCGCCGCTGATCGCATTTCGGTGGTCGGCCGGCCACCACGCTGAGCAACCCCTTGATCGCGCACCGTCCGGCGGCGAGCGCACGGCGAGCGCGATGAGCAGATGAAGGAAATCAAATGACAGTTGAGACCGACGGAGGGGACGCCACAGTGGCGACGACGATGGTGAACGCCGGAACGGACGCCGACGATGTCGTGAACGATGCCGAGGAAGCCCTGATCGAAGAGGGCGAGATCGCGGGCGACTACCTCGAGCAGCTGCTCGACGTGCTCGACTTCGACGGCGACATCGATCTCGACGTCGAGGGCGACCGTGCCATCGTCAGCATCGACGGTGGCCGGGATCTGTCAAAGCTGGTGGGGCGCAACGGCGAAACGCTCGACGCACTACAGGAGTTGACTCGGCTGGCGGTGCAGCAGGCCACCGGTGTGCGCAGCAGGCTGATGCTCGACGTGGCCGGCTGGCGCGCGAAGCGCCGGGAAGACCTCAGCGCGCTCGGTACCGCCGCCGCGCAACGGGTGCTGGAGTCGGGCGCCCCTGAGTCGCTGTCTCCCATGACGCCGTTCGAGCGCAAGATCGTGCACGACGCGGTGTCGGTCATCGACGGTGTCGCCAGCGAGAGCGAGGGCGTCGAGCCGAATCGGCATGTTGTGGTTGTTCCGTCCTGAGCGAAAGCCAGACACGTTAGGGCCCGGCGTATTTCGTCACCCTGACGGGTAATGGTTGGATAGGGCCTCTGGTCTTCGGATCGGGGGCCTTGTTCATGTCCGGCACCCGATTGTCCGCGCGTCGCCGATCCCCTGATCGACCTGAGTCCGGAAGGATGTTTCACGTGGAACGAGATCTCGGTGAAACCACCGCGTTGCCCGCCGAGCTGGTACCGCCGGCGTCGGCCGCGGTGGTGTTCGGCGACCGACTCGATCTCGCCCGCCGATACTGTGCGGCACTCGCCACCGCCGGTGTCGAGCGCGGACTGATCGGCCCGCGCGAGGTCCCCCGCCTCTGGGATCGCCACATCCTCAACTGCGCGGTGATCGGCGAACTGATCGCCGAAGGCGCGTCCGTCGTCGACATCGGCAGCGGCGCCGGACTCCCCGGCATCCCCCTCGCGATCGCCCGCCCAGACCTCCGCATCACCCTGGTCGAACCACTCCTGCGTCGCACCATCTTCCTGAGCGAATTCATCGAAGCGGCCGGACTCGACGTCACCGTCGTGCGCGGCCGGGCCGAACAATCCGGCGTCCTGAAGGAAGCAGGCGGCGCCGACGTAGTCACCTCCCGCGCGGTAGCCCCCCTCGGCAAGCTTGCCCAGTGGTCCCTTCCCCTGCTACGCGACCACGGCCAGATGCTCGCACTCAAAGGTGTGAGCGCCGCCGAGGAACTCGCCCGCGACGGCGAGGCACTGGAGCGTGCGGGCGCCGGTAACGCGACGGTCGTCGAATGCGGTGCCGGAATCGTCTCCACCCCCACGTTGATCATCAGCGCCGAGCGCCTCCCCCGCGCCGAGCGAGCGCCACGACGGCGGAGTGAGCATGCGACCGCACGCCGGGAGGCGAAGGCGGCGAAGCGTGCTGGTGCGGAGGCGCCGGATCGGGCTCGGAAGTCGAAGTAGGGCGGCGCAATTGCTCGCGAGCACAGTGCACCGCGGGCGGCTCAGCTTGAATCCGACGGATCTCACTGCGGCCATGGGCAGTGGGAGTTCGCGACTGACTCTCCCGTGGCATCGCTGACTGCGCTCGTTCGGGGTGAAGCGCGGGATCCGATCTGTCGCCATGGCGGGCGGTCTTCTCGAGGTGGACCCGCGATAGGTGTGGAGGCTGAGCGCTCCACGACGCGGCTGCCCCGGCAGCGCCGGTGGCTTCGCGGTGGAGTGCCACCGCAGGCGATCGAACCATCCGGCGGTTTCGGAATGACCGTCCTCGTCGACCTACGTCTGATGCTCGCGACACCGGTTCGCCCACGCGTGTCGGTGCCGGGTCGGGCTCGTGGACTTGGACGGGACTGAGGTGCCTCGGGAATCTCTCCGACTCGACCCCACTGAGCGGATTGGGCAGCGAGATGTGTCAGTGCGGAGTGACCAGCCCGAACCAAACTTCTTTGGCGGCGGTCGAGGCGGGTCGCATCGGAACGCCGAATCGAGCAGCGCGAGCGCGGGTGGATTGGAAGCCTGTGATGCACCGATCGGTCGGTGACGATCGCCTGCCCGGCGGATCAAGGCGCCCTGGTGGTCTCATGTGAACCGCGGACCGTAGATGCCGTTCGAGAGGGTGGTCCCGGTACCCTCTGGCGCAAGAGTCACGTGACGGAACGAGTTGGTTGTGGGCCTGCCTGCGGTGGTGAGCAGTCTAGGAAACAGGTGGGAAGCTCTACTGCCGATGATGTTCCGGAGAGTGGCTCTGCACGGCGATTGCGAGATCTGTCGGCACGATTGAGGTGCACGAGCCATTGCCAGGAACGGCATCAGGCCGTTAGCTTTCCGTCGCCGGGTCGCCGGGTCGCCGGGTCGCCGGGTCGCCGGGTCGCCGGGTCGCCGGGTCGCCGGGTCGCCGGGTCGCCGGGTCGCCGGGTCGCCGGGTCGCGTCGGCAGGCAGGCGGATCGATCTGCCTTGGATGTTTCACGGGAAACGTAGGTCGCTTCGGGTCGTCTGGTAGGAAACCTGAATTGGGATTGTGCCGGGTTTACGCGCGGCGCACCCCGCTCGATCAAGAGCCGAATCTCCCTGTCGGAAGGACGGATGGGGCGACTTTGGTGGAGTGTCGTGTCGGACGGTTTCACATGAAACATTGGGGCGGCGAGCGCCTGCCGCGCTCGCGGGGGCGGGGCCACACGGGATGCGATGCGCGGTGGAGGTCTAAGGATCGGCATGCGCAGAACCGTTTGCGGAAGCCGAGTCCGATGCGGGAACTCAGCGAACGGTGTCAGGGCGGATGCCGGTCGAGTTGCCTTTGACGGTCCACCCCGGCCGACCAGACTGCGCACACAAAGGACTTGCGAGGCGTCCGTTGACTAGGAGGCACTTCCCTCGACCAATTCCTTTTGGGCGTCTCCCAAGCCCGTGAGTTGGTCGAGAGCGGCTGCATCGGGATGTGCCAGTGGACGCTCGGCCCGCGCGATTCGCTGGGGACAAGAATCTCCCTGCCGCCAACCTTAGATGGGTGACTTCCCTGGGGTTCGTGTCGGATGGTTTCACATGAAACATCGGGAGCGGTGATGCTTGACGAGTGGGGCACGACGCACGGCGGGCCAAAGGTCGGCACGTACAAACCGGTTGAGGAAGACGAGCCCGCTGCTCGACCTCAGCGCGTTGCATCAGTCCGCATGCCAGTTCCGCCGTCCTCGTCAGGCCCGCGCGCCGGGTCGGATCGCACAGATCTAGAACTGGCGAGGAGCCCGTCGATCGGGACGCACTCCCCTGCAGTTCCGCTTGACGTTCACCAAGCCCGCGAGCAATCGCGAAGCCGCGTAAATTGCGGGCGACGCTCGGCCGGGGCTGACTGAGCCGGCCGAACCCATCCGTGACGATCCGCGGCGTGTGCCGGATCGGCTGCGCGTTCCCTGGGAGGTTCGACCAGTCGATTCGACTCTCCGGCAGTTCCCGAGTGGCTGCGTCACTTGTGGGCCTTGCGTGTTCGGGCTGCCTGAGTCGGCCGAACCCGATCCGTGACGATCCGCGGTATGTGCCGGATCGGCTGCGCGTCCCCCCGTGAGGTTCCGCCAATCGACACGACTCCCCCGCAGTCCCCGAGTGGCTGCGTCACTTGCGGGCCTTGCGCGGTCGGGGGCCGACAGCGGCGGCCGAACCGATCTGGGCTGCGTGCTGCCGTGTGGCGTGCGCGGCTCCGGCCGCGCGATCGTAAGTCTCTATAGACCGGCCGCGCGCTCGCCCGGTTCGTTCCCACGCAGTCCTCATCTAGTCCGCGAACGGTAGCGAGGCGGCATCGATTGCAGGCACCGCGCGGGTCCGCCGGGCCAACTGAAGATGTTGAGTCGATCCGAACTTTGCGGGGACCTGAGGCATATGTGGGGTCCAGAGGTGCACTCGCGAGTCTCGGTCGACCCGGCCACGCGCTTCCCCCTCGGTTCGTTCCCACGCGGTCCGCACTAGACCTACGGACGGCCAACAGAGTTGCGGTCGCTTGCTGGCAACACCGGCCGGGCGGACCCAATCCTGACTCTGGGCTGTCCTGTGCTTTGCGCCGGGCCGGTTGCGCTCCCGCATGCGGCTCCGTCGATCGGCACGTTCCGGCGCAACCGATCCTCGTGCGCGCTGACGTAGAGAGTGCGCGAGGATCGGTTGTGTGGCGGTCCGTACGCGCAGACCGGATCTAGTGCGCTCGGTGGACTCGCAAGTCTCTGCCGATTGAGATTCACACTCGCTCAGCCTTTCCTTGCGCTTTCCAACGCGCAACGGTTCGGTCGCGCCCGCTCGGTTTCACGGGGAACCAAATCTGTGCGTCGCGGGGACTAGTGAATAACTCCTAGGAGCCCTTCGGCCGTCTCGATCACGGGGACGTGTTGGTTATGGCCAGACCGTGAGGCCGGGTTGGAGGCAGTGATCCGAGCTCGATCGCGCGATGCCCCAGAGGTACGTCGGTCCCTGGCGATCCACCCGTGTCGGTCCGCTCGTGCGCCCTGTGGGGATTCACGATGTTGGTCCGTTGCCCGGCAGGGCTCCCTACGCAGTTTCCCCGAAGCCATCGGACCGTCCAGGCGTCGGTTGCAGCGCGCATGGCGCGACCTCCTGAGGCGGCGACTTGGCGTACGAGTCAGCGCGGGGTCGGCATTGGACGCATCTGGGTGCAACGATTCGCACGCGTGGGTCGACTCGTGCCTCCGCAGGATTAGCGCTGGCGCTCCCCCGATTGGCGCTTACCAGACCACGCGCCCCTGAGGCAGGGACAGCCGAGCCCGACTTGTCGCGATCTTGTCCCGAGGAGTAGGCAGGTCGGGTTCTGTTGCGGGTTCGCACCTATCGGCCGGGCATCGCCCCTGCGGAACTTGCACGGCCCCTTCGCTGATCGGCAGACACTCGTCCGATCGCGTCGCGGCAGAGCTATCAAGCTCGCCGATGGTGAGCGGAGCGCGTGGGTTCGGGTCGCCCTGTCAAGGTCCGCAGGCGCGAATCCGCTTGGGATGACCCGTAACCCTGTTGGCGGGCGCGGTGTTTCATGTGAAACATCGGGGATCGGGGGTGGAAATGGGACAGTTTCGCGTGTCGTGTGTGCATTGCCGCGATTCAGCTTTCTTATCGCGCTCGGTGCTGGCAAGCTAGTGGGCGTCGGGCGTGAGCGTAGGTGCCACGGAGGAATTGGTGTCGCGACGAGTGCTCCGCTCGGTCGATCGGGCGCCGCGAACCCGGTTGCGCATCATGTTCGTACCGACACCAGCTGTTTGATGACACGGCGCCGACGCTCGTCGGAAGCACGTGATCTGAAGTTCTCGGGTTAGGAGCTGTCTATGTCGAGCGGTCCGGCGAATGTTTCACGGGAAACTACGTCGCGCGTGCCGGGAATGCTGGACTCCAGCAATTTCGACACGGAGACATTCGGAAGCACACCGTTCGGGAACATCTCCCCCAGCGAGACCCCGATCGCGGCCGAAGCACAACGCGCCAGCCAGATTCTCCATCCAGGAAAGGTGACAGTGCAGAAACCGCACGAGCAGCGCATCATCACCATCGCCAATCAGAAGGGCGGCGTCGGCAAGACGACCACCGCGGTGAATCTCGCGGCCGCTCTGGCGCATCAGGGGATGACGGTCCTCGTGATCGATCTGGACCCGCAGGGCAATGCCAGCACCGCCCTGGGCATCGAGCACCACTCGGGTGTTCCGTCCAGCTACGAACTACTCATCGGTGAGGTGTCGGTCAAGGACGCGATCCAGCAGAGCCCGCACAACGAGCGGCTGCTGTGCATCCCGGCGACGATCGATCTGGCCGGCGCGGAGATCGAACTGGTGTCCATGGTGGCCAGGGAGGGTCGGCTCAAGGCCGCCATCCAGGAGGCCAATATCGCCGGTTACGACATCGACTACGTGATGATCGACTGCCCGCCGTCGCTCGGCCTGCTGACCGTCAACGCGATGGTCGCGGCCAAGGAGGTGCTGATCCCGATCCAGTGTGAGTACTACGCGCTGGAGGGTGTCGGGCAGCTGCTCCGCAATATCGGTCTGGTGCAGGCGCACCTGAATCCGGACCTGCATGTGTCGACGGTGATCCTCACGATGTACGACGGCCGGACCAAGCTGGCCGACCAGGTCGCCGAGGAGGTCCGCGGGCACTTCGGTGACGTGGTGCTGCGGTCGGTGATTCCGCGCAGTGTGAAGGTGTCCGAGGCACCGGGCTACGGCATGACGGTGCTCGATTACGATCCAGGTTCCCGAGGCGCGATGAGCTACCTCGATGCCGGGCGCGAAATGGCGGCCAAGGCGACGGCGCTGGCGCATGCCGCGGCCGCCGCTGAAGCCGCGGAGTGAGCTGGCTGAATGAGCGCCGGGTCGGCAAGACCCGGTTTGGTGGCGGAACGAGGAAGGGGTCTGTAGACCGATGAGTCAGGCGAAGAAGGGTGGGCTAGGGCGCGGTCTTGCCGCGCTGATCCCGACGGGACCGGCGACTGCGCCGGGGCTCAGCAGTCAAGCGGCCAGCGTCATCGGTCTGGATCCGATCGGGCCGCAGCCCGCGTCGGCCTACCTGCATCGGGTCCCCGACCCGACCGACGACGACCTCGCCGCCGGCGGCGCGGTCTACCGCGAGATTCCGCCGGAGCAGATCGAGCCGAACCCGAAGCAGCCGCGTCAGGTGTTCGAGGCCGAGGCACTGGACGAGCTTGTGCACTCGATCAAGGAATTCGGTCTGATGCAGCCGATCGTGGTGCGTCGGGTCGAGCCGGGTGTCGACAAGTATCAGCTCGTGATGGGCGAACGCCGGTGGCGCGCTTCGCAGGTGGCGGGTCTGGCCGCGATCCCCGCGATCGTCCGGGAGACCGCCGACGAGTCGATGCTGCGCGATGCCCTGCTGGAGAACATCCACCGGGTGCAGCTCAACCCGTTGGAAGAGGCGGCGGCCTATCAGCAGCTGCTGGAAGAGTTCGGCGTCACCCATGAGGTGCTCGCCGATCGCATCGGTCGTTCGCGGTCCGCCGTCACCAACATGATCCGGTTGCTGAAGCTGCCGATCTCGGTGCAGCGTCGCGTGGCGGCGGGTGTGCTTTCGGCCGGGCACGCGCGAGCGTTGCTCGGGCTGACCGCCGGGGTGGACGCGCAAGAGGAACTAGCCAAGCGCGTTGTGGCGGAGGGCCTATCCGTCCGCAGCACCGAGGAAGCCGTCATCCTGGCAAACCAGGAAACGACCCCGGAGCCGGTCGCGGATCCGACCGCGCCGCCGGAGCCGAAGCACAAGCCGTTGATCGCGGCGGGCATGCAGCGATTCGCGGAGCGGCTGGCTGATTCGTTCGATACGCGGGTCATGGTGAGCATGGGCAAGCGCAAGGGCAAGATCGTCGTCGAGTTCGGCTCCCTCGAGGATCTCGAGCGCATTGCCAGCCTGATGGGCCAGAACCCTCAGCTTGTGACGGAAGTGACAGAAAAAGACTTGTGAATGCGACAGGTACGCCCCTGGGAGCCGAAACGTCACTGTGACGGCGCGTGATTTCCGCGAGTCGGCGGAGCGCACGATCTCCCGGACGGACCAACACAAGTTCTTAACCAACAGCACAGCGACGTGGAATGAGGCGGGTTCTGTTGATCGCTTATTCTTGCTGGCAAGAACATAGTGATGCGGTGTGAGAGTGCGAACCGTGCGTCAGTGTGCCTCGCGCAGGCTCGGGCCGAGCGCGAGCGAGGCGCGGACATGAGCGTGGACGAATCGGACAGCTGGAGGCTGAGCAGAGCAGTGTCGACCAGCGTCACAGCACTTACCCTCGGCGAGCTGGACAAGCTCCCCGCGCACTCCCGGCGCTGCGTGTTCTGGGAGATGGATCCGGCTGTCGCCGAGGACTCCCGCGGCTTCAGCGACCCGGTCTTCGAAAAGGAGGCCTGGCTCTCCACGGTGCTGCTGGAGTGGGGCTCCTGTGGACAGGTGGCCAACGTCGACGGCAACGTCGCGGGGTGTGCCCTGTATTCGCCGCCGAGCGCGGTGCCGCGCGCCACCCTCTTCCCCACCTCACCGGTGAGCCCGGACGCGGTCCTGCTGACCACGCTGCAGGCCGAATTCCCGTACCAGGACAACGAGGTTGCCCACCAGCTCATGCAGGCTGTGGTGGCCGATCTGGTGCGTCGCGGCGTGCGCGCGCTGGAGGCGTTCGGCATCCGGTCCGATCCGCCGTCGCAGGCACTGTCGGAACGCTTCGGTTCGATGACGTTGATGGAGCGGATCATCTCGCCGATCAAGGGTTCCGGCGCGAACGCACCGGGTTCGATGACCGAGTGCTCCCCGGAGACCTGCATGATCGAGGCCGACTTCCTGGAGGAGGTCGGTTTCAAGGTGATCGCGCCGCACCACCGGTTCCCGCGGCTGCGCCTGGAACTCGACTCCGATCACGGGTGGAAGGAAGACGTGGAGCGCGCGCTCGACCAGCTGCTCGCCGCCGCGGCGATGACTCCCCCGGCCCGCGTCGGAGTGCGCTGAGAATCTCTATAAAGAAACACCCCCTGCCGATCGGATCGGCAGGGGGTGATTTGTTCTCGGAGCTACATGCGGTCGGCGGCGGCAAGCTCCTCCGCCAGCAGTTCCGCGAAAGTGTATGTGCCCGTGGGCTGGTCATCCTGCCCGAGCAGGTACAGCCGCTTGACCGAGATCAGGATGGCCTCGGCGATCACGTCGCGCATCCGGGGATTGGTGAGCACGGCGGCGTCGTAATCGTTTGTCAGATAACCGATATCGATCTGGACGGTCGGCATCTTGGTGAGCCGCAACAGATCCCAGGTCCTGGCGTGCGTCCGGCAGTCCTGCAGCGAGGTGCGTGCGACGACCTCACGCTGGATGAAGCCGGCCAGCACCTGACCGATCATCGACGCCGAGCCGTGCGAGTTGCCGAAGTAGAAGCCTGCGACGCCGTTGGCGAGCGGACTCGGATTGGTCGCGCAGCGCAGCGAGATCATCAGGTCGGCGTCGAAGGTGTTCGAGGTGTCGGCGCGCTCGGCGTCGGTCCGGTTGCGACCCCACGGCCGCGACAGGAAGGTCTCCATGCCGGTGGCCGCCATCCGGCCTTCGAGCCGACTTGCCAAGTCCCACAGGATTTCCGACTCGTACACCTCGCCGAATTCGGTCGGCACCGGGTGTCCCTTGTCGGGTCCGCCCAGGCCAGGATCGATGACGATGCGCTTGCCGGTGAGCTGCGGCCCGGCCCGGTGCACCACTTCTTCCTCGGCGATCCGATGCGGATTGCCGCCGGTGACGCGGGCGCCGAGCAGGTCGAGCGAGCGGAGCGTGTCCGGTCCACAGATACCGTCGGCGGCCAGCCCGATCTCACGCTGGAAGGAAGAGAGTCCTTCGTGCGTGTGCGGGCCGAAGTAACCGTCGACCCGATGCACGTAGAAGCCGAGGTCTTGCAGCTTGCGCTGCAGCGTCGCGACGTCGTCGCCGTACAGCGGTGCGGAGAGCTGATAGATCAGCGTGCGCGCACCGAGGCGATAGGACGCCTCTTTCAGCGCTCGGTAGGTGGCCGGGCCGACCACACCGTCGACGAGCAACCCGCGATGTTGCTGGAACGCGCGGACCGCCGAGTCGAGCCGGTGGTCGAAGGAGGCCTCGGTGTCTTTCCAGTACTCGCGGGCGTCGGCGTGCTCGGTATCGACGTGTGCGTGTAAGAACCCGAGACTTGCCAGGGTGCTCCGAACCTCTGCTACGGCTGGACCGCTATCGCCGTGACGAAGTCGGTGCATGCGTGAGAGCCCTTTCCTTCCGTCAATCCGGGTACCCACTCATGCGATGGGATACACCCTGCGCACGACCGGTGTCGGTCGATTGTCTCAGACCCGGACGGGAATTCGGCATTCCCGGGTCCAGGCATCCTACGGCGCGTCGATGGTTCTCGACGGCCTTTGGCGCCTACGGCATCTGCGCGACAGGTGTCAGATTTCGCCGTCGAGTTCGCGCAAAAGGGCGGCTTTGCCCTTCGCACCGACGATCTGTTTCACCGGCTTACCGCCGCGGAACAGCATCATAGTGGGCAGCGACAGGATCTTGTAATCGCGGGCGGTGCCGGGATTGGCGTCGACGTCCACCTTCGCGACGGTCAGCTTGTCCGCGTGGGTGCCCGCGATCTCCTCCAGCACCGGGGCGACCATCTTGCACGGGCCGCACCAGGTGGCCCAGAAATCGACGAGGACGGGCTTCTCGCTGAGCAGTACGGCGTCGGCGAAGGTCGCGTCGGTGACGGTGATCGTGTTCTTGGTGGCGCTGTCGGACATGGGATTCTCCTTGCTGAATGACGGAGCTCACGGATCAGTGCGGGCCCCAGGCCGTCGCCCGCAGCGCGGGCGACGGGGACGAGCGAGGTCAGTTGGCGGGCACGGCGACCGTGTGGCCCGCGTGATCCAGGGTGTTGGAACTGATATCGCCCTGTTCGGCGAGCCAGCGCTCGGCGTCGATGGCCGCGCGGCAGCCGGTACCGGCCGCCGTGATCGCCTGGCGGTAGGTGTGGTCGACCAGGTCGCCTGCGGCGAACACGCCCGCCACCTTGGTTGCGGTGGACGGGTGCACCACCTGCACGTAACCCTCGTCGTCCAGCTCGACCTGGTCGCGGACCAGCTCGCTGCGCGGATCGTGGCCGATCGCGACGAACAGACCGGTCGCGGCCAGCTCGGAGGTCTCCCCCGTGCGGGTGTCGCGCAGCACCAGGCTCGTCACGCTGCTGTCGCCCTTGACCTCGGCGACCTCGGCGTTGAGCCGGAACTTGATCTTCTCGTTGGCCTTGGCCCGCTCCAGCATGATGCGCGAGGCACGGAACTCCTCGCGCCGGTGCACGATGGTGACGCTGGCGGCGAACTTGGTGAGGAAGGTGGCCTCCTCCATCGCGGAGTCGCCGCCGCCGACCACGACGATGTCCTGGTTCTTGAAGAAGAAGCCGTCGCAGGTGGCACAGGCGCTCACGCCGCGGCCGAGCAGTTCCTGCTCACCGGGCACGTTGAGGTAGCGGGCGGCCGAGCCCATGGCCAGGATCACCGCGTACGCCTGGTAGGTCTCGTCACCGACGGTGACCGTCTTGATCGGCCCGCTGAGGTCGAGGGCGTCCACGTCCTCGGTGCGGATGTCGGCACCGAAGCGCTTGGCCTGCTCCCGCATCTCCTCCATCAGGTCCGGGCCCATGATGCCCTCGCGGAAGCCGGGGAAGTTCTCCACCTCGGTGGTGGTCATCAGGGCGCCGCCGAACTGGGTGCCTTCGAACACCAGCGGCTGCAGCTCGGCCCTGGCCGCGTACACGGCAGCCGTGTAGCCGGCAGGTCCGGAGCCGACGATGATCAGGTCGCGAACTGGCGCACTCATGAGGCCCTTCCGGGGGAGAAATCAATGGACGTCTCGGTCAACAACAGGGTAATGGCTATTGTTCCTGGGCCGACCCGGTCCCACGTGAGGTTCGGCTCAGTGCGGTGACGGAGGCGTTCAGGCGGCAGCGAGCGCGATTGTCGCGTGGGTCACTCAGCCGATGTCCTGCACGGTGAGGCGTTGCGGATCGTCTGTGGTGCAACCGGTTCCGACGATGAGCGCGGTGATCTTCGGGGTGCGCGGGCCGGTGAGCAGGATCAGCACCGCGTCCTGGTTCTGATAGCGGAAGTTGTTCGAGCCGAGGATGGTGCGGTCGAGTCCGTTGGCGTGCACGCAGCGTTCCCTGGCGGCCGGGCTCCCGAGCAGGCCGGTGGCGTCGTTGCGGCCGAGTGCGCTGAGCAACGCGGGTGCGTTGAGATCGTCGCCGAGCGGGACGCTGTTCGAGGTGGGCTGGGCCGACGGGGTGCCGTCGTTGCCACGCACCACGGTGAGCGCGATCGAGGCGCAGGCGACGACCGCCACCGCGGCGGCTGCGGCGGTGAACCAGCGCAGCCGGCTGCGGCGGCGCTCATCCAGCGAGATCGGCACGGCGGGCGGCGTGGAAACCACGGTGACTTCGGTGTTTTCGGACTCGGCCGAGCGCGGCAGCTGGTAGATGGTGGCGCCCGCCTCGGTGGGCTCCTCGTCCAGGTCGAAACCGTCGACGAACTGTTCGAGCCGGGCGGCGATGTCGTCCGGCATCGCGTGGATGATCCGGTCGCTCCGGCCGAGCGCGCGCAGTTCGGTGGTCACGTCGTCCAGGGCGTGCACGAAGCGCAGCGCGTCGCCGTCTTGGCGGACCGCGGGCCACAGTTGTTCCCGCAGCTCGGGCGTCACATTGTCCGCGTGCAGGTCGGCGAGCAACTCGGCCGAGAACGGAGGTTGTGGCATCGACCGGGTTGCCATCGCACCTCCAGTGTTCTCATCTGACATCGCGGGGATCGCCTCGGGGACGGGGACTATAGGGACATCGTCTACGGGTCCGTCACTATTAATGACGCATCTCAACTACCTCCGGTTCCCCGGATCGCGCAGAAATTCCAATCGTTCTTGCAGACGCTGCCTCCCGCGGGCACAGCGGCTCTTGATCGTCCCCTCCGGGACTCCGAGCATAGCGGCGGCTTCGGCCACGCTATACCCCTCGAGATCGATGGCAACGAGTGCGGTCCGCTGATCCGGGGGCAGCGAGAACAGCGCGTGATCGACCACCAGCGACATCTCCAGTTCGGCGACCGCGTCCCGGTCGTCGCGGGGTTCCGGCATCGTCTCCGGGGTGAGTGAGACCGCCTTGCGGATCTTGTTGCGCCGGATCCGGTCCAGGCACGCGTTCACCACGATCGCGTGCAGCCAGCTGCGCACCTCGGCCTCGGCCCGGAAGGTCGCGGCCGTGCGGTGGGCCGAGAGCAGCGCGTCCTGTAGCGAATCCGCCGCGTCCTCGCGGGTGTAGGAGGTGCGCATGGCGGTCTGCCACAGATGATCGTTGTGCCTGCGCAGCAACTCGGCGAAGGCGTGCCGCTGGCCGCGCACATGCGCCTGCAGCAGCTCGATATCGGTGTAGTCCTCGCCCACGAACGAACGCTCGCGGTACGCGGCAGGCCGCGATGTCCCCCCGCGGACTTCTTCGTTCAGTTCCGACGACAATGCCAACCCCTTGGACAGCGCTCACGGTGGCGACGGACACGGACGACCATCACCGAAATTTCGCAGCATCCAGGATCGAAAAACCAGAACCCGGGAAGCTCCCCTGTGCTGAGAGCGCGAGCAGATCATATCGTCCCGCGCGATTAGGCAGCAAGCTTGTCCGCCTCTCCGCGGATTCAGGCCAGACTTAGGTGCGCAGCGGCAGATTTGGCGGCTTGCGGCAGGAGAATGGGTCGGGTTAGCCCGTACCCGGCGAGTTACCCATGTACTCGCGAAATCACGCGTTAAGGCGTGGCTACCAGTGAAATCACGCTCTAGGGCGCGGCGTCGAAACGGATATCTGCGATCGAGGTTTGGAACTGACCGCCGGAGTTGCCCAGTCCGGTGATCCAGACGAGCACGTAGCGGGCGGCTTGATCGGTGCGTACCGGAATGTCGGTGACCCCGTCGCCTAGCTTGGCCGTGCCGATGAGCTGAGTTTGATCCAGTGTCGGTTGCGCGGTCGGCGAGGTGCGGATCTCCACCGTGGTACCCGGGCTCGGCGAGTTGATCGAGACGTTCGTCAACTTGGCCGGACTGGGTAGCGTCGATAGCAGCCCGACGCCCTTCTTGAGCGCCGGGAACTGCTGGAAGTACTGATCCGTGCGCCACAGCGTGCCCGGATTCTGGTCCAGTACCGCGTTGACGTTGCCGACGCCGTCCGGGGTGCCTTCCGGCGAGAACACTGTCACTCCGGTCACCGGAATCGGGACCCCGCCCGACGGGGCGGTCGGTCCGGCGGCCGCTGGCGTGGCCGGTGCGCTGTTGTTCGTGGTGAGGCCGATATTGCGCTGCTCGTTGAGCGGGGCGTCCGATGCGCCCGGCGCGAAAACACTGACCATCCACCAGATCACGATGCCGACCACCAGCGCGGCCAGGATGCCCAGGCCGACCATGATCCACATCATCCGCTGGGATCTCTCGCGTTCGGCCGCAAGCAATTCCGGGTCGGCGAGCGACTCGTCGGGGGCCGACGGCGGCCGCTGTCCGAGCCGGAGCACCGGAATGAAATCGGTCTTTTGATCCACCACCGACGCTTGTTCGAGCACGTGCTGCACGGTCGCGGCGGTGCGCACGCCCTTGTTCGACTCCAGCGATCGCACCGCGACCGCCGAGATCTCGAAGGGCACCTCGGGTCTTATCTGGCGCGGTTCCACCGGGGTGCCGTCCGGGCCGAAATCGGCGAGCCGCAACCCTCCGACGGTCGCGGCGGTGCCGGTGACCCCACCGGAGCGAATCGGCCAGCGGGCGGTGATCAGGGCATAGAGCATGGCGCCGAGACCGCGTACGTCGGACTGCGCGTCCGAATCGGCCAGGGTGCCGGGGAAGGCGAGTACCGCGTCGCCGGTGGCGCTGATCCGCACCCGGTCCGGGTGGTCGATGGACAGCGATCCGCCGCCGCGATGGGCCAGTTCGGCGGCCGAGGCCAGCGCGCGGATGGCCCGCGCGGCGCCGATCGGCGACGGCACCGTCTCGGCCATCTCGCGCAGCGAGCGACCGGGGGTCCACTCGGCCACCACGATGCCGCCGGAGCTGCCGCGCACCACGTCGAGCACCCGGGCCAGGCCGGGTGAGTTGATCCGCCCGAGCCGGAGCGTGCGGGACAGGATCGCCTGCGGGCCGTCGTGGCCGGAGTTCTCGCTCGACTTCTGGTCGGCGTCGACGAAGGTCAGCGCGACCTCGCGGTCGAGCTTGATGTCGAGGGCCTGCCAGAACTTGAGACCGCGGGCCCCGCCGTGCCCGGCGAGCAGCCGGTACCGGCCACCGGCCACCGACGCGCCGGGAATCAGCTTCGGACCGCGCGGCGTGCGCCGCGAGCCGAGGTTCTCGCCACCGAGCGGCGGCATCTCCGGCGACCCGATCGGGATCATTCCGGTGTCGTACATCGGATCGCGGGCCGGTATCTGACTCTGACGATCGTGCGGTCCTTGCGGGGCCGCCTCGTGCTCCGGCCCGGCCGCATCGTGATCCGATGGACCGGTGCCGGTCTCGCGGTTCGCGTACGCGGGATCCGACGGCTCGCCCACGGGAGGCGGTGCGTCTGTCGAAAGCCCGCCTGCCGTGCTGCCGGAAGAATCAGCGGCCGGGGCGCCGCCCACCGCGTCGTCGCTCACCCTCGGTCCTCCTTCGCCCTGGTATGTCGAGGTTCCGGCGATTTCGCCACTTGTGCTTCTCTGCCGAACAGGGTACGGGAACTCGCCCATGCCGGTGATGTCAACGGCATCGGCTCGGATCACGGGCAAGACCATGGTCTGAGCATCCATGTACGGGTCGTACCCAGGGTATGCCAGATACGGATCCGGCCTGCGCAATACCTGAGTCGCGTAGTCGTCGACCGGACCGTCGAGATCCAGATCGGGTGCGGGCGGGGTCCAGCCGAGGCGCCGGGAGATGGCGACGGTGATCGCGACGACCTCCGGGACGCCGGCCAGGCGCATCAGGCCGAAGGCGACCGAGAACATGACGATCGCGGTGATCGCGACCCGGATGAGCGAGCCGGGACCGCCGAACGAGGCGGTCAGGCGGTCGAGTCCGAGCACGCGGTCCACGATCCACATCACGGCACCACCGGCCACCGAGGCGAACAGGACCCGGGTGATCGTCCGGCTCACGTTCGACATCCGCAGATCGCCGAGACTGCGGTGCAGCAGGAAGCCGCCGACCACGGCGCCGACCGCGAAGCCGAGACCGTTGGCCACACCCAGCGCGATCACCACGTGCTCGGCATCGGTGACCATCGGCGCGATCGCCGAGAAGGTGATCTTGGCGGCGGTGATGCCGAGGATGATCCAGGTCGGGATCCAGGCCTGTTCCCTGGCGTAGAACACGCGCAGATGAATCAGCACCAGCGCGTAGGGAATCAGCGAGAAGGCCGACCAGCTGACCGCGAGGCCGAGCCGGGCGGCGTCGCCGCTGCCGAAGTTGCCGTAGCCATAGAGCGCCTGCCCGACCTGTGGGCCGGCCAGGGTCAGGAAGGTGACCACCGGCAGCAGGGCGATCATGGTCAGTCGGGTGGCGGCGGAGAGGTCGTCGACCACCGCGGGGGTGTCGTCGGCGGCGGCGTTGCGACTCAGTCGCGGCATGATCGCGGTGAGCACCGTGACGCCGAGGACGCCGTACGGCAGCTGCAGCAGCAACCAGGCGTTGTTGTAGATCGCCGGGCCCGCGGAATCGGCATGCGAGGAGATGCGGGTGGCGAAGACGAACCCCGCCTGGCTGATCAGGACGTACAGGATGATGGCCGCGCCCATCCCGCCGAACTGCTTGAGCCGCGCGTCGACACCCCACAGTGGGCGCAGATCGATGTGCTCGCGCCGGATCGCGGGCACCAGGCTCACCGCCTGCACCACCACGCCGAGCGTCACGCCGACGCCGAGTACCAGCAGTTTCGGTTCGCCCATCCGCACCGGATTCAGGCTGATCTCGCCCGGCATCAGCACATAGAGACCGAGCACGCTCAGCACGACGAGGTTGTTCAGCACGGGTGCCCAGACACCGGGCTTGAACTGCTGCCGGGTATTGAGGATGGCCGTCAGCAGGGCGGACATGCCGTAGAAGAGGATCGCGGGCAACAACAGGAAGGCCAGGGCCGTGGTCAGCCCGGTATTGACCTTGCCGTCGTCGGACAGGAACACGTAGGTGGTCAGCAGCGGCGCGGCGGCCGTGGCCAGCAGCGCTGCGGTGGCGAGCACCACGAACGCCGCCGTGACGAGTCGCCGGACGAAGGCCACCCCGTGGTCGGCGTCCTCCTGTTCCGCGCGCACCAGGGTCGGCACCACGATCGCGGTGAGCACCGCGCCGAGGACCAGTTCGGCGATCATGTTCGGGATCTGGCTGGCCACGGTGAACGCCGATGCGATGGCCGGGCCGAGCACGGTCAGCAGCAGCAGCTGTTTACCGAAGCCGGTGACCCGGCTGAGCAGGGTCACCACCGCCATCGATCCGGAGTCGCTCAGCAGTCGCGCGCTCGAATTCGGCCGCTCGGCCGTCTTCGTGGCGGCCGGGAACTCGTGCGTCCGTGGCCGATTGCCTACCTCGGCGGGCTCGGCGACCGCTGCGGGTGCGCGACGGTGCGGCGGTGGGTACGGCTCCGGGCGCGCCTGCGGCGGGGCGTAGCGCGGCGGTGGCATCCGGCTGGACTGCGGCGCAACGGGAATCGGGCCCGACGGCGGCGGTCCGGGACGTGGTGCGCTGGTCGGGATCGGGCCCGACTGACCGGGCGCGGGACGCGCGGGTGCCGGTCGCGGTGCGCTGGTCGGCAGCTGTCCGGACTGACCGGGCGCGGGTCGCGGCGGGCTGGCCGGCATCGCGCCGGATTGACCGGGCGGCGGCCCTGGTCGCTGGGCGGGCGGGATCGGGCGAGGCTGCGCGGGCGGCGGCGCTGGATATTGCCGCTGTCCGGGGTGCGGTGCGGGTGCGGGCCGTTGCGGCGGGCCCGGTGGCCGTTGCGGTGGCCCGGGCGGCATGCGCTGGCCCGGCCACGGCTGTGGCGGCGCCGAGGGCCTGCTGATGTGCGGCACTCGGGGTGGTGGCGCTTCGTAGGGGCCCGCGTTCATGTCCGGGTCCTCGGCCTCCGCCTGCGGCGGTAGCCGTTCCCATGGCGCGACCGGCGCCCGACGGGCCGGTGGCCAGTCTCGCCGATCGGATCGAGGCCGATGCGCCGATGAGTCATCGTCGCTCATCATGCCTCCTGCGCCCGGCCCGGCAGTTCAGAGCGCTTGCGTGTCGCGAATGCGCGAGGCCGCGCATCCCGGTCGGCTCGGCGAGCGGTGTCAAGGCTGAATCGCTCACCGTTCCTCCTGGTACTGCCCATTACTCACACCGCCCCTGCGCCGGCGCGAGCCTTCCGCGATTGTCCTCCACTCTGCCACTGTGGTTTGTCGGACGTCCAAATCCGGTGGACGCGGCCGGTGACACAACTGACGGCGCTAGCTCACCGTCGCTCACTGTGCCTCCTGCTGCTCCTGCTGTATTACGCGGTTCTTGGCCCGCCGGTATCGATTGACCCGGCGCCGGGTGCTCGGATCGAAACCTTCGTCGGCCGGGTCCGGCTGCCCGCGGAACCGGCGCCACAAGCGGCGCCCGGCCAACAGGAACAGCAGTACTCCGGCACACGCGGTAATTATTGCCAGGGTTTGACCATAGGCGTTCGAGCGCACCGAAACCGAGGTGGCATTCCCCAGCGGGATGCCGTCCGGTGTGGTAAGGGAGATCGGAATTACCAGGTTACGGCTGTCGCTCACCTCGGTCGGGATTTGGAACGAGCGTGTCCCCCTCGGCGGCAGCTGCTGCTCGCCGAGGTCGGTGATCTTCGCCTCGTGCGGCGCCTCGATGCGGAACTTGATCCGGATGGACACCGGCAAGTTGTTCCGCGCGACCAGCAGCAACGGGCTCTGCTCGGACGCGAGGGTGTAGACACCGCCGGGCGGTAACACGGTCACCGAGTGGTAGATGTTGTCCAGCGCCTTGGTGGTCTGATCGGTCCGGCGCTGGGCGAAAGTATCGGCCGCGGTGGCGTCGCCGGTGCGCCGATCGGACAGGCTCAGCACCCGGATCAGGTCGTCGCGCAGCGGGTCGAGGAATTGGCGCGGCGTCGGATCGGCCTCCGGCACCTCGACCAGCGCGCGCATCAGCTCGCTGATCCGGCGGCCTTGATCGGCCACCGGCGCGATGAACCGGTCCGGCACCGCGTCGGCCGCGGCCTGCGGCAGATAGTCGAGCTCGTATGGCTGCGGGTCCGGCGGCTGTTGCACCAGGTCCTGGAACGGGCGCGGCGCCGCGAGGTTGCTGCGCACCAGCAGTTCGATCTGCCGCAGCAGGCTGGTGCCCTCGTCCTTGCTCGCACTCCACTGCTGCGGCGGGACGAGCAGCAGGGAACGCGGCTGATTCGGCTGCGGATTCAGCGCGGACCAGGAGATCGCGCCGAGCGCGTCCTGCAACCGGGCTACGCGGGAGTCGTTGCTGACCTCGTAGCGGACCTTGGCGGGGGTGAACGAGGGCGTCGGCGGGTTCGAGCCGAGTGCGGCAAGCGCGGTTGCGGACCAGATATCGAACGACGTGACGTGCAGCGCCGGATCGACGGCCGGGGCGGCTGCCGGATTCCCGTTCGGCGCAGCCGGATTGGCGGGCGTCGGCGCGGCAGGCGGCGGGACGGGCGCGGTGACCGCGGGCAGTCGAACCACGTCCGGGTCCGCGACATCCGAGGTCTGGCTCACCGTGGTCTGGTTCGAGGTCGGCTGGTTTTTGCTGTCGCCGCGGCCGGTGGTCGGCGCCGCCGGCTCCGACGTACCCGCCGTGCCCTCCGGCGTGACGGCGGCGTCGGCGAGCACGGCCGTGCCGAAACCGTGGCTGCGCAACAGGATTCCCGCACCATTGTCGATGCTGCCGGAATCCGGCAGGCTCACGCCGCGCACCGACTTGGTGGCCAGAATCGAGTCGACGATTTCGGCGGGCGCGTTCATCGCCCTGGCCGAGAGGTCCGGATCGTTCACCGCGGCCAGCGCGTCGAGGTCGACCTGCGCGAACGGCAGTGCCACGGTGCACATCGTGCCGGCGAGGGCACGCAGCCGGTCCAGCCACGTCTGCGCCTGGGCCGCACCGGTACCCGCCCGCGTCGCGCCTTCCGGATCCGACGGACTGGCCAGCACCCGATAACCCTTGGTCATCGCCTGCACCGTGACCAGTAGATCGGGATCGACCGCGAGGCACACCGAGGCGGCCAGGGCACGGTCGCGGGTCGGCGTGGTGTCGAACACGGTCTCCAACGCGCCGAGCAGCTGATCGAGGCGGCCGCCTTTGGCGAGCGAGGCGGCCAGCTCGTCGTCGGTGAGTTCGACCTTGCTCTCCGCTGATCCGGGGATGCCCGCGACCACGCGCGGCCGGTCGGCCAGCGGCCACAGCACCGTCGTCGCCACCGGCGCGTCGGTCGGCGCGGTGACCGCCTGACTCGCGTCGGGCGCGTCGGTGCCCTTCGACGCGGGCGGCACGCCGAGCACCGGAAGCAGGAACCTGGCGTCGTCGAGCCGGGCCTGATTGCCGTAGTCCGGTTTGCCGTTCACGTTCAACAGCAGCGGGTAGACCCCCGGTTCGCTGATGTTCAGCGAGCGTTTGGTGGTGCTCGCGCCGGGGCGCAGCGGGATGGTCACGGTGAATTTGGTGCGCTCGCCCTTGTCGAGCTGCGGCACCACGTCCTCGAAGTCGCCGTTCACCGCGTAATTGATCTGATCCTGCTGCAACGTCGCGCGCAGGTCGCGTGGTGCCGTGACCACGGCCGCGCGCTGCACCCGGACGGTGACGTCCTTCACCATGCGATCGCCGATGTTCATGATCGAGCCCGACACGGTGAGCGTCGGATCGCTGGTCGTGGTGACCGCGGTCGGCGTCACCGAATCCAGCGACAGCTTCAGGAATTTCGGCCCCGACGTAGTCCCGGTACCGGTGGGCTGCGCGTGCGCCGCGGGCGCCAGCAGTGCGGTCGCCGAACCCAGGGTGATCAGGACCGCAACGATGATCCGGAACAGCCGACCCGACAGGCCGACCCGTCGCCCGGCCACCACCCCCAACGGAATCGCTGCGCGATGCCGAAAAGTCTGGGTCATCGCTTGCCGGTCTCCATCCGGTCGATCAGCTTGTTCGCCACCTCGGCCAACCGGCGTTCGTCCGCGTACGCCAGTCGAGAATTCAACTCGCTCAACGGCACCCACGCCACTTGAGTGACCTCCACGTCGGCGTCGGACAGTTCGCCGCCGGTGGAACGCAGTAGATAATGATGCACGGTTTTGTGTACCCGCCGCCCATCGGTGACGAACCAGTAGTCGATGCTGCCCAGTTCGGCGACCACCACCCCGTTGATGCCGGTCTCCTCGGCCACCTCACGGATCGCGGTTTGCTCGGAGGTTTCCCCCTCTTCGATGTGCCCCTTCGGCAGCGACCACAGCAACCGCCCGCGCCGATCCGTCCGCCCGATCAGGGCCGCGCTGCGTTTTTCCCGCGGGCCGTCCAGGCCGTCGACGACAAGCCCGCCGGCTGAGGTTTCCCGGACCGTGCGCATGCGCGGTTTCGCCGCGTTGGCCGCCGAACCGCGGCGCCGAGGCTGGCGGCGTCGACTGTTCGCACGATCGGCCGGAGACACCAAGCAATCCTACTGTGTTGGATTTGCGCTGACGCACGCCCCGCGCATCCGACACTGCGCTGGAATCTCGGTTGCCAGGGCTCGGTAAGCTGCTGATTCGTGGTTTCGACCGAGTCCGAGGACGCAGAGCTGGATAGACGTACCCGATTGCTGGCTGCCGCGGCGGTGACGCTTGGCAGGCTGTCGGATGTACTGGAACCGCTCGGCGAGATGTTCGCGGCGCGGGGCTATGAGCTGTACCTGGTCGGCGGCAGCGTGCGCGACGCGGTACTCGGTCGGCTCGGCACCGATCTGGACTTCACCACCGACGCGCGGCCCGAGCAGGTGCAGGAACTGTTGCGCGGCTGGGCCGATCATCTGTGGGACACCGGCGGTTTGGCGTTCGGCACGGTCAGCGGGTCCAAGCGCGGCCAGCAGCTGGAGATCACCACTTTCCGCAGCGACAACTACGACCGGGTATCCCGCAATCCCGAGGTCACCTTCGGCGACAATCTCGACGACGACCTGGTGCGCCGCGACTTCACCGTCAACGCGATGGCGGTGCGGATCGGCGCGGACGGTTCGCTGGAATTCGTCGACCCGCTCGGCGGGATGGACGCGCTGCTCGCCGGCCTGCTGGATACGCCTGCGGCGCCGGAGGATTCGTTCAACGACGACCCGCTGCGAATGCTGCGCGCCGCCCGTTTCGTCTCCCAGCTCGGCTTCGAGCTGCAGCCGCGGGTGCACGCGGCGATCACCGCGATGGCTGATCAGATCGATCGGATCACCGCCGAACGGGTCCGGGTGGAGCTGGACAAGCTGATCGGCGGCGCGCACCCGATCGACGGCATCAACATCATGTGCGAGACCGGGCTGGCTCAGCGGGTGCTGCCCGAGGTGCCCGCGATGAAGCTGGAGATCGACGAGCATCACCAGCACAAGGACGTCTACTGGCATTCGCTCACCGTGCTGCAGCAGGCCATCGACCTGGAGGAGGGCGACCCGGACCTGGTGCTGCGCTGGGCCGCGCTGCTGCACGACATCGGCAAGCCGGACACCAAACGCAACGAGCCGGGTGGCGGTGTCAGCTTCCACCACCACGAGGTGGTCGGCGCGAAGATGGTGCGCAAGCGGATGCGGGCGCTGAAGTACCCCAAGCAGTTCACCGAGGACGTGGCCCGGCTGGTGTTCCTGCACTTGCGTTTTCACGGCTACGGCAAGGGCCAGTGGACCGATTCCGCGGTGCGCCGCTACGTCACCGATGCCGACGAGCTGCTCCCCCGCCTGCACAAACTGGTCCGCGCCGACTGCACCACCCGCAACAAGCGCCGGGCCGCCGCGTTGCGCGGCACCTATGACGATCTGGAGTCGCGGATCGCGACCCTGCAGGAGCAGGAGGATCTGGCCAAGGTCCGTCCGGACCTGGACGGCAACGCGATCATGGAATTGCTCGGCGTGCCACCGGGTCCCGAGGTCGGCAAGGCGTGGCGGTATCTCAAGGAACTGCGGCTGGATCGCGGCCCGATGACCCGCGACGAGGCGGAGGCGGCCTTGCGGGAATGGTGGAAAGCCCAGGGCTAGAAGACGATCAGCGTCGTTCCGGTGACGATGGCGGAGCGGATCTGGGCCAGGTCGAACGAGCCGGTGATCTCCGGCAGTTCGATCCGGAAGCGGACCAGGTCGCCCTCGCGGGTGGCGTGCACGATGCGCGCCTGATTCGGTAGCTGCTCCAGCAGCAGCGCCGGGGTGCCGATCATCCGGCGCGGCATCCGCAGGCCGAGCCAGGTGGCGCGATGCAGGTCGACGGTGACCCGGTTGTCCGTCACCGAGGCGTCCACCAGCGCGGTCAGCCGTCGGCGCCGGTGCTTGGCGCGGATCAGTCCGCTGTCATCTATATCCAGCACCCAGTCCAGTGGCTGGCTGTTGATCCAACCGACCAGCGCGGCCGTGGTGACGGTGCCCTCCAGGTCGAGCTGGGCGGTCCGCACCTTCGTCGGCACGCCGGGAATCAGCCGGACCCCGTGCGCGATCACGGTCACGGCCTCGATCGGATGGTTGTCCCAGCGCAGCCGCGACAGCACGGTCTTGGTCTGGAAGTGCGCGCCGCGCCGCCGGACCTTCAACACCTGCAGGGTGGCGTGCAGGTCGTGGCCGAGCAGGGTGGCGCTGACCTCCTGCCCGCCGAACCGGCTCAGAATGCCCTCGCTGAGCACGGTCATCAGGGCATCCGGCAGCAGCGCCGTGACGGTGCCCGCACCGAGGTCGGCGCCCGCGTCCACCCAGGAGGTGGTGACGGTGATCCACTGCTCCAGCCAGGACTGCTCGAACAGGCGCTTGCCGAGCTCGACGGCCCGTAGCGGCGACCAGGACTTCGGATCGAAATACGTGGCCATGATTGGTCCGAGCGTACTTGCCGACGCTGAACTGAACCATCGTGCTGTGACCCAGGTCGCGTTCACCGCCGAGGGCAACCCGCTGACCGGGCATTCTTGCTTGTGACGCACCGTCACCACGACAATCGGGGTGCTGTCTCCGACACACCGCCATGGAAAGGGTGCATATGCCGCTGGATCTGAACAGTGATCTCGGCGAGGGCTTCGGTCCGTGGCAGATGGGCGACGACGCGGCGATGCTCGACATCGTCACCAGCGCCAACATCGCCTGCGGGTTCCATGCGGGCGACCCCTCGATCATGCGCCGGACCTGCGGGCTCGCCGTGGAAAAGGGGGTCAGGATCGGTGCGCACGTCGGCTACCGCGATCTGGCCGGGTTCGGCCGCCGCGAGGTGACCATGAACCCCGCTGAGCTGCGGGACGAGGTGTTGTATCAGATCGGCAGTCTCGACGCGTTCGCCAAGGCGGCGGGCGATCGGGTGCGCTACGTGAAACCGCATGGTGCGCTCTACCATTCGGCCTCGCGGGAGCGGCAGTTCGCGGACGCGGTGCTGGCCGCGATCGTCGACTACGACCCGGAGCTGGCGCTGCTCGGTCCCGCCGGATCTCAGCTGGAACACGCGGCCGAGGCCGCGAAGGTGCGTTTCGTCGGTGAGGGCTTCGCCGATCGCGCGTACACGCCGGGCGGCACGCTTGCCCCGCGCGGGGTTCCCGGTGCCGTTCTCAGTACCGATCCGGCCGTCACACAAGCTGTTTCGATCGCCACGTCGGGTACGGCGCGCACGGTCGACGGTTCCGGCGAGGTCACGGTGCGCGCGGCCAGCATCTGCGTGCACGGCGATACCCCCGCCGCCGTCGAGATGGCTCGGCTCATTCGTAGCGCCTTGGACGAGGTCGGGGTGCCGGTCGAGTCGTTCTGCTGAGTATGGTCGGCAGCCGTTCGGCGAGTGGCGCGATGAGCGATTCGGCATCAGCGGATTTCGACCCGGATCGACTGATCCGGGCGGCGGGCGATGGCGCTGTGCTCGTGCTGCCGCCCCACCACGACGAGGTAGCGAAACTGGTTGCGGCCCTGCGCGTCCGCGTGCCCGAGGGTGCGCAAGACGTCCTGCCCGCCGCCGAAACCGTTCTCGTGACGCTGCTTTCGCCGGAGCACGCGGAATCCGTCCGCCGGCAGATCGGGACGCTGCTGCGCGAGCTGCAACGGTCCACGGCAGCAAAGGATTCGGACATTGTTTCCCGTGGAACACTGCCGGACAACGATTCTCCGGGCGATCCCCTGCTCGTCCCGGTGCGCTACGACGGCGCCGACCTCGCCGAGGTCGCGCGACTGCTCGACCGGACCGAGGCGGAGGTGATCGCCGAACACACGGGGACGGTCTGGCGGTGCGCCTTCGTCGGATTCGCCCCCGGCTTCGGCTATCTGGAGTCGCCCGACGCCCGATTGACCGTGCCGCGCCGACCAGAGTCCCGCACCACCATCCCGGCGGGCGCGGTCGCCCTGGCCGGCGGATATTCGGCCGTCTACCCGCGCAGCACCCCGGGCGGCTGGCACCTCATCGGAACCACCGACCTGCGGATGTGGGACGTGGATCGCGATCCGCCCTCGCTGATCCGCGCGGGCGGTTTCGTCCGTTTCGTCGCGGAGGGTTAGCTCAGTTCGCCGAATCCAGCTGGGCGTGCATGAGATACACGTTGTAGCTGTCCCAGGACGAAATGGTGAAGTACAGGTCCTTACCGGTCGACCACGGATGAATGAAGCCGCCGTAGGACTTCGGATAGTCGTTGGTGGACAGCAAAGTGACCGCCTCAGTCCAGTTGCCCTGCGGGACCGCCGCATTGCGCACCACGATCGCACCGCGGGCGGAGTCGAGGTACACCATCTGCCACTGCGCGTTGTCCCGGTCGTAGCGTACGGACACCTCGCTGGCCAGGCCGGGAACCAGTGGCGTCGCCTGGTTTTCGGCCGCGGGCGCCCAGCTGCCGTTGACCCAGTACTGGTAGGCCGAGGTGTTGAGCACGTCGTCCTTCGGTACCCGCGCCAGCCCGATCACGCCGACGCGTCCGTTGGGCGTGCCGAACATATAGACGTAGTCACCCTGCGGCACCATCGCCGCGACCTGGAAGCGGCCGACGCCGAAGAGGTTGTCCCACTTGGCATGCTGATCCTTGGTCCAGGTGCGGCCGTTGTCGTCGGAGTAGGCGAGCCCGCCGTAGTTGTTCGACCACAGGCCGGGAATCCGGCTCCACCGATTCACCGACATGTAGCTCAGGTACTGGCGATCGCCGAGGGCGAAGCCGGAGGTCGGAATGGTGGTCGTCTCCCAGTTCTTGAGCTTGCGGCTGTCCAGGATCTCGGCGGCGTGGCAGCGGCTGTCCTGCACCATGCTGTCCAGCGAAAGTCCGTCGGACAGCTCGCGATCGGTGCTGTACCCCAGCACGTTGCTGCGCCAGTCCTGGTCGTCGCGCCCGGCGCCGCCCGCCTGCCAGCCCTTGCCGAAGGTGTCGCCGAAGACCACGGCGACCTCACCCGGCTTCGTTTCCCACATCACGCCGAGGTCGGTGCCGTCCACCTGCCAGCGCAGGTCGGTGCGATTCTGTGAGCCGTGCCCGGTGACCTGGCCGGCCAGGTCCACCGACGTGACGCGCGGCTCGGCCACCGGCGCGGCCGGCGGACCCGGCTCGGCGGGGTGTACCACCGGCGGCGGTGCGGGCTGCGGCTCGACGCCGGGGCCGCCGGGCACCGGTACCGGGATCGGCTCGATCTCCGGCTTGAACTCGATGTGCGGCACCTTGATCGGGTCGCCCGAACTCGGCCGGTTGCCGGTCTCCGGGGCCGGGCTCGGATCCGGGTCCTGCTCAGGCGATTTCGAGATGTCGCGGATGTCGGGGCACGGGGTGTGGCACGGATCGGCGGCCGGCGGCACCGCGTCGATCCTGGTGTTGTCCGGTGCCGGTCCGGGCACCGTGATCGGCGTGAGCTGCGGGATCGGCACCGGGATATCGATACGTTCCGGCAGCACCACCGGCGGCAACGGGGGCAGCGCGGGATCGCGCTCACGATTGAGTGGATCGAAACCGACCTCACCGCAGCTGTTCACCGGCGACGGCGCCCACGGAAACGGAGCTGCATGTGCGGCCGGGATCGGCAGAGTGAGCAACCCGCCGAGCAGCGCACCGAACAAGGCCGGTGCACAAGAGGATTGGAGGCCGAGGCGGCGCGTCACGTCGAGCGGGGCCGGGCTATTCGGCGATCCGAGTGCGCGGATACGGCCGGGTTACCCACCCGGCTAGTAGGTTTCGCGCGTTATCGGGATGCTGCGCCGGAAAACCCATGGCTGGCTGACTCCTATCGAATCGGGCGGAAGCGAAACGAACGTACCGGAATTACGAGTGAGAAATAGGGAACCGAATGTCGGTCGCGCGCGTCCAAACACCTATGAACGAGATCGAGTACGTATTCGGTACGGGCGACGGCACGGTGCACGTCTGGCACAGCCAGGCCGATTTGGAATTGGCCGGACCGGCCTCGGCCGCGGCCGACGCGATCCGGCTCGACTTCGACGGCGACGGCTTCGCCGACGACGCCATGTGGGACACCTGTGGTTCCGGCATCGCCGACGTGGCGGCCCTGGATCTGGACGACGACGGCGTCTTGGACCACTTCTATACCGACCCGACCGGGCTGGGCACCTGGAATCACCCCATCACCGGCACCGCCTCCGACGCCATCAGCGAGCCGCTGGGCTGGATCGTGCGCACCGAGCAGCCGGCGGACGAGCAGATGACGGTCCAGCACATGATGGCCGAGCAGCACACCGATGCCGTTGCCGGCCAGCCGGATTCGATGCCGGGGCCCGCGGGTTTCGACGCCGACCAATCGTCGGTGCCCGATCATCCCTCGCTCACCGACGCGCCACCGTCACACCGACCCCCGGACGACCTACCCGGCTACCTGGCCCAATGGATGAATCCGACCGGCCGCCACCTCGACGACGATCCGATCATCACCTGAATTCGACCTCACCGATTATTCGTCGGCGCATCGCCGATCTTTCGCCGTCGCATATTGAGTGCGATGGCGGCAATACCCGCGCAATAGATTCCGGCGCCGGCCACAATCACCGGCAATGACCGACCGTCGTCCGGGATAACCAGGGCCGCAGCGGCAATCGCCAGGATGAACGCGATATTGAACACCGTGTCCTGCAACGCGAATACCTGCCCGCGTCGCGCGTCGTCGATATCGATCTGCATCGTCGCGTCGCCGGTCAGCTTGATCGTCTGCCCGGCCAGCCCGAGCAGGAACGCCCCGACCAGCAGCAGCTGATGCGCGCGTGGCACGGCCGACCCCGCGTCCGCGATACCGATCGGGGTGACCAGCGTCAACTGCACCACCGTCGCGGTCAGCAGTCCCGCCAGCACCGTCTTCGACCGGCCGAGCCGCGGAATCAGCAGCGGCGCGACAACAGCCGCCACCAGCATGCCGGACGCGGTGGCGGCGATGGCCACGCCGAAACCGAGCAGCCCGCTGTTCAACCCGGAACCATCCGCAGGCGCCTGCCGCAGCACCAGCACCATGATCAAGGTGTTGAGCCCGAACACGATTCGATGCGTCCCGATGCCCAGCATCGCCGTGGTCACCTGCACCGACCCCCACACCGCCGTCGCACCCGTGCGCAGACCGGTGGCAATGGCACGCAGCGCGCTCTCGCTCGCCGTCGCGCTCGCGTCCGGTCCGAGTACCCGCGGCGTGAACCCGGCCGCGAGCACCGCGCTGACCACCGACCCGATGCCGCTCACCGCGACCGCCACCGCCGAGGCGAAATCGCCCGCGCCGATCAGCCCGATCACCGCCACCGAGGTGGCCGCGCCGATCCCCGCACAGCCCGAGGCCACCGTCGCGAGCACCGAATTCATCGGTACCAGCCAGTGCTGGGCGAGCACCCTCGGCAAGGCCGCCGACACGCCGGACAACACGAATCGGCTGATCCCGACCACCGCCAGCGCGAGCAACAGCAGCGGCGTCTCCCCGATCCCGGCGAGCAGCCCCGCACACACCAGCGCGATCAGCACCGCCCGCGCCACATTCGCCACCAGCAACACCGTGCGCCGATCCCACCGATCCAGCAGCGCCCCCGCATACGGCCCGATCAGCGAATACGGCAACAACAGCACCGCGAATCCGGCGGCGATGGCCAGCGGATCGGTCTGCCGCTCGGGATTGAACAGAATCGCCCCCGACAGCGCCGCTTGGAACATCCCGTCGCCGAACTGCCCGGTGAACCGCACGACGGCCAGGCGCAACACACCGGGACTTTCGCGCAGCGCCGTCCACAGCGACTGCGGCCGCTCGTCCGAGGGAATGGAGCTCTCCGAGCGACCAGTGGACACGCCGCGAGGGTACTGGTCGCGGCGCGAACGCGCCGAATCAGTGCGCGTCGGTGACCAGGGCGCTGACCGCCTCGCGCATGTCGGGGGCCATCGGGAGATCGTCCAGGGCGTCGGCGTCGATCCAGGCGAAGGCGTCGTGTTCGCCGGGTTCCAGGGCTATCTCGCCCGGTTCGACGTCCACCACGAAGCTGTATTTGCGCACCCTGGACTTGGTTCTGGTGGCGTAGTCGATGCCGCCGAGGAAGTCGGTGATGCGGCGCACCCGCAGGCCGGTTTCCTCGAACAGCTCGCGTTCGACGCATTCGGCGAAGGTCTCGCCGGGTTCGACTCCGCCGCCGGGTAGTTCGTACATGCCGCCGTGATAGTCGTCTGGTACCCGGCGCACCACCAGCAGTTTGCGGTCGCGGAACACCGCGACGCCGACGACGAAATGCGCGATACCGTCGCGCCGCGCCTCGCTGCGGAGTTGGCGCTCGATGCGCGCGAGTGCCTCGGGTCGCATCTGTTCGTCACCTCCGGTTGCATTGCGGCGCATCATTTTACGAATCCGGCCCGGAAACCGCACCGGCGCATCCCGTGTTCGCCCACCGTTTCGACGTACCGGTTGGTTCTGCTCGCCTGACGTTCACCCGCTGGTCGCTCGCGTAAAATGCCGAGTGCAGGACAATTTACTAGGAATGTGGAGTACCGCGCCGTAGGTGCTCCTACCCTGAAAGGTGATCGGTGCACGGTCCCGAGAGGAGGACTTGATGTCCACACTCCAGCCTGCGCCTCGCTGGCGCTCGGCTCCGGCTTGCGTGCCGCACGCTGCAACATGACTCGCTCACTTCGTTCGCTCATGACACCACACATCGACGTCCATCGAGCAGGCGACCGCATGAAGACGCGGGTGTCCTGGCTGGATTCGAAGCATTCGTTCTCGTTCGGGGAGCACTACGATCCAGACAACACCCACCACGGCCTGCTGCTGGTGAACAACGACGATGTCGTCTCCCCCGGTCAGGGCTTCGACACCCACCCGCACCGGGACATGGAGATCGTCACCTGGGTGCTCGGCGGCAGCCTGGTGCACCAGGATTCGCTCGGCCACAGCGGCATCATCTATCCGGGTCTCGCGCAGCGGATGAGCGCGGGCACCGGCATCCTGCACTCGGAGAAGAACGACGCGTGGCGCATCGACGGCGCCGAGCACGACGAGCCGGTGCATTTCGTGCAGATGTGGGTGGTCCCCGACGAGCCGGGACTGACCCCCGGCTATCAACAGCTCGAGATCGATGACGCGCTCGCGACCGGCGGCCTGGTGACGGTGGCCGCGGGCTTGCCGCGCTACCGCGACCGCACCGCCATCGCCATCAACAGCAGCCACGCGGCGTTCCACGTGGCCAGGATGTCCGGCGATCCCGAGCAGGCCATCGACCTGCCCGACGCCCCCTACCTGCACGTTTTCGTCGCCAACGGCGAGGTGGAGATGGAGGGCGTCGGCACCCTGGACGAGGGCGACGCGGTCCGGCTGACCAGGACCGGCGGCCAGCGCGTCATCGCCCGCAGGCCGTCGGAGATCCTGGTCTGGGAGATGCACGCCCGCCTGGGCGCGCAGTAGGCGGAGCGCCGAAATCGCTGCGACCGGGCGCGTCCAGTGAACGCAGTCCGCCGGGTTACGACAAAATGGGCATACCTCGCATTAACATCCGCCCGTAGCGCGGGCGATCAGTAGGCGATCCCCGCGCACCCGCCGGACCACCCGGTCCGGATCGAGCGGCGTGAGGCACCGACGGAGAGGAAGTCCATGTCGCAATATCCGCCTCCCGGCCAATACCCGCCGCCCGCCGGGTACCCGCCGCCGGGCGGTCAGCCCGGTCAGCCTGGCCAGCCCGCGTACTGGCAGGAGTCGCCGAAGGGCAAGGGCCTGGCGATCACCGCGCTGGTGCTCGGCATCCTGGCCTTGCTGAGTTTCTGGACGCTGGTCGGCGGCTACCTGTTCGGCGCCTTCGCCATCATCTTCGGCATCGTCGCGCTGGTGAAGACCCGGTCGGGTCGCGCGGGCGGCGGGGGCATGGCGATTACCGGACTGATCCTCGGCGCGCTCGGCCTGATCGGTGCCATCGTGGTCACCATCGTCGGCTACAGCTTCTTCGTCAACAGTGGCGGCAAGGACTTCGTCGACTGCGTGAACAAGGCGAACGGCGATCAGACCAAGCTCGACCAGTGCGAGCGCGAATGGAATCAGAAGCTCGAGGACAAATACAGCGTCACCCTCACGCCCGCACCTACGCCCCGCTGATCGCCGCGCAGGCCCGGGTGGCGGCCAGGACGTCGCCCATCTCCGGGCGAAAGTCGCTCTCGGGCGGGGCAATCCACTTGCGGTAGCCGCTGCCCTCGTCGGCGGGCGAGGGCAGCACGATGTTGCTGCCGGGCAGTGCGACCGAGGCGCAGACCCGGAACAGGTCGGCGAACAGCTCGGTGTCCAGGTAGGAGTTGTCGGTCGGGCCGGTCAGGAAGGTCCACCGGTCCGAGCGCGGGTGCCCGACGATCGGTCCGGCCCGGTCCTCGGGTGCCTCCTCGATCAGCCGCGCCCGCACCCGGCGACCGAGCGCGGCGGGCATGACGACGGCACCGACCGCGCCTACCTCCAGCATGATTCGTCCCAGCGCCGGATCGACCACGCCGTACAGCCCGTGGTCCTTGCGGTAGCGGCGGCAGCGGGCAATGGCGTCCTGCATCGTCGTGTAGTCGGACGATGCAGGGTGACTGCCGGATTCAGTGCGGGACAAACTCATGACGAACCTCGCCTCGATGCGGGTGGATCGCGTGAAGGGGGAGTGAATCGACCGCTGAAACCCGACCCTAATGCCGCACTCCTGCATTGACAATAGTCACACGCCGGTGCGTCGAACCCGCGTACGATCGCCTGTCATGGCACCCGTCTCGCCCGCCGTTGCCCGGTGGGAATTGGTGTTGCGGCTGCGGGAACTGCGCGAACAGCGCGGCTTCGATTCGGCGGGTTTCGCCAAGCGGGTCGGTTTCACCCCGGCCAACTGGTCGCATGTGGAGAAGGGCAGGCGCGTGCTCACCGGCAACACCATCGGCCCGGTGCTCGAGCTGCTCGAGGTGGAGGCCGAGGAGCGCGCGGAGCTGCTCGCCCTGCTGGACGCCAGCAAGCAGCGCGGCTGGTGGACCAGGTCGTCGGCGCTGATCGGTCCCGAACTGCAGCGGCTGTACGGCATGGAATACGGCGCGCAGAGCATCCGCAGCTACGACAGCCTGGTGGTGCCCGGCCTGCTGCAGACCGAGGCGTATGCCCGCGCGCTGATCAGCGCCGACGTGATGATCCGTCCGGTCCAGGTGGAACAGCTGGTCGCGATTCGGCTGCACCGGCAGGAACGGCTGCGCGGCAAGGAACCGGTCGAGCTCACCGCGGTAATCGGCGAGGGCACCCTGTTGCAGCAGACCGGCGGCCCGGACGTGCTGCGTGCGCAGTTGACTCATCTGGCCGAGCTGATCGACGAGCTCGACACCGTCGAGGTGCGGGTCATCCCGTTCGCCGCGACCGCGGGCGCGGTGCTCGGCGGGTCGAGTTTCCACCTGATCGACTTCGCGGGTGAGCAGCTGCCGACGTTCGGCTGGGCGGAGAGCGCCGTGTTCGGCGGGGCGGTCGACGACCCGGAACTGGTGCGCGATCTGAGCTTCGCTTACGTGCGCGCACTGGAGCAATCGCTGGACCGTGTCGAGTCATCGACCCTGATCAGACGGTATGCCCGAGTGTAAAATCCTGCCCATGGCCACCACCGTTACTCCCCGGTCGGTTTACACCGACTGGTTCCGGTCGACAAGATCGAACAACGGCAACCAATGTGTCGAGGTCCGCTTCGATGGTGATGCGGTGCTCGTCCGCGACAGCAAATACCGCCGCAATCCCGCCAACCCGCCGGCCGACGAACCGATCATCACCGTCTCCGCGCGGGAATGGACCGCATTCCTCGACACCGTGCGCACGTCGGGCCGAACGCCCGGCGCGCTGACCGCGCACACCGCCGCCGACGGTCACACCCTGCTGCGGCACGGCTCGACCGTGCTCGGCTACACCCCGCAGGAATGGGACGCCTTCCTGCTGGGCGCGCACGACGGCGAGTTCGACCGCATCGCGCTCACCGTCTGAACGACGCAGTGTTCTTCCTCCACGATTGACCGCTTACCCCCGGCCGTTCGCGGCCGGGGGCCGACTTTCCCGCATCGTCGGCATACTGGAGATCGTGACTTCCGAGTTGAGCAGTCCCTCCGGTATCGATCTGTCCTATCTAGACCAGGGCGTGCGGGTGCAGGATGACCTGTTCGCGCATGTCAACGGCAAATGGCTGGCCGATCACGAAATACCGGCCGACCGCGCGGTGGACGGCGCGTTGCGCACGCTGTACGACCAGGCCGAGCGGGACGTGCAGGTGATCATTCAGAACGCCGCCGCCGAGTTGGCCGAGCCGGGTACCGATGCCCGCAAGATCGGCGACCTGTTCGCCAGCTTCATGGACACCGACACCGTGGCCGCCGCCGGGCTCGCGCCGATCTCGGCCGAGCTCGCCGCCATCTACGCGATCACCGATCGCAGCGCGTTCGCGGCCCTGCTCGGCAGGCTGCAGCGCACCGGCGTCAGCGGCGCGATCGGCTTTTACGTCGACACCGACGACAAGAACTCCGCTCGCTACCTGGTGCATGCCTCGCAGTCCGGCATCGGGCTACCCGACGAGGCGTACTACCGCCAGGACGAATCCGCCGAGATCCGCGCCGAATACATCGCGCACATCGGCCGCATGTTCGCGCTGGCCGCCGCCGATCCCCGGATCGCCGCGCTGCTCCCGCCGGACCTGGACACGGTCGGGCAGCGGGTGTTCGAGCTGGAGCGCAAGCTCGCCGCCGGGCACTGGGACGTGGTCCGCCGCCGCGACGCCGAACGCAGCTACAACCCGGCCACCTTCGACGCGCTGGTCGCCGACTATCCCGAATTCGATTGGGCGGCGTGGACTTCGGCACTGGCCGAGGGCGTCGACCGGTCCGGCCCCGACCTGTTCGCCGAAGTCATTGTCCGCCAGCCGGATTACCTGAGCACGTTCAATGAAGTGTGGTCGGCGGAATCGCTGGCCGACTGGCAGGCATGGGCCGCCTGGCGGCTGATCCGTTCGCGCGCACCGTATCTCACCGATGCGCTGATCGAGGAGAACTTCGCCTTCGCGGGCCGCACGCTGACCGGCGCCCAGGAGATTCGGGAACGCTGGAAGCGCGGCGTCTCGCTGGTGCAGGACCTGCTCGGTGAGGCGGTCGGCAAACTGTATGTCGCCGAACACTTCCCGCCGGCGGCCAAGGCCAAAATGGTGGAACTGGTCGCCAACCTGCAGGAGGCCTACCGCCGCAATATCGCGGAGCTGGACTGGATGGGTGCCGACACCAGGGCGGCCGCGCTGGCCAAGCTGGAGAAGTTCACGCCGAAGATCGGTTACCCGGACAAGTGGCGCGACTACTCCGACGTGGTGATCGACCCGGCCGACCTGGTCGGCAACTACCGCAACGGCTATGCCGCCGATCATGATCGCGACCTGAACAAGCTCGGTGGCCCGGTCGATCACGACGAGTGGTTCATGACGCCGCAGACCGTGAACGCCTACTACAACCCGGGCATGAACGAAATCGTCTTTCCCGCAGCGATTCTGCAGCCGCCGATGTTCGACATGAACGCCGACGACGCCGCCAACTACGGCGGCATCGGCGCGGTGATCGGCCACGAGATCGGCCACGGCTTCGACGACCAGGGCGCCAAGTACGACGGCGACGGCAACATGGTCGACTGGTGGACCGACGACGACCGCGCCGAATTCGGCAAGCGCACCAAGGCGTTGATCGACCAGTACAACGTGCTCTCGCCGAAGGAACTGTCCGACGAGCACACCGTCAACGGTGAATTCACCATCGGCGAGAACATCGGCGACCTCGGCGGCCTGTCCATCGCGCTACAGGCCTACAAGATCTCCCTCGACGGCGCCGAAGCCCCTGAGCTCGACGGCCTCACCGGCCTGCAACGCGTCTTCTACGGCTGGGCTCAGGTCTGGCGCACCAAGGCCCGCAGCGAGGAGGCCATCCGCCGCCTCGCCGTCGACCCGCACTCGCCGCCCGAATTCCGTTGCAACGCAGTGGTTCGCAACATCGACAGCTTCCACGAGGCGTTCGAGGTCGGCTCGGGCGACGCGTTGTATCTGGATCCGGCGGAGCGCGTGAAGATCTGGTAGTTCGAGGACTCGGGCGAGGGCATTACCGGGTAATGCCCTCGCCCGGTCAGCGCAGCCGCTGCTCGGTGTCCGCGTCGAAGAAGAACACGTCGTCGAGCTTGGGCCGCAGGCGCAGCTGATCGCCCAGCGCGACCTGGAACCGGCGGTCGACGCGGGCAACCACCTTGCCGGAGCGGCTGTTCCAGTCCGCAGCCACGCCGTGGCTGTAGACGAACGACTCCGCGCCGAGTTCCTCGAGCAGTTCGGCGGCCACCGTGAGAGCGCCGTCCTCGGTGGTCACCTCCCACGATTCCGGTCGAATGCCGACAATCACCCGGTCGCCGGTCTTCGCGGTGCGGGGCACGGGAATTCGCAGATCATCGAGCACCGCGTCGCCGTCGCGCACCGGCGCCTCCAGCAGGTTCATGCCGGGCGAGCCGATGAAACCGGCGACGAAGGTGTTCACCGGGTTGTCGTAAAGCTCACGGGGCGCGGCGATCTGCTGCAATTTGCCGTCGAGCAGCACCGCGACCCGGTCGCCCATGGTCATCGCCTCCACCTGATCGTGGGTGACGTAGACCGTGGTGGTGCCGAGCCGCTTCTGCAGCGCGGCGATCTGCGACCGGGTGCTGACGCGCAGTTTCGCGTCCAGGTTGGACAGCGGCTCGTCCATGCAGAACACCTGCGGCCTGCGCACGATCGCCCGGCCCATCGCGACCCGTTGCCGTTGTCCGCCGGACAGTTTCGCCGGTTTGCGGTCGAGCAGCTGCTCGAGCTCCAGCATCTTCGCCGCTTCCTGCACTCGCACCAGGGTGTCGGCCTTGCTCATGCCCGCGTTGCGCAGCGCGAAGCCCATGTTCTCCGCGACGGTCATATTCGGGTACAGCGCGTAGCTCTGGAATACCATCGCCACATCCCTGGCCCGCGGCGGCAGACCGGTGACGTCCTTGCCGCCGATCAGGATTCGACCGGCCTCCACCGATTCCAGCCCGGCCAGCATGCGCAGGCTGGTCGACTTGCCGCAGCCCGATGGCCCGACGAGCACGATGAACTCCCCGTCGGCGATGTCGATTTCCAGGCTGTCGACGGCCGGTGCCGAAGCACCGGGATACAGGTGCGTCACCCCGTCGAACTGCACTGTGGCCATGGGCGTCGATCTCCTCGTGTGAACTCACGGTGGCGGCCACGCTAGGTGGCCGCCACCGGGGTGCGGGTATTACTTGGGCAGCTTCGGCGTGATCTGCCGGTCGATGATCGCCTGCAGCTGACTGGTGACATTGGCGAAAACGGTTGCCGGATCGGCGTTCTGCAGCCCGATCTGCTCCAGTCCGGTGCCGATGATCTGGTCGCCACCCGGCACGAACACCCGGGCGTAGTCCTGCGACTTGGTCACCGCGAGCTGGTCGATGGCGACCTTGGAGGTCGGGTTCTTGGCCAGGAAGTCCTGCTCGCTCGGGTCGGCGGTGGCCGACTTGCGCACCGGCATGTACCCGGTGCCCTGCGAGAAGTACGCGGTGTTCTGCGCGTTGGTGATGAACTCGATGAACTTGAGCGCGTTCACCTTCCGCTCATCGGAGATGCGCGACGGAATGGCCAGGCCCGCGCCGCCGGTGGTGACGCCGGGCCCGTTCGGGTGCGGCAGGAAGGCGGTGCCGAACTCCAGCTTGCCCGCCGCGTTCTTGGTGATGCCGCGCAGGTCGCCGGTCGAGGCGATGGTGGAGGCGATCACGCCGGCGCCGAAGTCGACGGCGATCTGCGGGTTGATGCCCGCGTACTTCTTGGTGTTGATCATGTCGCGGAAGAAGGTGCCCGCCTTGATGGTGCCCGGGTCGGTGAACTTCAGCTTCCACTGGTCGGAGTACGCGCCGCCGAAGGTCCAGTTGGGTCCCTGGTAGGTCCAGGCCAGGTAGTTCTTCGCGTCACCCCAGCCGTGTGCGAGCTTGCCCGCGCCGACGACCTCTTGCAGCTTGGGGCCCCACTCGTCGAACTCCGGCCAGCTCTGCGGGCCGCGGTCCGGCAGCCCGGCCTTGCTCCACACGTCCTTGTTGTAATAGAACAGCGGCGTCGAGCGGGCGTAGGGCAGCGCGTAATGCTTGCCGTTGAACAGGTAGTCCGAGGCCAGCGAGTCGACGTAGTCGTCGAGCTTGACGCCCGCGTCGCCGAAGTGCGCGTCGAGCGGTTCGATGGTGCCGTTGAGCGCGTAGTTGAACCACCAGACATCCGAGAGCACCACGATGTCGGGCAGGTCGCCGCCGGACAGCGCCGCGTTGAACTTCTGCGACACCTCCTCGTAGTTCTTGCCCGCGTCGACCAGGTTCACCTTCAGGTCGGGGTACTTCGCCTGGAACCGGTTGATCAGCTCGGTCTCGATGTCCTTCGAGGTGCCGGGGTGGTTGGACCAGAAGGTCAGCGTCTTGCCGTCGCCGGTCTGCTTGGCGCCACCGCCGGTGCCCGCGCACGCGGTCAGTGCCGCGCCGGCGGCGACGGCGCCGGCCAGCCCGATGAAGCCGCGCCGGGACAGCGCGGGGAACTGAGAAGTGGACACGTGATTTCTCCTGTATCTAACCCTTGACCGCACCAGAGGTGAGGCCTTTGATCATGTGGCGTTGCAGTAGCAGGAACACCACGAGAATCGGCAGCATGGTCAGCAATGTGCCCGCCATCACCGGCCCCCAGTTGGTGACGCTCGGATTTTCGGTGTTCTGCAGCAGGGTGAGGCCGACGGGCAGCGTCGCGACCGAGGTGTCGTCGGCCATCAGGAACGGCCAGAGGTACTCGTTCCACTCGTTGACCAGGGTGACCACCGCGAACGCGACCATGGTCGGCCCGGACATCGGCAGCACCACCTTGGTGAGCAGCCGCCACCAGCTCGCGCCGTCCATCCTGGCCGCCTCGATCACCTCCGAGGGCAGCGACAGGAAGTGGTTGCGCATCAGGAAGGTGCCGAAGGCCACGCCGCACAGCGGAATGATGATGCCCTGGAACGAGTTCCGCCAGCCGAGCTGGGCGACCAGGGCGTAGTTCGAGATCACCGTGATCTGGTTGGGCACCATCAGCGCCGCGATGATGATCAGGAACACCGCGGTCTTGCCCGGAAAGCGCAGGAACACCAGCCCGTACGCGCTCAGCACGCCGAGCACGAACTTCACCGCGGCGATGATCCCGGTGACGATCAGCGAGTTGCGCAGGAAGGTCCAGAACGGCAGCTTGGTGGTGGCGTCGGCGTAGTTCTCCGGATGCCAGCTGTGCGGCCAGTACACCGCGGGCTGCACATAGATGTCCGGGCGCGCCTTGAACGAGGTGATGAAGATCCAGAACAGCGGGACGCCGACGATGATCAGCACGCACACCATGGCGGCGTAGCCGAGCAGCATCACCCCGCGCTGGCGACGTTGATGGGAAACCGTTTCAGCGCCTGCGCTTTTCACTGCTCATTCCGATCCATGACGCGAACCTGCACCAGCGTGACGACCAGCAGCACCACGAACATGATGGTGGCCACGGTCGCGCCATACCCGGCGCGGAAGTTACGGAAAGACTCTTCGTAGACCTGGTAGACCATCGTGGTGGTGCCGGTGCCGAGCGGCCCGCCGCGGGTCATCACGTTGATGATGTCGAAGACCTGCAACGAATTCAGCAGCACCGTGATGGACAGGAAGAACGTGGTCGGCCGCAGCTGCGGCAATAGCACCTTGGTGAAGGTGGTCCACCGGCTCGCGCCGTCCATCTCGGCCGCCTCCATCAGCTCGGCCCGAACCCCTTGCAGCGCGGCCAGATAGATGACGAAGCTGTAGCCGAGGTTCTTCCAGATGTAGGTCACCGTCACCATGAACAGCGCCCAGTGCGGGTTCTGGTAGAAGTCCGGCACATTGTCGACGCCCAAGCGGTGCAGCACATCCTGGACCAGGCCGAAGCTCGGATCGAAGATGAACTGGAAGGCGACGCCGATGGCGGCGCCGGAGATCACGAACGGCGCGAAGATCGCCGAGCGGACCACATTGCGGCCGAACAGCTTCCGGTCCAGCAGCAGCGCCAGCGCGAGGCCGAGCACCATGCTGCCGACCACCGCGGCGAGAGTGAACACCACCGTGTTGGTGACGATGTCCCAGGAGTCCGACCGCCCCCACCATTCGGTGTAGTTGCGCACCCCGATGAAGGTGGCCACCGGATCGGAGATGTTCCAGTCGTAGAACGAGAGCCGGATGTTGTCGATCAGCGGCCGATAGACGAACACCGTCAGCAGCGCGAGATTCGGGACCACGAGCACCAGGAACAGGGCGTAATCCTGCCAGGGCCGGTTCCGCAAACCGCGTCCGCGCGGTTGGGGTAATACTCGTTCCGGCTTCGCTCGCACGTCGCGCACTCTACGGACAGGAGCAAACAATCGGTTAACGCTATCCTGCCGGACGCTGAACTTCTCGAGCACGGGCCAAGTGAATCAAGAAGCCGAACATCACGATCAGCAAATCAGCTAATTGATCGTAATGTTCGGCTCGATGACGTGTCTTCGGTTGTGCGCGTTAGCTAGTCGTTCCAGTCTCCGGCCAGGCCGTCGCTGGTGCCGATCGAGCCGCCCTTGGTGTTCACGATGACCACCGGGTCGCCCTTGCGCGAGTTCTCCATGAACCACTTGGCGTTCTCGGTGCTCACGTTGAGGCAGCCGTGGCTGGAGTTGGAGTTGCCCTGCTGGCCGACCGACCACGGGGCGGCGTGCACGAAGATGCCGCTGTTGGAGATGCGGGTCGCGTACTCGACCTCGAGCTTGTAGCCCTCGGGGTCGGTGGTCGGCACACCGTAGGTGGACGAATCCATGATCATCTTGCGCAGCTGCTCGCCAACCACGTAGGTGCCGTTCGGGGTCTCGTGCTTGGTCTTGCCCATCGAGGTCGGCATCGTCTTCACCTCCTCACCGTTGCGGGTGATGGTGATCATGTGCGTGTTGTCGTCGGCGGTGCTGACGAACGCGTCGCCGATCTTGAAGGCGCTGCGGGTGCCGCCCGCCTCGACGGTCACGTCGGTGTTGTCCGGCCAGAACTCGTTCGGCCGCCAGCGCACCTGCTTGTCGCCGCGCCAGTAGAAGTGGCCCGGCGCGTCCTTCGACGAGGTGACCTTGATGAACTTTTCGGCGGCGCCGTGATCGGGCACCGGGTCCTTGAAGTTGATGATGATCGGCTGCGCGACCCCGACGACCTCGCCGTCGGCGATGTTGATCGACGGCGGCGCGAAGTTCGGCTGCTGCGGCGCCGGGTCCGTCGCGGAACCGGCGGAACCGGAACCGAACGGGAACGGGTCGGCGCCCGCGGGTGCGACCAGCAGGACGCCCGCCGCCGCGATCGTCGCGGACAACAGGGCGCCGGCCCGCAGCCTGCGGGGTAGCTGTGCTCCCCTGCGGTGGGCAGGTAGCGACCCGGTGTGCGAAGCGACATGCATAGGTTTCTCGTCCATTCCATCTCTCGCCGCACCCGCGCAGACGCACGCGTGCCACGAGATCTCTCATCGGCGTGGAGCGGGCAGAGCTCACCCCACGGGTATTGACGGCCCGACCCGACCTCCTTCCTACCGTCCCGGTGCGGCTCGAAGCCAGTTGCGTTTCATAATGATTCGTTCATACCGTTCGGTGTGGTAGCCGTCACATAACCCGGCGGTGGTCGTCCGGCTTCCTGAAAGGTACCGGTCACGTCGGCGAGTCCGGTCTGTCGATCGATGCCGCAGGTAGGTCGCTTTGCCGGTGTTAACAAACGTCTTCGTGATGTAAATCACTCTCGACGACGAACGGAATCGGGCGATGCGGACCGGTTGCTATGTTGTGCGGCACCGACATTGGCGCACGGCCGTTCGCATACCGAGGGGCCAATCGCAACCGCACTCGAGTCACGATGGTAGCCAACGCGATTCGCAGTTCGTAGTCCGCCAGCGAGGCGCCGACGCAGCGCCGGTGCCCGCCGCCGAACGGCGCGAACTCGAACGGGCTGTATTTGCGGTCGAGGAACCGCTCCGGCTGGAATCGCTGCGCATCGGGCCACACCTGCGGATCCGAGTGCAGCAGCGGCACCGCGACCCCCATCGTGTCGCCCGCCGCCAAGTCGACCCCGCGCAGCGTGTACGGCGCGGTCAGCCTGCGCACCACGATCGGCACCGCGGGGTGCAGGCGCAGCGTCTCTTGACACACCGCGTCCAGATAGGGCAGCCGGGCCAGCTCGACCGGGCCGGCCTCGGGTCCGGCGGCGCGCAACTCCGCGCGCAGCCGGACCAGCGTGGCCGGCTCGCGGTGCAGGTGGAACAGCGCCCAGACCAGCGTGGTTGCGGTGGTTTCGTGCCCGGCGACCAGCAGCGTGCGCAGTTGCTCGCACAGGTCGTCGTCGGTGATCGCGGTGCCGTCGTCGTAGTGCGTGCTCAGCAACATGCCGAGGATGTCGGTGCTCAGTCGCCCGCTGACCGTTCGCCGGTGCGCGATGTCGTCGCGGATCAACCGGTCCAGCCGCGCACGGGCCGCGACGAACCGATCCCACGGCGCCTGCCCGAACAGCCCGTGGCGCAGCAGCGGCACCAGCATCAGCGGCCCGGAGAAGGCATTGAGGAATTCGTCCACCGCCCTGGTGTATTCGGCCCGGCGCTCGTGGCTGTCCACGCCGAACACTGCCTCCAGGATCACCCGCAGCGTGATCGCCCGCGCCGCCGCCCGCGAGTCGATCCGCACGCCGGGCCGCCAGGCCTGGCCGGTGCCTCCCTCGATCTCCTGGAGCACCGAATCCCGGATGATCTCCCCGTACGCACGGATCCGCGCCCCGTGAAAGGCCGGCGCCAGCAGCGCCCGATCGCGACGATGCCGCTCACCCGAGGCGAGGATCAACGACGCCGTGCCGACCAGCGGCTCGATCGGATTCGGCCGCGGCGGTTCGAGCGTGTCGACCGGCGCACGGAACAGCTCGCGCGCACCCGCGGCCGTGCCGGTGAACAGTCCCGCCCCGAACCCGGGAAAGCGCACGAAGAACGGATCCCCGTCGCGCGCCCGGCGCCAGCGGAAGTACCGCTCGAAGTCGATCCCCGCGGCCAGTGCGTGCAGCACGATCAGCCGTGGCGGCCGCGGCACATCGGTGCCGGGCGCGGCTGTGCCCACGTCCATATCTATAGGTACGAACTCGCCGGTCCGTGGGTTCGATGCGGCCTAGGTATCGGTCTCGTCGACCACAACGGTGGGCTTGGCCCTGCGCACCGTATTTCGGGCGGTCGCCGCCAACCGAGCCAGCCGAGCGTCGCCGAGCGCGGTCACCGCGTTGCCGAGCCGGTTGGTGACGAAGGCGATCGACATGCCCAGTTCCGGATCGGCGTAAGCACCCGACCCGCCGACGCCGTAGTGCCCGAACGCTTTTCGCGGCTGCTGCTTGGACATCAGCACCGGGCGGTGATATCCGAGGGTGAACCGCAGCGGCAGCCCGAGCACATAGTCACGGCTCTCGGCGGGCTGCACCTGGTTGATGGTCTCGATCGTCTCCGGCCGCAGGAACTGCACCGTCTCGCCGGTGCCAGGCACGAAAACCCGGCCCTGGTTGGCCAGCGCCCCATACATCCTGGCCAGCGCCCGCGCCGAGAAGACGCCGTTCCAGCCGGGCATCACCGCATCGTGCACCCGTGGGTCGCGGACCAGCTCGTCGAAGCTCTCCGGCATACCCGCCTCGGCCAGTCCGCGGATCGGGCGCACCCAGGACAGCACCGACGACGCGGTGTTCCAGCGGATTCCGGGCGGGCTGAGGTGCGGGAAGATCTTGGCGATCCGATAGCGCTCGGATTCCGGTACCCGGAACCAGAATTCGTCGAGGCCGAGCGGCTCGGCGATCTCCCGGCGCACCACGTCGATGAACGGATCGCCGGTGACGCGCTGCACGATCTCGGCGACCAGCCAGCCGAAGGTGATCGCGTGATAGCCGGAGGTGCGGATGCGGCGCGGGTCCGGTGGACTGTCGGCCAGCGCCCGGATCACCGCGTCGTAGTCGAGGATGCCCTCGCGGCCGGGAACCAGGCCGCGTACCCGATGTAGTCCGGCGCGGTGCGAGAGCACATCGCGCACGGTGATGTCGTCCTTGCCGTGCGCGGCGAATTCGGGCCAGTACCGGGCGACCGGCGCGTCGTAGTCGATCAGGCCGCGTTCGGCCAGCCGGTGCACCACGGTGGAGGCGACGCCCTTGCCGGTGGAGAAGGTCAGCGCGACGGTGTCGCCGTTCCAGCGCCGATCCTTACCGGCCCAGCCGCCCCAGATATCCACCACGGGCTTGTCGTCGAGATAGACGGCCAGGGCACCGCCGCCCCGATTCGGCTGACTGAACATGCCGAAGAATTGATCGGCCAGGCGGATGAACCGCGGGTCGACCAGCATCTCTTTGGGCGCGGCGAGCTTGCCGTTCGCCGAGTCGGCGGCGTCGAAGCCGCCCGCTGCCATTGCCGAAACCATGAGGTCACCTCCTGACCCACCGATCGCGGTGCGTCCCTCAGGGTAGCTGCTGCGCCGGGGTCTGCCAGCGGCCGAAGGGCGTGCTCAGGCAGGTGTCGCCGGTCCGCGAATTCCAGGCGAACGCCCCGCCGCCGAGGCACACCACGGTGTGATCGGCGCTCTGCGCGCCGGCCCGCGACCCGTCCAGCGCGACCGATATCGCGACCACCGGCACGCCGGGGCTCTGCGAAACCTCTTCGCTGTCAATGGAACTCAGCGCGATCGCGTCCTGGCCGATGCCGATCGCGATGGGCATCCCGCCCGCACCGTTGCTGGCGCCGACGCCACCGCGCACGCCGACACCGACCGCGGTGGCCCCGGCGGTGGCGCTCGCATAGCCGACACCGTCGATACCCAGGGATTTCGCCTGTCCGAGCAGGTCGGTAGCGGCGCGACAGGCGGTGCGCCCGTCGATGATTGTGATGTCCGTCCCGTTTTCCGAAGTGCAATGCGCATCGGTAGCTGAGGCGACGGCCGGCACTACAAGGGAGGTGATAACCGCGGCGGCCGAGCAGACGATCACGCTGATCAGCTTCACGGGTACCTCCTCTCGAACTCTGAAACCCTACTGTACTCAGATCGGTTGCTGGAACCTCGATTCCACAGAGCGCTTGCGAGTCGCGAATGCGCGAGGCCGCACGGTCGAGTCGACGTGTGCGCGTTCCATGGTGTATGCATGGCGTGTATTTCAAGCACAGCTTTATTTTGTTTACTTCGGATTCTTACGGGGGCGTGAGTTCGGAGCGTGACAGCTCGGGAGGACTGTTTCGTGTCTGGTCAACTGACCTGGGGTCGTGTCGTGTTCGCGACATTCATCGCGGCCGCCGCACTGGCGCTGGTCGGCTGCAATTCGACGGTCAGCGGTCACGCGCAGCCCGCGGTGGACAACGGCACCATCAACGCCGTCTCGATCACCAGCACACCGAAGCCCTCGTCGGGCCGGCCGACCACCGGCAAGCCGACGCCGACCAGCAAGGGCGGCAACACCGACTTCCAGGCCAACGAGGGCGATTGCGTCACCCTCGGCGGCACCACCTCGAGCGCCACCATCGCGAAGGCGTCCTGCGGTAGCCGCGCGGCGAACTACAAGGTGATCGGCAAGGCGCCGAAGAGCACGCAGTGCGTCGGCGACGCCGACAACTACTACGCCGAGACCCTCAACGGCATCGAACAGGGCGCGTACTGCCTCGACATCGACTGGGTGGTCGGCGGCTGCATGGACGTCGGCGGGGACGACCCCAAGCGGGTCGACTGCACCGGCGCCTCGCCGGTCAAGGGCGTCAAGGTGGTCAAGCGGGTGGAAGGCGCCGACGACGTGAACGTCTGCGGCAGCGGCACCGGATACGTCTACGAGCAGCGCCACTTCGTCGTCTGCGTCCAAGAGATCTGACACCGTTGCGCCCAGCGTGAACTGCCCGGCAACCGGGCGCCGGGCAGCTAAGTTGGGTCGGTGAGCACGACTGATCTACCCCGGCTGAAATCCACCACCGGCCGCTGGATTCTGCTGGCCACCATCCTCGGTTCGTCGGTGGCCTCGCTCGATGCCACCGTCGTCAATATCGCGCTGCCCCGCATCGGCGAGTCGCTGGATACCGATGTGGCCGGGCTGCAATGGACATTGAACGGGTACACGCTGACGCTGGCCTCGTTCATCCTGCTCGGCGGCTCGCTCGGCGACCGGCTCGGCAGGCGCAAGGTGTTCGTCTGGGGCACCATCGGTTTCGCGGTGGCCTCGGTGCTGTGCGGCGCCGCGATGAACATCGAGATGCTGGTGTTCGCGCGCATCCTGCAGGGCATCGCGGGCGCCATGCTGACGCCGGGCAGTCTCGCGCTGATCTCCTCCTCCATCGACCGGCGTGATCAAGGCGCGGCGATCGGGCTGTGGTCGGGCTTCGGCGGGGTGGCCGGCGCGTTCGGGCCGTTCCTCGGCGGCTGGCTGATCGAGCTGGCCGGCTGGCGCGCCATCTTCTTCATCAATGTGCCGCTTGCCCTCGTCGTGGTGCTCGTCGCGCTGAAACACGTGCCGGAGAGCCATGATCCGAATGCCAAGGCACGGCTGGACGTGCCGGGCGCCGTGGTGGTCGCGCTCGCGCTGGGCGCGCTGACCTTCGGTCTGATCGAGACCATGCCGCTGCTGATCGTGGCGGGCGTGCTGCTGCTCGCCGCGTTCGTGGTGATCGAGATGCGCAGCGACCATCCGCTGGTGCCGCCGGTGCTGTTCGCGTCGCGGGTGTTCACCGCGGCCAACCTGGTCACCCTCGCGGTCTATGCGGCGCTCGGCGGCGTGTTCTTCCTGTTGATTCTGGAATTGCAGTTGGTGGCGGGATATTCACCGCTGATGTCGGGCGTGGCGACGGTGCCGATCACGCTGATCATGCTGGTGCTCTCGGCGCCCGCCGGCCGCTGGGCGCAGCAGCATGGGCCGCGCATTCCGATGACGGTCGGTCCGCTGCTCGCCGCGGGCGGCCTGGTGCTGCTGCTGCGGATCGGGCCGGACACCGCGTATCTCACCGATGTGCTGCCCGGCGTGCTCGTCTTCGGTTTCGGTCTCGCGGCGCTGGTCGCCCCGCTCACCGGGGCCGTGCTCGGCGCGGTGCCGTCCAGCGAGGCGGGCATCGCGTCCGGGGTGAACAACGCCGTCGCGCGGACCGCGCAACTGCTCGCCGTCGCGGCCCTGCCCGGCCTGGCCGGAATCTCTGGTGCCCTGGGCGATCCGGTCGCCTTCAACCACGGCTTCGGCACCGCCATGTGGATCTGTGTCGGCCTGCTGCTCGCCGGTTCGGTACTCGCGGCCGCACTGCTCCGGCAGCCCCGCCGCCCCGCGACCCTGGACAGTGTCGACTGCATGCCGCAGTGCGCGGTGGCCGGACCGGCTCTTGCCCCGGCGGTTCATGACGACAAACCGGCCCGCTAACGAAAAATGAGCGGGCGCAGCCGGTTCGATCAACCGTGCGCCCGCTCAGTTTCTTGTGTCTGGTCGAGAGCTATATAGGCAGATAACCTGCGCCGACGCCGCCGCGGGCGTTGATGTCATCCATGATGGTGCTCATGTTGGTGCCGACCTCGGGGCCGAAGCAGGCCATGGCCAGGTAGGCGTTCACCATGCCGACGAGGGTGGAGCCGATGACGACCGGCGCGCCGGAATCGCCTTCGACGACGCACATCTGACTCCAGGTCTCCATGTTCGACCCGAACACGTCGCCCCAGCTGATGCCGCAGGTGTTGCCGGTGGTGCGGCCTTCCTTGCACACGATGTTCGGGAACGCCGCGGGTGCGCCGAGCCCGGTGATCGTGACGTTGCCGACCCGGTTCACCGGGACGATCTTGCCCGGCTCGAACTGGATCACGGCGTAGTCGAGATCATGGTTGGAGTAGACGAACCGGCCGATCACGCCGGCGCCACGGTTGGCCTCCGCGAAAACCTCGGCACCGGGATCACCGCAGTGGCCCGCGGTCAGGCCGACGAGCCGCCCCGCGTTGTCGTGGCCGACGGTGGTTACGGTGCACTCGAATTGGTTATCGATGATGATGCCGGATCCACCACCCACGACCGGCGGGCCCGGCTCGGCCTGAGCGGCCCCCGCGCCCGTCCCGAGTAGCGCCGCACCGAGGGCTACGGCGAAGGCGGCGGTGGCCACCTTGGCGAGTTTGCTGAACATGTCCCTCCAGACGTCGGAAGCCCGCACGATATCAATCTGTCGCACCCATCGTGTCAGTATTCGGGTCCGGGCGCGTCATCTACTTCGGGGTGTCCATGCGGGCGAGCCTTAACCCCATTTTTAGACATAAGCACATTATGTCTCTTATTTGTAATAATAGCGACCGGCTATGAAAAAGGTCGATGGCCGCCTCGAGTTTGTACTCGAACAGTAGTACAGCCCGTTCTGTTCGGTTCCGGAAACAAATGCGATTTTGAATGAACTCTTTCCGAATAAATTAGCGTCATGATGATGTCTGGGCGGGGGATTCGCCGGGTTGACCTGTAACTTGTTCCAGAAGATCCACCCACCTTTTTGGGCGCCGACCCAATGCCGGTGGCCTGCGTCATAGCGTTTAGCGCACAGTGACCGAGGTCTATGACTGCAATCACAGGAGGGTGGTGTGTTCTGGCTTACTACGTAGTAAGGTGCGTCAAGCAAACAAGTCGTCGGGGCAGCCAACCGGCGTCGAGAGGGGTTAGCCAGTGCAGTCGACCAAGAGTCCTCCAACAGGATCACGGATGAGTGATGCGGTCGATTGGACCAAGGGTTACTGGGCCGACCATCCGAAGGCTTCGCTGGAGACCTTCGGCCGCCAGATCACCATGGGGATCGCGGCGGTCGCCGAACTGTTCATCGCAATCTTCCGGCGCCGCTTCCCCTTTCAAGAGTTCATCCGCCAGTGCGCGTTCATGGCGAGTGTCTCCGCCGCGCCAACGCTGCTGGTCGCCATCCCGATCGGTGTCATCGTATCGATCCAGGTCGGCTCGATCGCAGGCCAGGTCGGCGCGACCTCGTTCATCGGCGCGGCCAACGGCCTCGGCATCATTCAGCAGGGCGCTCCCCTCGTCACCTCGCTGATGATCGCCGGCGCCGTCGGCTCCGCCGTATGCGCCGATCTCGGCTCGCGCACCATCCGCGAAGAGATCGACGCGATGAAGGTGATGGGCGTCGACCCGATGCGCAGGCTGGTCGCCCCCCGGCTCGGCGCGGCGATGCTGGTCAGTGTGCTGCTCTGTGGCTTCGTCGTTTTTGTCGGATTCTTGACTGGTTACATCTTCAACATTTTCGCGCAGAACGGTACGCCGGGTTCCTACATCGGCACGTTCTCGTCGTTCGCGGTTACTACCGATCTCTTTGTCGCGCTGGTCAAATCGTTGATTTTCGGGCTACTCGCCGCAATCATCGCCTGCGACAACGGATTGAACGCTCGTGGTGGCCCCGGCGGCGTGGCCAACGCGGTGAATTCCGCGGTGGTGAGTTCCGCCATCATGTTGTTCGGCGTGAATCTCGTCATCACCCAGGTGTACAACGCACTGTTCCCGTCACAGGTGGTCTGAGTGTCGTCGACATATGTTCCCCCGCTACTGCGGCCGTTCCAGCAACTTCGCAAGTCCGCGAACGCGCCGGTCGACCTGCTCGCCCGGCTGGGCCACCAGGTGTTCTTCCTGCTGCGCTCGATCGGCTCGATCCCGTTGGCGCTCAAGCACTATCCCAAGGAAGTGTGGCGGCTGCTCTCCGACGTCAGCTGGGGCAACGGGAACCTGGTCGTCGGCGGCGGCACCATCGGCGTGGTGGTCATCCTCAGCGCGTTCGGCGGGATGACCGTCGGCATCCAGGGCTACAACTCGCTGAACCTGTTGGGGCTCAGCCCGATCACCGGCGCCATCTCCGCCTTCGCCACCACGCGCGAACTCGGCCCGCTGCTCGCTACCATCGCCTTCGCCGCGCAGGCGGGCTGCCGGTTCACCGCGCAACTGGGCGCCATGCGCATCTCCGAGGAGATCGACGCGCTGGAGTCCATCGCGATCCGGCCGCTGCCCTACCTGATCAGCACCAGGATGTTCGCGGCGATGGTCGCCATCATCCCGCTGTACTGCCTCGGCCTGGCCATGGCCTACATCTCCTGCTCGCTGACCGTGCAGCTGATCGGCGGCACCGCCAGCGGCACCTACCAGCACTACTTCTACCAATTCCTGGTGCCGACCGACGTGATCTACTCGCTGCTCAAGGCGATCCTGTTCGTCGCGATCACCACGTTCATCCAGTGCTACTACGGCTTCTTCGCCTCCGGCGGACCGGAGGGCGTCGGCGTCGCGGCCGGCCGGGCGATCAAGGTGTGCATCATCGCCGTCGTCTTCGCGAACCTGTTCATGACATTGGCGATCTGGGGCATCAACCCCGGCATCAGGATCTCGGGGTAGCACCAGATGATCATCGATCCCAGTGGGCGTGGACCCACGATGCGTCAGCTGCTTGTCGCGGGCCTGGCCGGCCTGCTCGTGCTCGCGCTGGTGCTCGGCTTCCTGACGCTGCGCTACCAGGGCTACTTCGTCGACAAGGTGAACGTCACGGCGAACCTCACCACCACCGGTGACGGTCTGCCCTCGCAGGCCGACGTGAAGTTCCGCGGCGTGCTGGTCGGCGCCGTCAAGCAGGTCGAGGTCGCGGCCAAGGGCGAGCTGCAGAAGGTGCAGATCGAGGTGAAGCCGGAGTTCGCCAAGGGCGTGCCCGCCAACGTCACCGCCCGGGTGGTGCCGAGCAACCTGTTCGCCGTCACCTCGGTCGAGCTGGTCTTCAACGGACCGGCGGACCAGTACCTGCACGACGGCTCGATCATCGAGGAAGACCGCAGCAAGGGCACGCTCGCGCTGCAGGACACGCTCACCACGGTGCGCAACATCCTCGACCGGATCGATCCGGTGCAGTTCGGTCGCGTGCTCGGCACGCTGTCCCAGGCGCTCGACGGCAGCGGCCGGATGCCCGGCTCGACCGTCGAGCGGTTCGACCACTGGCTGCAGTCGGTCGACGACGCGATCCCGAACCTCGGCGTGATGCTCGGCGACTTCTCCAGCTCGTTCCACGCGCTGAACGAATCCTCGCCGGAACTGCTCGACGTGCTCGGCACCTCGGTGCAGACCGCGCGCACCATCGCCGATCGGCGCAGCGAGCTCGTCGCGCTGATCACCGGGACGAGCAGCACGGTCGATGTCGTGAACGATCTGTTCGCCCGCAACGGCGACGTCGGCAAGCAGGTCACCGCGGGCACCAGCGACATGTTCGGCGCGGTGGCCGCCGACCCGAACGCGATCACCCAGACGATCCTGAATCTCAGCGAGATGACCCGCCGGATGGATTCCACCTTCACCTGGGGTCCGCAGCAGCAGCAACGCTGGGACGCGGGCATCACGCTCACCCCGTACAAGCCGTACACGGTGGCCGACTGCCCGCGCTACGGCGAGCTGGCCGGACCGAGCTGTGCCACCGCGCCCGCGGTGAACGAGCTGCCGCCGCTGCCGGACAACCTGCGGCCGAGGGCGCTCGAGTCTGCCGCCGGTCTGCCGCCGGTGGTGCCGATGCCGGGCCTGCCGGTGATTCCCGGTGTCACCACGCCGGATTCGCGGCCCGCCGAGGGCATCGTGCCCGCCGCGCCGCGTCCGTTCGCGGGCACGCCGCTCGAGGGTCTGTTCCCGATGCTGCCCGGCCTCGGTCAGCCGCCGGCTCCGGCGCCCGCACCGGCTCCCGGCCCCGTGGCACCGGCCGCCGCGCGCATCCCGGCCGCGGGCGATATCTCCTACCAGGGTGACGCGGCCATCGCCATGTTGCTCGGCCGTCAACCGACCACCGCCGAATACCTGCTGCTGAGCTCGATTTTGAAGGGCGGGACCATGCACGTGGCCGAAAACCGGGTTGGCCGATGAGTATTCGTAAACCGCTGATCGGCTTCGGCATCTTTGCGATCGTTTCCATCCTTGTCACGGTGCTCGTCTGGAACACTTTGGCGCGCATCGTGGATGGCGACACCAATACCTATTCGGCGACCTTCACCGACGTGCTCGGCTTGCACGAAGGCGACGACATCCGAATGGCCGGTGTGCGGGTCGGCAAGATCGACAAGATCGCGCTCGAACGGGACCCGAAGTCGAAAAAGCAAGTGGCCAAGGTGACCTTCGTCGTGCAGCGGGATCAGACGCTGTTCGACGACACCAAAGCCCTTGTCCGCTACCAGAACTTGATCGGCCAGCGGTATGTGGCCTTGGCGCCGGGCAAGTCGTCCAGCCCGGCGCAGCTGAAGAACAACGCGTCGATTCCGCTGGACCGGACCGAGCCGTCGTTCGACGTTTCGGGCCTGCTCAACGGTTTTCAGCCGCTGTTCCAGGCGCTGCAGCCCGAGCAGGTGAACCGCCTTTCGGAAACCTTCATCCAGGCGTTGCAGGGTGACGGAGTCTCGTTGAGCGCGTTCATCGTTCAGGCCGCGCAGCTGGCCACCGACTTCCAGCGCCGCGATGCGATCCTGTCCGATGTGATCGCCAACCTCTCCGGTGTGATGGCGGGGTTGGCCAGACGAGGTGATGAATTGGAGACCCTGGTGACCCAGACCCGGGCCTTGATCGGCGGGTTGTACGAGCAGGGGCAGTCGCTGCAGACCTCGACGGTGCAGATCGCCAACGCCACCAGCTCGCTGGTCGGCATGGTCGATCAGATCCAGCCGAAGCTGCAGGCCGCCCAGAACTCCACCAGCGCCGCGCTGACCCTGCTGCTCGCCAATGGCGCCAAGCTGGATCAGGCCGCGATCGACCTGCCGAACATCATTTCGGCGGCGGGCAGGCACACCGAGGAGGGCGGCTACGCCAACGCCTACCTGTGCGGCTTGGATGTCTCGCTTTACGGCGTGCTGTTCCCGCGCGGGCTGTTCTCGCAGATCGGTGGCACTTCGCACTCGGCGGTGTGCCGCCCGTGATGACGAAGATGAAGGCAAGATTCGCCGCCAACCGCTACTTCTGGCTGGGCATTCTCGGCGGTGCGCTGATCGTCGCGCTGCTGCTCGCGTCCAGCGCGGTCAAGCTGGTCGGCGTCGGCGAGCAGTCGATCAAGGCCGAGTTCGTGCAGGCCGCCGGGATAAAGGTCGGCGACCGGGTAAACGTCGCGGGCGTGACCAGCGGCCGGGTGGACGGCGCGAAGCTCGAGGGCGACCACGTGCTGCTGACGCTGAGCATCGACAACGGCGTGAAGCTCGGCCCCGACGCGCGCGCCTCGATCAAGATGGCCACGCTGCTCGGCGCCAGGTACGTCGATCTGGATCCCGGCGACGGCTCCGGCCTGAAGGGCGGCCGAATCCCGGTGTCCAACACCGCGGTTCCGTACAACCTGGCCGACGTGGTGCAGGAGGGCACGCCGAAGTTCGAGGCCCTCGACACCAAGAAGCTGTCCGACTCGCTGAACCTGATCAACCAGCAGATGGGCGATTCCCCGCAGCTGATGGCGCAGGCGCTGGACAGCGTCGGCGCCCTGGCCAAGGTGATGGACACCCGCAAGGACGAGGTCGACAGCCTGCTCAAGGATCTGAACCGGGTCACCCAGATCCTCGGCGACAACCGCAACAGCGTGCTGCTGGTGATCACCCAGGGCGAGGCCATCGCGAATCGGGTGATGGAGCGTCAGGGTCTGCTGCGCCAGCTGCTCGACAATGTCGCGTCGCTGACCAAACAGCTCCAGCAGATCGGCGCGCAGAACGACAACCAGCTCGGCCCGACCATCGAGCAGCTGAACACCATGTCCGAGGGCTTGCAGAAGAACAAGGACAACCTCGACCGACTGCTGTCGCTGATGCCGCCGACGGTGCGCTACCTGGCGAACTCCTGGGGCGGCAACGGACCGTACGGCAGCGTCGGGCTGCCATGGATCTTCCCGGACAACTGGCTGTGCTTCGCTCAAGTTATAGAGGGGTGCCAGGGATGACCTTCCTGAAGGCCGTCAAGGTACGGACCATCGCCAAGATGCTCGTGGTCAGCGCCGCCGCCCTGGCCGTCGGCAGCTGCTCGCTGGTGCCGAGTTCGGTGAACAACGCGCTCGGCCAGACGATTCAGGTCACCGCGGACTTCGAGAACATCGCGGGCATCTACGAGGGCAACCCGATCACCGTGCTCGGGTTGGACGTGGGCAAGGTCGAGAAGATCGTGCCGAAGAGCACCTTCATCGAGGTGCACATGTCCATCGACAAGGACGTGAAGATCCCGAAAGACGCGATGGCCGCGATCATCTCGCCGTCCATCGTCACCGACCGGCACGTCGAGCTCACCCCCGTCTACACCAAGGGCGACACCCTGGCCGACGGCGCGCACCTGCCGCTGGCCAAGACCAAGACCCCGGTCGAACTCGACACGATGATCAAGACCATCGATCAGTTCGCCGCCGCGCTCAAGCCGGAACCGGGCAGCGAAGGGATCGGCCCGCTCTCGGGCCGGGTGCTGTACCCGATGGTGAACGGCAACGGCGAGAAGATGCGTGACACCCTCAACGCGCTGTCCGGCGCGCTGAAGGTCGGCGTGGACAACAAGGACGCGGTCTCCAACATCATCGTCAAGCTCAACGAGCTCACCACGATGCTGGCCGACAATGACCAGTCGGTGCGCGACTTCAGCAACCGGATGACCCAGATGACCGGCCTGCTCGCCGATCAGGCGCCCGGCCTGCAGGCGACGCTGAATCAGATCAACGACTTCCTGAACAACACCAGCACCACCCTCGCCCAGCATCAGGATCAACTGGCGGGCAGCCTGGCCGGGCTGACCAAGGTCACCCAGCAGCTGCGCGACAACGCCTACGGCCTCACCGAAATCGTCGACGTGGCACCGATGGTCTTCCAGAACGTCAACAACATCATGAATCGCGAGCACGGCTACGTCCGGCTGAGCGCGCTCATCGGCACCACGCTGAGCGGCGAACTGGTGAGCCTGTTCTGCGAGCGGATCCAGATGAAGGCAGACGGGTGCCGAACCGGGAACATGCAGGACTTCGGGCCCGACTACGGTCTCACCGCCGCGCTGCTCGGACTGACGAAATGACGTACCGAATGACAATCAAGGCACGCCGCGCGCTGATCGCCGTCGCGGCGGTGGCCGGTGTCGGCATCACCTCGGGCTGCGGTCTCACGGTGGAGAAACTGCCACTGCCCAAGCCCGGTGTGTCCGGCGAAACCTACACTGTGCACGCGGTTTTCGAGAACGCGCTGAACCTGCCGGACCAGGCGAAGGTGAAGATCGGCGGCTCCGATGTCGGCGTGGTCTCCAACATCAAGACCAAGAACTTCCAGGCGGTCGTCGACCTGACCATCAGCAAGGACATCGAGCTGCCCAAGGACAGCACCGCCGAGCTGCGTCAGGCCACCCCGCTCGGCGATGTGTTCGTCGCGGTGTCCAAGCCGAAGACCGAACCGGGCACGAACATGCTGCACGACGGTGACACTTTGGGCCTGGACAAGACCTCGGCGGGTGCGACCGTCGAGCAGCTGCTGATCTCGATCTCGATGCTGTTCAACGGTGGTGGCGTCGCCAGCTTGAGCAAGCTGACCTCGGAGCTGGACTCGATCGTCGGCGGGCGCGGCGGTGAGTTGTCGCATCTGATCAAGGAAATGACCGGCGTGGTCGGCAGTTTGAACGACAACAGCGCGAAGGTCGACGGCGTGCTGAACGAGTTCGGCGCGCTGGCCAACACCATCGAGGCCCGCCGCGGTGAGCTCGGTCAGGTGGCCGACACGCTGCCGCAGATGATCGGCGCGATCGCCGAGAACAACAGGGCCATCGGCGATTTGCTGACCAAGGTGTCCACCACCAGTGCCGCGCTCGGCGATTACGCCGACACCTCCGGCCAGCAGCTGGGCAGCCTGCTCGACAACACCCATCAGCTGATGGACGCGCTGGCCAACACCGGCGACAACCTCGGCATCCTGCTCGATCGGCTGAAGGTGATCCGGCCCAAGGTCGATGCCACCTTCCGCGGCAAGAGCTTCGCCGTCTACGCCACCGCGACCAACCTCGACCTCAGCGCGCTGACCGATCCGCAACACGGCGGATTCCAGGATCTGCGCGATATCCAAGACCTAGCGGGCAGCCTGATCCAGGTCCTGCAGATCGTGCAGGGTCGAGTGCAGGGGGGTCACCGATGATGGCGAAACTGATGCAGCACAAGCTGGTGCTGTCGAGCATCGGCCTGGTGCTGGTGTTCCTGATCGGCGCCAGCTACCTGATGATCAGCATCATGCGGGTGAATCCGCTCAAGTCCACCTACACCGTGACGGTGAACCTGGACCGCTCGGGCGGGCTGCAGCCGGGCAACGACGTGACCCTGCGCGGCTATCGGGTCGGCAAGGTCGCCTCGATCAAGCTGACCGATCGCGGGCAGGCCATCGCCGCGGCGGCCGAGATCGAGAGCAAGTACAAGATCCCGGTCGACACCGCGATCTCGGTGCAGGCCCTCTCCGGTGCGGGCGAGCAGTACATCGACTTCCGTCCCGGCACCGAGCAGGCGCCGTTCCTCGGCGACGGCGCGGTGATCAAGTTCGACGCGGACAAGATCAAGACGCCGACCCCGATCTGGTCGGTCCTGGACAACTCCAGCGCGCTCATCGCGCAGGTCGATCCGGACAAGTTCGGCGTCATCCTGCGCGAGCTCGACACCGCGCTCAGCGGCGGCCCGGATCAGTTGCGCGGCATGGTCAATGGCATCAGCCTGGCCATGGCCGGCTTCGACAGTCTGCTGCCGCAGACCACCAACCTGATCGCCAACCTGCGCACCATCGCCGACACCACCTCGAACGCCCAGCCCGACCTCGGCACGCTGACCCGCAACTCCGGCACGCTGTTCAGCCAGTTCAACAATGCCAACGCCGAACTGCAGGGCATCCTGGAGAAGGCGCCGGGACAGCTGAGCAGCCTCGGTGCGGTGCTCGACAAGACCAGCGACCCGATCACCAGCCTGGCCACGAATTTCGCGGCGATGACCAAGGCCGCGCAGCTGCGCCTGCCCGCGTTGCGCGCGCTGTTCCCCTCGCTCGCGCTCGGCGCGGACGCGCTGGGTGTGCCCGCGCACGACGGCGAGTTCCACGCGATCATCGACATCTGGCCGCGGCCGTACTGCACCTACAACGTGACGCAGCTGCGCAACGAAGTCGTCCAGGACGGCACGATTCGCAAGTGGAACTACTGCGAGAACCCGCCGCCCGGTTCCGAAATCCGTGGCGCGGCGAATGCGCCGCGACCCGATGTGCCGAACAACGGCGCGCATATGCCGCCGGGTGTGGATCCGAACGAGCGGACCCTGCCCCCGGTGAAGTGAGATGCCCCCGGTCCCACGGCGAAACCGTGGGTCCGGGCATACTCGCCGAGAGAACGCGTACGGTTCGCCCGAGATGCGGGCCCGTCAGTCGATCGGTGCGCCCGCGCGCCGGGAAAGTGCAGGTTTGTATCGATGTCCACCGACGACGCCGACACCAACAAGGATGCCGAGACCACTGCGGACACCACGGCCGATAAGGCCGAGGCTGCCGCGGTGGCGAAGCCCGAACTGTCGAAGGCGGACTCCGAGCCGTCGAAGTCCGGCAAGGTAGCGACCGAAAAGGTCGATGAGGCGCCGAAAACCGATCTCGGTAAGGGCGCGGGCAGTCCCGCAACCTCGGGTCGGTCCACCTCGCTGCCGGTGATCGCCGCGTTCGTGGCGGGCGTGCTCGCGGTGGCCGCGATCACCGCGGTGGTGGTGTTCTTCCTGCAGGGCAAGGACCGCGGCGAGAAGATCGACGCCATCCACGATGCGACGGCGGCCGGCTGCAACTTCGGCAAGGACGTCTCGATCTACGACTACACCAAGAACCTCGACGACTACTTCACCAAGGTGAAGTCCGGTGCGAGCGGCGAATTCCTGAAGGAGTTCGACGACGCGACCAAGGCGCTCAAGGACGCCATGGTGCAGGCGCAGGTGAAGTCCTGGGTCGACGACGTGCAGTGCGGTTACCAGTCCGGTGACAAGACCGAGGCCAAGGTGCTCGTCACGCTCACCCAGTACCGCACCAACTTCACCCAGACGACGCCGGAGCGGCAGTTCGTCGTGGTGATCGCGCAGCTGACCAAGTCCGGCGACAAGTGGCTGGTCGAGAAGCTCGATTCGCCGATGCTCAAGGGTTCGGGTACCGGTACCGGGCTGCCCGGTGCGCCCGCCCCTGGTGCCCCGACACCGGGTGCGCCTGCTCCGGGTGGGCAGCCCGCGCCTGCCCCGGCTCCGGGCAACTAGCCATAACGAGTGCCTCCGGCGGTGGGCCGAGCCACCACCGCCGGAGGTCATTCGGGCAGTTCGTTATCCGCGCTGCCGGATCAGAACAGCATCAGAGTCTGCGGCGCCGACGGCGCGGCCGCCTTCCCCGCGGCCTGGTCGATCGGCGCTTCCGGCGCCGCCGGCGTTTCTTCCACAGTCACCGCGGGAAGTTCCGCGGTGTTCGCCTCGGCGACGGCCGTGGTCGCGGCCACCTTCCGAGCCGCCTCACCGGCAAGCGCGTCGGCCTGCTCGTTGAAGTAGTTGCCGACATGTCCACGGACCCAACGGAACCGGACCGGGCCGGGCCTGCTGGCGATGGATTTATCGATCTGCCGGATGAGTTCGACGTTCTTCACGGCGCCACCGGTGGAGGTGCGCCAGCCGTTGAGCCGCCAACTGGAGATCCATTCCGACGCGCATTTGATCGCGTAGAGCGAATCACTCTCGATCAGTAGGGGTTCGGCGCCGGGATGGGCGAGAATCGCCTCCAGCACCGCGCGTAGCTCCGCCACCTGATTGGTGCCGGACGGGCCGCCGCCGCTCGACGAGGAGCCCTGATGATTGACCCAAGCCCAGCCGATGGCGCCGCCGGGGTTGCGGAGGCAGGATCCGTCGGTGCTCACGATGATCATGGCTGGCACCCTACGCAATCCGACCGACAAGATCGGTACCGTGGAATTCTTCTATCTCCCTTCGCAATTGGGACTCGGTGCGGCGGAGCGCCGATTTCACGGCGGAATCCACCAGACCGACACAGAGGCGCCCCAGCAAGCCACGCGGGGGGCTGTACTCCGCCTCGGACGTCAGCACCGACCGCCCGTATCCGAGCGGATCGAAGCGCAGCGTCAGGGTCCCGGACAAACGCCCACGCAGCGTATACCCGATCACCACGTTGCGACGATATTCGGTGACCTCGCATGTCATCGTCGGCCGCCAGAGCACCAGTCGTGTGCTGGTCGTGAAGCGGGCGCCGAGGCCGGAGTCGAGTTCGCCGGTCGGCTCGAAGGCGGCGACCGCGAACATCCAGTCCGGTACGAACAGATGGTTGTCCGTATAGGTGAATGCCACCTCGACCGGCGCCCCGACGTCACTCGCGTACTTGATGTGGCCCATAGGCCCTCCCTGTTCCACGACTGGCGTTAAAAGTACTACAGCTCTCCTCTTTATTGGAGCGGTTGCGCGGTATTTGGTGTGCCGGTTTTCCACATTGCTACCGGGCGGTTGCTTGGTTGCTCATGGCTGGTCAATAGCTGGATTGGACCGATCGGTTTTGTTCTGGGGCCGTTTATCTGCTCATAGTTGATCGACGATGTGCTCGGCGATCGGCATGGCCGAGGTGGCCGCCGGCGACGGTGCGTTGAGTACGTGCACCGAGCGCGGCGTGCGCTCGATCATGAAGTCGTGCACCAGCGTTCCGTCGCGCAGCACCGCCTGCGCGCGGATGCCCGCCTCGCGTGGCCGCAGATCGGCCAGGGTCAGCTCGGGACAGTAGCGCCGGCATTCGGCCAGATAACCCCGCTTGAACAGCGAGTTGCGCAGTTCGCGCAGCCCGGTCCGGACATTCGCCGCAGCCACCCGGTGCACACCGGGAAAACCGAGCACCGCCCGCGCGTCCCTGGCGTCGAAACTGCCCTTGCGATAGCCCTCCCTGGCCAGCCCGAGCACCGCGTTCGGGCCGACGGTCAGCGTGCCGTCGATGGTCGGACTCAGATGCACGCCGAGGAAGGGCAGCGTGGGATCGGGGATCGGATAGATCAGCGTGCGCACCAGCCCGGCCCGCTCCGGCGGCAGCTGGTAATACTCGCCGCGGAACGGAACGATCCGGAAATCGTTGCGCAGTCCGGCCATTCGGGCCAGTCGATCGGCCTGCAGCCCCGCGCACGCCACCAGGGTGCGGGCCGTCCACGACCCGGTCGGCCCCGCGGCGGTGACCGTGGCGTCGGTTTCGGTGAGCGAGGTGATCTCGGCGCCGAAGACCAATTGCCCGCCCGCCGAACGAACCTCGTCGGCCAGCGCGGTGGTGATGGCGGTGTAGTCGACGATGCCGGTGTCCGGCACGAACAGCGCGCCGACCCCGGTCACCCTCGGCTCGCGCCGGCGGAGTTCGGCGGCGTCGAGCAGCTCGACCGCGACGCCGTTGGCGACCGACCGCTCGTGCAGCGCCAGCATCCTGCGCCGCTCGGCCGCGTCCGTGGCGACCAGCAGCTTGCCGCACACCTCGAACGGAATTCCTTGTGCCGCAGCGAATTTCTTGGTCCACGCGGCGCCGCGGCGGCACAGTCGCGCCTTCAGGCTGTCCGGCGGATAGTAGATGCCCGAGTGGATGACGCCGCTGTTGTGCCCGGTCTGGTGGGTGGCCAGCGCGCCGGCCTTCTCCAGCAGCACGAGGGTCGCGCCGGGATGGCGGTGCAGAATTCGATGCGCCGTCGCCACCCCGACGATGCCACCGCCGATCACACAGAAGTCGTACGTACTGTTCGGCATACCGAGAACAGTAGGCCGAGAGTTACACCGCCACGGTCGGTTCCGTGCCGCGGTGCGTGCTCGCCGGATCCGTCGTGGTCGGTTCGTGCACCGCGGTCGGGTCCGGCGCGGGTTTGGTGTTCGGTGCCGGGGTGCGGTTGACGCGCAGGTCGTGGTCGCCGAGTGCCGGATCGGTCAGCATCAGCACGACTTCGCCACTGCGCGTGTCGAATTCGGTGCGCAGCTGGGTCACGCCCGCGGACTTCGAGTGCTCGTCGAGCGGGGTGTGGCCGGTCAGCATGGTGAAGGCGTTGGTGCCGACGGTGATCGAGATCGTGTCGGTGCGCACGGCGGCCACCTGCGCGTCAACGTAGGCGTCGCCGATCAGCAGTGTCCCGCCGACGGTGCGCGGGTGCGAGACGACCGCCGAATCAGGGTGGTGGTCAGCCGCTTTCGGAGTCGGCACGACAACATCTGCTGAGTGCCAGGTGAATACGGCGGGCAGTTCATGGTGGCCGCTCGTCAGCACGGTGTCCGTCCAGTCGGCCCCGCCGGTCGAATCCTCGACGGCGTGCGCGGGTGGTGCGGCGGCATCGCCGGTCCGGTTGAGATCGGCCATCTGGTGCACGATGTAGGAACCGGCGATCACGGTGAGGCTGAGGCTGGCGGCACCCGCGAGGACGATCGCGGCGTGCTTGGCGATTTGAACCTGCTTGTTTCTGGTCACGATGTGTTCCTTCCTGCGCCCCATGCTCCCCCTGGCAGCGCGGCCCACATCGTTGAAAGCCGTACGGTTGTCCAGGTTACGGCGCGGCCGTACGGGGCATTGCCTCGGGGAGAGCAGGATCACACTCCGCGACGGATCGGCCGACGAATCGACGCCGAATTCGTCGATTGTTTATGTTTCCGGCACCTCAAGGCCGGGTAAATAGTTCTTTAGCTGGCGAGCGTCATCCTCGACTGCCACATCGAGACACCCGGCCAATGGCGTCCGGCCGACACGAACGGCGCACCCAAGTGTGACGCTCGCCCGCTCCCGAAACTATGGATCGGGTCGGGTGGGCGACGGCCGGATGTACGCATCCGGCCGTCGCTGCTGTTTCGGGCGAAGTGTCAGGCGAATTGCCCCGCCGTGCGCCCCGTTCCCGTCGGTCCCGCGAAAGCCTGTGCGAGGGTAAGCCATTCCGCCGCGTCCGCGCCGACCGTCTCGATCGCGAGGTCGTCGGGGTGGCGGCGCTGGGTCACCAGCAGGCAGAAATCGAGGGCCGGTCCGGTCACCCGCTGCGCGGCGTCCTCGGGTCCCCATGACCAGATCGTGCCGTCGGGCGCGGTGAGCTCGATCCGGAATTCGGCCGCCGGCGGGGTCTTTCCATGCACGGTGTAGGCGTAGTTCCTGGTCCGCGCGCCGATGTGGGCCACGGTGCGCAGCCGCGCGGTGGGGGTGCGGGTGATGCCGAGCGCGTCGGCCACGTCCTGGCCGTGTGCCCAGGTTTCCATGATGCGGGCGGTGATCATCGAGGCCGCGCTCATCGGCGGGCCGAACCACGGCAGCTTGCTGCCCGCGGGGACCACGCGCAGTGCGTCGGTGAGGGCCTGCTGGCCGCGGTGCCACCGATCCAGTAGCTCCGCGGGCGGCGTGGTCGCTGCTTCTTCGGCGGCCTCGTCGACAAAGGTCGTCGCCTTGGGCGCGGCCTCGGCCACCAGTCGCTGGAAGCCCTCGTCATCGGCGGCGGCGAGCGTGGCGACCTCGTCGGTCCAGGCCAGATGGCCGATCTGATGGGCAATGGTCCAGCCTGCCGCAGGTGTCAGGCGGGCCCAATCGGCCGCCGCCAGCGGGGTGACGAGGCGTTCCAGGTCCGCGCACTCGTCGGCGAAATCGTTGAGCAGCGCCTCGAGGTCAGCCATCTGTTCCCCTGCCCGATCGGTCGAACGCACACCACCTCGTGTGCCGTCGCGGTTCAGCATCGCAGCGGCCGCCGAAAAATGCAAGCACGCGTGCTTGTATTTGGACCGACTGCCCAGAAGGCTTGGCTACCAGCCGAAAATGATCAGATGCGAGGCGCCGACGGCCAACCCGAGCACCGCGCCATGGAGATAGAGCAGCCACGCGTCCTGTTCGACCGAGGCATAGAACATCTCCATGAACTCCCCCGGCGTCAGCTGCCGAAGCTTGCGGGCCGCGAACACATCGATGGTCTTGGCCTGCTCCAGGATGAATTCCTCGTCCTCGGCCAGGCTCGGCGCGAGCCCGACGGCGGCACCGGCCGCGCCCGCCTTGAGGTTGTCGAACTGGCGACGCCCGAGCGCCGCGCGGACGAACGAGGTGGTCGGGCCGAGCTGCCGGTGGATCTCGTCGGAAACGAGCCGTTCCAGCAGCTGGCGGGTCTTGTCGCCGTTGGGACCGTCCAGTAGTTCCCGCGACAGGTTCGGCAGGGTGAGCACCTGGTAGGCCAGGATGTGCGCGAGGTCGGTCGCCGCCTGCGGCTGCCGCTTGGCCAGCAGCGCCTGCTGCCACAGGTACTTGTACCAGGGCTGCGGGTCGCCGGGCTCGAACACCATCTTGACCGCGATGACATTGACGATCACGCCGATCGCCGCCGAGGCGAGCAGCACGATCACCCAGCCAGGCACCCAGCCCAGCACCGGAATGTGCTGGTGCACATGCATATACAGCGCGAGCAGCAGGCCGAACGGCGCGCCGAGCAGGCCGATCCGGACCATGAAGCGCAGCTCCGGCGCCGCGATGGTGGTCGTCAGATCCTTGAGGATGCCGGGGTTGTCCTGCAGATACCGGATGACGAAGCTCTTGATATCGATCAGCTGATCGACGTTGTCGCCCAGCGATTCGAACGCGCGCCGCGACAGCGCGGGCATCTCCCGATCCACCCGCTGGTAGATGATCTGCTTGGCCGCGCGCGGCACGCTCCGCCACAGGTCGGGGTTCTCCCGGTTCATCAGCTCGTCGACCAGCGGCTGCACCTGCTTGCGGGCGAGCACCGCGACGTAGTCGGCGATGCCGTCCAGGTCGAGTTCGTGGATGAAGTCGCGCGGGCTGCCGATCCGCATCAGCGCCTTGTCGACGCAGATGCTGGCCATCTTCTCGGCCCGTGCCGGGATGAAGCCTTGGAATCCGAGCTGCTGCCCGTCCCCGGAGAAGGTCGGCAGCACCTGCACCCGCCGCGGGAAATACGGATAGAGCAGATACAGGCCCGGGATGCGGAAGCCGCGAAATCGCTCCGGCCAGAACAACATCAGCACGCCGGTCCAGTTGGTCAGCCAGCCCGCCAGCGCGCTGAAGATCGGGAACGTCACCAGATCGACCACGAACTTGGACTGGCCCGTCAGATCTTCCCAATCGATGAACACGCCGGCGGCGAGTGAACTCATCGATGGATCTCCCTAGGCCGAACCGACGGAACCGCCGGTATGAGGTATCAAGGCCCCAACATTGTCATTGCGCCGGAGCGAGTGTCAACGCGGGCACACGGTGGCGCGGCGGGGCTACCATGAGCGCGCCCGAGCTGGACCTGGGCGTGAGCCTGACATCCCCCACGCGCGGTCGCCGACCGCCGACGTCGCAGGAGGTCGCGTGTCCGAAAACCCAGTGCCCGACGAGCTACCGAGCGAGGACGACGAGCGGCTCAGCCGCCGCCGGATCATCGGCACCGGCGCCGCCCTCGGTGGCGCGGCCCTCGGCGGGGCGCTCGCCGCGACGGTGGGCGGGTCGGCCCGAGCCGAGCAGGGCAACGCGATGCCCGCGTCGGCGGCCGATACCAAGCTGGACACCGACTCGCATCTGTACCACCTGACCGCGGCCGAGCCGGACCGATACGACGGCGGCACGTTGCGCGGCGCGCACGAGGGCACCTTTCCGGTGCTCACCGGCCAGCACGCGTCGGTCTATTTCGTCGAGCTCGAGGTCGGCGGCATCCGCGAGCCGCATTGGCATCCGACCGCGTGGGAACTCAACTACATCATTTCCGGCAAGGCCGACTGGACGATGCTCGGCACCCATCCCGACGGCACCTATCGCAACGATGTCTTCGAGGCGAAGCAGGGCGATCTGGTGTTCGTGCCGCAGGGCTTCTTCCATTACTTCGGCAACTCGAGCACCGAACAGTCCCTGCAGGTCCTGGTGGTTTTCAACACCAGCGCGCAGGAACCCAACGACGACATCGGCATCGTGGCCACCGTGAATTCGCTGCCGAGGGAGATTCTCGCGGCCGCGTTCGGCGTTCCGGTCGCCGCGTTCGCCAACGTGCCGACCGAGGTGCAGCCGGTGGTGATCACCAGGCGTAAGTAGTTGCCTCACACCGGGATACGAATGCCCGATCCCGCGCCGGTGTCCTGGACCCAGTCGAGTAGCACGCGCTGCCGCCGCACCTGATGGCGACGGCGGTACTGGCCGCTCAGCTGTTCCGCTTTACGGGCTCGGCGTCGGCTTCGACGCGAGATCAACGTGCTCAGCTCACCGGCCGGCGCGATCCCCCGCGTCACCGCCCAGTTGACCACCGCGCGGAACCACTGCCGTTCGGTGTGCACCACCCAGGTGTAGACGACGGCGAAGATCAGGATGTACAGGATCGTCCTGGCGAGGATCGAGCCCACCGGAATGTTCGCCGGGCTCGGCGCGTCCCAACCGAAATGCAGTGCGGCACCGAGCAGATAGAACATGACGAAGACCTGCGCGCGCCGACCGGCCGGCCAATCCGATCGCGCCACCGCCAGCACGATGCCGATGCCGGCGAGCGCGGTCAGCATCCAGTGCGAGGTGATGCCGGTGAGCAGTCGCACGATGCCGACCAGCACCGCGGTCGCCGAATTGTCCTGTGTCGACAGCAATCCGGCGTTGGCCGAGTAGGTGATGTTCTCGACGACCTGGAAGCCGAGGCCGGTGCAGCCGCCCAGCAGCAGGCCGTGCATCGGCCGATTCAGCAGTGGCCGGGCGAGCCACGCGACGGCGAACACGCCGATACCCTTGACCGCCTCCTCCACGATCGCGGCCGAAATCGGTGCCTGCCAGTCGATCGCGAACGCGTCGCCCGCCAGGTTCTGAATGATGCGCATGTTGTTGTCGTTGGCGAACATGGCGATGCCGGGCCCGGCGAGCGCGCCCCAGAGAAAGCCCATGACCAGCGGTGTCCGGATCCGCCGTCGCGCCCGCAGTCGATCCAAATGCAGGACAAGCCAACCGAATACGAGCAGCGTCGCGAGGGTGAACGGTAGGCCGACCAGGATGTCGCGCCAGGTCAGCGCGGCCACCGGGGCCAATTGGAGCACCAGCCCGGCCAGCCCCAGGAACGAGATCAGACAGTAAGCCCAGAACAGCGCCGACTTCGGCTGGAACCACTTCATCGTTGCACCGTCAGCGTTTGCAGGACCGGCGTCAGCTCCGGGAACGTGGCGTCGTCACCGATGAGCACCAGCGTGACCGCCAGTTTCTCGTTGCCGACGATCGCGCACACCCCGGCGCGGTCCGTGCCGCGGCAGGTCCGGCCGCTGAAGCCGTTCGGCGTCTTGACCTCCCCGCCGTCGAAATCCGCCTTGAAGCCCTGCGCACCAAGCACTTTCAATCGCCAGTCCGCCGCGTCGGCGAAGTCCGTGACGCCGTCGATCACGCTGACCGCCAGTCGCGAACCATCCGGAGCGATCAGCACGGCCGTCGTCTGATCCCCCGTCGGCCTGCGCCGCCACCCGCCGACCCCACCGAAACCGACCGTGTCGGGCTCCTCCCCCGGCGCAGTCAGCTTGATCTCCGCATCCGGGGCAACCGCCGTCTCCCTGGTCGGTACCAGCGCGGCGACCGCCGACGGCACCGCGAGCAACGCCGCGACCACCGCGATCACCAGTCCGGCCTGTCGCCAGTCATGCCCGGTCCGGATCGGCCAACTCATGCACATGCTCCCATCGAGGGTCCGCTGCGCCCATCGAAAAACTGCCACCGACCAGCGGCGCAGCCAGCTCAACGATAAGCCAGCCGCCGTAGTTTGCCCGCGAACACGCCCACCGCACCGCACCCGCCGCGCCAACCCGCAGCGGACCGTAAACAATCCGTAAACCGCTTCCAGCACAGTAAAGACACATCAGAACGGCAGGCCCCAAGCCGCCCTTAGAAAAGGAAACCCGATGCGCAAGCTCAAGCTCCAGGTCCAAACCACCATCGACGGCTACATGTCCGGCCCGAACGGCGAAATGGACTGGATGACCTTCCCCTGGACCCCCGACGTAGCCACCTACATCGCCACCCTCATGTCCTCCGTCGACACCATCCTCCTCGGCCGCAACCTCGCCGAAGGTTTCATCCCCACCTGGTCCACCCGCACCGAAGCCGACGGCGAAGACCAGGCCACCATCGACTGGATGAACAACACCCCCAAAATCGTCATCTCCAACACCCTCACCGAGTCCCCCTGGGACAACACCACAGTCGCAGGCGGCGACCTCACCAAACTCATCACCGACCTCAAGAACCAACCCGGCGGCGACCTCATCGTCTACGGCGGCGGCACCCTCGTCTCCACCCTCATCGCCGCCCACCTAATCGACGAACTCCACCTCTTCACCAACCCCACCGCCATCGGCACCGGCCTCCCCGTCTTCGCCCCCGGCGCCTACACCCCCCTCACCACAGTCGCCGCCACCCCCTTCGCCTGCGGCATCACCGCCCTCCACTACGCCCCAAAAACCTCCTGAGCTGCATGTACGCTCGCTTCTGAGGTTGTACGACATGTTGTACGAATTAAGGCGTACGATATGTTGTACGACTTCTAAAGGGGTGATTGCCGATGTCGGCGCTACCGATCTCGACCGTTCGTCAGGACCTATTCGGAATGGTGAAGAAGGTCAACGACGACCACGATCAGGTGACGGTCGTCACGAAGACCGGCGAGAACGCCGTGTTGGTGGCCGAGTCCGATTGGAACTCGATCATGGAGACGTTGTACGTGCTCCAAACCCACGGAGGCGCGCAATTGCTGGCTTCTGCCGAGGACGCTCGTGCAGGACGCACGGAAGCTCATGCCCTGATCGACCCGGACGACGAGACGTCGACAGAGCCGCCGACTCGCACCTTCACGCTCCGGCGCGGTGACGTGGTCTGGGCGATCGAGCCTAAGTTCTACAACGAATCTGCCACCGATGACGACGCTCCGGACAAGCTTCTTGTCGAGGGCGCGAAGCGATACGCGGTTGCGCCGGGTGCGGCGCTGTGGGCGATCGCGGAGAAGATCTATGCCGACGACGCCGGAGCAACCAACTCCGCAGATCGCTTCAAGCGCTTCATGGATGAGTTGCAGTCTCGTGTAGCTGAGAACAACCTCGTGTCGTTGTTGACCGACGAGCCGGACGACACGACCGGGATGGACCAGCGTGTTCGTCCGCGCCGACGGAAGGCGTGATGTCGTGCCTGATCGAAAGTTGACGTTCACCGCCCAGGGGTGGTGTAGCTATTCATCCTGGCTGCCGCGGGATCGTGCGGTACTGAAGGCGGCGAACAAGACGATCAACGCCGTACTTGCAGATCCGTTCGCTGGAATTGGCAAGCCCGAGCCGCTGAGATATGAGCTTGCCGGGCACTGGTCGCGACGGATCAGCCACGAGCACCGGTTGATCTACTACGTCACCGATACCGAGGTTGTGGTCGTGCAGGTGGGAAGCCGCTACGACGACTAGTTCGCGCGATTCGCGTCGACTTCTTCGCCCACAGCGAACGTGGGGAAGTACGGCCCTGAGTGGCCCTCCCCAGACCTCAATCGGTCAAGCACAGCGAGCTAATTGTCACAAGACCGACCTGCCAGCTTGAGGGTTGCGCCCCGGAACATCCTTGATGGACGTCAAAAGTTACAACCAGTGCCTCACTATCGCGGCACAAAATGTTATTTTTGATGCATGCGTAGTGATGAACGACTTCTAGGACTCGCTGAGCTGGCTGAGTCTCAATGGGGGCTGTTCACCACCGCGCAGGCAGGTGCTGCCGGCATCAACCCGCAGCGGGTCAAGCGCCTTGCTGACAGTGCCCTGATCGTCCGCCTCAGGCAAGGGGTCTACCGCCTTGCCGGGTTGCCGGAGGCTCCGGAGGAGTCGATCCGGGCCGAATGGCTCGCGCTGGAGCCGAAACGATTGGCCGGTGATCGCGTGGGTGATCCGGTACCGATGGGTGTCGTGTCGCATCGGTCGGCTGCCCGACTGCTCGAGTTAGGCGACCTCGATGCCGACTTCCACGAGTTCATCGTTCCTCGTCGGCGCAGCACCCGTAGTCCCGATGTGCGGTTTCATATCGAAACGCTGGGTCGCGAGGATTGGGAGTTGTCGGCAGGGCTGCCGGTCACCCGACCTTTGCGCACAGTTGTCGATCTCGCTGCGGCTCACATCGATGGTGGACATCTCGCCGCCATCGCCCGTGACGCCATCTATGCCGGCGGCACGACCATCAGCGAGTTGGCTATCGCGCTGCGGCCCTACGCTCACCACTACGGAGCCGCCATCGGCGCGGGAACCGCATTGGTCGAGTTGTTCATCGCACAGGCCGGCGTTCCACGATCCGCGCTCGACCTGGCCTGGGCCGCGCGACATCGCAGGAACACGGCGGCACACGGTTCTGACTTGCGGACGCCGAGCTCGGCCGATTCGATGATCGACCACCCCTGGGCACCGAGTAGCCCCGAAGTCCGCACCAGATTGCGCGATTTCGATCAGACGCTCGAGAAAATCAACGCGACGCTCGGTAGCCCTGAATTTCAGTCCAAGCTCCAGGCCATGGAGCGGGCGCTGGAAATGATCAACGGCGAATCCGAACCATCAGCCGACGACAGCCAACAGGCCGGTGAAGAACTGTGACCCCGACATACAAGAGCGGCTCTGCCTTCAAGAACGCGCTCAACCAGCGGATCAAGAAACAGGCTCGAGTGCTCGGTCGGCCGTCGGAGCAGCTGCTACGAGAGTTTTTCATGCAGCGCTTCCTCGGCCGCGTATTCATCGATCCGGCCGCGCCGTGGATCCTGAAGGGCGGTGGTGGTCTGCTGGTCCGTTTGCCTGGTGCTCGGCAGAGTCGCGATATCGATCTACTCCATCTAGATGCCGGTCTTGACCGTGCGGTCGATGAACTCCGCCAGCTCGGAACGGCGGTCTCGACGATGGACCCGTTCGTCTTCCAGATCGAGATCAAAGGCCGCGACTTCCTGGGAGCCACCGAAGGTATGAAGCTGAAGGCCACCCCTTATATGGGTGTGACCAAGCTGCAGGCGTTTCCTGTCGACCTTGCGGTACATCGTGAACTCGTCGGTGACATCGACCGCATCACACCGACCCCGGTTGTCGAGATCGATGATGTTGCCGCTCTTCCGGAATTTTCTTGTTATCCCTTGGCGGATCAGATCGCCGACAAGGTCGCCGCGATGTATGAACGCCATGGGCCCGAGGGGCACACCCCGTCCACTCGATGGCGTGACCTGGTAGATCTGCTGCTTATTACCCGAGAGTTCGCGTTCGACGCCGGCCAGACCATCGCGGCACTGGAGATTCAGTGTGTGCGGAGGATGTTTCTGGAGCTGCCGGGCGAGGTTCGATCCCCAGGACCGGAATGGGTCGCCGGGTACGGCGAACTGGCTCGCACCACCACTTTGCCCACTGAGCTGAGTCGACTCGACGCTGCCCTGGAATGCCTCGGCGAGTGCTTGAACTCGCTGCTCGATGGCACCATCACCGCAGGTACGTGGAATCCGAGCAGCCGGAAGTGGGATCAGCGCCGTCAGTTCTGATGTTCGACTTCTTCGCCCACAGCGAACGTGGGGAGGTATTCGGAACAAAGGGGGAAGGGGCGGGGTTGAGTTGGTATCGCTCAACTTTTGGAAGGGTCGAACACGTGACTACACCACAGAACCTGCCGGTGCTGTTCCTGACCGATCCGATCGTGCTGCCGGGCATGGTCGTGCCCATCGAACTGGACGAATCGGCGCAGGCTGCCATCGATGCCGCGCGCGCGGCCAAGACCGACGCGGTGCTGCTGGCGCCGCGGCTCACCGAGGGCTACGCCTCCTACGGTGTGGTCGCCACTATCGAACAGGTCGGCCGGATGCGCGGTGGCGCACCGGCGGCCGTGCTGAAGGCGGAACGGCGCGCGAAGATCGGGCACGGGGTGACCGGGCCGGGTGCCGCGCTGTGGGTCGAGGCCGAGCCGGTCGAGATCCCCGCGCCGGACGGCCGGACGAAAGAGCTTGCCGCCGAATACAAGAAGCTGGTCGTCTCGGTCCTGCAGCGCCGTGAGGCCTGGCAGATCATCGACGCGGTCAATCAGCTGACCGATCCGTCGGCGATCGCCGACACCGCGGGCTACGCGCCGTACCTGACCGACGATCAGAAGCGTGAACTGCTGCAAACCCCCGACGTCACCCAGCGGTTGAACACGCTGATCGAATGGACCAAGGACCATATCGCCGAGGCCGAGGTCACCGAGAAGATCAGTGACGACGTCCGCGAGGGTCTGGAGAAGAGCCAGCGCGAGTTCCTGCTGCGCCAGCAGCTCAACGCGATCCGCAAGGAACTCGGCGAGGGCGAGCCCGACGGCGCCGACGACTACCGCACCAGGGTCGAGCAGGCCGACCTGCCGGACAACGTCCGCGAAGAGGCGCTGCGCGAGGTCGGCAGGCTGGAGCGGTCCAGCGATCAGAGCCCGGAGACCGGTTGGATCCGGACCTGGCTGGACACCGTGCTCGAGCTGCCGTGGACGGTGAAAACCACTGACAGCACCGATGTTTCGGCCGCTCGCGCGGTGCTCGACGCCGATCACCACGGCCTGGACGAGGTCAAGGACCGGATGGTCGAGTACCTGGCGGTGCGTTCCCGGCGAGCCTCGCGTGGGCTCGACGTCGTCGGCGGCCGCGGCTCCGGGGCGGTGCTCGCGCTGGTCGGCCCGCCCGGTGTCGGCAAGACCTCGCTCGGCGAATCGGTGGCCCGCGCCATGGGCCGCAAGTTCGTCCGCGTCGCCCTGGGTGGCGTGCGCGACGAGGCCGAGATCCGTGGCCACCGGCGCACCTACGTCGGCGCGCTGCCCGGCCGGATCGTCCGCGCCATCAAGGAGGCGGGTTCGATGAATCCCGTTGTCCTGCTGGACGAGATCGACAAGGTCGGCTCGGATTTCCGTGGCGACCCGGCGGCCGCGCTGCTGGAGGTGCTGGACCCGGCGCAGAACCACACGTTCCGCGATCACTACCTGGATCTGGACCTGGACCTGTCCGACGTGCTGTTCATCGCGACCGCCAACGTCATGGACACCATCCCCGGCCCGCTGCTGGACCGGATGGAGCTGATCACCGTCGACGGCTACACCGAGGACGACAAGGTCGGCATCGCCCGCGACTTCCTGGTGCCGAGGCAGCTGGAGCGCAACGCGCTGACCACCGACGAGGTGACCGTCACCGACGAGGCGCTGCGCGAGATCGCCGCCAACTACACCCGGGAAGCCGGGGTGCGGCAGATGGAGCGCCTGATCGCGAAGGCGTTGCGTAAGGCCGCGACTCGGCTGTCCGAGGACGGACCGGGTTCGACCCCAGCCGATCTCGGCTACGAATCCGAGCTGGGTTACGACTCATTGCTGAAGTCCGGCCCGCAGCATTCGCTGACGATCGACGTGGGTGATCTGAAGGAGTACCTGGGCCGCCCACGCTTCACCCCCGACTCGGTGGAACGCACCGCGGTCCCGGGTGTGGCGACCGGCCTCGCGGTCACCGGCCTCGGCGGCGATGTCCTCTACATCGAGGCCAACGCCGCGGAGGGTGAGCGCTCGCTGACCCTGACCGGTCAGCTCGGCGACGTGATGAAGGAGTCCGCGCAGATCGCATTGACCTACGTGCGCTCGCACCTGGAGGAGATCGGCATCGAACCGTCGGTGCTGGATCGCAATATCCACGTGCACTTCCCGGCGGGCGCGGTCCCCAAGGACGGGCCGTCGGCGGGTGTCACCATGGTCACCGCGCTGGTGTCGCTGGCACTGGGCAGGCAGGTGCGCGCCGATGTCGGCATGACCGGCGAGGTCACGCTGAACGGGCGGGTGCTGCCGATCGGCGGTGTCAAGCAGAAGCTGCTCGCCGCTCAGCGGGCCGGCCTGAAGACGGTGTTCATCCCGGCCCGCAACGAGCCGGACCTGGACGACGTCCCGGCCGAAGTGCTTGCCGCACTGGAGGTTCGCCCCGTCGCCGACGTGGCCGACATCCTGGCCTACGCCATCGAGCCGGTCGCCGAGCCCGCGCTGGACGGACGGGCCTTCGCGGCCACCGCCTGACGTGCGGGAAAGGGCCGGGCACCTCGGGTGCCCGGCCTTTCTCGTGTAATCGGCATGCAAGGGCGGTGCAAGCGGACGGGCACAACATCGGTGCATGACTTCGACGGAGCAAGTACCCGTTCTCATCGTCGGCGGTGGTCTGGTCGGACTGTCCGCCGCGCTCTTCCTCGAATATCACGCGGTGCCCTTCGTGCTCGTCGAGAAGCGGACCGGTGTGTCGGTGCTGCCACGCTCGCGCGGCGTGCACACCCGGACCGTCGAGCTGTTCCGGCAGCTCGGCGTCGAGGATCGGGTCCAGCGGGCCGCCGCGTCCGCGTTGCGGGCGGGCCGGTTCGGCGGCGCGAGCCGGGGCGCCACGCTGCTGACCGCCGAGCAGCTCGAGCTGGCCAATTTCATGAAGAGCCTGCAGAACCCGGAGCCGAGTCCGTCCAGCTTCTGTTTTCTGCCGCAGGTTCAGCTGGAGCCGCTGCTCACCGAGGTGGCCCGCCAGCGCGGCGGTGACCTGCGTTTCGGGGTGGAGCTGAGCGACTTCGAGGCCACCGACGGCGGTGTCACCGCCACGCTGCGGGATCAGACCGGCGCTACCTCGACCGTCCAGGCCGACTACCTCATCGCCGCCGACGGCGCGGGCAGCCCGATCCGGCGAGCGCTCGGCATCACCGCCTGGGAGCTGCCGCCGACGCACCATTACCTCAACCTTTTCGTGCGGACCGACCTCGCCGAGGTACTGAACGGTCGCACGTTCAGCCAGTGCGAGATCGTCAACGACGAGGTGCGTGGACTGGTGCTGGCGAAGAACAAAAACCCCGAGTGGTCGTTCCACCTCGAATACGATGCCGCGCGTACGGATCTCGCCGACTATCCGGCAGAGCGTTGTGCCGAGCTGGTTCGTGCCGCGATCGGCGTTCCCGGCATCGAGGTCGAGGTGCTGGCGAAAACCGCATGGGACACCGGTGTTTTCGTCGCGGACGAGTACCGCCGCGGCCGGGTCTTCCTGGTCGGCGACGCCGCACACCGGCACGCGCCGTGGGGCGGTTACGGCGCCAACACCGGAATCGCGGACGCGCACAACCTGATCTGGAAACTGGCGGGGGTATTGTCCGGCACGGCAGCGCCCGCACTGCTCGACAGCTACCAGCCCGAGCGTCGCCCGCGCGCACTGATCGCGGCCGAGCAAGCTCGGCTCGGCACCGACTTCGCCACCCGCTACGGCATCGAAACCCCGGACAACGCAGCCGATCTCGCCAGTCAGCTGAGCACCAACACGGTGATGTCCCGGTACCGGTACACCTCGGCCGCCGTCCTGGGCGGCACCGGCGAGACGCCGCACGTCGACCAGCTGACCGGCCAGGTCGGTACCCGGGTGCCGCATCTGTGGATCGACGGGTCGCAGCGGATCTCGACGCTGGATCTGAACGGTCCCGGCTTCGCGCTGCTGGTCACCGGCACCTCGGCCGCGTGGCGCGATGCGGTCGGCGCAGCCCAGTGGGACACCGGAATCGACATCACGGTGCACGCGCTACCCGTCGCCGAATGGTTCGCGCGCACCGGCTTGCCCGAGGGCGGCGCGCTGCTCGTCCGGCCGGACGGGATCGTCGCCGCTCGCTCCGACGAAGAGCTGTACCCGAGCACACTCACTGCGGCGCTGTGCCGCATCGTCGGCGGGTTGCCCAGCGATGCAAGGTCTTTCGATGACGCAGCCGCCGGTGCCTGATCTGGGTGGTAATGCGGACGACCGGCACGGGCGACCGGTCAACCACCTGCGATCTCTCGGTCGCGCCGTCCGAGGGCGATCGGTGGGTCAGGCCGGGCGTGGCCGGCGGAGCAGCCAGGCCAGGAAGGACCGGCGCGGCGGCCGTGGGTACCGCACGCTGAGGGAACCGGAGCCGACCTTCCCATCGACCCGCAGCACCGGCGCACCGGGCAGCAGCGGCTCGGTCGCGCGGTTCGTGACGCTGCCGCTCTTTGTCCGCACCCGATCGACATCGACTCGCCACCCGCGCGGCACGATCAGCTTGATGCTGCCGGAGCCGGCGGTCGCGTGCAGCGCGATCTCGCTGTGTGCGCAGAGCGCCTCTGTGAAGTCGAGAGTGATACTGCCGGACCGACACTCGGCGATGAGCTCGGCCGGGACGATCCACTGCCCGCGCTTGTCCCGCGATCCACTGCCGGTGCGCAACTCGACCGGCTCGGTGGCCGTGGGCAGGTCCGCGGTGACCGCGACCAGTTCGGCGCTGGTCTGGGCCGAGTAGGCCCGGACGAGTCGCCGGTCCAGTTCCAGCACATCCAGGCGACCCTCGGTCACCGCGATGTGCAGCCTGCGTACCGCGACTTCCCGGTCGGTGTCCGCGACCCGAACCGCGGGCAGCGCGACAGGTTCGTCCTGCGCATCGGTCATCGGTCTGCTCCCCTTGTTCGTGCTCAGGGAAATCGTACGGCCATGATCCCGTTCGGCGCCGCCGTCGGACCGGTATTTCGGCTGCCTGTCACACAGGTGGGGTAAGACGGTCTTATGGCCAGATGGCTGTTGCATGTCGATCTCGATCAGTTCCAGGCGGCGGTGGAGTTCCGCCGCCACCCGGAGCTGCGCGGCCTGCCGGTCATCGTCGGCGGTAACGGCGACCCCACCGAGCCGCGCAAGGTGGTCACCTGCGCGTCCTACCCGGCACGGGCGTTCGGTGTGCGGGCCGGGATGGCGCTGCGCAGCGCCCAGCGCAAGTGTCCCGAGGGCGTGTTCCTGCCGTTGGACATGGCCAGCTACGAGGAGGCGTCCGACGAGGTCATGTCGCTGCTGCGCAGCTTCCCCGGCCGTGTCGAGGTGTGGGGCTGGGACGAGGCGTTCCTCGCCACCGACACCGCAGATCCGGAGGCGCTGGCCCACGAAATCCGCAGCGCCATCGAGCAATTGGAGCTTTCCTGCTCGATCGGCATCGGCGACAACAAGCTCACCGCCAAGCTCGCCACCGGCTTCGCCAAATCCACCGGCAAGTCGGCCGCCGGTCCGGCCACCGGCGCGGGTGCGGCCGCCGGAGTCTTCCGTCTCACCGCCGCGAACTGGACCGAGGTCATGGCGCACCGCCCGACAAATGCGTTGTGGGGCATCGGCACTCGAATCGCCACCCGCCTCGCCGACCTCGGCGTCAACACCGTCGCCGACCTGATGGCCGCCGACCGGTCCCGTCTCGCCGCCGAATTCGGCCCGAACACCGGCCCCTACCTGTGGGTCCTCGGCCACGGCAAAGGCGACACCGACGTCACCACCGAACCCCGGATCCCGGTGGGCCGCAGCAAATCCGAAACCTTCCCGCACGATCTCACCGACCCCGCCGAAATCCGCGCCCAGGTCGCCCGCCTGGCCACCGAGGTAGCCGAGGAAATGGCCGAGGCAGGCCGCATCGGCACCCGAGTCTCGGTCACCGTCCGCACCAACACCTTCTACACCCGCAGCAAACAAGAAAAACTGCCAACCCCCACCATCGACCCCACCCAAATCACCGAAACCGCCCTCCGCATAGTTGACCGCTTCCCCCTCGACCGCCCCGTCCGCCTCCTCGGCGTCCGCCTAGAACTCGTCCCGGAATAGACCGGGTCAATCCTTCGTCGAGATGGTGCGGACGAACCGGGTCAGCGCTTCGACCAGGCGGTCGGGATTACTCCCGGTGGCCAGCCGGCGCAACTGCATGCCCGTCAGCAAGGCGACACTCATTTCGGCGAAATCGGCGGCAGCCGGGACGCCCATCGCCTGCAGTACCGAGGTGGCGAGCCGATCGTAGGCCGCGAAGCACGCGTTGGCGGCCTCGTGCAATTCCGGTTCGCGTCCTGCCTGCAGGTACAGCTCGAACCATGCGGTGTGATCGACGCCGAAGCTGGTATCCGTCGCGATGCTGCCGAGCAGGGCACCCGCCTGCTCCAGGCCGATTTCGCCCGCTTGAAACCGGTCGGCGAGCTCGGTGAATCTGCGTGACTCCTCGGCGATGAAGGTCAGCAGGCCTGCCCGCAGCAGGTCGTCCTGGGTGTCGAAGTGATAGGTGATCGAGCCGAGCGAGAGCCCGGCCTCGGCGGCGATGCGGCGGTTGGTCAGCCCTGCCACGCCGACGGTTCCGATGATCCGCAGGGCGGCCATGACGATGCGTTCGCGGGTGTTTGCCGGGCCTGGCATGTGTTGGTCGGTCCCCTTGCTGATCGGGTGGCAGCCACTTACGGTGGTGTTGTTCGTTCGAACGAACAACACACTATCGCGTACGCCGCGACTAGGCGATGCGATCAGCGAGTGGGGGTTGATTGTCATGGCACATTCCAGCGGTTTCCAGCAGCTCCGATACCGGGAGCTGCCGGAATACCCGAGGCTGCCGCACCCGTATTTCGAGGCCGATCAGGTCGATGTGGCGATGGACTCGGTGCCGTTCGGCCGGATCCGTGTGCACTACCGGACGGTGGGGGACGGGCCGCCCCTGCTGCTCATTCATGGACTCATGACCGCCAGCTATTCGTGGCGGTATGTCCTGGCCGGGCTCGGTGAGCACTTTCGGGTGATCGCCGTCGACTTGCCCGGCGGCGGTCGCAGCGACGGGCCGGTCGACCGGAAGTACAGCGGCCCGGCGCTGGCGACCTGGATCGGCGAGTTCCAGCGCGCCCTCGGCATCGAAGGCTGTGCCGTGGTGGGCAATTCGCTCGGCGGATGTTTCGTGCTGCGCCGCGCCCTCGACGACCCGTCGTCCTTCGAGCGGGTGGTGCTGATCCATTCGCCGGTGCTGCCGGAGTTCCGGCACCGAGCGCTGCGCGCGGTGCTCGCGATACCCGGTGTGGCCGCCGGATTGGCGGCGTATGTCCGTCGTTCGCCGTTGCGCTGGGCGCACTACCGGACCCACTATTACGACGGAACCTTGAAGTCCTTGGAGGAGGCGCGGATCTACGGCGAGCCGCTGGCGCGCCGCGATCGTTCGCGAACCTTCGTGCGTTATCTGCAGGATGCGTTGCGCCCGAACGACCTTCGCAACACCGCAGACCGGCTACGCGGCCTGCGCGACGACAACCGCCCGTTCCCGATCCCGCTGATGATCATGTACGGCACGGCGCACGATCCGATCGTCTCGCCCAGCATGGGGCGAGCCCTGGAAGAGCTTGTCCCCTCGGCAAAGTCGGTCTGGCTCGACCAGGCGTCACACTTCGTCCACGTCGACCGGCCGGACGCCGTCACCCGAGAATTGATCGGCTTCCTCCGCGACTGAGCCACCCCGCACCCGCGCGGCGCCGACGACGGGAGCTGCGCGGGTGCGGCCCGGCGATCGTATGCTCGTCGGCATGGAGTTCTGGGCGATGGTGGCGCATGAATCGGATAGCGGGATCGTGCTGACCAAGCAGGAGGTCGGGGAGGAATTCCTCGGTGCTGGTGAGGTCACGATCAAGGTGCACTTCTCCAGCGCGAACTACAAGGACGGGTTGGCGATCACGCCCGGGGGTGGGGTGGTGCGCAAGTATCCGATCATTCCCGGCATCGACATCACCGGCGAGGTGGTTTCGTCGGAGGACGACGACTTCGCCCCGGGTGACCTGGTGGTGGCGCACGGCTACGACATCGGTGTCTCGCAGAATGGCGGGTTCGCCGAATACGCCAGGGTGCCCGCCGACTGGGTGGTGAAGCTGGACGGCTTGAGCCCCAGGGACGCCGCCGCGCTCGGCACCGCAGGCTTCACCGCGGGACTGAGCGTGCAGTCGCTGCTGGACCGGGGCATCACCCCGGAGACGGGCTCGGTGCTGGTCACCGGCGCGACCGGCGGCGTCGGCAGCGTGAGCATCGACATCCTGTCTGGGCTCGGCTTCGAGATCATCGCCTCGACCGGCAAAGCCGACGCGGGCGATCTGCTCAGCGAACTAGGCGCCAACGAGATCATCGGCCGCCTGCCCGAGGATCCCGACGCCAAGCCGCGCCCGCTGAACAAGGCCCGCTGGGCCGCCGCGGTGGACAGTGTCGGCGGCAAGTCGCTCGCCTACATCCTCAGCGCCATCGGCTACGGCGGCGCGGTCGCGGTCAGCGGCCTGACCGGCGGCTCCGGCCTGCCGACCACCGTGCTGCCGTTCATCCTGCGCGGCGTCGCGCTGCTCGGCATCGATTCGGTGTTCGTCCCGATCGAGAAGCGGCGCGAACTGTGGACCCGCCTCGCCAACGAGCTGCGCCCGCAACATCTTTCGTCGCTCACCCAGTTCGCGTCGATCACCGACGCGGCCGAGGTTTTGCATTCGATCCAGAACGGCACCCACACCGGGCGCACCGTCTTCAACGTCCTCGGCGAATTCTGAACGGACAGTACGAGATAGACACCGAAAGACCGGCTCGATCATCGAGCCGGTCTTTTGCTGTATTCGGTTGTCCTACTGGACGAGTGCCTCTTCGAGCACCTCCGCCGGAGCGGTCTTGTTGTTGCGCATGACGAACAGCGCGACAATCGCCCCCGCCAGGATTCCGGCACCGCCCGCGATGAAGCTGACCGACATGGCGGTGGTGAACGCTTCCCGCGCCGTGCCGAGGAGTTCGCTGTCGCCGGTGCGAGCGGCCAGCGCCAGCGCGTCGCCGATCGAATGCCGGGCCAGCTCTGGGGTCGAATCCGGCATGCTGCGGGTGAAGGTGCTGGACAGGATGCTGCCGAGCACCGCGATGCCGAGGGCGGCTCCCGCTTGCTGAATGGTGTCGTTCAGCGCGGACCCGACACCGGCCTGCTCCGGCGGCACCGCACCCATCAGCGCCGCGATGGCCGCAGGCTGCGCGAGGCCCGCACCGGCACCGAGTACCACCAGCGCAATGGACAGCACGCCGAATCCACTGTCCGCGGACAAACCGGCCAGCAGACCGAGCCCGACGGTCGAGACGAGCATGCCGGTGACGGCCAGCGTGCGGTTGCCGACCTTGCTGCCCAGACCGGCACCCAGCCCGTTGAACACGATGGAGGCGGCCATCATCGGAATGAACGCCAGCCCGGCCTTGGTCGGCGAGTAGCCGAGCACGAACTGTAGGTACTGGGTAAGTACCAGCAGCAGACCACCATTGGCGACCTGGACCAGCGTCAGCGACAGACTGCCACCGGCGAAGTCGCGGTTGCGGAACAGGTCCAGCGGCACCATCGGATGCTCGACGCGCTTCTCCCACACGATGAACGCGACCAGGCTTACGACGGCGATGGCCAGCGTGACGAGTGTGGACGCGTGATCGAAACCGCCCTTGGGGAATTCGATGATGGTCCAGACCAGCGCGACCATCCCGACCATGGACAGCACCGCACCGGGCACATCCGGCTTGGTCCACGGCCCCTTGGATTCCGGCATCAGCACCACCGCCGCGATGATGGCGACCGCCGTGACCGGAATGTTGATCAAAAACGCCGCGCCCCACCAGAAGTGCGCGATCAACGCACCACCGAGCACCGGACCGCCGACCAGACCGAGCACCGAGGCGGCACTCCAGAAGCTCATCGCCTTGCGCCGCTCCTCGTCGTCGAACACGGTGATCAGGATCGACAGCGTGCTCGGCAACACCAGCGCGCCACCGATGCCCATCACGGTGCGGGCCACGATCATCTCGATCGGGCTCGCGGCCAGCGTGGCCCCGAGCGAGGCGACGCCGAACAGGACGAGGCCGATCAGCATCACCCGCCGCCTGCCGAACCGGTCGGCGAGGCTGCCCGAGGTGAGCAGCAGGCCCGCGAAAACCAGGATGTAGGAGTCGAGGATCCACTGGATGTCCTGGGCGCTCGCGTTCAGATCCTCGGCCAGTGCCGGCACCGCGACCGCCAGCACGAAATTGTCGATGACCAGGACCAGCGTGCTGAGGCACAGCACGATCAGAATCCACCAGCGTCTCGGGTTGCGGGTCTCGATCGCGTCCATCGGTAACTCTCTTCTCACGGTGTTGCGTACGTCGTTCTGCTGTTGCGAACACTGTACGCAGACTTTCGAGACGTTCGCAAGTGCGAACATTGTGCGCTAAGCTGGTGGCAACGGAAGGGAGTCGACGTGGCCGTCGAAAAGCAGCAGGTCGGATCGGTGTGGACGCGTCCGCGCAAGGGCCGGGAACAGCCCGCGCTGACCAGGGAGCAGATCGTGGCCGAGGCGGTCGGCCTGCTGGATGCCGAGGGGTTGGAGGCGCTCACTATGCGCCAGCTCGGTGCCCGCCTGAATGCCGGCGCAACTTCGCTCTACCGGCACGTCGCCAACCGGGACGAGCTCATCGAGCTGGTCGTCGACGAGGTCTACGGCGAGATCCGCATGCCGGAGATCGCTGATGCCGCGGGCTGGCGCGACGCGGCGGCACACTTCGCCGCCGAGCTACGCGCGATGATCCTGCGTCATCCGTGGATCGCCTCGACTCTCGGCCAGGTCGGAATGTCCTATCTCGGTCCGAATGTGATGCGGATGAACGAGCGCATGGCCGTCATCTTCGGCGTGGGTGGCTTCCCCGCCGACGAGGTCGCCGACGCCATCACGGTGCTGCTCGGCTACGTCATCGGCGTCGGTGTTACCGAGGCTGCGTGGCTGAGTCTGCTCGTCCGCAGCGGCCAGACCGAGCCGGAGTTGCTCGCCAGCCTGCGGCCCGCGGCCGAACAGGCCGCCAAGGACTTCCCGCAATTGCAGGAGGGGATGCCGGAGGTGGGCTGGGACACCGATCCAGCGCAGACCCGCGACCGCCGGTTCGACTATGGGCTCGACCGAGTGCTGGACGGGCTGGAGCCCCGCCGGAACCCGTAACCGACGATCGCGTCAGTGCCAGGTGTGATCGGTGAGCGGCGTGCGCGGACCGAACTTCGGCTTGTGCGCCTGCCCGCTGACCTCCAGCAGCCGCACCGCTCGATAGCGGTGCGGCCGAAGCGGTTCCAGGTATTCGACCATCGTGTCGTCATCGATCGGGTGGCCGAGCAGGGTCCAGCCGACGATGGCCGCGAGATGAAAGTCGCCGACCGACAACGCATCCGCGTCGCCGAACGCGCGCTGCGCGGTCTCGGCGGCCGTCCACACGCCGACCCCCGCGATCGTTCGCAGCCTGCGGGCGGCCTCGGCCGGGTCGACGCCGGCGGCTCGCTCCAATGAGCTGGCCACCCTGGCAACCCGCACGATCGTCTGCGCCCGCTGCGGACCGACATTGGCCCGGTGGAACGCCCAGGACGGCACTCGGCGCCAGGTTTCGGCGTCGGGCGGCAACCGCAGGCCCTCCGGCGCCGGGCCGGGTGCGGGATCGCCGAACTGCCGCACCAGCTTTCGCCACGAGCTGCGGGCCGAGATGGTGTGCACCTTCTGCTCCAGCACCGCGGGAATCAGCGACTCGAGCACCAGCCCGGTGCGCAGCATCCGCAAACCGGGGAACCGCCGATGCGCCTCGACGATCTTGGGATGGTCCGGGACGAAGCCGTCCATGTCCTCGTCCAGGCACAGCATGTGGTCGAGTCCGTCGAGGAATTCCTCGGCGCCCGGACCCCAGGCGTGGCCCTGCACCGCGGATGGTCCTGACTGCGTCAATCGGTAGGTGACCGGGCCCGACGACATGCGTGAGGCGTGCCAGTGCGCGCCGTCGGCGGTCGTCTGGTGGCACGGATCGCCGGTGCCGCGACGCAGCGGCGCGATGGTGCACGCCAGGTCGATCGGGTGGTCGGACGTCACGGTCCTGGCCAGACCGGTCGGCTCACCTACCGGCTCGGCCATCGCGTTACGCATCGGACCATTCTGCCCGATGGCGCGGCCCGGAATACGCACCCGTCCACGCTCGGTCGAGAAACTATTCGCGCGCAACACAATTCGCCGCTATCCGATGCCGAATATGCATCATCGCAGGTACCCGGTATTTTGTAACGCTAAGAATGAACGTGGCGATATTGGTTTCGATCGGCAAACAGCTGGCAGTCGCCACATGGAGGTATCGAATGATCACCAACTTGCTCAACTGGTTGCTCGCCGCCTGGGGCGGCGTTTCCGCAGGCAGTTCGGGTTATCAGATTCCGCCGGGCACCCTGCCGTTCGGCAGCTGACCGGTCTCGCGCACTCGCCGCGACCGGCACATCCCGGCGAGGGCGCGAAAGTCTCACCGCTCCAACAGGAGTTGGGCCAGGTGGCGGCTTCGGCGGCCGGCCAATTGCGCGGCCTGGGTACGGCAGGAGAAGCCGTCCGCGAGGAAAGTCGACTCGCTGTCGGCGGTCCGTAACGCGGCTAGCAGGCCGTTCTCGGCCACCGCGACCGAAATGTCGTAATGGTCCCGCTGCATTCCGAAGTTTCCCGCGAGCCCGCAACAGCCGGTGATTTCAGTCACATTGATTCCCATTGTGGCTAATAGTTGGCGATCGGTCTCGAATCCGAGAATCGCATGGTGATGACAATGCGGCTGAACCAGCACGGTCCGGCCCGGCCATTGCGGCGGTCGCCAGTCCGATTGTTCGGCCAGGAACTCGGCGAGCGTGCGCACCGCGCGTGCGGTGGCCGCCGCGCGCGGGTCCTCCGGTAGCAGTTCGGGCAGATCCGACCGCAGCACCGCGGTACAGGACGGTTCCAGCCCGACCACGATGCCGCCGCCGCGCACATGCTCATCCAGCGCGTCCAGCGTGGCGCGCAGCCGCGCGCGGGCGCCGTCCAGTTGCCCGGTGCTGATCCAGGTGAGCCCGCAGCACACGCGTCGCGCGGGAATGCGCACCCGGTAACCGAGCGACTGCACCAATTGCGCCGCCGCCAGGGCTATCTCGGGATCGAAGGCGTCGGTGAAGGTGTCGACCCACAGCATCACTTCGGGCCGATCGGTATCGGCTTCCGCTGTGGCGATAGGACTTTCGGCCGCATCGAGTCCGGCCGCCGATACCGCGGGCGGGACAACTCCGCCGAGGTCACGCCACCCGCGGCGAAAGCTGCGCTCCGCCAATCGCGGTACCTCTCGGCGCGGGTCGATGCCCGCCGCGCGCAATCCGATCCGGCGCAGCACCGAGTTGTCCGCCAGCGCATTGGCGGCACGCGGCAGCCGGGTCGCCACGGTCAGCCAGCGCGGCAACCAGCCGAGCGAGTAGTGGTCGAGCGGCCGTGGACGGTGCCGGTATCGGCGGTACAACGCCTCGGCTTTATACGTGGCCACGTCGACGCCCGCCGGGCAGTCGGAGCGACATGCTTTGCAGGACAGGCACAGATCGAGCGATTCGGCGACCGCCTCGGACGACCACGGCAGCGCACCGCGGACCACCTCCTGCAATACCCTGGCCCGGCCGCGGGTGCTGTCCTTCTCGTCCTTGGTGGCGAGATACGACGGGCACATGAAACCGCCGGTCGCGCCGGTATCGGCGCGGCACTTGCCGACTCCGACGCAGCGATGCACCGCCGTACTCAGATCGCCGTGATCGTGTGGGAAGGCGAAGCCGCCCGAGGCGGGTACCAGTGGTAACCCGACCAGTCGCAGGTCGGCGTCGATCGGCCGGGGCGCGACGAGCACTCCGGGGTTCAACACATCGGCGGGATCGAAAAGGGCCTTGAATCCGGCGAATACGTCGAGCACCTGGCGGGAGTACATGACCGAGAGCAACTCCGAGCGAGCACGACCGTCGCCGTGCTCGCCGGACAGCGAACCGCCGTATCGCACCACCAGTTCGGCGGCGTCGAAGATGAACCGCCGAAAGCGTTGCGGCGCATCGGCGATCGGCAGGTCGAGCCGCACGTGGATGCAGCCGTCACCGATGTGCCCGTACAGCAATCCATCCACACCGTGCTCATGCGTCAGGTCGGCGAAATCGCGGAGATAGTCGCCGAGCCGCTCCGGCGGCACCGCCGCGTCCTCCCAGCCGGGCCAGGCAGGTTGTCCGTCCGGCGTGCGGCCGGCCAGGCCCGCACCGTCCGCGCGGATGTGCCAGAGTGCGGCTGCCGCAACGGGATCGGTGACGATGCGGGAGTCCAATGCGTCGACGGACCCGCGCAGTTGTTCGGCGATGGCCAGCGCCTCGGCGGGTGTATCGCCCGCGGTCTCCACGAACAGCCATCCGCCGCCGCGCGGCAGGTCGGGAACGGTGCCGCGATGGGCCCGGACCGTATCGACGAGCCGCGCGTCGATGCCCTCGACCGCGGTGGGCTTGCACGCCATCACCGCGGCGACGTTGTCCGCGGCGGTGGCGATATCGGGATAGCCGAGCACGGTCAGCACTGCGGCCTTCGGCAGTGCGACCAGCTCGACCGTCGCGTCGAGCAGCAGACCGCAGGTGCCCTCGGATCCGACGAACGCCTTCGCCACCGCCGAACCACGTTCGGGCAGTAGATGTTCGAGCCCATAGCCGGAGGCCTGACGTTCGAAGCGACCGAGTTCGGTGCGCAGCACCGCGAGCTGCGTGCCGGTGAACTCGGCCAGTCCCGGCAGCACCGACAGCTCGTTCGCGAGCGTCCGCTCGACGCCCGTGCCGTCGAGAATCCGCAGTTCCCGCACCGTGTCCGAGGTGCGTCCCCAGGCGACCGCGCGCGGGCCGCAGGCATTGTTGCCGATCATGCCGCCGAGCGTGCAGCGGTTCTGCGTGGACGGATCCGGCCCGAACCGCAGCTCGTGCGGTCGAGCCGCGCGCTGCAATTCCGACAGCACGACACCGGGCTGCACCCGCGCGATCCGGGCCTGCGGATCCACCTCCAGGATCCGATTCATATGCCTGCTGAAATCCAGCACCAGGCCGGGTCCGATGGCATTGCCCGCCACCGAGGTGCCGCCACCGCGCGCGGTGACCGACAGTCCGTGCTCCGTGGCGACCTCCAGCGCGATGGCCACGTCCTCGTCCGTCCGGGGAAAGACGACGGCCCGCGGCGGTACGCGATAATTGGAGGCGTCCGACGAATACTCCGCCCGCCGACGTTCGGAGGCGTCGACCTCACCGTCTAGCCTGCCGCCCAGCACCTCCACCAACCGGTCCTTGGTCACCTGGTCAGCCTAGGCGCGAGTACGGAAATTTCGCTGAGCGCGGAATCGGAACCTGACGGAAACGACTTGCTCTCAACCTTTGTTGAGGTCTTAGTGTCAGTGCCGAGGGCTTTGATGGGTGGGGAGCGAGAGGGAGACCAATGAGTATCGAATCGGTGGCTTGGAGCCAGATGTACCGGCGGGCCAACGCGCCGCAGGAGCAGCGGCAGTTCAGTCTGGCCACCGCGCGGCGCATTCTCCGCTTCGCCGCGCCACATCGGCGCCGGATCGGCGTGTTCCTGCTGTTCAGCGTCGTCTCGGCGCTGCTCGCGGTGGCCACGCCGGTGCTGGCGGGCCGGGTGGTCAACAACATCATCGGCGGTTCGGCGCCGCGGGTGGTGGTCACCCTCGCGCTGATCATCGCGGTTCTCGCCGTCTTCGACGCCGCGCTCGGGTTGGGCATCCGCTGGCTGTCCTCGCGCATCGGTGAGGGCCTGATCCTGGATCTGCGCACCGCCGTCTTCGATCACGTGCAGAAGATGCCGATCGCGTTTTTCACCAGGACCCGCACCGGCGCACTGGTCAGCAGGCTGAACAACGACGTGATCGGCGCCCAGCGCGCGTTCAGCGACACCCTCTCCGGCGTGGTCGCCAACCTGGTGACCCTCGCGCTCACCCTCGGCGTGATGCTCAGCATCTCCTGGCAGATCACCCTGATCGCACTGGTCCTGCTGCCGGTGTTCGTGCTGCCCGCCCGGCGCATGGGCAATCGGCTGGCCGATATGCAGCGCGAGGCCGCCAAGTTGAACGCCGCCATGAGCACCCAGATGACCGAGCGGTTCTCCGCGCCCGGCGCGACGCTGGTGAAACTCTTCGGTCGTCCGCAGCAGGAATCCGGCGAGTTCGAGGTGCGGGCGCGGCGGGTGCGCGACATCGGCGTGCGGACTTCGATGCTGCAGACCATTTTCGTCACCTCGCTCACCCTGGTGTCGGCGCTGGCGGTCGCCCTGGTCTACGGGCTCGGCGGCTGGTACGCGCTGCGCGGACAGTTGGACGCCGGTGCCGTCGTGGCCCTGTCGCTGCTGCTGACCAGGCTCTACACGCCACTGACCGCGCTGGCCAGCGCCCGGATGGAGGTCATGGCCGCGCTGGTGAGCTTCGAGCGGGTCTTCGAGGTGCTCGACCTGAAGCCGCTGATCGAGGACGCGCCGGACGCCGTGCGGGTGCCGGACGGCCCGGTCGCTGTCGAGCTGGACAACGTGACGTTCGGCTACCCGTCCGCCGACAAGGTGTCGCTGGCCTCGCTGGAGGACGTCGCGACCCTGGACACCCGCGGCGGCGTCGACGTACTGCACAGCGTGTCGCTGCGCGCCGAGCCCGGCCAGCTCATCGCGCTGGTCGGTTCGTCGGGCGCCGGTAAATCCACTGTCGCCCAGCTGGTTTCCCGGTTGTACGACGTGGACGGCGGCGCGGTCCGGCTGAACGGCACCGACGTGCGCGACCTGACCACCCAGTCGATCAGGGAGACGGTCGGGCTGGTCACCCAGGACGGGCACCTGTTCCATGACACCATCCGGGCCAACCTGCTGCTCGCCCGCCCGGAGGCGCAGGAGTCGGAACTGTGGGACGCGTTGCAGCGGGCCCGGTTACGCGACCTGGTCGACTCGCTGTCGGACGGCCTGGACACCGTGGTCGGCGAGCGCGGCTACCGCCTCTCCGGCGGTGAACGCCAGCGCCTCACCATCGCCCGCCTGCTGCTCAAGCAGCCGCGCGTGGTGATCCTGGACGAAGCCACCGCCTCGCTCGACTCCACCTCGGAAGCCGCGGTGCAGGAAGCACTCTCGGAGGCCCTGGCGGGCCGGACCGCCCTGGTGATCGCGCACCGCCTGTCCACCATCCGCGCCGCCGACCAGATCCTGGTGATGGAGGACGGCCGAATCATCGAGCGCGGCACACACACTGAGCTCTTGGCCGAAGAGGGCCGCTACGCCGAGCTGTACCGTACCCAGTTCGCCGACGAACCGGCGACGGCAGCCGCCTGACCAGGGCACGGCCCAATCGCTGAGTGCGGCAAAGACACTCAGCGATTGGGCCGCCGTGCGAAGGTGTTCCGCAGCTGGCTCGCAGGGCAGTAACCATCGCCATGTGATAAACCCGGTCTGGGATAACGGGTATTGGATTGATCGGGGCCATCGCTCTCGTGACGCGGCGATCGAAGTCATAAACCGTTCGGCACCACCGATTCCGACACACCGATAGGCAACATATCGAGGTGCGGCATCCACTGAGTAGCCGCGCGTATGTTCTTTCTGCGGTCGGAGAAAGCGCGCGACGAGCGAAAGGACGGTAATGGCGGTCCAGCAGCCGAAAACGGCCGATGTGGTGATTATCGGCGGCGGTATTGTCGGCGTATCGGCCGCCTTGCAATTGGCGAAACGGGGCATCCGCGACGTTGTCGTGGTCGAACGGGAACAGTTGGGCGCGGGCGCGACCGGGAAATCAGGTGCGCTCATTCGCTGCCATTACGCGAATGTCCCCGAGGCCCGCCTCGCCCACGAAAGCCTGCGCGTCTTCCGCTCCTGGGAGGACGAGGTCGGCGCGGGCTCGCCCGGCTTCGATCCGGTCGGCTTCCTGCGCCTGGTGGCACCAAGGGACGAACCACAGCTGCGCGCGAATGTCATGGCGCAGCAGGCGATCGGCATCGAAACGAGCGTCGTCACCGCCGATGAGCTGCGCGCGATCGAACCGCTGATCCGCACCGATGATCTGACCGTCGCGGCGTTCGAGCCCGGTTCGGGTGTCGCCGATCCCAACGGCGCGCTCTACGGTTTCGCCGCGGCCGCAAGGGAACTCGGCGTGACGATCCTGACCGAGACACCCGCGACGGAGATCGTGACGCGCGGCGACCGCGTCACCGGCGTTGTCACGTCGGCGGGACCGATCTCCACGGGGACCGCCGTGCTCGCCGCCGGTGCGTGGTCCGATCAACTGCTGCACCCGCTCGGTCTCGACTTCGGCCTGGTCCCGGTGCGCACCCAGGTGGTGATCTTCCGCTGGCCCGCCGCCGTCGACCACGAACGCAAGCATCGGGTCATCGTCGACTCGGCCCGCGGCTCCTGGTTCCGGCCGGAGGCGGGTGCCGCGACACTGGTCGGCGTCGGATCCGCGGCCCGCCCGACCGATCCGGACGAAGTCGACGAAACCATCGACGCTGCGGCGATCACCCGCGCCAGAGTTGCTATGGCGCACCGCTTCCCGGGCTTTGCCGCGGCGACAATGCGCGGTGGCTGGGCCGGTACCTATATGCGCAGCCCGGACGGCCATCCCATCATCGATCAGGTAGCGGCCGTCGCTGGTCTCTGGGTGATGACCGGAGACAGTGGCACCTCCTTCAAAACCGCTCCGGCGATCGGCATCTGCCTGGCCGAGTGGATCACCGACGGCGCCCCGAAGCTGGTCGATCTCACACCGTTCCGGTCGACCCGATTCGCCGACGGCCGACTATGGGTCGACGACAATCCGTACACCGATCCTGTCGATCTGACTGTTTCGCATTGACCGCCAAGGCAACTCGCCAAGGAATTACCCTTCGCGGTGGAATTCCGATATCCCGCTGTGGAGATAACCGAACGGACCGCTGTTCGTCGAATTGCGATACTGACGCTGCCTGCTACTGACTCGCTTGATCCGCATAGCAAGTCGTGTCCTCCGCAGGCAACGTCCCCGCACCGAAGTAGGTATTGATCGCACCGTTGACACAGGCACTGAGCCCCGGCCGAAATGTCATGTGAATCCGCACATCCTGCAATGTGACCAGCCGCGACCCGGACATGTCCTGATGCAGCCGAACCGCATGGCCGTACGGAGTCCGCGGATCGCCGGTCGAATTCAGGATGAGCGCGGGCACCGCGTTGCGCACCACGGTGGCCGGTTCGACCGGCCCCGCCCAGAACGCGCACGGCTGAATGTTGCTCGCCAACGCCCCGAACACCGGCTGCGTCGCCCGGGTCTCCTCGATGTTGCGCCAGTACCAGCCCGGATCTCGCGGCGCCCCAACGTCTCCGCAGGCGATCTGCGCCAACGTCGAATCCTCGCCGTCGCGCAGTGACTCGACAATCGCCTTGAGCCACGGCGTCCGCGCCTTCGCCGGCGGGCCGCCCACGGCATCGGCGATCTCCCGCACCACGTCGGCCAGCTTCTCGTTCAGCCGGAAGTTCATCAGCATCCCGTGCAGCAGGAACGGCAGCCAGTGATCGTCGACCGCGAAGCCGTCGAAGACGACCGGCTGCCGCGCGACGCTGCGCACCAGTCCCTCCACCGTGGCCCGTACCTGCTGTGGCGTCGCACCGAGGCGATAGGTGTCGTCCTTCGTCGCGGCCCAGGTCGCCCAGTCGTCCAGGGCGCGCTCGTTCGCCGGACCCCAATCCTGCACGAGCCCTTCCCAATACCGGTCCGGATCGATCGCGCTGTCCAGCACGATCCGCCCGCTGCGCTCGGGGAACATCTGCGTGAACACCGCGCCGAGGTAGGTACCGTAGGACAGCCCGAAGTAGTCGATCGTCTGCTCGCCGAGCACGCCGCGCACGACGTCCATGTCCCTGGCGGTATTGCGAGTGGTGAACTGCCGCATCATTTCCGGGTCATGGATCAGGCAGCCTGCCGCCATACCCACCGACTGCACGGTGTCGTGCACGAACCCGAGCGGATCCAGACCCGCCGAGCGGATCATCTCGCCGACCGGCCAGCCGCACCGCGGACTCCGCCCCGACTCCCCGACCCCGCGCGGATCCATCCCGATCAGGTCGTGCGTCGCCGTGACGTCCGGCGTCAGCACATCGCCGAGCAGATCGATACTGTCCAGTCCTTCGCCGCCGGGCCCGCCGGGGTTGGCCAGCAGAATCCCTTGGCGCCGAGCCGGATCGGTGGCCTTGACCCGGGAGATCGCCACGGTCATGGTCCGGCCGTCCAGCCGTCCGTAGTCGAGCGGCACCTGCACATCGGCACATTCGCCGCCGGCTTTGTCCAGATTCGAGATCTCGCAGGGATGCCACTGCAACTGCTGGCCATAGAACCGTTCCATGCCGCCGGGTCGCGTATCACCGGCTGGAGCCGCATTGCTGTATACCGGCACCGCGGCCAGCACCGAAACCGCAACCACTGCCACCGATCGCCGGAATACCCGAACCAACACCACACTCGCCTCTCGCACAAACTTGTCGCGCAGAGAACGGTAGTGGATCGGCTCCGTTTCGGTCAGGTCTGGCTCAGGACGGCAGCGCCCGCTCGTCCAGCACGCAGCGGCCCGCCTCGACCAGCGTCGCCCGCGCCCGCCGCCGCACCCGGCACCGGTCCACCGTGCAATCGAGGTGCAACTGCATCGCCGCATGGGCCTGGTCGATATTCAGCACGCCCGGATCGGTGCCGCAGGCCAGCATGGCCGCCACATGCATATTCAGATTGGTGAGCTGCATCAGGCGACTCCCGCCGGATGCGCGCCGACGCTCCAGCGCGGCCGGGCCGGGTGCGGACGTTCCTCCGGCCAGGAGGATTGCCGCACCGCCATGCCGACCGCCTCCAGCGCGGTCAGCCCGACCTCGTCGGCGAGGTCGCCGACCAGGTCGAGCAGCGCGGGCACCACCTCGGCAACCCGCAGCGCGGCCACGGCTTGCGCGCACGTCAGGGTGCGGCCGGGCAGGTAGGAAACCACCCAGCTCCCGTGCCCGACGCTGCGCGCGCGATGCGCGGTGAGATCGCTGGTCATCAAGGACGACGCAATGACATGTACAGCCATGACTCCTCGTTCCTGCGGGCGACTCGTGCTCCAGTGCCCGGAAGTGTCGAGGCGGCGACGCCGAGGATGGCGTTCGATCCGTCCGGGCATACTTCCAGCACACCATTGCCGGGGGTATGAAACAACGCCCGCGATGGATATCCAAAGATTTCGCGCGAATTCCCAGCACGAAAACCAGCCGGGAGGGGAGGATTCTCCATAGTGGACGAAAGAGCCCGCTGCCCAAGCGAAGTGACGGGGAACCGAGCTTGCTGGTTGCCCCCGGAAAGTCACGGGTGAGCAGCCGAACACAGAACGGAGCGTGCTGTGTCAGCGAGTTCGGCAAGAGCGTCAACGAGTTCGGAGCGACTGCCCGGGTTGGACAAACCGACCGGTATCGAGGGCGTCTCCTCCACCCTACCGCGCAGGCAGCTCGGCCGGTACCTGCGCGACTGGCGCACCCAGGCCGGCCTCACCATCGCCGAGGCCTCACGGCTGATGGAGTGGGGCGCAAGCACTTTGCAGCGCCTGGAGAAGGGGCAGGCCGATCGGATCCGCACCATCGACATCCAGGAACTGTGCCGCATCTACGGCATCCACGAGGACCTGGCCGACGGCCTCAAGGGCCTGGCCCAGCAGGCCGCGGTCAAGAGCTGGTGGCACGCCTACGGCGACCTGATCCCCGAAAACTTCGACGTCTACGTGGGTTTGGAGGCATCGGCCCAGCAACTGAGTTCCTACCAATCGGAACTGGTGCTCGGTCTGCTGCAGACGGCGGACTACGCCAGGACCCTGCATCGTCTCGGCTATCCGAACGATTCCGAGTCCGAATTGGAGCGACGCGTCCAACTGCGGTTGCAGCGGCAGGCGTTGATCACCAGGCGGGCCGCCCCCGCGAAGGTTGCCGTGGTGTTGCACGAATCGGTGCTGCGCCGCGTGGTCGGTGGCGTGAAAGTGATGGCGGCCCAGCTACGACACCTCGCGGACTTGAGCACCAGCGACAATGTCTCGGTGCGCATTCTGCCGTTCACGGCGGGCATTCCGCTCGGGGATCCCACCGGCCCGTTCACCGTGCTGGAGTTCGGCACCGACGGCAAGGGGCAGCCGGTCGAGCCGCCGGTGGTGTACGTGGAGGGATTCACCGGAGACCTGTATCTGGAAAGACCGGTCGATGTGCAGCGGTACCATCGGGCACACCAGAGCCTGCAGCACGCCGCGCTGGATATCCAGAGCAGCCGACAGCTGCTCCGGCAGGTGGCCAAAGAGTTCGCGGTGTGAGTATCGATCTAATTGGGGCGCAATAGTTTACGTGCACTGCTAACGAAGGAGCCTTTTGTCGTGAGCATCAATAATGGCGCGAATGTCGACCTCGCCGGTGCGGCGTGGCGCAAAGCGGGCGAGGGCGAAGGCAAGGACAGCGTCGAGGTGGCCCTGCTCGCGGACGGTCATGTCGGCCTGCGCGACGGCAAGAACCCGGACGGTCCGGTGCTGGTCTTCACCCCGGCCGAGTGGGCCGCGTTCACGGCGGGCGTGCACGACGGCGAGTTCGACCGTCCGCAATAGCTCGGCCGCGTTAAGTTTCGCTTGGATAACAATCGGGTAGACCACTCTTTGTGGACCGTGGGCTCAAAGGCTCCCACTCCCGGTACAAGAAATTGCGACCTGGTGATTGGGTGGAATGGCTGATCGTCGCGTTGCTGTTTGCCGTGACGACGATCGGGCTGTTCATCCTCACCGGCTCGCTGGTGTCCGCATTGTTCATCGGCGTACTCGTCGGAGTTGTCGCCGTCGGTGTGGTGACGATGTTGTAAAGGGCGCGTGCTCCGGCCGAGGTCAACGCCCGGCCGGAGTCCACCTCGTCAGCGACGAAACAGCTTGTTGCCCAGCCACACCAGCGGATCGTATTTATGATCCGCCACGCGCTCCTTCATCGGGATCAACGCATTGTCGGTGATCTTGATGTGCTCGGGGCAGACCTCGGTGCAGCATTTGGTGATATTGCACAGCCCGAGCCCCTGCTCGTCCTGCGCCAGATCGCGCCGATCGCCGACGTCGAGCGGATGCATCTCCAGCTCCGCGATCCGCATCAGGAACCGCGGCCCGGCGAACGAGGTCTTGTTCTCCTCGTGGTCGCGCACCACGTGACAGGTGTTCTGGCACAGGAAGCATTCGATGCATTTGCGGAACTCCTGCGAGCGCTCCACATCGATCTGCTTCATCCGGTAGTCACCCGGCTTGAGATCCGCGGGCGGCGTGAACGACGGGATCTCCCTGGCCTTCTGGTAATTGAAGGACACGTCGGTGACCAGGTCCTTGATCACCGGGAAGGTGCGCATCGGAGTCACCGTGATCACCTCGGCCTCGGTGAAGGTGGACATCCGGGTCATGCACAGCAGGCGCGGCCGCCCGTTCACCTCGGCCGAGCAGGAACCGCACTTGCCCGCCTTGCAGTTCCAGCGCACCGCCAGATCGGGCGCCTGGGTGGCCTGCAGCCGGTGGATGATGTCGAGCACCACCTCGCCCTCGTTCACCGCCACGGTGAAGTCGTGCAGCTCACCGCCGTCGAGGTCGCCGCGCCACACGCGGAATTTGGCGTCGTAACCCATCGCTACGCCTTTCCCTCTGTCGATTGCCCGGCCGCCGCCGGATGCCCGGCGGTTTCGCCCGGGGTGTAGTACTTCTCCAGCTCGCTCAGGTCGAACAGGGCGAGCAGCTCCGGCCGCATCGGGGTCTGATCCTTGGGCGTCACAGTGACATCGGGGATCGTCTCGCCCGCCGTGCTCGGATCCACCGAGCAGACCAGCAGCTTGTTGCGCCAGTCGGGATCCATCGCCGGGTGATCGTCGCGGGTGTGCCCGCCGCGGCTCTCGGTGCGCAGCAACGCCGCCTTCGCGACGCACTCGCTGACCAGCAGCATGTTCTCCAGATCCAGCGCGAGGTGCCAGCCCGGGTTGAACTGCCGGTGCCCCTCGACGGTGACCTGCTTGAACCGGGCCCGCAGCTGGTCGAGCTTGGTCAGCGCCTCCCGCACCTCGTGCTCCTTGCGGATGATGCCGACCAGGTCGTTCATCGTCTGCTGCAGATCGGTGTGCAGGGTGTACGGGTTCTCGCCCGCGCCGTCGGCGGGCGGATCGAACGGCGCGAGCGCGACTTTCGCGGCCGCGGTGATGTCGGCGTCGGTGATCGCCGGCCGCTCGCCGAGCTGCTCGACGTACGCGGCGGCGCCGAGCCCGGCCCGGCGGCCGAACACCAGCAGGTCCGACAGCGAGTTGCCGCCGAGCCGGTTGGAGCCGTGCATGCCGCCGGAACACTCACCCGCGGCGAACAAGCCGGGCACCGTCGCCGCCCCGGTATCGGGATCGACCTCGACACCGCCCATCACGTAGTGACAGGTCGGCCCGACCTCCATCGGCTCCGCCGTAATGTCCACGTCCGCAAGCTCTTTGAACTGGTGGTGCATGGACGGCAGCCGGCGCTTGATCTCGTCGGCGGGCATCCGCGAGGCGATATCGAGGAAGACGCCGCCGTGCGGTGTGCCGCGACCGGCCTTGACCTCCTCGTTGATCGCGCGCGCCACCTCGTCACGCGGCAGCAGGTCAGGGGTGCGGCGCGCGGAGTCGTTGTCGCGCAACCACTGATCGGCCTCCTCCTCGGTCTCGGCGTACTGCCCCTTGAAGACCGGCGGGATGTAGTCGAACATGAACCGCTTGCCGTCGGTGTTCTTCAAGACGCCGCCGTCGCCGCGCACACCCTCGGTGACCAGGATGCCCTTGACGCTGGGCGGCCAGACCATGCCGGTCGGGTGGAACTGCAGGAACTCCATGTTGATCAGCGTCGCCCCGGCCCGCAGCGCGAGCGCGTGGCCGTCGCCGGTGTACTCCCACGAATTCGAGGTCACCTTGTACGACTTGCCGATGCCGCCGGTCGCCAAAACCACTGCGGGCGTTTCGAACAGGATGAAGCGACCGGATTCGCGCCAGTAGCCGAACGCGCCGGAAATACGGTCGCCGTCCTTCAGCAGTTCGGTGATGGTGCATTCGGAGAAGACCTTGATGCGCGACTCGTAGTCGTTGGTCGCCGCGAAATCCTCCTGCTGCAGCGAGACGATCTTCTGCTGCATGGTGCGGATGATTTCCAGGCCGGTGCGGTCACCGACGTGCGCGAGCCGCGGATAGGTGTGGCCGCCGAAGTTGCGCTGGCTGATCCGGCCGTCGGCGGTCCGATCGAACAGTGCCCCATAGGTTTCCAGTTCCCACACCCGGTCGGGTGCCTCCTGGGCATGCAGTTCGGCCATGCGCCAGTTGTTCAGGAACTTGCCGCCACGCATCGTGTCCTTGAAATGCGTTTGCCAGTTGTCCTTTTCGTTGGCATTGCCCATCGACGCGGCGCAGCCGCCCTCGGCCATCACGGTGTGCGCCTTGCCGAACAAGGATTTGCACACCACCGCGACGGAGTGGCCGTGTTCTCTGGCCTCGATCACCGCGCGCAATCCTGCGCCACCGGCCCCGATGACGACGACGTCGTACTTGTGCCGTTCTACTTCTGGCATGGCCGCGAATACTCCTGGGGTTGGGACGGATCAGTTGATGAACCGCAAGTCCGAAATCGTCTTGCTGGCAACCAACATGACGTAGAAGTCGGTCAGCACGAGGGTGCCGAGGGTGGTCCAGGCCAGCGCCATGTGCCGGGTGTTCAGTTTGGAGACCTGGGTCCAGAACCAGTAGCGCACCGGATGGGCGGAGAAGTGCTTGAGCCGGCCGCCCGCGATGTGCCGGCAGGAATGGCAGGACAGCGTGTACGCCCACAGCAGGATCACGTTGAGCCACAGCACGAAGTTGCCGAGACCGAGCCCGAAGCCGCCGTCCTTGCCGTGGAACGCGGCGATCGCGTCGTAGGTGTTGATCAGCGAAACCACAATGGCCACATAGAAGAAGTAGCGGTGCGCGTTCTGGATGATCAGCGGCAGCCTGGTCTCGCCGGTGTACTTGGCGTGCGGCTCGGCGACCGCGCAGGCCGGCGGGGAGAACCACACGGCCCGGTAGTAGGCCTTGCGGTAGTAGTAGCAGGTCAGCCGGAAGCCGAGCAGGAACGGCAGCACCACGAAGCCGAGCGGCAGGATCACCGGCAAGTCGCCGAACGGCGTGCCGAAGTGGCTGGCGCCCTCGACGCACGAGGTGCTCAGGCACGGCGAGTAGAACGGCGTCAGGTAGTGGTAGTCCGGAACCCAATATGCCGTTCGCACATAGGATCTGATCGTCGCGTAGATAACGAACGCGCCCAGTCCGAGCACCGTGACCAGTGGTGGAACCCACCATCGGTCGGTGCGCAGCGTGCGTTCTGAGATTCGGGCCCTGGTCTTGCTGAAGACACCGTTCCCCGTTTCGGGGCTGGTGGTCGGTGCGGCACTCACAGGTGGATGCCTCGCTCTGCTGTGCGGTTGGTCATCGATACCTCCGCAAATCGAATGTGATGCCCAGCACCATACGACACCCCCGCTATCGCTCGAGCGGGGTCCCGGCATACCGGACCCAGCCGGATGCCCGTGATTTGCGCCACATTGGATGTCACTTCAACAGCTGCCGTCGAGCGGTGAACCGACCGCTAACTCTTCGAACTCGACTAAAACAGAACAGCATTCGAGGGCGTCCCGACTAAACGAAACCTGAAGTCGAAATACCGACGCGCCGGTTGTCACACGGAGGCAACATAATTGTGGTCCTCTTTCCTCGAGATGTACCCGCTGACGTGCGCCGATGCCCACGTCGCGCCGGACTTGGCCGGGAGAAGGAGAACCAAGATGAGAAGAGCCGCGATCGTTGCGCCGGTGCGTACGCCGAGTGGGATCGAGGGGGGTGCGCTGTCCGGAATGCCGCCGGAATGGATGGCTTCGACGGTGCTGTCGGCGGTGATCGAACGCTCCGGGATCGACCCGATGCGGATCGAGGACGTCGCCATGGCGTGTATCGACGGGGGTCTGGCTACCGGGCCGGAGTTGAGCAGGCTGGCCGCGCGCGGCGCGGGTCTGCCCTTCGCCGTTCCCGGTTTTCTGACCGATCGACGCTGCGGCAGTGGCCTGCAGGCGGTGATCACCGCGGCCATGATGGTGCAGACCGGCGCGGCCGATGTGGTGGTGGCAGGCGGTGTCGAGTGCGCCGCGGATGCCGTTGCCTGCCATGGGGAATCAGCGACTACGTCCGATCTGATGAACGCCGAGGACTTGGCGCGCTACTACGGCATCAGCCGGATCGAGGCCGACGAGTTCGCCGTGGCGAGCCATCGCAAGGCCGCGCGCGCCTGGCGGCAGGGCAACTTCGCCGCCGAGGTGATCCCGGTCGGTGTGGTGGATGAGCCGGGTTGGGCCGACCCGGGTCTCGAAGGCACTGGCGGACACCGCATTCTGCGTGACGAGGGTTTACGCGACGATGTCTCCACCTACACCCTGGCCGCGCTGCGCCCGCTGCTCGCGAACGGCGTGGTCACCTCGGGCAATATGAGCGCCCATCGGCATGGCGCGTCGGCCTGTCTGGTTGTCGCGGAGGATCGTCTAGTGGATCTCGGCCTGACGCCGATGGCGTATCTGGTCGGCTGGGCCGCGGCCGGATGTGATTCGGAGACCGCCACTCTCGGCGCGGCACCGGCCGTCGCCAAGCTGCTCGGCCGGACCGGGATCACCCTCGACGACATCGATCTGGTCGAGGTGAACGAGGGTTTCGCGGTGGAAGTGCTTGCGCTGGCCCGGGAATGGGATTTCGATCCGCGCGACCGGCTCAACGTGAACGGCTCGGCCATCGCCCTCGGGCATCCGGTCGGCGCCACCGGCCTGCGGATCATGACCACGATGCTGCACGAACTGTCCCGCACCGGCGGCAATTACGGCCTGGAGGCGATCGCCCTCGGCCACGACCACGGCATCGCCGCACTATTCGAATCGGCCGGGGCCGCCCCCATCGTCGAGACCCCTCGCGGCGCCCGCTTCCACGGCGCCCGCCCCGCCCGCCGCTTCGGGCGGCACCGCGCCTGACCGTGTGTGAACGGCACTTCGCGGGCCCGCCGGCACGGACCGGGCCCGCGAAGTTCGGTCTTGCGCTACTTGGTTCTCGGGCGGGAGTGGAAGCCCAAGCCCTCGTCCTGTGCGCCCATCCAGGCCGCCTCGTCGGACTTGCTGTCCGGGACGTAGATGGTGTCCTGCGGGCGGCGGTGTACCTCGGGCGGCGGTGACTGCTCGAGCTCGTCGGCGTCGATGACGAGCCGCTCGAGGTCGTTCTCCAGCCGCCGCACCATATTGGCGTCGCCGTAGTGGGCCCGCAGTGCGCCGATGGATTGCCGGAGCTGGCCGACCGTGTAGCGGAGTTCAGCGATTTCGCTGCGTGTCATCGATACCTCCTGTGTTCCTGGCAGACCTGCGAACTCGGTGGGTAACGGGTACTTCCATGGTCTGCCTGGAAGCGCGCTGCACCAAGTCGTGTGACTCACCACACAACGTGATCTTTAACACAGTACAGAAAGAATTCAGATCTGGCTCGTCAGCTGCCAAAGTTCGGCAGTTCGCCCAATTGTTGCTCGAGCCCGGCGGTCGCGCTTGGTGTGAACCACCGATCGGTCAATTTCGGTGATCCGGGACCGCCCAGCATTCATCCGGCGACGGCGTACTCCGGCCCCTGCCCGCGCATCCCGGCGACCACCTGATCGACCAGACCGACGATGGACAGCGCCACCTCCTCGGCCCGCTCGAAGATCACGCTGTGCCCGGCGCCTTCCAGCGGAACCAGCTGCGAACCGGCCAGCTGCGAGGCGAGCACCACCGAGTGCGCGAACGGCACCACGATGTCGGCGGTGCCTGCCAGCACCAGCGCGGGGATGGTGCCGAGCCGGTGCAGGGTCGCGGTTTCGTCGAAGGTGATCAGCGAGGCGAGGAAGCTCGACATGGTCAGCAGCGGCGTGTCGTTCAGCATGGCGGTGGCGACCGCGACCATCCGCGGATTCACCCGCCTGGTGCCGGTATTGGCCGCGCGCATGATCGGCTCGAAGAGCCTGCGGGACAGCCGCTTCGAGCCCTGCATGACGCGCGGCGCGCGCACCACGGCCACCTGCAGCGAGTTCACCGCGCGCCGCTTCAGGAACCGGCCGAGCCCCACCTCGGTGAGACCGTTCGCGGCACCGGCGATCAGGCCGACACCGACGATTCGGGTGCCGATCGTTTCGGGGAACAGCCGGGAGTAGGCCAGCACCACCATCGCACCCATCGAATGCCCGATCAGGATCACCGGCCCGGTCGGTGCGACCGTCCGCAGCACGGTGTCGAGATCGCGGCCGAGCTGGTCGATGGTGTACGTCGACGGGTGCGCCTCGCCGGATTCGCCGTGGCCGCGATGGTCGTAGAAGACCATCCTCGTCTCGGCGCCCCACTGCCGCAGCAGTTCGTCACGGAGGAAGGACCAGGACTCGGTGCGCAGACAGTGCCCGTGCACGAAGACCACGGTGAGTGACGCGGAATCGGTCCCGAAGGCGCGAACCGAGATCGGGACACCGTCCTCGGCCGACACCGTGACCCGGTGACCGTCGTAATCGGCGGCGCAGCGCGAAATCGTCGTGGACATGACGTCCTCCTAGGAGGGTGCATCCTTGCGGAGCGTTCTTGCCCGGTTGTCGATATACATTTCCCCCGCGTTACCAGCTCATACCTGGCGTTATGGACAAGTTGTGCAACCGACGCACGGTATGCATGTACGGGCCGCGCGATCCTCGACGATCGGAGAATCTACGAATCACTAGGTCGAGCCCTAGATTCCGGTAGAGAGCCATGATCAGCCCTCGCTTGCCGGGTATAGGCCCATCGATCGGATTCCCTAGAGTGCCCTAGATTCGGCTACGGAGCAGTCATCCCTCCCTTGTCATGGGAATCTACTGCTATCTAGTAATTTGCCGATACATATGGATATTCGCCTATGACGGCAGCAGCGGACGTCACGTTCGTCGCAGAACGTGACGCCCGATGGCGCGGTTCAGGTCAGGGGGCCGAGTGGCTGCGCGTGGATGGCAGGAACGGGCGCAGCAGGTTCTCTTCGGTCGATGGACCCAACTGCCATTCGGCGATCCATGGACCGGTGCCCTCGCTCGGATCGAACACGCCTTCCTCGAGCCAGGTGTAGCGGCCGGTGAGGACGCCGCGGGACAATGTGCGGTCGTCGTCGTCGGTGTTGTCCCAGAGCGCGTCGAACAGCCTGCGGACCCGGACCCTGGACTGTTTGCAGAAGGCGTCCGCGAGTTCGGTTGCCGCGGTGGCCTCCGGCGCGTTCGCGGTGCGCAACGACTGCGCTCGCATGCAGGCTGCGGACATCGCGAACAGCTCGGCGCCGATGTCGACGATCCGGCCGAGGAAGTTCTGCTTGTACTCCAGCCCCGCCTGCCAGCGGCCCATCGCGTACATCAGCGACCTGGCCTGCTTGCGCGCGCTGCGCTCGACGAACCGCAGATGCTTTGCCAGCGTGCCGAATTCGGTATAGGTCGCGGGCACGGTGCCCGAGCCGACCGCGAGCTGCGGGAACCACTTGGCATAGAAGCCGGTCGCACCGGCCGCCGCCTTGGCCTTGTCCTTGAACTCGGCGTTGCGGTCCACCAGGGCACCCGCGGCGGACATGTGCGCATCGGCCATCTCCCTGGCGATGAGCAGCCGCATGATCTCGCTGGAACCCTCGAAGATGCGGTTGATCCGCAGATCGCGGACCAGCTGTTCGGCACCGACCGCGCGTTCGCCACGGGCCTCGAGCGAGGCCGCCGTCTCGTAGCCGCGCCCGCCCCGGATCTGCACCAGCTCATCGGCGATGGTGCAGCTCATTTCGCTGGCCCAGAGCTTGGCCAGCGCCGCCTCGATCCGAATGTCGTTGCGCGCCTCGTCGCACATGGCGGCGGACAGATCGAGCGCCGCCTCCAACGCGTAAGTGGTTGCGGCGATGAAGGATATCTTCTGACCGACCGCCTCGTGCTCGCCGACCGGCCTGCCCCACTGCACCCGCTCCGTGCTCCACTCCCTGGCGATCTTCAGCGACCACTTCGCCGACGCGGTGCACAGCGCCGGGATGGCGAGCCTGCCCGCGTTGAGGGTGGTGAGCGCGATCTTCAGGCCGTCGCCCTCGCGGCCGATGAGATTGGCCCTCGGCACCCGCACGTTGTACATCCTGGTGACGCCGTTCTCGATGCCGCGCAGGCCCATGAACGCATTGCGCCGCTCCACCGTGATGCCCGGCGAATCGGCCTCGACCACGAACGCGGAGATGCCGCCGCGATGCCCCTCGCTCTTGGGCACCCTGGCCATCACCACCAGCAGCTCGGCGACCACACCGTTGGTGGTCCACAGCTTGACGCCGTTGAGCTGGTAGGCGGTGCCGTCCTCGATCGGGGTCGCGGTACTCGCCATCCTGGCCGGGTCGGAGCCGACGTCGGGCTCGGTGAGCAGGAATGCGCTCACCGCGCCCGCGGCGCAGCGGGGCAGGAACTCGGCCTTCTGCTCGTCGGTGCCCGCCAGCTTCAGCGGCTCGGGCACGCCGATGGACTGGTGCGCCGAGAGCAGCACGCCGAGGCTGGGGTGCGCCGAGCCGACCAGCATCAGCGCACGGTTGTAGCCGAACTGGGAAAGGCCCTGTCCGCCATAGGATTCCGGAATCTTCAGGCCGAAGCAGCCGAGCTCGGCGAGCCCCTTGACGTACTCGTCCGGGATCCGGCCCTCCGCCTCGATCACCCGCCCGTCGATGGATTCGCAGAACGGGCGCAGCTTGGCCAGGTAGGCCGCGGTGCGGGCGGCGTCCTCGGCCCCCGGCTGGGGGTAGGGGTGGATCAGATCGAGCCGGAACCTACCGAGAAACATCTCCTTCGCGAACGATGGTTTGGCCCAGCTGGTTTCGCGGGATTCCTCGACCAGTGCGCGGGCCTGCTCTTCGGTGGCGTCGACTTTCGCGGCTGTCGCCATGATGTCCTCCTCGGACGTGATCAGGATCACATTCGAGTGTAGGAACTTTAGTTACCGGCCGGTAGGGCTGCAGGTCGATTGATTTCTATCGATCTCTAATGATCTTGGTAGACAAGCTAATACGAGGCTATTTCCCGGTGTTCGTATTGCCCGATTTTCTAACTCACACGCTGCGCAAGTAGCGACCGAAGTGCGGCACGGTGAATCCGATGGTGCCGCGCTCGGCCGAATAGATCAGGCCCTTCTTGATCAGTCCGTCCCGGGCGGGCGAGAGCGAGGCGGGCTTGCGGCCGAGTTCGCTGGCCACCGCCGAGGTGGCCACCGGACCGTCGTCGCCGGCCAGATCGGCCATGGCGCGCATGTACTCTCGCTCGGCTGGTGTTGCCCGTTCGTAACGGGAGCCGAAGAAGCCGACCGCCAACTCCTCCTCCGCGGTCGGCGCGGCCACCTCGACATCCTCGGCCGAGATCGGACTCTCCGGCGCCTGATCCCAGGCCGCTTTGCCGTAGGCCTGCACGAAGTACGGATAACCATCCGCCTTGTGGTACAGCGCATCCAGCGCTTCGTCGGTGAACTTCACCTCCTCGCGCTCGGCGGGCGCGATCAGCGCGAGGTCGGCCGATTCGCGGTCGAGTCGATCGATACGGTGATAACTGAACAGTCGCTCGGAGTAACTCTTCGACGCGGACAGCACCGCGGGTAGGTGCGGCAGTCCGGCGCCGACCACGATGAGCGGCGCGGTGTCCTGGCTCAATTCGTGGCAGGCCCCGCAGATCGCGGAGATGTCGGCGGGCCCGAGATCCTGCATCTCATCGATGAAAATCGCGATGCCGACGCCGATTTCGCTGGCCAGCGCCGCCGCTTCGACCAGCAGCTCGACCAGGTCGATCTCGATATCGCCGGAATCCGCGCGGCCGGTGACCGCGGGCACGTCGATGCCGGGTTGCCAGCGTTCCCGCATCCCCTTGTCCGCGGTGGCGCGCAGCGCGAAAGCCTTGAGGATGCCGAGGAAGTCGTCGACCCGCTCCGGATTGCGGTGCGACATCGCGATGGCGCGGACGGCCATGTGCAGCGCGGAAGACAGCGGCCTGCGCAGTTCCTGATCGGGTCGCGCCTCGATCTTGCCGGTGCCCCAGCCGCGCGAGATGGCGGTGGAGCGAAGTTGATTGAGCAGCACCGTTTTTCCGACGCCACGCAGGCCGGTGAGCATGACGCTGCGTTCGGGGCGGCCGCGCGCGATGCGCTCCAGCACGATGTCGAAAGCGGTGAGTTGCTTGTCGCGCCCGGCTAATTCGGGTGGGCGCTGTCCGGCTCCGGGAGCATACGGATTCCGCACGGGGTCCATGCCCTAACACCGTAGCGCGTTATGTCCGCGAAATCTGTCCGTATCTACGGCGTGTCCTAGATATTGCTAGCGGCCGGTATTGCACGATTGCTCTCGCCCGGTTGAGATGGGCACGGAAGTCATTACGCTGGTGGCGTTTCCAGCGAGTATCGGAGGGTCATGTCCGACGAGCCCACGCCGACCACCGCCGAGGTGGTCGAATCCTGGAACGTGCCGGCCGGCGCGACGGTGGCGCGGCGCATCCGCGCCAACATCCTGGTGGCGATAGAGCGCGGCTACGACGATCCGCAGCTGGTGGCCGACCTCGCGGTCGGGCCGTTGGTGATGGCGCTCGGCCAGCTCGAAGTCGGGCTCGCCGACGCGCGGCGCCGGATCGCCGAACTCGAGCAGGCGCTCGCCGAACGCGACGGCGAAGCCTCGAACGGTCGCGAATCCTGAATTCCCAGCGGACGATTCGGACATTTGCCACCGATCGGTAACAGACACTTATTCGCCGATATCGTGTCGTGACCCGATGGGCGTGTCGGGATTCCGGGCGATCGTCCAGGGAGTTTGTCGGGACCGGAAAACTACCAGGTCGTTGCGCTGGACAACACCGCGTCGGCATCGTAATCTCTTCGTGACTTAGTGGAGTCCTGTCGTTTCGAAAGAGAAGCGGCGCCACACAGTTACCGCCTTAGCGGCCGTCGGGGCCATCTTCCCGCCTGCCGTGCCGGGAACACCCACAGTGTTCGTCTGGGTGATTCCTTGCGGCCATTTTCTGGTCGCTCACCGGTCGGCGGGAGAGTACGAAGATCGGAGACGTAGCTCGGTGGGTAAACACAGCATGCAGCGGGATTCGCGCTTGCCGAATTCCGTCAAGGGTGCCCTCGTCATGGGCGCGGTGGCCGCGACAACCGGCGCGATGCCCGCGATCCCCGCGATGGCGGCAACCATCAACCTCCCCGGACTCGGCAACTTCGATGTTCCTGTGCCACAGGAATACGAGGCGCCCGTCCAGCAACTCAACCAGCAGATCCAGCAGGCCGTGTCGGCCATGCCGAACGCGCAGGTTCCCGGCGCACCGCAGCAGCAGGCGGCGCCCGGCATCCCGAACTTCGCGCCGAACATGCCCGGTCTGTTCAATCCCGCACCCAGTGCCAGCGATATCGCGCTCGACGCCGCCAAGACCAAGGTCGGTGCGATGTACTCCTGGGGCGCCGCAGGACCCTCCAACTTCGACTGCTCGGGTCTGGTCCAGTGGGCCTACCGTCAGGCCGGCGTCGAACTCCCCCGCACCAGCTTCGAGCAGTCGCACGTCGGCGCTCCGGTGGCGTTCCAGAACCTGCAGCCCGGCGACATCGTCGTGACCAACGGTGGCGGCCACGTCGGCATCTACGCGGGTGACGGCAAGCTGCTCAACGCCGTTCAGTCCGGCTCGCCCGTCTCCTACACCCCGCTCCGCCAGGGCGATATCGTCACCGCACGCCGTATCGTCTAACGAGTGACCCCCGCCGAAAACGGCATCCGCGTAAGCGGAAACAAGAGCACCGCGACGCAGGCCCGAGTCGATTCATGGACTTGGGCCGTGCGCCTGTTCAAAACCAGATCCGCTGCCGCCGAGGCCTGCCGGGGTGGGCACGTCCGCGTCAACGGCGCGGCGGCCAAGCCCGCCCAGTCGGTCAAGCCCGGCGATGAGGTGCGCATCCGCATCAGCGGCATCGAACGCATCGTGATCGTCGAGCAGATCGTCACCAAGCGCGTCAGTGCGCCCCTCGCCGCGCAATGCCTGATCGACCGCAGCCCGCCGCCGCCCTCCCGCGAGATCCTCGCCACCATGCCGCGCCGGGACCGCGGCTCCGGCCGACCCACCAAACGCGAACGGCGCGAGACCGATCGGCTACTCGGTCGCGCCGACGAGTGAGCGCGTCTGTCGTCCGCCGGAGTCGCCAGTTCTCCCACGATCCGATCTTTAGCGCCCGCGGCACCGAATAGGAAGGTGGCCTCGGCCCCTCGGTAAAGCTCTTCCGAGCGGAATCGAACCACGGCGTCGCGCCTCGATCCGAGACTGCGGCATGTCACGTGCATGGCGATCCGTAGGAGGACTGATGCTTTCACGCATACCCGCGCTCATGGCGGCCGGATTCTCGGCCTTGTTCGTCATCGGCGCCGCGCCGGCGCATGCGGAGCCCGCGCGACCGAAAGAACAGGACAAGGCACAGATCGAAAGCGCGGAAAGCGCGGAGGCCAGCAACTTCAAGAACAACTTCAGCGTTTGGGTGTGGATCGCGGGCACGCTGTGCGACATCGGCAAGGGTGAGGGCGCCATCGACCCGAGGGAGGATCCGCCGGGCACTGCCGCCGGCACGGGCCGGAAGAACGCGAAGGCCCAGTTCAGTGACACCGCGATGCGGGAGTACTGGGAGGGATACCGCATGACGCCGCTCGAGTCCGTGCAGGATCCGGTGGTGGTCACCCGGATCCTGCTGCTGGGTGAGCATCGAAAGTACCCAGTACCTTCGTATTTCACCGACATGGACGGCTTGCGTACGTGGCGGTTCCTGATGTGCAGCAACGAGGAGTTCAAAGCCGACTGGACCGCCGCGCTCAAGGCGCAGACGGAGAAGTGGGGTACCAAGCTGAAGTTCACCGAGGAATCCCAGATCATCGACTTCTATGACCAGAAGATGATGAAGATGCGCAAGGCGCTGAAGGACGAGCAGAAACGGCAAGGGATCGATGAAGGATCCGATCGAGACAACTAGCTCGGACTGCTGACGACACCGGTCGTTCGGCAAGTGCGGCGCGGGTAGTCGATCGGGTTCGTCGTCGGTGGTCACGGCGGCCCGATCGGCTACTCGGCTAAGAGTGAACGCTACTGTGCGGCAGCCTCTTTCGGAGCCTGTGCGGCCAGGCGATTCGCCGCCACTGCGGCTGCGGCGATCGTACACAGTGCGCCGAGCATCAGGGCGGCCGCCTCTCCTGGCACCAGTACCTGCAGTTCGGTGCCGACGGTGACTGCGGCGACCGGAACGCCGATCTGCGCCGCCGCGAGTGCGCCGTAGCCGACCGGCTGGCCGATCAGCCGGGGCACTAAGTGAACGAGTACCGCGCCGATGCCGAGTGCCAGGCCGAGGGCGATGAGCCGCGGATGCTCGCCGAAGTCGCGCAGGTTGAGCCGAGCGCCGAGCCAGACGAAGAATAGCGGGCCGAGGAATCCGTCATTGATCGCGAACAGTTGACGAGCCACCCGGCGCGGCTCGCCGATCGCGGCTACCGCGAGCCCGGCGGCGAAGCCTGCCAACATGATCGACACTTTGGTCTGGGTGGCCACGGCACACAGCGCGAATAGCACGGCGAGACTCACCCGCAGTTCCAGCGCGAGCTTGCGGTCCTCGGACAACCGATGCGCCCGGCGCCGCACACCCGACACCGCCAGCCACCGCAACAGCACGAAGAGCACGACCCCGCAGGCGGCGACCGCCAGCGCGCCGAGCGCCGCGCGACCGGCATTGCCCGGAGCGATGGCCAACGGCAGTGCGACAACGCAGGCGGTATCGGCGATCGCGACCTGCGCGGTCAACGCGAGCACCGGCTTACCCTGCAGGCCGAGCGAGTCGATGATCGGCAGCACCAGCGCCGCCGACGAGGAGGCGAGCAGCACCGCGTACATCGCGCCGTGCCCGGTATCGAACCAGTGCGCAATGGTGAAACCCGCTGCGGCAGCGAGCAATCCGACCAGCACCGCGCGTACCGCGCCGACGCCGAGCGCGGACCGCACCGCCGGATCACGCACCGGCACATGGGTTCCCGCGACGAACATGACCACCGCGAAGCCCATGTCCGCAAGGAAGGTGAAGATCGGGTCGGCGCTGTGCAGCACGCCGAACCCGGTGGCGCCGAAGACGATTCCGGCGACTATTTCGCCGAGGATCACCGGCACGTGCCAGGAACTGCGCAGCGCGAGCAGCGGCCCGCACAGGCCGAGCGCGAGGACGAGCGCGAGGATGGAGAAGGTCACGGCATGGCGGCTATCTTCGCCGGAATGGCCATGTTCTCGTCCGCCCAGTGGATCGCGCAGACTCGGTGGTAGCCGTCGGCGATCACCATCGGCGTCCCGGTGCGGAAATCGCCGCGCACCAACAGGATCGGCGACAGCGCCTTACCATTGTTGATCTTGATCAAATCCCGCCGGACATGCGGATTCTCCGGCGGCAGCAGCTCCAGCCGGGCCGCGCGCAGAATGTCCTTGGCCTTCTTGTGCACGATGGGGGCGGCCCGCAGGTCGTCCACCACGGCACTGACGACCTTCGGCCCGGCCAGCAGCTCCAGGTAGTCGGCGGCTGCCGGATAGTCGTGTTCCTCGGGAGTGTCTTTCCACTGCACGGAGATGGTGTCGCTTGCCATGCGCCTCATCATCGCGGCCGACGGGCCGGATCAGCGGGACCTCGCCGGTGTTTCGGGCGAGCTCAGATCATCGCCACCGGGTCGAGCTGACCGGCGATATAGCGGGCCCGGCATTCGCCGCGGCGCAGTTTGCCACTGGTGGTCTTGGGGATGCGGCCCGGCTCGACCAGCATGACCGAGCCGGGTATCACCTCGTGCGCGGCCGCGACCGCGGTGCGGATCCGGCGGGCGAGCACCGAGAGTTCGGCGGGTTCGATGGCCTCGACGATGCGCAGTTCGGCGACGATCACCAGGTCTTCGCGGCGTCCGTCGTCGTGCCCGAACGCCGTCACGTGCCCCGGCCGGATCTCGATGGCGCAGGCCTCGACCGTCGCCTCGATGTCACCCGGAAAGTGATTGCGGCCGTCGACGACGATGACGTCTTTGCGCCTGCCCGCGATGAAGAGCTGGTCATCGAACCAGAAGCCGAGGTCGCCGGTGCGCAACCAGCGGGCGTCGCTGCCGCGCAGGGTGGCGTGGAACGCCTCAGCGGTGGCGTCGGGCCTGCCGTAGTAGCCGTCGCACACGTTCGCGCCCGCGACCCAGACCTCGCCGACCCGGCCGGTGGGCAGCTCGGCGCAGGACACCGGGTGCACGATGCGCACGTCCTGGCCGACCGGCGCGCCGCAGCCGACGAGCGGGGTAGCGCCGAGCGGGTGCGTCTCGGCGGTCGGCGGCACCGCCCGGCCTTCGGCGAGCGCGCTGCGGTCGAACTGCCGCACCACCGGTTCGTCCCGCCAGTCGCAGATGGTCACGGTCAGCGTCGCCTCGGCCAGGCCGAAGCCGGGCGTGTGCGCGCGGTGCCGGAAGCCGTATTCGGCGAAGGCCTCGGTGAATTCGGTGAGCGCCTCGGGCCGGATCGGCTCGGAGCCGTTGAGCAGCATGTCGAGCCCGGACAGGTCGAGCCCGGCCCGCTCCTGCCGCGTCGTCGCCGAAACGGAAAGGGCCAAACCGAAATTGGGTCCGCCGGTAATGCCGGCGTGGTAGTCGCTGACGGCGCGCAGCCACCGGATCGGCCGCTTCGCGAATTCCGCGGGCGACATGGTCAACCCGTGCACACCGCAGTAGAGCGGCAGTGCCATGCCGAGGATGAGGCCCATGTCGTGGAAGAACGGCAGCCAGGTCAGGATCGGATTGCGCGGCGTCAGGGCCTGCCGCAGCTGTTCCAGCGCCGTGGTCATGTTCGCGTGGGTGACCCGGACGCCGGCCGGCGACTGGGTCGAGCCCGAGGTGTATTGCAGGTAGGCGAGTTCGGCGCGCAGCGGTTCGACGATCGGTTCGGTCGAATCCGCCGACGGTGCGGTGACATCCGAGGGCAGCTCGGCCACCTGGCCGAGCATGGGGCCGAGCACGGCCGCGCTGGTCGAGTCGCCATACGACAGCAGCGCCAGCGTCGGTCGCGCGTCGGCGAGCACCGCGAGCAGCCGGTCCTTGTTGCGCGTGCCCGCCGCCGGAAACAACGGCACCGCAATGCGATTGCTGTACAGGCAGGCGAGAAACGCGACGGCATAGTCGAGTCCGTGCGCACAGAGGATGGCGACCCGGTCACCCGGCGCGCTCCCGTCCCGGACGCGGTCGGCGAGTTCGCCTGCGGCGGAATGCAAGCGGGCGTAGGTGAGGGAGACGGGTATCCGCTCCTGCATCCGGTACCGCAGCTCGGTGTACGCGATGTCGTCCGGACGGGTCGCGGCCAACTCGGCGACCCGCGCGGCGAGGCTGTTGCCCGGGGTCACGTGGCCTCGCCGGTGTGTGCGACGACTAGCGGGCCGGTCGGATCGAGTGGCGGTATCGAGAACGTCGGCGGGTCGATGTGTGGCCGAGGCTCGACCACCGGCTTCGGGTCGACCGAAGAGCTCATGGGGGCAAGCAGATTCGACAGTCGCCGCGGCAGGGGCGCGGAGTCTGCCGTCGGAATGTAGTCCACTGCCGACAGGTACGTCCCGGCGTACCGCAGCACCTCCGACAGCAGCGCGGCACCGTACCGGGTGTCGAAGGCGGCGATACCTGCCTGTCGCACCGGCGAACCCGGCGCCCACCGGCCCCAGCCGATGCTGAGTACGCCCCGACCCGGATACGTCAGCGCGAGCGAGTCCATCGCCGCGTTGGCGGCGGCCTCGGCGGCCCGGCCCGGCCCGCCGAGCGCGCCGGTGGCGGCGGAGAACAGCAGAATGAAGTCGGTCGGGTCGGCCGCGGTGAGGTGGATCAGGTTGCCTGCCGCGGTCAGTTTGGGTGAGAACTGCATGGTCAGCTGCCCGGGTGTGATCGCGTCGAAGGCGGCGTCGGCGGTCGTGCCCGCCGCGTGCACGACGCCGCGAATGGTCGAGCCGCATTCGCGGATGTCGTTGAGCGCGTTGGCCAGATCGCGCCGGTCGGCGGCATCGCAACGCACCACGACGATCCGGTCCTCCAGCCCGTCGAGCAGCGGCGGCACCGGGCGTGGCGCGCGGGTGAGCACCACGACGTCGCGGGCTCCGGCATCGAGCAGCCAGCGCACCGCGACCGCGCCGACCAGGCCCAATCCGCCGGTGACGACGTAGGTGCCGGTGGCATCGATGGTGGCCGGGGTCGACCGGAGTCGCGCGGGTGTGAACCGGCGGACAGCGAGTTCGCCTGCCCGGAGGCGCAATTCGTCGGGAATCTGGGTCGCGGCACTCTCCGCGATGAGTTGGCCGAGCGGTGCGAGGCTACGAGTATCCGCGTCCGCCCAGATCAGGCGCACCGTGCGGTGGGATTCCAGCTGCAGGGACCGCACCAGACCGGCGATCGCGTGCGGGGCGGCGAGCACATCGGGATCACCGTGCTGTGGCTTCGGCATGACGGGTTCCGGCAACACGATCGTCAAGGACGCGGTGCCGTCGTCGGCGTGCACCCGCTGGAGCAGATCGAGGACGCGGCAGGTCGTCGCGGCGGCGCTGCGGCCGGGGCCGATGGGGTCGGATTGTGTTGCTGACGAATCTGTTTCGGTCGGCCACACGAGGACGACCGCGGTGTGCGCCCGGCCGGTATGCCCGATCGGCAAGGCGGTGATGAGGGGTCGCGCGGCATCGGGCTCGCGGGCCAGCCGTTCGGTGGGCAGCGTGGCCGCGAGCGCGTCGGCCAATCGTTCGGCCAGACCCGAGCCGCCGATCACCAAGGCGCGCTCGACATTCGGACCGCCGGACTCGTCGAGGCCGATTAGCTCTGGTGTCTGCCAAATCTGCTGCCGGAAGGGCGGAGGGCGCTCAGCGGCGCGCGGTGCCGCGACGACGTGGGCGGGCGCATCCGGTCCGGCGAACCGGATTCGCACGCCGGACAACGCGAGACACGGCACCCCGTGCTGGTCGGTGCCGATGACATCGCCGGTGAGTCCGGTGGCCGTTCGCTCGCGCAGGAACGCGTGGGCTTCGAGGACGGTCCGGTTCGGTTCGGCGGACAGCCAGCCGGATTCGAGGCCGATCGGCAGCGGGATCAGCTCGGCGGGCAGATCGTCGTATACGGTCGCGGCGAGCAACTGCAGACAGCCGTTCAACGTTGCGGTGTGGTGCAATTCGGCGACGTCGAACAGACCGATGGCACTGTCCGGCCCCGTCGCGATGCCGCGCAGCACCTGGAAGCGTGGCCCGTACTCGAGCCGCCGCCCGCGCAGTTCGGTGTAGAAGGCGGCGGGCGCGATCATCCGCATGCGATGTCGTCCAGCCCGGTTGGCATCCACTACCCGCATCCATGCGACGATATCCGCGGGTGTGGGGTCACCGCCGGGCCGCGCCGATGCCAGCGCTGCGGCCTCCGTGGCCTCCGCCCGTAGACCTCCGTCGCCATGCCTGCGATAGCGTACCTGCGGCAGAGCCGAGAGCTCGGTGCGTTCGTACACCACGAAGTCGGTGAGCATCGTCGCTGCTCCGGAGTCGGTATGCGCCAAATGCAGCAGCCTGCGCAGCCAGAACGCCACGGGCACCGTCGGCACACCGTTGATCACGTGATCGGTGAGATCGTCAGGGGGAAAACCGGATTCGGCGTCATCCGGCTCCGTGGGAGTGGTGATCAGGGGGAACCGGCGTTTGCGCCACGCTCGCGGCGGCACGATGCGGAACGGGCCCTGTGCGGACCAGTCGACCTGCCGGCCTTCGAGATGCAGCCGAGCCAGGCAGCTGAGGAACTCACCCGCCTCGTCGTCACGGGTCGCCACCGGGTGCGTGGCGTCGCGGAAATCGGGATACTCCTGGACGGCCTGGTTCAGCGTCGGATGCGGCGCGATTTCCAGCACGGTGGACAGCCCATCGGCGGCGGCGCGCTCCAGCGCGGCAGCGAGTTCGACTGCTCTCGAGGCATTCGCGGCCCAGTACGCGCCATCCATGACTGCCGTGGTGATCAATTCGGCACGGCGGGCGGTGGAATACAGGGGGACATGCGGTGTCATCGGCTTCAGTTCCGCGAGCGCTTCGACGAATTCCGGCGGCACTGCGTCGACCAGTGGGCGGTACGTGGTGGAGTCATCGGTGATCCGCAGCGCGGACATATCCCGGCGCTTGGCCCGCCGGACCAGCGTATCGATGTAGCGCGGTGTGCCGCAGACGATCACCGACCGTGGTCCGTTGACCGCCGCGATCTCCACCTGCGCGCGCATCGGCTCTACCAGCTTCGCCGCCTCGTGCGGTGCCGCCGACAGCAGTGCCATCGCCGTCCGGCCCTCCGGTCCGGCCGGGATCCTGCTGCGCCGCACCACGATCAGCGCCGCATCCGACAGCGACAGCCCGCCGCCGGCGACCGCGGCGGCGATCTCGCCGAGTCCGTGCCCGGCCACCGCGTCCGGCCGAATGCCCCACGCCGCCAGCAACTCCGCCAGCGCCACCTGGAACGCGAAGATCGCGGGTTGCGCGAATGCCGTAGCGGGCGAGCCGTTTCCGGTGCTCCCATTGCCTGACGCCGCTGTCGCGAACCCGTGCCGCGGCGTCCAGACCCGAGGCCCACCGGCCGCGACGATCGCGTCGGCGGCCTCGGCCAACGCGGCGGCGAAAGCGCTGTGCCGGGCCGCGAGCGCCCGGCCCATCGCGGGATGCTGCCCGCCGTGCCCGGCGAACAGGAACAGCACGCCACCCTGCCGCCGTGTCGTGGACGGACCGAGCACCGCCGTACTCGAATCGCCTTGCGCGACTGCCCGCAGCTGCCGCACCGCGTCGCCGCGGTCACGCACCAGCACGCATGCTCGCATGCGCGCGGGCAGCAATCTGGCGGCCGCGGAGGCGAATTCGCGCAGTGGCTCGCCGCCGAGTTCGAGCCGTTCGGCGAACCGGAGGGCCTGGGTGCCCAGTTCCGCGGCGTCGCGACCGGTGACCGGGATCAGCACCGGCGGGTCGTCGCCGCGGACAACTCGGGGAACCTCGACGCCGCGCAGCACCGCGTGCACGTTGGTGCCGCCGAAGCCGAACGAGCTGACACCCGCCCGGCGTGCACCGAGCGGCACCGTGCTCCAGTCGATGGGCGCGGTCGGCACCCGCAGGCCGCGCTCGGCCAGCTTCAGCAGTGGGTTCTCGGTGTGGAATCCGACGGTGGGCGCGATGACGCCGTGGTGGATGGTCAGCGCCGCCTTGATCAGCCCGGTGACGCCTGCGGCTGCCTCCAGGTGTCCGATAGTGGACTTCACGGAGCCTATCCAGATCGGCGGGGTGTGCTCCGAAATATCCTGTGCGACAACGGCTGCCAGCGCGCCGACCTCCACCGCATCGCCCAATGGCGTTCCGGTGCCGTGACATTCGAGATATCCGGCGGTCCGTGGATCGAGCTCGGCGCGCGACCACGCGGCGCGCACCGTGTCCTGCTGCGCGCGACCGTTCGGTGCGTAGAGCCCGTTGGAACGCCCATCCGAACCGACCGCCGTGCCCGCGATCTCCGCGTACACCCGATTGCCCTCGCGCACCGCGTCTTCGGTGCGCTGCAGGATCACCACGGCACAGCCTTCGCCGCGTGCGAAGCCGTCCGCGGTGACATCGAACGGCTTGGCGCGTCCGTCCGGCGCCAGGAATCCGGCCGCCGCCAGGTAGTTCGAGGCATGCGGCAGCAACGTCAGATTGACACCGCCGACGATCGCGAAGGGCACCGCGTCGTCGGCGAGCAGCCGCACCGCCACATCGACGGCGGCCAGCGACGACGAGCACGCGGTGTCCAGCACCAGGCTGGGCCCGCGCAGATCGAGCACATAGGACAGGCGGTTGGCGATGATGCCGAGCGCGGCACCGGTGACCGCGTAGCGTGCGTCGAAGCCGTCCCGGCCGAGCACCGCGATGCCGTGGTCGTAGCCGCCGACGCCGAACACCACCGCCGCACCGGAACCCTTGGTGCGGTAGCCGATCCCGGCATCGTCGATGGCCTCGACCGCGACCTCCATGGCCAGCCGCTGCTGCGGGTCGAGCAGCGCGGTCTCCCGGTCGGTGAGGGCGAACCACTCGTTGTCGAATGCGTCGACACCGGCCAGATATCCGCCGTGCCTGCTGCCGAGCCGCCCGGCCGGTGGCGGCCCGGTGGCATCGCGTCCGGCCAGCAGCAGCCGCCAGAACTCGTCGCCGCCCTCGGCTCCCGGTACCCGGCAGCCGATCCCGACGATGGATATCCCGGTCATCGCATCGCGAGATACTCGACCAATTGGTCTATGTCGGGGTAGTCGTAGATCGCGGTCAGCGAAACCTCGACCCCCATCGCATCCTCCAGCCGCGCCGTCAGCCGGGCCAGCTGGGTGGAGCTGAGGCCCAGATCGGAAAACGGCGCGTCGGTGCAGACGGCGGTCGCGTCGACGCCGAGCAGCTCGGCCACGGCCGCTATCGCCGTGGTCGTGAGCGCCGCACGACTGCGTACCATCGAGCTCCGATCCATCCCGAGACGCACTACCCCCGCAGCGGCGGCTCGTCTCGACCGCCCAGGTACACCCCCCGCGATTATGCCGAGATATCGCACTATGGAGAAGAGTCTTTTGCGCGGCCTGCGTCCCGCACCGCCGACAAGGCCGATTACTTACCGTTGCGACGTGAGCGAAAACTCCACCCGGCCGGCCGATGGACGCCCCGGCACGCTCCGAACGCTGGGGCGCTGTTGCGGGCGGCCATCGGCCACGCCCCGATCGGCGACCGCCGGACCCTGCTGGGGTCCGGCGCCTTATCAGCACATCAGCTGGCACGCAGGCCGATGATCAAACCGTCCTTGGTGCAGCTGGACGGTGTGGCCGGGTCGGGCTGGGCGCTGCACTGCCAGCCCTCGATCGTCTGGGTGTCGGTGTTGCTGACCGTCGTCGCGTAGGTCGTCGCGACATTGATCGCTTCGGTGCAGCCGACGCGGCCGGCCGGGGTGCCCACGGCGATGACGGTGCGGGTGCCGCCGCCCGCGTCGGTGACCGGGCCGCAGTCGACGTCCGCCACGGCGGCCGGGGCTTGTTTACTCGCCTCGGTGGTGCGGATGGGCGCCGCGGTGGCCGAGGTGGTGGCGGAGGTGCCGATGGCGTGCACCGTGTGATCCTCCGTGGCGGCCTTACTGCAACCGGTCGCACCGGCGACGACCGCGAGGGCGGTGGCGGCGACGATCCCGAGGTTGGTGAGTTTCACCGAGTTGGCTCCTGATCTCTTGGCGAAGCGACCGAGTCGGCGCGGCGGCACCGAGATTCGGCCATAGCGGTCCTGTTGCCAATACCCATTCCGGCCCGGCGCCACTCGTCCGGACCGAGATCAACGGCGGGTGATCAACTCCAGCGCCCGCGTCACGGACAGCGAACCAGCGGTGACGAGCTCGAGATTGGCCAGCGCCGCCTCGTGCGTTTCCGCGCTGGCCGCGGCGGTGCAGTCGGCCACGGGATGCACGGTGAAGCCGAGATCGGTCGCGTGCCGCGCGGTCTGCTCCACGGTCAGATTGGTCGCGACACCCGTGACGAACAGGGTGTCGATGCCCTGCCCGGCGAACCAGTCCGCCAGTTTGCTGCCCGCCAGCCCGGACAGCTTCTGGTTGTCGAATACCTCGGTGGCCTGTCCGGCTACCTCCGGGATGAGCTGAGCGCCAGGTGAATCCGGCCGGAACTCGGTCTGCGCCGCGCCCACCGATCGCATGAAGCCGGTGTTGCGTACCAGCTCACCCTCGCCGACCGGAATGGTGAAGCGGGTGCAGATCACCGGAACGCCCTGTGCGGCGGCGGCTTCGTGGAAGTCCACCGCGCGCGCGACGACCCCGCTGGCCGCGACCGGCGCCGCGAGCATGGGCCCGAAGAAGCCTTCGGGCTTGATCACATTCACCTGCCAGTGCAACGCGAGCACGGCCGCGCGGATACGAGGGATCGCCATCTCCCGACCCTACCTGCGGGTACTGACGTCAGCTCGAGTAATCCTTGCGCAGTTGAACTTTCGCGACCTTGCCGCTGGCATTGCGCGGAAGTTCCGCGACGAGCACCAGATCCTTGGGATGCTTGTAGCGCGCCAGGTTGTCGTTGAGGAACACCGTCAGCTCGTCCAGCGTCAGCTCGTCCTCCGGATTGTTCAGCGCGACAACGGCGACCGGCACCTCGCCCCACTTCTCGTGCGCCCGGCCGATCACCGCGGCCTCGCGGATCTGCGGATGCGCGAAGAGCACGTTCTCCACCTCGGCGCAGTAGATGTTCTCGCCGCCGGAGATGATCATGTCCTTCTTGCGGTCCACCACCCAGACGAAGCCCTCCTCGTCCTGGCTGACCAGGTCGCCGGAGTGGAACCAGCCGCCGGCGAACGCCTCCGCCGTCGCCTCGGGCTTGTTCCAGTAGCCCTGCATGAGTGTCGGCCCGCGATAGACGATTTCGCCGATCTCACCGGGCGCGACATCGTTCATCTCGTCGTCGACGACCCTGGCCTGAATGGTCGGGATGGGCTTGCCGACCGAGCCGAGCTTGCGCAGCGCGTCCTTGCCGTCGAGCACGCAGGTGATCGGTGACATCTCGGTCTGCCCGAACACCGCGACGTTGAACGCGTTCGGGAAGCAGTCGGCCATCGCCCGCAGCACCGTGTCGGAGGCGGGCGCGGCGCCCCAGCTGAGCGCGGTCAGCGCGAGCTTGCGCTCCTTGACCCTGGGTTCGGCGCAGATGGCCTGCCACTGCGCGGGCACGCAGAACGCGCTGGTCGCCTGCTCCCGCTCGACCGCGTCGAGGAATTCGGTGGCGTCGAACGCGCCGAGCGGATGCAGCACGGTCTTCGCGCCGAGCAGGAAACACGGTGCGAGACTGCCGAGTCCGGCGATGTGGAACAGCGGCGAGGTGCAGAAGCCGATCGAGCTTTGCTCGGTGGCGAGTGCCCGAATGACCGTCAGCGCTTGGGAATTCATGTTCGCGTAGGAGAGGATGGCGCCCTTCGGGCTGCCGGTGGTGCCCGAGGTGTACATGATCAGCGAGGGCGTGTCCTCGGGGATGTCGATCGGGGTATGCGGGTCACCGCCCTCGGCCAGCACGTCCTCGAAGCCGAATACGCCGTCCGCGCTCGGCCCGCCGATCACGAAACACGTTTCCAGCGTGGCGGATTGCGACTGCACGGCGGTGGCGAGCGGCAGCAGCACGGTGTCGGTGACGATCGCCTTCGCGCCGCTGTCGCTGACGATGTAGGCGACCTCGGGCGGGGTGAGGCGGAAGTTGACCGGCACCGCGATCGCGCCGAGCGCGTTGATGCCGAACACCGCCTCCACGTATTCGGGGTAGTTCAGCGCGAGGATCAGCACCCGGTCACCGAAGCCGACACCGCGGCGGGCCAGCGCGTCGGCGAACCGCAGCGAGCGCTCGTGCAGCTGCCGCCAGGTGGTGTCGGCGCCGCGGAACCGCAGCGCGACCGCGTCCGGGCGCATCTGCGCGTGCACGGCGATCTGGTTGTTCCAGTGATTGCGCCGCGACCGGAGCGGCTCGTCGAGCGCCTGCGCACGGGTGGTCATGCCACGAACTCCTCTCGCACCGTCACCTGCGTCGACCGGGCCGGCAGACAACTGTGACGGGCTGAACTGAGCGCAGAATATCAACTAACTTAACGTGACGGCAAGGGTTCGGGAGATGAACCGCGGTTAATCTGGGCGATGCGGCACCCGGCTCAGCAAAAGCAGCTTCAACTGCTACTTTGCGGCCACTCCTGGTTGTTCGGTCGCGGTGAGAACGTCTCGGGATCGACGTGACGATGCGAATGTCGGCTTACTTATGGGTTGAACCCGAGTGGATCCTCGTGTCACCATTCAGGTCTTCGGGCGAACTGGTACGCCCGCGCGAGGCAGAGGAGAAGCGCAATGCTGCGGACCAGGTTCACCGAGACCTTCGGCGTGCGACACCCGATCGTGCAGGGCGGCATGATGTGGGTCGGCCGGGCCGAACTCGTCGCGGCGGTCGCCAACGCGGGCGGGCTCGGCTTCATCACCGCGCTCACCCAGCCGACACCGGACGACCTGCGCCGCGAGATCGCCCGCACCAGGGAGCTGACCGACCAGCCGTTCGGCGTGAACGTCACCATCCTGCCGTCGATCAACCCGCCGCCGTACGCGGAGTACGTGCAGGCGATCATCGACAGCGGCGTCAAGATCGTCGAAACGGCGGGCAGCAATCCGGAGCCGTTCCTGCCGTACTACCAGGACGCGGGTATCAAGGTGCTGCACAAGTGCACCAGCGTGCGGCATGCGCTCAAGGCGCAGCGGATCGGCGTCGACGGCGTCAGCATCGACGGCTTCGAATGCGCGGGCCACCCCGGCGAGGACGACGTGCCCGGCCTGATCCTGATCCCCGCCGCCGCCCGGGTGCTCGACATTCCGATGGTGGCCTCCGGCGGTTTCGCCGATGCCAGCGGCCTGGTCGCCGCCCTCGCGCTCGGCGCGGACGGCATCAACATGGGCACCCGCTTCCTGTGCACCCAGGAGTCCGCGGTGCACCAGAAGGTCAAGGAACAGATCGTCGCGCACACCGAACGCGACACCCAGCTCATCTTCCGCACCATGCACAACACCGCGCGCGTCGCCGACAACGAGATCAGCCGCAAGGTCGTCGAGATCGAAAGGGCGGGCGGCACTTTCGACGACGTCCGCGACCTGGTGGCCGGCGCCCGCGGCCGCCGCGTCTTCGAGGAGGGCGACCTCGACGCAGGCATCTGGAGCGCGGGCCAGGTCCAGGGCCTCATCCACGACATCCCCACCTGTGAAGACCTCATCACCCGCATCGTCACCGAAGCCGAAACCCTCATTACCACCCGCCTAACCCAAACCGTCGTCGCCTGAACCCTTCTCGCCGACTTCACGTACGAAGCACGCTCTTGACGCACGTTGCAGCATGCGCCAAGAGCGTGTTTCGTACGTCAGGTGCTACATCGCTAGGGTTGGGGGTGCTGGGATTGGGTGGGTTGGGGGACGGTAGGTGCGCCAGGCTTCGGTGAGGCGGCGGGCTGCTTCGGTGAGGGTGTCCGGCGGGTGTAGGTAGTGGATGCGGACGTGGTGGTCGCTGGTGCCGATGGGGTCGAGGCCGCTGCCGGGCAGGATTGCGACGCCGTGGCGGAGGGCGGCCTGGGCGAAGGAGGTGCCGTCGCCGTAAGGCAGGCGTACCCAGAGGGTTTGGCCGCCTGCTACCGCTGGGGCGTGCCAATCCGGTAGTAGGCGAGCGAATTCGGCGCGTAGGTGGTCGTGTCTGGCCTTTCGTTCGGGTGCGAGTCGGGCGCAGACCGTGGCCAGGCGTGGCATCAGTTCGGCGGCGGCCAATTGGGTCGGCACGTCGCCGCCGAGGTCGTGTACCGCGCGGATTCGGGCGAGGCGGGCGATGGTCGATGCCGCGGCACGGACCCAGCCGACGCGGAGTCCGCCCCACACCGTCTTGCTCAGCGAGCCGACCGTGATCACCGCGTCCGAGTGGGCCGCCAGCGGCGGCGGCGTGCTGAACCCGGGAAAGCCGAGCTCGGCGAGCACCTCGTCTTCGATCAGCGGAACGCCCAGCGCGGCAGCGGTTTCCGCCAGCCGTATGCGGGCCAGCGGTGGCAGCACCGAACCGGTCGGGTTCTGAAACGTGGGAATCACATAGGCGAGCGCGGGGCGATGCTCGCGCGCGGCCGCGGCGAATCCGTCGAGCCCAGGGGAAAGGCCTTGGGCCACAGCCGCTTCCGCGCGAAAGGCTTCGAGCGCGGGCGGCGAGCTCGGCGCTTCCATCAGCACCCGGTCGCCCGGCTGGAGGAAACACCGGGCCAGGAGCGAAAGCGCCTGCTGCCCACCGGCGGTCACCAGGATCTGCTCGAAAGTGGTTGGCACGCCCCGGTTTCGGTAGTACTCGGCGACGGCGTGCCGCAGTCGCGGATGGCCGGTCGGGTAGTAGCCGATATCGCCGGTCGTCGCGGCGAGCTCGGGCAGGATTCGGGCGTAGCACTCGGTCAGTTCCGCCGGTGGCGAGTCGGGTGCCGCGCAGGCCAGCGGAATCACGTCGGCGCGCGGCTCGAGCAGGTCGAGAAAGACCGGCGCACTGGTGGTTTCGGCGGGCCTGGCGAGCGGCTGCCCGGCCACCCGGGTCCCGCTGCCCTGCCGACGGACGATCCGGCCTTCGGACTGCAGCAGGTCGTAGGCGGCGACCACGGTGCTGCGACCCACCGCCAGCGTGCCGGCCAGCACCCGGTCCGGCGGCAGCGTTGTGCCCGCGGGCAGCTCATCGTCATCGATCAGGTCACGCAGTCGCGCGGCCAGCAGTGCGTACAGCGCGCCACGGCCCGCCGACCAGCGGCCGAGGCGTTCGGCGACATTGATTGGGTCCATATCCAAACCAATTCTGCCCGATTGGCCATGGCCTCGCGACGACGGCCGTTCGACGATTACCGCCATGACAGCAGCAAGAATCACCGGTCCGGTGTCGATCGCGGACGTGGTCGCCGGGCTGCCCGGTCCCTTCCAGCAGCGCGAGCTGGCCGTCGTCAACGACACCGTGGTCCGCGTCGCCCAGCTGGCGGGCGAATTCCCGTGGCACCACCACGACGAGGACGAACTGTTCCTGTGCTGGGACGGCTCGTTCCGGATCGAGCTGGCCGGGCAGGACCCGGTCACTTTGCACCCCGGCGAACTGTTCGTGGTGCCCAAGAGCGTCCGGCACCGGCCTGTCGCCGAGCAGCCCGCGCACGCCCTGTTGATCGAGCGCCCGGAGACCGCGCAATACGGCAACTGAGTCAGACTGATCGGACCCGCCCGGACAGGCCGGGTCCGATCAGTTGTTCCAGGCGTTGATATGCCTCGGTGGGCGCCACCGGCGGGTCCGCGTCGGCGATCGCACCGAGCACGCCGACCACGCCCCAGGACAGGAACGTGACGGTCGAATCGAATTCGGCCTGGTCCATGTCGAGCAGCTCGGCAAGGCGCTCGGCGAGGATCTCGGCGACCATTTCCCGCGTCGTCCGCAGCAGCAGGGCACCGCTCTTGCGGCCGAGTAAGGCTTGATACACCTCAGGATTCGCGGCGGCCAGCTGGAACAGCGTGTGCACCGGCGCGAGTGGCGTCGCGTCGGCACCGGTTTCGGTGCCCGGCGCGGTCACCGCGGCACGCAGATAGTCGGTGCTGCTCAACAGCAGCAGGTCGTCCTTGTCGCGGAAGTGCGCATAGAACGTGGACCGTCCGACGTCGGCCCGGTGCAGTATGTCCCGCACCGAGATTCGGTCGTAGCCGCGCTCGAGCATGAGTTCGATCAACGCCCGATGGAGCAGGCTTTTGGTCCGCCGGACCCGGCGATCCGTGCTGCCCGTCAGCCTTTTCACTTCCGACGACAATGTGCCTCCCGTACAAATGTCGCGAATCCGTCCCGAATGGAACGGTTTCCGTGGTTTTGCCTCTGGTCGAAGTGGCGGCCCCCTCCCGACCATGAACACATGACCAAAAACGCACCCTAGTCTTCCATTCGACAGGGCCACCATGACACCGAAACCGGTGTTCTGCTTACCAAGTCACGGAGTTACCGCGCATTCGAGGCGATGGATGCGACAAAATGCCGATTCGAACTCGGTGCCGCACAATACCGACGCTTCCCGATGCTTGCTTCGATCTGGGGGCCTCCGCGACGGGAGTGCTGTTCGCTACCAAAGGAATCGGTGGCTAGATCATGTCCTTCGACGCCATCCAGCGCATCGTGAACCAGCCGCAGAGCACCGGCAGCCAGCAGGTGAGTACGCGATAGAGCAGGACCGACGGGACCGCGATGTCCAGTGGCACGTTGAACGCGCCGAGGCCACCGATCAGCGCTGCCTCGACCGCGCCGACGCCGCCGGGGGTGGGCGCCGCCGAGGCCAGCGTGCCGCCGATCATGGTGACGATGGTGACGGTGATGAAGGTGGTGCCGCCGCCGAAGGCTTCCACGCTGGCCCACAGTGCACCGGCCATGCCGAGGGTGATCGCGGCGCAGCCGAGAATGATCACCGAGAAACGCTTGGGATCGCGCGCCAGGTCGGCGAGCTCGCTGAGCACCTCCTGTAATTGCGGGCGCACCGAATTGTTCAGCCAGTGTCGCAATTTCGGCACGAACATGAAGGTGCCGATGATGCCGACGCCGACACCGGCGATCAGATACAACACCGTGGCGTCGGGGACGAAGTGGGAAAGGTCCGCGGAGGTGCCCGCCGCGACGCTGAACACGGCGAGCAGACAGAGGTGGGTGATCACCTGCACCGCCTGCTGCAGCGCCACCGCCGCGGTGGCGCGTACTGTGCCGACGCCGCCCTTCTGCAGGAATCGCACGCTCAATGCGAGCCCGCCCACCCTGGCCGGGGTGGTGGTCGCGGCGAAGGTATTGGCGATCTGCATGATCACCAGATTCTTGAAACTCACCGCGCCGGACGCACAGGCCCACAGTGCCGCCGCCGCACCGATATAGGTCAGGCAGGAGACCGCGAGCCCGAGCAGGGCCCACCACCAGTTGGCCGACTTCAGCTGGGTGAAGAAGGTCGGCACCGCGCTGATGAACGGGTAGGCAACGTAGACCAGCCCGATCAGCAGCACCAGCTGGATGATCTGGTTGCGGGTGAACCGGGTGATCTGCTCGGCCTGGATCCGATCCTGGCCGGTCTGCTTGCGCACCTCGTCGCGCGCGGCGCCCAGCGCGTCCTTCCAATCCGGGACCGTCTTGCGTAGTCCGGCGGGCATGGCGGACTTGGTGAGCCGGCTCGCGGCGGCGAGTACCGGCTGCTCGCCGAGGGCTTCGATGGCCGCGCTGACCGCGGGTTCCTTGCCGAAGATCGCGGTGGTCGACACCAGCAGCTGCGCGATGTCGGATTGCTGCTGCTTGAGCGAGGCGCCGTATTCGGAGCTGGCGAATCCGCCGAAAAGCGTGGTGCCGTTGTGGATTCGGATCTCGGTCGGGCGCAGGTCACCGTGCGAGATCTGGCCTCGGTGCAGGTCGTCGAGCGACTTCCACACTCCGGCCAGCTGCTCGACGGGCGCCTCGCTGATCCGGGTGCCCTTCGGCATGGTGTGTGCGTGCAGCATCCAGCCCCGGTCCAGCGCCGCGACGGCGACCGGCGTGCTGCTCGCCAGGCCGAGTTCGCCGACCGCGAGCGCCATCAGCGCGCGATGCTCGACGGCGCGATGCATGGATCCGTGCAGGGCCGCGGTTTCGCTGGCGCGGAAGGTGAGCCAGCGCCACAGCTGGCGCAGCGCGCCGAAGCTGCGCTGGTTCTTGCCGTACATCTCGATGACGAGCCCGCGTTCCGGCCCGTCGATGGCGGCGGCCAGGACCAGCGGGCCGCGCCCGGCCGGATGCACCACGGTGAATCTGGTGACCGTGTGCCCGCGTTTGGCCAGCACGCGCACCGCGGCATCGAGCGGCACCTCCAGCGCGGGCGTGCCGACGACGAGCACGATGACCGCGCCGACCAGCCAGCCCACGGCCAGCCCGAACATCGCCCGCGCGGGCACCACCGTGCTGACCACCAGGTGGATCGGCGCGAACGCCAGCAGCAGGAACCACAGATACCGCCGGGGACGGTTGGGCAGCCACGGACTCGACACCGTCAGCACGGCCGCCAGCATCGCGATCCAGCGCGGATCGTCCAGGAACTGCGACAAGAAGGTATCGAGCCGATCCGGCACCTGCAGATGCCATTTCGGCGCGGACAGGCCGGTACCGGTGATCGAGAGCAGCAGGCCGGCGGTCAGGCCCGCCGCCGCGTAACCGGCCAGCAGCTTCCACTGCCTGCCGATGATCAGCTCGAGCAAGATGGCGAACGGCAACGCCAGGATCGCCATGCCGTAGACGAGATAGACCAGGTTCGATTGGTCGGGATTCAGGAATCCGACGATGTTGGATACCGAACGTTCCAACGCAAGCCATTCCGGCCGGGTGATCACCGACGCGGCAACGACGATCGCCACCCACACCGCCGCCAAGACGACGCGGATGATGTCACTCGTCCGCCGGATAAGCGGCTGTAGCAGGTTGCCCGTAACCGGGATTTCCCGCCCATCGACTCGCATATATCGGCACTTTCGGATCGAGTTGGAGCTGCGTCGGCCACCCTCGCTCACCCTTTCGGTGAGTATGCAGGAGACCGGCGTGCACGATACACACCAACACGCCGCGCGCGCCCAGGCCAAATGTCGGCTGGTCCGGTGCGCTGTGCGGTATCTCACGCCATGCGGAGGTTGAACGTGACACTGGTGTCAGGTTTGAGAATTGACGGCATGGACAACGAGCTCTACGACTACAGCCCGATCACCGAGCGCGCGCCGATTCAGTGGCCCGGTAGCGCGCGGGTGGCCTTTTATGTCGGCCTCAACGTCGAGCACTATCAGGTGGACCGGCCCTCGACGAGCATCTTTCCCGGTACCGCGGGCCTCGCCCCCGATCCGTTGAACTACGGCTGGCGCGATTACGGCCCTCGGGTCGGCATCTGGCGCCTGACGGAGATACTGGACCGGCACCGGATCCGCGCCAGCGTGCTGCTCAATTCCGATGTGGTCCAGCACAATCCGCAGATCATCGCGGCGGGCCTGGCCAGGGACTGGGCCTGGCTGGCACATGGCAAGAACAACTCGATCTTCCAGGCCGGCATGACGATCGAGGAGGAGCGCGGCTATCTCACCGAGGTCGTCGAGACCATCGAGCGGGCCACCGGTCGCAGGCCGCGCGGCTGGATGGGGCCCGCGCTCACCGAAACCTTCCACACCCCGGCGCTGTTGGCCGAGCTCGGCCTGAACTATGTGCTCGACTGGACCAACGACGACCAACCGTATCCACTGAATGTGCCGGGGCTGCTGAGCGTTCCGTACACGGTCGAGTTGAACGACAACACGCTGTTCCTCGGCAAGGGGACCAGCGGGCCCGACTTCGTGCGGATCGTCAAGGATCAGCTCGACCAGCTCTACGCGGAATCGGCCGAGAGTGGCCGGGTGCTGGCGCTCGCGCTGCACCCGTTCGTGATCGGCCAGGCATTCCGGGCCAAGTATCTGGATCAGGCGCTCGAGTACGTGACGAATCATCCCGGCGTGTGGCTGACCACCACCGACGAGATCGCCGGGCATTTCGCGGGTGCTCTTGCCGAATCTGCCCGCGCCGAAGACGATCAGGTCAGTTAGCCCCAATGTTCAGGAGGCAGGGATGGCTGTGCAGGACCAGGATCTGACCGGGAAGACCGTGGTGGTGACCGGCGCGAGCTCCGGCATCGGCGCCGAGGCGGTCGCGACGCTGGCCGCGCGGGGTGCCACCGTCGCGGTGGTCGGCCGCTCGCCGGAACGGACGGCGGCGGTGGCGGCCGAGGCGGGTGCCGAGCCGTTCATCGCCGACTTCGCCCGCTTCGACGAGGTGCGCAAGCTCGCCGGCCAACTGCTCGACCGCTATCCGCGCATCGACGTGCTCGCCAACAACGCGGGCGGCTCCTGGCCCAAGCGCACCGCCACCGACGACGGCAACGAGCTGACCTTCCAGGTCAACCACCTGTCCCCGTTCCTGCTGACCGCCCTGCTGCTCGACCGGCTGGTGCAGTCGCAGGCCAGGGTGATCAACACGGCCAGCACGACCTACCGGATGGCCAGGCTGAATCTCGACACCGTCAACGCGACGTCGGGCTCGTTCAACCAGATGGGCGCCTACGCCGCGTCGAAGCTGGCGAACATCCTGTTCACCAGGGAGCTGGCCCGCCGCACCGCGGGCACCGGGGTGGTCACCGCCGCCTTCCATCCCGGTGCGGTCGCCACCCACGTGTACGACCAGGCGCCGCTGGGCCTCGGCCGGCTCATCCGATCCCCACTGTCCAAGCCGTTCTTCATCCGGCCGGACAAGGGCTCGGAACCGTTGGTGCACTTGGTGACCACGTCGGACGAGATCAACGGGCAATATTTCCACCGGTTCAAGCTGGAGCCGCCCAGCAACAGGCAGGCGGTGGATCCCGCTCTCGCGCAACAGCTGTGGGAGATGTCCGAGCGGGTCACCGGGTAGTTACTGTTCGGCCTCGGCGAGTTGTTCGTGGCGGCTGCCCTCCGCCTCGGGCTCCACGCCGACGCCGAACACACCGCCGGTGTAGCTGCCACGGTCGAGTTCGACGATCGCCTGCGCGACCTGCTCGGTGGGTACCAGCGCCGGAAAGCTGTTGGGCGCAATGCCATTGGCGCGCACCCCGAACTCGGCGAACTCGTCGGCGATGTTCCTGGTCAGCTGATTGAGCGCGGCCTTGGACGCCGAGTACAGCGTCTGTCCCGGGTACACCTCCGATCCGGAGATGCTGGAGACATTGACGATGTTCCGGTTCGCCGCGCGATTCTCCGGCCCGGCGTGCAGCCAGCACCGCTGCGCCAGCCGCGCCGAAAACCGCAGCGGCACAGCGACATTCAGCGTGAAATGCGGATCGAACTGCTCCAGCGCGGCATCGCCGTCGACGATGCCGCGCGGCTGCAGCTGGACGTGCGCCGCATTGTTGACCAGCAGATCGACCTTGCCGAACCGGGCGAGCGCGAGGTCGACCACCCGCTCCACCTCGCCCGGCGCGGTGAGATCGGCGCGAACCACGTAGACGCGCGAATCGTTCTCCGGCACCGTCTTTCCCGGCTCCAGCGGATCGACGAACCACTCGAGCTGCGACGGCACCGCGGGCGTGCGGGTGCGGCAGACGGCGACGATGTCGTAGTCGGTGTAGTAGGAGCGGCAGAACACGTTGCCGAGCGTGCCGCCCGCGCCCGTGATCAGGCAGACCCGGCGTTCACCAGTAGACAATGCGATCTCCTCCCCAACGCTCGATCGCTTCGTCCTTGGTCCGGTGCACCCACATGACCACGCTGTTGCGGTCCTTGGTGTTGCCGCCCGCGAAGGTGTGCCAGGTGCGCGGCGTGACCTCGAACAGGATGAGCGAATTGTCCAGCGGCGGAACGAGGGTCAGCTCCGGCAGCTTGTCGCCCTCGGCGATGTGGTCGTAGAGCGCGGTCTCGCCGCCGTCGCCCGGCTGCCAGCCGGGGTTGCCGAAATAGAACAGCATCGCGACCGCGCGCACCGACTCGCGGGCGACCACACCCGCCTCGCGCGTACCGAATTTGGTATCTACCCCGCCGCCCGGCAGCCGCACCTCATCGGGGCCGGGCGCTTCGCCGGGGAACCACGCGGGATTGAGATCGTTGTGCGGCCACCCGTACGGCGCGCCCGGCGAATGATGGTGCACCGAACCCTCGACGTCACCGGTCGCGGTGACGCCGCCGATCCCGGCGACCAGATCGTGCCACTCGCGGGAGGTGAACACCGCGAGCGAGGTGTCGCGCAGATCGGCGAGGCGGATCCCGTCGGCGCTGTAGTTCGTCGCGACCTGACCGGCCAATTCGGGGCGATCGCGCTGGACGCGCGCCAGATCATCGGTCATCCGCTGATAGAACTCCGGCACGAACACGTCCCTGGCGTACACGTGCGGGAACGGCTGACTGCGCCGGATCCAGCGCCGATGGGCGAACAGATCCGCGAACCGCTCCGGCCGCGCCGGCGCTTCCAGTACCGACTCGGTTGTCACATCATCACTCCCTCCCGATCGAACCACTCGCGATCATATTGCCCGGATATCGCCGCGCGCAGGTGGTGTTCGTTTTGTGCGCGAGCGACGGAGGGCGGTGCGAGAGGTTGGACCGGGGCGGCGTCTGGACAGGCTCGATCAGCTGGCGCTGAGGCGCGGGAACCACCAGTTCCAGCACCCCATGATCTGCATCAGTGCGGGCACCATGATCAGCCGGATCACGGTCGCATCGACTACGGCAGAGATTCGCCGGCGGGCCGCGCGCCCGAGAGACGCGCGCCGAGGAACGCGAGGTAGGCGATGAAGCCGACCGAGCCGATCGGCCTGCTGCGGCGGAACGTGATCGCCAGTCCCAGCACCATTTCGGTCAATCCATTGCGGTAGGTCCAGCGGCGGGTGGCGCGGGGAAAGGCTCGCGCGGTCAGCGGATCGAAGGCGCGCGGCGCCGTGAAGTGTGCCGCGCCGGTCCCGGCCAGCCCGAGCCCGAATGCCCGCGCGCGCAGGCTGTCCGGGGTCCGTGCGGTGAGCACGACGGGATGCTGGGGTGGCTTGCCCGCCGCGAGCGCCCGAGTCGCCTTGCGCCGCTTGCGACGGCTGCTGCTGCGCATGTTTCTCCTCGGCATTAGGTGCGGACGCTCAGTCTGCGGCTGCGGAAGAACTCGGCGAGGTCCTCGTTGGTGAACGAGTCCGGCCGGACGTCCTCGATGCCGCCGGTGTACGTGGCGGCAGTGTCTCCCGCCAGCTTGGTGAACGCGTAGTGATCGAACGGGAAATGCTTGTTCCCCCACCACATTTCGAGATGTGTACTCGGCCGAATCGCCGCCGGGTCGCCCTGATAGTTGACGTAATACGTATTGGAGTCGGCACACGCGTCGGACAGCCACATCGTCTGCGACCCGCGCCGCACGCACTGCTGGAAGTAGGCGTCGTGCGGTTCCTGTTTGATCTCCACCGCCGTGGCGCCGCGCCTGCGCGCCTCCTTGATCGCCCTGGCCGCGTGCCTGGTGGTGCACTCGATCATCGCGAGATAGGAGCCTGCCGCGAACCCGTACGGCCCGGTGATCAGGAACAGATTCGGGAACTTCGGCACCGTCACGCCCTGGTACGCCTGGTAGTGGTTGCGGTCCCAGAACTCGCCGAGATCGAGGCCGTCCCGGCCGGCCAGCGGATACGGCGGCGTGAAGCCCTTGTCCATCACCCGGAATCCGGTGGCGCACACCAGCACATCGGCCTTGCGCAGCACCCCGTCCGCGGTGACCACGCCGGTCTTGGTGACCTTCTCGATCGGGTCGGTGACCAGCTCGACGTGGTCCCGGGTGAACGTGCGCAGGTACCGGTTCGACACCGACGGGCGCTTGCAGCCCGGCGCGTAATCCGGCGTCAACCGTTGCGCCAGTTCGGCATTGCCCGGCAGCTGCGCCCGATACAGCGCACCGCCGCCGCGCTGGGCGAGCTTGACCACGCCGGGAATCTGGCTGTGGAACACCCCGACACCGGAGATGCCGAAGTCGATGCCGAGCGTCACCGCCGCGCGCAGTAGCCGGCGCAGCGGACCCACATTGACCATGATGTTCTTCGCGAACGCCGGAATCGGGAAGTCCGGTTTCGGGGCGACCCAGATCGGCCGCCGCTGGAACACGGTGAGGTTCGTCGCGATGTCGGCCATCTCCGGAATCAGTTGCAGCGCAGTGGCACCCGTCCCGATGACGGCGATTCGCTTGCCCGCGTAGTCGTAGTCGTGGTCCCACTGCGCGGTGTGCACGATCTTGCCGCCGAACTTGTCGATGCCCTCGATGTCGGGCATCTTCGGCACCTCCAGGCCGCCGACGGCGCCGACGACGAACCGCGAGGTCACCACCTGGCCGGTGTCGAGCTTGCCGCGCCAGAGATGATGCCGCTCATCCCACTCGCCGCCGACCACCTTGGTGTTCAACAGGATTCGCGACCGCAACCCGTACCGGTCGACCACCTGGTCGGCGTAGGCCTTCACCTCGGCGCCCGGCGCGAACATGCGCGACCACACCTTGGGCGGCTCGTAGGAGAAGCTGTAGTAAACCGACGGAATGTCCACCGCCACACCGGGATAGGTATTGGCCTGCCAGGTGCCGCCGATATCGCTGTTCTTGTCGACGATCAGAAAGTTGTGGATTCCGGCCTTGCGGAGTTCGACGCCCATCCCGATGCCGCCGAAGCCCGCGCCGATCACGACGACTTCGAAATCGGGTTGTTCGACCGAACGCGAGTGCGCCGCCTGCGCAGGTGCTATCGACACGGTGTACCTCCGTTGGTAGTGCTACATCGACGATAGCACTGTCTGGGACAGTGTGACCAGATCTGCGTACGGCAGAAAGCACCCGCCCACGAGGCGAGGACTTTGTCTGCGAGCTACCTGATCAGCCGACCGACATCTGCCGGTTGTCCGTGTCGTTTCGCCGCTTGCGTGCCGCGGCCAAGTCCACCGGACGATCCGGGTCGGGCTCGTCGACGGTCCCGAGCGCCGCGGCCAGACCCGGCATCCAGCGCAGGATCTCCTCGCGGTACGGGCCCTCGGTCTCCAACTGGCTCAGCACGCCGATCAGGGTGAGCGCGGCCCTGGCGAACGGGGTGAAGTAGGCGGGCATGGTCATCTCGCGCACCACATTCGACAGCCGCGGGTTGGTGGTGCGCAACACCTGCTTGCGCAGCCAGGGCGTCGTCATCCGATACGTCGCGTGCTTGAACGGTTCACTGCACGGTTCGACGATGGCGTAGAGCTCTTCGACGTCGAAGGCGCGCCCGGTCGTGACGAACCCGTGCCGCCGGGTCGCCACCTCCAGCTTCTCCGGCCCACCGCCGTTGAAGAAGGCCTTGCAGTAATCCAGCGCCAGTTCCTCGAAACCCTCTGGCGGCCAAGCGCAGCAGGCCCCGAAGTCGACCACGCCGAGCCGTCCGTCCGGCAGCACCCGGAAGTTGCCGGGATGCGGGTCGGCGTAGAGCAGTCCGTGCCGTCCCCAGCCCGAGGTGACGAAGCGGACCATCAGCATGCCGACGCGATCACGCTCGGCCTGCGCACCGGCGGCCACGATGCGGGTGAGCGGGGTGCCCTCGACCCACTCGGTGATCAACACGTCGCCGCGCTGCGCGATCACCTGCGGCACATAGAATTCCGGATCGTCGGCGTAGGCAGCGGCGAAGGTGCGCTGATGCTCGGCCTCGGCCGCGTAGTCCAGTTCCTCGCGCACGCAGTCGCAGATCGCCTCGGTGACCGCCTTGACGTCGGCGCCGGGCAGGAAAACGGTGGCCAGATGCGAGATCCGGCGCAGTTGCTCGAGATCGCCTTCGACGGCCTGTCTGCCACCGGGGTACATCACCTTGACCGCGACCTGCCTGCCGTCGTGCCACACCGCGCGGTGCACCTGGCCGAGCGAGGCCGCCGCCGCGCGCCGGTCGTCGAATTCGCGGAAATGCCAGCGCCAGTCCTCGCCCATGCTGGCCGCGATCGCCTCGTGCACGGTTTTGGGCAGCATGATCGGCGCCGCGTCCTGCAGCTGGCTCAGTGCGATCCGGTACGGCTCGGCGATCTCCGGCGGCAGCGCGAGTTCGTAAATGGCAAGCAGCTGACCGAGTTTCGCGGCGCAGCCCTTCAGCTCGCCGAGTACCTCGAACATGTGCTGGGCGGTGCGCATCTGGATGTCTCGATTGACTTCTTCGGACGATCTGCCGAGTGCCCGCTTGCCGACGCCCGCGGCCTGCCGTCCGGCGAAGGCCAGCGGCAGCGCGGCCAGCTTGGCATTGCGAACAGTAGCGCGAACTGGGGGTTTGCCGTCGGACCTCGACGCGAACAGGCGGGAGCGCCTGCCCGTTGAACCCTCGTCAGAACTGTCGCCGCTGCGCCGGATCGCCATGACTCACCTCACACTGTGCGCGGACCAGTGTTGCACACGTGCAGTCTGGCACAGTAGGGCTTAGACTGTCTGGGACGTAATCTAACGTAGTCGAAAGGTGACTTCGATGGGATCCCAGACGGTAGTCGCCGACGTTGCCGATGAGTTGGCACGCCGGGTTGCCGCGGGGGAGTATCAGCCGGGGGACCTCATGCCGTCCGTGCGCCAGGTAGCCGAAGAGTTCGATATGAACCGGGCGACCGCGCAGCTGACGCTGGGGCGGCTGGAGACAAACGGGTTCGTCGAGGCGCGCCGCGGCAAGGGTTTCACCATTCGGGACGTCCGCGAGGCGGGCGGCGTCGATGTGTACCGGCAGCTGTTCCGTTTCTCGATTCCGATGCCGGACATCGCGATAGAGATGTTCCGCGACATCGTCGACGTCGAGCGCGGCATCGTGATGGAGACGCTGCTCGCCTACACGGGCAGCGATCAGGCGATCGATCAGGCCGAACTCAAGGCCGAGATCGACAAGCTCGAAGCCATTGCCCGGCAGGACGATCCGGACCTGCGCCAGATTCTGGCCATCGAGGTCGGCCTGGTGCGCAGGCTGCTCACCGCGCTCGGCCTCACCATGCAGCGGGCGATTCTGAACTCGGTCGGCGAGATGGTGCTCGAGGTGCCGGAGGCGGTCGAGGCGTTCTTCGCGGGCGCGCCGGACCTGCACGTGCTGGTCTGGCGGGCGCTCGCGGCGGTGTGGGACTCCGGTTCCGGGCCGTCCGAGGCGCAGGTGGCGCTGTTCGAGGACCTGTTCGGGATGTATCACGAGAAGGTGATCATTCGCTTCGACGAGCTGGTCGGCGCATCCGACGAGCAAACCGACGCGGGACACGCGGCCACCGCCTGACGGTGCGCATCGCCCGGTCACGCCCGGCATGTGCCGCTTTTTCGCGCCCGGAATTCTGCGGCCGCTGACGTATCGCCCCATTGCTTCGCTGTCTCAGACAGAATAGGGTAGGCGGTACGCACCGAAGCGAGGTAACCATGGCAGGCAGTAGGCGTAAGGGTTTGGCGCGGTCGGCGAAATTGGCCGGGCTGCCGATGGGCATCATGGCCCGCCGGGTCACCGCCACCGGTCGCGCGATGATGACCGGCGTACCGCGCGGCGAACTCGACGACGAGCTCATCGACAAGGCTGCGGATCAGATGTTCGCGGTGCTCGGCGAGCTCAAGGGCGGCGCGATGAAGCTCGGCCAGGCGTTGAGCGTGGCCGAGGCCAGCATCCCGCCGCGCTTCGCGGACCGCTACCGCGAGGCGCTCACCCGGCTGCAGTCGCAGGCGCCGCCGATGCCGACCAGTTCGGTGCACCGGATGCTCACCGAACAACTCGGCACCCGCTGGCGCGAGCGCTTCACCGAGTTCGACGACGAGCCGGTCGCCGCCGCCAGCATTGGGCAGGTGCACCGGGCCGTGTGGCGCGACGGCCGCACCGTCGCGGTGAAGGTGCAGTATCCGGGTGCCGACACGGCATTGATGTCGGACCTGAAGATGCTCCAGATGTTCTCCGGCGCTTTCGGTCTCATGCTGCCCGGCGCGGACGCCAAGTCGCTGATCGCGGAGTTCATCGACCGCACCGCCGACGAGCTCGACTACCGGATCGAGGCGGATCACCAGCGGCGCTTCGCCAAGGTGTTCGCGGGCGACCCGTCCTTCCAGATACCCAAGGTGATCGCGAGCGCACCGAAAGTGCTTGTCTCCGAATGGATGCATGCCACCCCGCTGGCGAAGATCATCGTCGATGGCACCAAGGCGCAGCGGGATCGGGCGGGACGACTGCTGGTCGAGTTCTCGCTGTCCTCGCCGGTGCGGGCCGGCTATCTGCACTGTGACCCGCATCCGGGGAACTTCCAGCTGCTCGACGACGGTCGCCTGGGGGTCATCGACTTCGGCGCATCGATCGCACTCCCGGAGGGGATTCCGGCGGTGATCGGTGAGCTGGCCCGCTGCGCGATGCAGGAGGACTACGACCGGTTGGTAATCGTGCTGCGGGACAACGGTTTCGTGCGTCCGGGTCACGCGCTGGAGCTCGGCCCGATCGAGCGGCTGGTCGCGCCGATCGTGGCGCAGCTCAGCGGTGACAGCGTGCACATCAGCCGAGAACTGTTGCAGGGGCACACCGCTCGCGCACTCGACATGAAGAACGTGTCGCTGACCAATACGCGGGCGGTGAAAGCGCCCACCGAGATTCCGGAGCTGGCCATGCTCGGCCGGGTGTTCGCCGGCGTCGTCGGGGTGTGTGCCCAGCTCGACGCGGAAGGTCCGTTCGTCGAGCTGGTTTCCCGCTGGCTGCCGGGTTTCGGCGAAGACGGCGCCGCCGCTTAGCGCGAATCGATCGAATCAGATTCGAGTGGCCAGTCCGCCCAGGCTCCACCGGGCGAGCGGACGGGCCAGCGGGGCGAAGAGCTGATACGGCAGCAACCACCCGAAGCGCGGTTGCGCGGCCAGTGTCCAGGTGAGTGTCGTCGCGCCGGAATCCGTTGGGCTGAGCGCGTATTCCTCGACGATCGACTTCATGACGAACGGCACCGAGGAGGTGGTCGCGGTCAGTGCGAGCCGATGACCCTCCTCCCGCGCGACCACCTGTTCCGCGCCGGCCACCAGCAAACCGTCGAAGACACGGGTGGCGCCGACGGTGTGGCCTTGGTCGCGGTAGCGCATGCCGTTGATCAACGGCAGCCAGGAGAACAGTCCGTTGGTGTCGAGCGCGGCCCACACCCGATCCGGTGCCGCGTCGAAGGTGCGCTCGGCGGTGACCACGAACGCCGCCTTGTTGTCGACGAAGTGCCGGAGTTTGCCTGCGCTGATCGGTTTCAGCGCAGTGCCGCCGCCCGCGAGCGTCGCCTTGGTCCAGTGCCGCAGTACGACGAGCGTTGCCGCTCCGGCAAGGGCGAGGACAACCAATACGGCGGCGATGATGATCCAGATCGTCATGCGGCGAAGCCTGTATAGCAGTGGGCCATTCGCAGAGACTACACTGTCTCAGACAATGAAGTGTGACTCTCGGGAAGCGGCTCGGCTCGCAGAACTAGCAGGGTTACCGGCGTACCGTTTTCCCCATGACCGTCTCATTCGAGCCGTTGCCCGCGATTCCGCTGGAGTCCTGGCGGCCAACCAAGGAGACACTGCATCGCTTCGCCCAGATCGTGGGCAAGGTGGCGCTGGCGAAAGGCGTCCGGCGCAACCACTGGTGGCATATGACCTATCGGCTCACCGCACGCGGCTGGACCACTGTCCCGCTCGGCTCAGCCCGCAACGGCCCGGTGTTCACCTGCGCGTTCGACTTCTTCGATCATGTGCTGCGGATCGCGACGGATCAGGGGACACAGGTCGAGATCGACCTCATCGACCAGTCGGTGGCCACCTTCTACGGTGATGTGATGAACGGCCTGCGCGATCTGGACGTGGATGTCGTTCTCGCGCATCCACATCCGTTCGATCTGCCGGACGTGCGCCGGCCGTTCGAGGACGACGACGAGCACCGTGACTACGACGCGGCTAAGGCGCAGCACGCTTTTCGGGTGCAGAGCCAGGTCGGGCGGGTGCTGGAGGAGTTCAGCGCGACCTACTCCGGCAAGATCAGCCCGGTCCAATTGTTCTGGCACACCTTCGATATCGCGGTGCAGCGTTTCTCGCCGCGGCACATCGAGCTGCCCGAGACGGTGGATTCGGTGACCCGCGAGGCGTACTCCCGCGAGGTGATCAGTTCCGGATTCTGGTTCGGCGACGACAAGGTGCCCGAGCCGACCTTCTACTCCTACACCGCACCCGAACCCGCCGGACTGGCCGAACGTCCACTGACCCCGGCGGCCGCCCACTGGGTCGCCTCCGGCGCGGGCCACTCGGCCTACTACCCGTACGACGCCGCCCGCGCGACCGCCGACCCGGTCGGCGCCGCACTCGAGTTCTTCCAGTCCGTCTACGCGAACGGCGCCGAGCTGGCCGGGTGGGACACCGACCAGCTCACCTGCTGGGGCGGCGTCACCGACCCGGTGCTGCGCGAAAAGGGCTGGCCGGAATGGCCGGAATAGCTACAGACTGCCGTTGAGTTTGTTCAGCCGGTCGCAGGCCTCGACGTACTCTTGGATCAGCCGATTCACCACGTCGGCGGAACGCTCGACCTTGGTCATCATGCCGACCACCTGGCCGACCGGGTTGAAGTTCACGTCCTTGGCGGCCTCGGGATAGCGGTGTCCGCGCTTGACGCCGTCCAGTGCCACCATCATCTGCAGCGGCATGGGCAGCGGGTCCGGGGTGTCGGCCTGCTCCCAGGCGTCGGTCCAGTCGTTGCGCAGCATCCGGCACGGCTTGCCGGTCCACGAGCGCGAGCGCACGGTGTCGTGGCTGGACGCGTCGATATAGGTCTGCATCTGCGCGGGCGGCACATTCGCCTCCTCGACGGTCAGCCACAGCGAGCCGGTCCACGCACCCGCCGCGCCCATCGCCAGCGCCGCCGCCACCTGGCGGCCGTTGCCGACGCCGCCCGCGGCGAGCACCGGCAGGTCGCCGACGGCGTCGATCACCTGCGGCCACAGCACCAGCGAGGAGATCTCGCCGCAGTGCCCGCCGCCCTCGGTGCCCTGGCAGACCACGAAGTCCAGGCCCGCGTTCTTGTGGTTGAGCGCGTGTTTCACCGAGCCGCACAGCGCGCCGATGAGCCGGCCGGAGTCCTGCACCTGCTTGATCACGTCGTCGGGCGGGGTGCCGAGGGCATTGGCGACCAGCTTGGCCTTCGGGTGCCGCAGGATCACCTCGACCTGCGGTGCCGCGGTCGTCGCGGTCCAGCCGAGCAGCTGGTTGTGCCGCTCGCCGTCGGGCAGCGCGGGCACGCCGTGGTCGGCCAGGATCTTCTCGGCGAAATCGCGGTGGCCGTGCGGAACCAGTTCCGCCAGTTTGGCTTCCAGCTCGTCGGGGGTGAGGCCGTCGATGCCCTTGCCCTCGTATTTGCTCGGGATCACCAGGTCGACGCCGTACACGCCGTGCACATGTTCGTCGAGCCAGCTCAGCTCGACCTCTAACTCCTCGGCCGTGAAGCCGACCGCACCGAGCACGCCGAGTCCGCCGGCATTGCTGACCGCGGCCGCCACGTCGCGGCAGTGGGTGAACGCGAAGATGGGGAATTCGATCCCGAGCCGTTCGCAGATTTCGGTACGCATGGCGTGCTGGTCTCCCTCGCTGCCGCGGCGCCGCGAACGACGCACCGCAGCTTGTCCTAGAACGAGTTACATAATTGTCCGCGGTGCGATCCGGAGCATGCTCGGATCCCGACTCGTCGAATCAGCCGCGGGCCGTAACTATCGCCATGACACGGCCGCGGCGTCCTCGACTGGTCGTGCACCATTCTTTGACAGTAACACGTTCTAGTTTTGCTGGGCAGACCTCTTTCAGACGGCGGCTTCCTCCAGCTCGCTCAGCGCGTTCTCCAGGTGGTCGAGCAGCCGGGGGAGTTCGGGGACGCTGCGTCGGCAGCCGACCAGGCCGAAGTCGAGATTGCCCGCGTTGCTGGTCAGCGTGATGTTCACCGCCTGGCCGTCGAACGGGATCGACATCGGGTAGGTGGCGTCGAGGCGGGCGCCGTTCCAGTACATCGGCTCGCGCGGGCCGGGCACGTTCGAGATGACGATGTTGAACGCCGGATTGGTCAGCGGGACCAGACCGGGCAGCAGGCTGAGCGCGATCGGGCTGACCATGAGCGCGGACAGCGCCATCGTCTGCAGGCTCGACAGCGAGCCGTACACGTCCTTGCTCTTGCGCATCGATTCGCTGACCACGCGTAGCCGGTCCAGCGGATCGGCGATGTCGGTGCCGAGGTTGCACAGCACGGCGCCGACCTTCACGCCGTTGGTCTCGACATCGTCGGCCGAGCGCAGCGACATCGGCACCATGGCGATCAATGGCTTGTCCGGCAAGGCATCTCGCTCGTCGAGATAGGCGCGCAGCGCACCGGCCGACATAGTGAGCACCACGTCGTTGATGGTCGACCCTGTCGCCTTCTTGACCTGCTTGATCCGCTCCAGCGGCCAGGAGCGGACCACGGTGCGGCGGGCGCCGCCGATGGGCACGTTGAACATGGTGCGCGGCGCCTCGAACGGCATGGTCAGCTGTTGCTGGAGCAGCACGGAGCGGGCGGTGCGCAGCAGCGTCGGCCCGGATGCGGCCGCCGACAACAGGTTTCGGGCCGCGCCGCGCAGTCCGGAGCCGGACTCGGCCGCGGGTTTGCGCGGCGTCCTCGGCAGATTCCACGGGACCTTGGCCTCGTCCGCGGTCGGTTCGCTGGTCAGCGTTCGCTGCATCACGCGTTGCGCGGAGACTCCGTCGATCAGGGCGTGGTGCATCTTCGAGTAGACGGCGAAGCGGCCGTCGGCGAGGCCCTCGATGAGGTAGACCTCCCACAGCGGGCGATGCCGGTCGAGCAGGTTGCTGTGCAGCCGGGAGGCGAGCTCGACCAGTTGATCCATCCGGCCGGGACGCGGCAGCGCGAGACGGCGCACGTGGTATTCGAGCTCGACGTCGTCCTCCCTGGTCCACGCCATTTGCGGGGCGCCGAACAGGGTGGCCGGGCGCGAACGGAAGGTCGAGTCGATGTCCTTGCAGGCCAGCAACTTCTCGAAGATCTGCCCGGCGAAGTCGGGCCCGGCGTCGTCGGGCGCCTCGAAGAGCTGAAGCGAGCCGACATGCATCGGGTGTTCGCGGGATTCGGCGAGCAGGAAGACAGCATCAATCGGTGCGATGAGATCCATGGTGTGGTCGCCCCCTGACGACAGGTGGTGGTGTGTAATCGAATCGACCACGTTGTCGGGCGGGCCCGCGCGCAGCCATGAATCCTGCGCGACACAACCAAGTTACCTGGTCCGGACGGTCGCTGCGCTGTCTTTAGCGAAGCTTTGATACCAGTAAGTAGGCCTGCTGGAATCGTTCGCCCGGATCCGGCTCCCGGACCATTCGGGTGTGCACCGTGAATCCGGCGTCCCGCAACAGTGCGGCAAGTCGCTCCGGTGACCAGCGGTAGGCGCGAGCCACCTTGTGGTCGAACGCTTCCACCGTGCCGGGTGTATCGGTCGCGAAGAAGGCAAGCAGCGCGTGCCCTTCCACTTCGAGTACCCGATAGAACTCGGCCAACACCTCCGGCATCCGTTCGGGCGGCAGATGGATGAACGAGTACCACGCGACCAGCCCGCGCACGCTGGCATCGCCGAGCGCCAGCTGCTCCATCGAACCCTCGGCGAAGGACAGCTCCGGATACTGCTGCCGGGCAAGGGCGATCATCGCCGGTGACAGATCGATGCCGAAGGCCGGTAGGCCGAGGCCGTGCAGGTGTGCTGTGAGTCGTCCTTCGCCACAACCGATGTCGGCCACGGCACCGGATCCCTTGGCCTGCAACAGTTCCGCGAATACGGCCAGCATGGCGCGATCGTGCGGCTGCTTGTCGAGATGGTTCTTGACGAATTCCGCATAGACATCGGCGATGTCGTTGTAGGCGTTGCGGGTGTTGTCGACGTCGGCGGGGGCGTTCGTATTTCCAACCACCCCAACATCATCCACTTCGCCGGAGTGGTTCAGGCGCCGGCCTCGAAGGCTTGCGCGACGGCCAGGCTGTCCTCGTAGACATGATGCCTGGTGACCAGGCCCGCCTCGACGGTGAGGTGCAGCGCGAACCGCGCCCGATAGGCACGCCCGGTGCTGCGCGCGGTCTGCCGGATCTCGCCGAGCACCACCGCGTCCGCGCCGTCGACGAGGATGCGCTCGATCTCGGTCGCCGCCTCTTCCGGCACATGATGTTCGGCGATCGAGCGGAAGTGGGCGGCCGACTCGGCGCCCGTCGACCGGTGCCGAATCCACGGTGTCGCGGCCCGGCCGTGCTCGGCCGCCGGCCAGTCCAGCTTCCAGTCCACCTCGTCGGCATACAGCTCGGCGATGGCGTCGGCATCGCCGGAACCGATGCGGCGCAACAATTCAGCCACCACGCTGTGGGTGGTGGACGTCGTCGGCGACAAGGTCGATCCTTTCGAGGTCCGGCTCGCCTCCGGTCGAGGCGGCACGCGCATCATTCTGGCCGCGACCGTCGACGCGGTCGATTACCTCGCGGGTAATGGTGGCCGCCTCGGGCGCCGCGGGGGTGGTGCACAGCGACTCCTCCGGTACCTCGCGACTGCGGGCGGTGCCGAGGATCGAACCGAGGATCACCAGCGGGAAGCCGATCGCCATGCCCGCGGTGAGTGGTTCGCCGAGCGCCGCGACGCCGAGCACGATGGCCACCGCGGGATTGATGTAGGTGATCACCGTCGCGCGGGCCGGGCCGACCTCCGAGATGAGCGCGAAGAACAACAGGAACGCGGCGGCGGTGCAGATCAGCGCGAGGCCGACGACGGACAGCGTGGCGTCGGCGGGATAGCTGGCCGGTCTGCGCCAGGCCGCGAACGGCGCGTAGACCACGGCGGCGATGATCAGCGACGCGGTCACCACGCCGAGCGGCGGCAGGTCGGCCAGCGCCCGGTTGATCACGATCGGCCCGACCGCATACCCGATGGTGGTCAACGCGATCGCGCCGAGGGCCGCGGGATTGGACAGGTCGATATCCAGGCCGACCAACGCGGCGACGCCGGCGAATCCGACCATCAGCCCGGTGACCCGGCGCCGGTCGAAGCGGTCCTGGCCGAGCTTGGTCACGATGACCACCGCGATCAACGGGACGGCCGCGATCAGCAGCCCGACGGTCGAGCTGTTCAGCGTGGTCTCCGCGAATCCGATGAACAACCACGGACCGACGATCTCCACCACCGTGTACAACAGCAGCGGCCGCCACCGCCGGAATACCGGCCCTAATGCCTTGGTGTACAACGCGATCGGCAACAGCACCAGCGCACCGATCAACGTTCTGGCGAACGCGACGACCACCGGATCGAAGTCCGCCACCGCGATGCGGATCATCGCGTAGGGCACGCCCCAGATCACGCCCATCGCGAGGAACAGCGCCCAGCCGCGCCGCGTCATCGCGCGACCGCCCGTCGGCACAGAACAAGGGGGGACGTAGTAACTGGCATGCTCCACTCGCTTTCGATCAAACGGGAGCTTAGACCGCGGGTCCGATCATCCGACAGATCCACTTCTCAGGGCATGGACCAGGCCACTTGCCCCTACTACTCGGGGCATCAGCGCTTTTCGGCCTCAGACGGAGTCGACAAGTGGGCGCAGGTGGGCGGCGGCGCCTCGATCGTTGTGCCACGTACAGGCCAGCCCGAATGCGGCGACTCGGCCGGTGTCCACGATGCTCCGGATGGCACCGGAGACTGTTGCCAGGCTCGGCCCGCCCGGCGCGGGGAAGAGCAGTCCCGGCAGGTCGCCCGGATCGATCACATCGCAGTCGAGATGCAGGTAGAGCGGGCCGTCCGGCAGCTCGCCGAGGTCGTCCACGCTGCGCTGCCGGATCCGCGCCGTGCGCAGGAACTCCGCTTCCGGCGGATCGAGATCGCGGCCGTCGACCAGGATGGCGCGTTCCTCGGGGATGTCGCGCAAGCCGATTCGATCGGCGATCAGGTGCCTGCCGTATCCGGTGAGCATTCGCAACGGCATGCCGCCGAGGTAGCCGGAGGTGGAAGTCTCCAGCGTCTGGACGTCGCCGTGCGCGTCGAACCAGACGATCGCCGGGTCGAATCCGGCCCGCTGCAGTCCGGCCACGACGCCGAGCGAGGTGGTGCAGTCGCCGGACGCGACCACCGCAGGGTGTTCGGCGCGGCGGATGGACGCCGCCACCTGCTCCGCGACGGTGTCGTACAACACCGCCATACGCGCCCACGGGTCGTCGACGTCCGGCAGTTCGGGGCTGATCACTTCGTCCGGGGTCACCGGTGCATCCAGATCCGGCAGGTACTCGTCGAGGTGGTAGGGGACGAGAAAACGCATGGGCCCGAGCCTAATTCGGCGGCCCACGGCAGGCACCCGATTATTGCGCGGCTCCGGCGTCGCGGCGCGGCGGGAGGATTCGGCGATGTGGCCGAGCCGCTTTCGGTGTCGATCCGCGCTCCGGACCGGGTGATCGTGGCGCTGACCGGCCCAGATGCGGCAGGTCATGGCGGCTGGATGCGCGTAGGCTCACTTGGTGAAGCAACTGACGATCGGTGTAGTCGCGACCTCCCGCAAGGAGGACGAGCACCGGTTGGCGATCCATCCGGCGCACCTGGACCGGATCGATCCGGGGCTTCGCGAGCGAGTTTTCCTCGAGCGCGGCTACGGCGACCGATTCGGTTACACCGATGAGCACCTCGCCCCGCTGGTCGCCGGACAACGCAGCCGCGAGGAACTGTTCGCCGAGTGTGATGTGCTGTTGTTGCCCAAGCCGATGCCCGAGGACCTGGAGCACCTGCGCGCCGGACAGATCGTCTGGGGATGGCCGCATTGCGTGCAGGACCAGCGGATGACCCAGCTGGCCGTCGATCGCGGGCTGACCCTGATCGCCTGGGAGGCGATGAATCACTGGACGAAGGAGGGCAACTTCAGCGTCCACGTCTTCCACAAGAACAACGAGCTGGCCGGCTATTGCTCGGTGCTGCACGCGCTGCAGCTGCGCGGATCCAGCGGCGACTACGGGCGCCGGATGCGGGCCGCGGTGATCAGCTTCGGCGCCACCGCCCGCGGTGCGGTGCGCGCGCTCAACGCGATGGGCATCAGCGACGTCACGGTGCTGACCCAGCGCAGCGTCTCCGCCGTCGCCTCGCCGTTCGCCTCGGTGCGGATGCAGCATTTCGAGCGCGATCCCGCGAACCCGAGCCGGACTCTCGCCCTGAAGGCGCCGGAACCCGGACCGCTGGCCGAGGTGCTCGCCCAGTACGACGTGGTGGTCAACTGCATCCTGCAGGACACCGAAGAACCGCTGATGTTCGTGCTGAACGAGGATTTACCGCTGTTCGCTCGCGGCACCCTGTTCGTCGATGTCTCGTGCGACGAGGGCATGGGTTTCGAATGGGCCCGCCCCACCTCGTTCACCGACCCCATGTTCACCATCGGCGAGGACCTGCACTACTACGGCGTCGACCACAGCCCGTCCTTCCTGTGGAACTCCGCCACCTGGGAAAACTCCGAGGCCCTGCTCGAATATCTGCCCATCGTGATGGCGGGCCCCGACGCCTGGGACGGCAGCGAAACCGTCCGCCGCGCCATCGAAATCCGGGACGGGCGAGTGCAGAACCTCCGCATCCTCTCCTTCCAGAACCGCGCTGCCGCCTACCCTTACGCGGTCGTCTGATCCCTGGTCGTTCCGCAGTCGGAATTGTTCTGTGTCACAGGTCAATTCGGCGCACTGCGCCGCGAGCTTGCTGACAGCAAAAGACCCTGCCCGACGCGAAGTGCGTGGGGCAGGGTCTTTTTGGATTCAGTTAACCGACGGCGCTGGTGGTGGGCGTCGGCGTGACGCTGGTCGTGGTCGGTGCCGCGGAGGTGGTGGTCGGAGTGGTGGTCGGCGCCGTGGTCTCGGTCGGTGTGGCCGAGGTCGGAGCCGGTGCGTTGATTGCCTGCGGTGTCACCGGGATGGTCGAGGTGGTGGTCGGTGCCGCAGTAGTTGTCGGCGACGGGGTTGTCGCGGTGCTGCTCGTGGTGGGAGCGGCACTGGTGGTGGTGCTGGTGGGCGTCGCGCTCTTGGTCGGCGTTGCCGTCGGCGACGTCGAGGTGGGCGCTGCCGCCTTGTAAGCGGCGGCCAGGTCGGCCTCGGTCGGCTTGGCGGTGGTGTCGACCTTCTTGCCCGCCTGGGCCTGCTGCGCCAGGTGGGTGATCCACGCGGCCGCGTACTCGGCGGAGGTCATCGGCTTACCGTTGGCCGGGTCCGCGTCGTGCCAGTAGTCGAAGTGGTGACCGGTGTGGTCCGGGCCGAGGGTCTGCTTGTACGGATCGCTCATGATCACCGGGATGGTGTTCTGGTTGGTCACGATGAGACCGATGATCTCGTTCAGGATCTTCTGCGGCAGGTAGGCCAGCGGCGACATGTTGTCGGCCGCGATCGCGTCCGCCTTCGCCACCGGTTCCTTCGGCGCCTGGCCCGGCTTGTAGTTCGGATCCGACACCTTCAGCAGCACCTGGAGGAACGTCTCGTCGCTCTTGAGCCAGTTCGGCTGCGACGAGATGTCGGCGAACGCGGCAAGCGCGATCCGGCCGAGCACCACCGCGACGTCCTGTCCGGTCGCCGGCGTGAGTCCTTCGTTCTGGAGCGCGTCGCCATTGAGCTGGCGTCCGACGTTCACCACCAACTGCAGCAATGAAATGTTCTGCGGCGCAGAGCAAGTGAGGTCACCGTCGGAGCAGAACGACGCGATCTTGCCGTTCAGCGCGCCGAAGTCACCGCTGGTACCCGGCAGGGCGCCCTGGCCCGGCGTCGGGTTCTTGCCGTTCTGGTAGTTCTGGTCGAAGCCGTCGGGATGGCTCGGGTCCTTCGCGCCGGGGAACGGCCCGTCGCCCGCCGAGCGACCGGCGTCGGCGATGATGACCACGCCGACGACCTTGGCCGGATCGACGATCCCGTATGCGCCGTCCTTGCCTGCCTCCTGATGCCCGACCTTCATCGCGACCCGGCGCACGACGTCGGCGCCCTCGCTGTAGCCGACGATGGAGAACTTGGTGTTCGGGCACGCCTGCGAGATCTCCCGCATCACCTGCTCGGTATTCGCGGCACCGGTGTTGACGGCGTCCTCATAGGTCGCCAGGTTCGCCGGATAGGCGATGTAGACGGCGGCGTAGGAGCCGGGATCGACGGCACCGGCGGCCGGGTTGACCACCGGATCGACCCACTCGCTGTTGTAGTCACCTGCCAGCGCGGCGGGCAGTTCGTTGCCGTTGGCGTCGACCAGCAGCTTCGTCGTGCCCTGCTTCGGTGTGTCGTTACGGCCCGCCACCGAGATGCTGACCATGTCGTGGCACTCGGTGACCGACGAGGTGAGCTGCGTATCCCTGGTTTGCGGCGACGACGTCAGCGCGAACGTGGTCGCGACGATCGCCGCGACGCCGAGCACCGCGGGCGCGGCGACCGCCGAGGCGATGCGATGTCGGGCGAAGAACCCGCGAAAATCCATGTCCTGTTTCCCCATTCCAATTACCGGCATGTTGGACGGGCAGGCCCCCCGAGGCCGTGCGTCACCAAGGACGTCGGAAAAGGGGAGGTGAGCGTTACGGTGTCGAGTCCATAAGGCGACGCCGGACACGGTCGGGTCACGCGGTGGCAACGGCATTTGCCCCCATTGATGGGGGCATCGACCATTCCTGTTGAGGTCGGCTACACCTGGTGAATACCGGGGTAATGGAATCGGCGAATTTCGATCTTCGCGGTGTCGAAAACCGCTCATATGGCGGAAAAGTGACATTGCACCACACGAGCGGCGGGTTCCGCGCCGGCCGCGAGGTCGAGGGAGCCCTGGCCGGGCTGGAAGCCCTACCTGACGCGCAGGCGTGGGATCGGATCGCTACAGCAACGTGCGGTGGGATCCGGCAACCGTGACGGTCGGTGAATACGTCGTCAGCGAGGGCCTCGCGGACGCGTTCGCCAGGCACCTGTACGGCGACCTCGGCTATACCCGCATCGGCGTGCCGTCGCTGTCCGATGACGCGGTGTACGACAAGGTGATCGGCGGCTCGTGGACGCGTATCTCGTGCGCACCGGACAGCATGCGCCCGATGCGCTGCTCGTCGACGCCGCGGACGTCGTCGAATTGGCGACGCGGGGTCGCTAGCGGAAAGTCTGTCGCGCAATGCTTTCGGTAACCGCACCATTTCTAGGCGCAAATCCTTAGCAAAGAACTCGACCTGTCTCCCTGGTCCCGTCCGTGGCAGCTGGTAACCACGGTTATTGCACGTGTCACGGGTGACCGCGATACGCTTCTGTTGCAGGCAATAGGTGTTGCTCAGGTCAGCAGATGGCCGCGAACGATGTTGTCCGCGTGGAGACTAACCGGATAAAGAAACTGGGCGGTCGGCTATTGCCGGGCGCTCTGTTCTCATGCGAGTCCTCTGAGACGACAGAAAGGCTGCGATCAATGAGAATCCAGCCACGGCGCCAGATACTGAATGTCTGGAGTTCACTGCTGGCCGCCTGCTATCACGACGACACCTGGGTCTGGGGCGGGCGCGACGGCTCCAACTCCATCAGTGACGCCGAGCAACTGTTGTGTCTGCTCTACCCCGCCACCCAGATCGATAGCTTCTCGCTGCACAACCCCGACCGGATCGCCGACGATGTCCGGACGACGCTCAAACCTCTTGGCCGCGAACGCCGCATCGGCCTCAAGATCGTCGAGGTGATGGACGAGTATCTGCGGCGCTACGAACGCGACGATCAGCCGATCTTCTCGGGCGGCAGCTACCTGCGAGCCACCGAGGGGGCCGAGGCGAACGAGCGACAGCGCGCGGTCGACGTGGTCGATTCCTACTCGATGTCGCTCACCGTCTGCCTGGCCGGGCTGCAATACCTGCGCGCGCTGCAGGATTCGATCGGTGCCGGCGACCAGCAGCGGCTGGAGCGGCTGATCAAGCCGGTGCAGGCCCGGCTCAACAAGCGACTCACCGCGGCCATGGTCGGACTGGTGCGCAGCTTCGTGGTGCAGTCGGTGGATCCGGAGACCGACACGGGCGCGGCGATGCTCAGCATGTTCAATCAGACCGGGGCCGAAGACGAGACGATCGTCGCGGGCCTGGCCAAACGGCTCGAGCGGGTCCGCGGCCGGCTGCTCCGAGACGTCACGCTCAACAAGACGCCGCAGGCCGACCTCGCCAGCACGGCGCTGATGTTCGAGTGCGGCTGGAGCTGGGGCGTGGTCGAAGGAGCCGAGGTCATCGACTTCATCGACGTGCCGATCGCCAAGTCGGAGGGTTTCGCGGTCGGGCGTCCGTATCTGTATTTCACCATTACCGCGTTGGACGGCATCAACGACCTGACCCAGCCGCGCACCCGCGAGCTCGACCTGCTCGACGCGGACCAGCGCCGCTTGGCCGACGCGCTGCAATTGCGCTGGGACCTGGCGCAACGCTATTGGTCGGCGATGGCTCGTTTCGGCGAAGGGGATTGGCCACTCGAGGACATTCCGTGGCGCACCTCCGACGGCGAGGAGTCGGACTATTTCAGCCTCTGCGTTTCCGGCCTGCTGATCCAGGACCTCATTGCCCGCGAAGCCGATGACGACGACCTCAACAGGGCCACACGAATTTTCGATGAGCTGGCGCGCCGCGGCCGGATCACCCGCAGGCTGACCGAGAACGATCCCGCGCGCCGCCTGCACGTTCCCGGGGTGCTGCTGCGATTGAACGGTACCGAGGCCATCGACGACGGCCCGCTGCTGTACTGGGCGGTGTCGGACTACGCACCCATGTTGCTGAAACGGACGCTGCAGGCGGCCCAGCTGTCGCGCACGCTGTCCACCCGCAGGCAGCTGCTGGAACTGGCACAGTTGACCATGGACCATCTGGAATTGCGTGCCTTTCAACGTATTCCGGCCAAGGGTCTGTGGGACGACGCCCTACGGGTTTTCGTGGAACCATCGCCGACCGGCGAGGTGGTGCCGCCCGATTCGGACCTGCCGCAGGAACCCTCCTGGTATTTCACCGAGCGCATCATCGAATGTCTGGTCGTCGCCGAATCGTCCTACCAGAATCCGCCGTTCCGGTCCCCGACGTCGCTGACCCGTGCGCTGGAACTGCTCGACGAGGCCGACCATCTGCTCAATCAAAAATTCCTGGAGCTCAGCGAGCGGGACAACACGCCGAATCGCCGGGCGTTGGAGAACATAGAAAAGAATCTGGTGCGGGCGAGCAGATTGATCGATGAACGTCCGGCCACGGCATTCAGTCTCTGTGTCGACGCGCTGCGTGAATTGGACGGGCTCGAAGTCGCCGGCCTCGATGCCATGAGGGGTGAATAGGTTGAGCGAACGCATACTTGTCTTCTCCACCTCGGACAAGGGCGGCACCGGCCGTTCGGTGACGAGCTGCAATATCGCCTACCGGCTCAGTGTGGACGGTAAAAGCGTCGCGTATCTCGACTTCGATTTCGGCTCACCGACTTCGGGTGCCCTGTTCGAGATCGAGAAAATGGATCGCGGCGTATCCGGCAAGCAGGGATTGCACGAATACCTGAACGGCCGGATCACCATACCGGCCAGGTGCGATATCCGGTCGGAGACCAATCGCAAAGACCTGCACGCACTTCGGCATCCCTACCAGCTCACCCTGTTCCCCGGGGATCGCGGCGGTGGCGAGTTCCCCGCGTCCGCGCAGGTGGTGAAGCAGTGCGTCGAGCTCCTGATGATCTGCCAGCAGGAATTCGATGTCACCTTCGTCGATCTCAGCGCGGGCCGATCGGCGGCATTGGAGATAGTGCTGCGCGCCACGGCCGCCGAACCCCTGCGTGAGGTGGCGGCGCGGTGGCTTGTCTTCCACCGATGGACCCGCCAACATATCCTCGCGGCGAACGGCCTGGTGCACGGCCCGAACGGATTGCTGGAGGCGGGGCAGAAATGCGGCCACGACGTCGGTGACCTGCTCGAGTCGGTGCGCTATATCCGTACCGCGGTGCCGTCGACGAACGAGGGCTCCGGCGACAAGGACCGTGGGCCGCAGTGGGCTTGGTTGCGTAAGCAGAACGAGGCGCTCGAACAGCTCGCCCTGGCCAATCAATTGGGCTCCAGCGTCACGCTCGGCACGACACCGATGGAACCGGTGCTGCAGTGGCGTGAGCAGCTGATCCTCGACGCCGACGTCGACGCGAAGATCGCCAACGAGGAAACCGTGAACGCCTTCACGGAGTTGGCCGTTGAACTCATGGACGACGCGACGTGGGAGAGGCTCTTCTGACGATGAACGCCACTGTGTACAGCGAGGCGGCCGAGCAGGTCCAGACCGCCGGGGTGAAATTCGCGCACCTGTCCATCGAGACCGGGCACTTCTACATGAAGAGCCTGCTCGACGGGGAAGAGAAGATCCGCGCGCATTTCCAGCGGGTAGCCCGGCTGGTCGAGCTGCATACCGCCGAAGCCGAGGCGGAATACGGCAACTCGGCGCGGGTGAGCACCTGCTTCCTGGTCGACGACTACTTCGGGTCGAACACCGACCCCAGTGAGATTCTGGACAAGGTGCTCGGCATCGCCGACACATGCGGGCTGCGCATCGACTACCTCGCGCGCGAGGCCGGGTGCTGGGAGACACCGCTGTATGTCGACGGCCGCCTGACCGGGCAGCAGATCCCGCTGGCCGAGATGGTCGCGTCCTGGGTGGTCGCCGAACCGTTGAAGCAGACGACGGGCCAGCGTCCGCCCGACGTCGAGTCCGGCTGGCTGTGCAACGGACGCCGCTCCTCCGAACACGACTCGGAGCAGGCGATGCAGGTGACGGCGGCGTATCGCCGCCCGGAGGAGTTCGCGAGCCGGGAACACACGATCTTCCTCGACATCGAGCTGTGGAACACCCAGATCAACAAGGACGGCGAGGAGCACACCCGCTGGTCGTGCCCCTTCCTTGCCTCGATCTGGCAGCTGCTGCGCCTGGGCATGGTCCGCTACGAGGGCAGGGCGGTGGTCGAGCCGCAACCCCGCGGTGCGAGCTGGCCGGCGAGCTGGTGGGAGATGCCGTCGGTCATCCAGTTGAACCCTCATGCCGCGCCGTTCGAGGCGTATCGAGCACTGTCCATCCTGCCGCGCGAGTATGTGAAGATCGAACATGCGGTGCAGACCATCCTCGATCACATCGTGATCGATCAGGAAGTGTTGAACAAGGCGATCATTCGCGCCGATGCGGAGGGGATCGCGATGCCGCGGGAGATCACCGGACGGCTGTCGCACATGTTCGTCGACGAGGTCGCCAAGCGCCCGCGCGCCGGTAAGGCCTGATATGGCGCAGGCACAAGCGAATTCGGAGGACACGCCGCTGGTCGTGCTCGGCGAGATACACACCTGTCTGCTGCCGTCACAGCACGTGCTGGACACCGCGGCGTGTATCGAACTGCTGAGCGCGGTACAGCGCGGCCTCACGGTGACGTCCAGGGAGCGGCCGATGCCGTTGGTGGTCTCGCCGAATCGTTTCGAGGGCGTCGACTGCAACCTGATTCCGGTGTCGGGCAAGCACATTCACGTGATCGGCACGGTGGCGTCGCGCACGGTCGTGATCGGTGGCCGGGTGCTGCAGGGCTCGTCGCAGACCCGGGTGATGCGCGCGGTGGAGCGGCAGCCCTGGTCGTACTACCTGAGCAGGCCGGGAACCGTGGACGCGGTGAGCAGGCTCGGCAGCGACCCGGCCGGCCGGGTGGTGGACGGGCATCTGCGCTCGCACGGCGACGACAAGCTCGATCTGACCTCGATCAGCCAGCGGATGTCGACCTTCGCCAGGGTGGATCCCCGGCTGGATCAGAAAATGCCGTTCCGGGCGGGCACCACCCGGCTGCGCTGGGCCGTCGAGGTCGGCGCTGCGGCAGAGCAACCGCCCCGCTTCGCCTTTCACCTCGCGGGCAACACGCTGCGAACGGTTCGGCTTACCCTTTCCGATACGGATGTCGCTGCGGCGCAACGGTTCTGTGAGGATCTCGCGATCCACGATTGGCTGCTGACCACGATAGGCCAGGTGGCCGATCGCGCGGCGCGCAACGATCACGAGACCGACGCGCTGCTGGACCAGCTGGTGCCGTTGCTGGATCAGCTGGTGCCGCTGTGGATGCCGGGCGCGCACACCGCACCGCAGCTGCGTCAGCTGTGGACGGACCTGGAGACCGATCCCGGCTTCACCCGGCAATGGACCGCCCGGGTCGGGCAATTGCGCGACCGCATGACCACCGCGACGCTCAAGGCGCTGCGGCATTCCAAGATCATCAGCCACGACTGGTGAGTTCTCAGAGCCGAAACCAGCGTCGCACCAGCAGCGCGAAGAACACCGACGTCGATAGCACGCCCGCGTACGCCTCCACCACGAACACCAGCTGATCGGTCCCGTCGAGCCCCGCGGTATCCGCGGGGCCGAGGGGATTCAGATAATTCATGGCGCAGTCGTAGACGATCGACAGGGTCGACTCGGTGGACAGCGCACGCACGACCACAATCGACAATGCGACCTGGAGAATGATCCACAGCAGCATCCGATACGGGCGATAACCGTAGCCGCACACCAGGTCCGAGAAATAGCCGACGAAGCGACGCCACCGGACCGGCTGTGCCCACCGCTTCGCCCGCGCCAGGTTCAGGCCGCAGCGGTCCTCCGCATCGGTATCGCCGTCCTGGCGGTACAGGCTCCACGCCCGCCGGAACGACAGCGCCGCATGACCGGGCAGGTCGAACGCCAGCAGGCCGCCGAGCTGTTCGTAGACCTCGGCCAGCCGTCGGCTTTGGGTGCGGCTCAACTTCAGTGGGCCGCGGTATTCGACCTCGGCGGCGAACAAAGCGGCCAATACTTCCGGAGCGACCCGCGTCGCCGAGTCGGACGCCTTGCCGAGGTCTGCGTACGCGCGTGCGAACAGCAGGCTGTCGCTGCGCCGTCGAATGCCGGGCGGGTCGTACCCGGCGATGACGGCCTCGACGTGGCGGTTGAACGAATCCAGCAGGTCCTGTTCGCCTTCTCGCCTGCGGTCGACCCAGTTCTTCGTCAAGAACGGATACAGGTCCAGATCGGCGTACGCCTTGGCATGCCGGTCAACCCGGGTGAACATCGAGCGGGCGAAATGCGAATCCTGTTGTTGCTCATCCACTACAGCCCCACCATCGACGTCGTTTTTCGGCGCACCGCCACCATAACGCGATCCGACAATTGAGCCGACGTTCTCTCGGAGGTGCAAGCCCACCCATCGTTTGCCGTGTTCACGGGCAGGCGCGTAGCTAGAATGTTGTTGTGCCGCATCATGCGGCGGGGTGAGACGGGGAGGCAAGCCATGGCCGACGTGTTGTTCATCGTCACGGCCGGTTCGCGGGAAACGCAGCAGCTGGATCGCCTGGCCGACGAACTGGCCGACGAGCTACGGGAGGTCTCCGGACTAACGGTCGGTGCGGTGACGACAACCGGCAGTCCCGGCACCAAATCCGGTACCGCGGTGGAAATCGGGCAGCTGCTGGTATCCGGAGGTACGCTGAGCACTACCGCCTGGGCGATCCGCGATATCGTCCTGCGCTTCCTGGCCCGCGGCCGCGCGGAATCGGTCACCGTGCGCAACGGCGACCGCGACGTCACCATCGTCCGGCCGACCGATGGACAGGTCGACGGTGTCGTCGATCAGTTGCGGAGTCTATTCGCCGATGACTAGCCCGCGGGGTCGCCGGATCGCGCTGTTCGTCGCCAACGACACCTTCTACTCGACGTCGATCTCGCAGCTCTACGCGCCGGTCTCGGATGCCAGAGAGCTGCGAAACCTGTTGCACGACCCGAGCATTGGTGCGTTCCAGCCCGCCGAAATACTCGTCAACGAGTCGAAGACGGAGATCGAGCGCAGCATCGAGCGGCTGTTCCGTAATGCGGGCCCGGAAGATCTCGTGCTGTTCTATTACTCGGGCCACGGCTTCCGCACCAGCCGCAATCTGTATCTGGCCGCCTGCAACACCGATCCGAACCTGCCGAGCAGTTCCGCGGTGTCGTCCGCGTTCATCAAGGAGCTGATCCGCGAGTCGAGCGCCGCGGCCAAGATCATCCTGCTCGATTGCTGTTACAGCGGCGCGTTCCTCGGCAATGACGTGATCAAGGCGGTCGGCGGCATCGACGACGGCGTGGGCGAGCACCTGGTCACCGGCGACGGGATATGCGTGATGACCGCCTGCACCGGCGTGCAGATCGCCGAGGACGGAATTCGTTCCGCCGCTGATGATTCCGTACCGCTGTCGATGTTCACCGCCGCGATCGTCAACGGCATCACCACCACCGGGCTGGCGGGCAACGGGACCGGCGAGATCAGCACGCACGATCTATGGACGTATGTCAGCGACGAGGTGCGTCGCCGCACCGATCGTCAAACACCAAGCCACTACGGCTTTTTGAACGACGAGGTCTACATCGCCCGCACCCGACGCCGGACCGCGGGCGCGAGCGATGGCGGCGATCGGGTGCTGCTCGGCAGCCTGCTCGGGCGTTTGGAGCAGGTGGCGGACGCCGGGCTGCGGGCGGAAAGCTGGTGGGGCACCGGCAAACTGGCCGTACCGATCGGCAGGCAACGCCGACCGGACGGCACCGTCGGCGATATCGTGCAGCTCGAGTTCGCCGGGCCGGACAACGGCCTGCTGGTCGTCGGTCGTCCGGGCTCCGGCAAGAGCACGCTGCTGCGCACCTTGGTGGCGTCGCTGGTCCTGACCCATTCGCCGGACGAAGCGCGCGTGCACGTCCTGGAATCCAGCAATCGGCTGGGCTCGATGCGCGAGCTGCCGCACGTCGCCGACGTGGTTTGCGACGACGAGCCCGAGCAGGTCGCCGCCCTGCTGCAACGCATGCTGGAGGAGATCAGCCACCGGAAGCGGCTGTACCGCAAGCACAATATCGACTCACCGGCCAGCCTGCGGGCGGCCCGCGACGCACTGCCCGAGGGGCCGGTGCCGGATCTGTTCCTGGTGCTCGACCGCTGGGACGATTTCGCGGAGCTGCTGCCCAAGGCCGCGGATGCGGTGCGGCGCATCGCCGATGCCGGTCCGGAATACGCCGTGCACGTGATCGCCACCGTGCGGGACTGGAACGAGGTGCCGGACTGGATGGCCAGGCTGCTGGCCGTCCAGATCGAGCTGCGCATGCATCAGCCGCGCGATTCACACATCGATCCGGAGCTCGCGGTGCGCCTGCCGGAAGGTCCAGGGTGGGCGCTGCACCAGCAACAACCGTTCCGGATCGCGGTACCTGATATTCGTGAGCCACCCGCCGACCCCGCGATGGTGGACGATGTCACCGATGGCGCTGCGGATCTCGTCGCTCGCCTGCGGGCACGGCACACGGCCGCGGGGCTCGGATCGACCGGGCCCGAGGTCGAGGCCGACTTCGCCGCACTGCACGGCCTCGACGATGTCTCGGTGTTCGACATCGGCCAGTGGTGGCGCGAACGCCCCGCGCGCGAGTCGCTGCGCATCCCCATCGGCGCGACGCGACCCGGCGACCCGGTGCTGCTCGACCTCAAACAGGGTGCCGAGGGCGGTATGGGGCCGCACGGGCTGGTGGTCGGTGCGATCGGCTCGGGCAAATCGGAGCTGCTGCGGACCGTCGTGCTCGGACTGGCGTTGCGGCACAGCCCGGATCAGGTGAACTTCCTGCTCGTCGACTTCAAGAACGGTGCGACGTTCCAGCCGCTGACCAGCCTGCGGCACCTGGCCGGACATGTCCGGAATGTGGAACAGGACCTCTATCTGCGGGAACGGCTGGAGGATGTGCTCGACGGCGAGATCGACCGACGGCGCAGGCAGCTCGAAGAGAGCGGTCCGTACACCACCATCGGCGAATACGAGCAGGCCCGCGCGGGCGGAGCGGCGCTGCCGCCGCTGCCCGTGCTGGTGATCGTGATCGAGGAGTTCGTGGAATTGCTTTCCGGGACTTCGACATTCGTCGATGTGCTGGTTCGGATCGGGCGCCTCGGCCGGTCGCTCGGCATGCATCTGTTGCTCGGCACTCAGCGCCCGGACGAGTGGCGGTTGCGTGCGCTGGACAGCTACCTCTCGTATCGCATTGCGCTGCGCACCTTTTCGCCCGCCGAATCGCGACTGGTGCTGGGCACCACCGACGCCTATCACCTGCCGAGGGTGCCCGGCTACGGGTATCTGCGCATCGGCACCAGCACCGCTACCCGCTTCCGGGCCGCGTACGCGTCCGGTCCGGGGCCGTCCGTTCCCGGTGACGGCGATACCGGGCCGGTTGATCGCCCGGTCTCGGAATCGCTCGCCGTCGCGCTCGGCAGGCACGGATCGGCGGCACATCGGGTGTGGACCGACCCGTTGAGCGACTCACCGACGGTGGGAATGCTTTTGCGACAGCGTAATTCACCGTCGTCGACGGACGGGCCCGGACTGCTGCGGCTGCCGATCGGCGTCGTCGATGTGCCGCGCAAGCATTACCGCGAGGTGCTGTGCGCGGACCTGTCGGACAGTTCCGGTCACATCGCGATCGTCGGTGGTCCGCGATCGGGGAAGTCGACCGCGCTCCGGACGCTGATGGTGGCCGCCGCGGCCACGCACACACCCGAGCAGGTGCAGTTCTACTGCCTGGATCTCGGTGGCGCCCTGGCCGGGCTGGCCGAGTTCCCCCACGTGGGATCTGTTGCCGGGCGGCGCGACTCGGATCGCGTGCGCCGCACCGTCGCCGAGGTCGCCGGGCTCGTCGGCCGCCGGGAACAGCGGTTCCGCGAGCTCGGTATCGCCTCGATGCACGAATTCCGTTCCCGCAAAGCGCGATTGACCGAGGCGTCACTGGAAAGACAAGCCGCCGACCCGATCTCGGCGGACCGGTACGGCGACGTCTTCCTGATGGTCGACGGACTCGATGTCGTCCAGCAGGATTATCCGGCACTAGAGCAGGCCATCATCACCATCGCGACGCAGGGACCTCGCTACGGCGTCCACGTCGTGGTCACGCTGCCGCCGTGGACCAGGACCCGGCTCGCGCTACCCGACATGGTCGGCACCCTGATCGAACTGCGGCTCGGCGACCCCGCCGACTCCCAACTGGACCGTCAGGCAGCGGGAACGGTGCCACCCGATCGGCCGGGCCGCGGCCTTTCCCCCGACAAACTGCACCTGCTCATCGCCCTGCCCCGGCTGGACTCGAGCACCGACCCGAAGCAACTGCCGGCCGGTATCGCCGCGGCCGCCCGGCAGTTGCGAACGATCTATGGTTCGCGACAAGCCCCCGAGGTACGGCTGCTGCCACTCGAGATCCCCCGCGCGCACGTGCTGCGGTCGGCGCTGCACGCCGGTGTCGCGCAGGACGTGACGCACCTGGCGGTCGGCCTCGGCGAGAACGAATTGTCCCCGCTCATACTGGATTTCGACGCCCACCCGCATCTCATGGCGTTCGCCGACCAAGGCTGCGGCAAAACCACACTGCTGCACAATATTCTGCTCGGCCTCACCGAGAACTCGACTCCTGAGCAGGCCCACATCCTGCTGATCGACTATCGCAGAACCCTGCTGCACGCCGTCGACCCGAACCGCCTGACCGCCTATTGCGCTTCGGCGGCAACGGTTCCGGACGTGATCGACCAGCTGTGTCACCTCCTCACCACCCGCCTCCCTGGCCCCGAGATCGGCCCGAGCCAACTCCGCGACCGCGCCTGGTGGACCGGCCCCGAGTGCTACGTCGTCGTCGACGATCACGACCTGATCGTCACCGACGGCGACGACCCCTTGGAGCCGCTCCTGGAGTTCTTGCCAACCGCCCACGACGTCGGCCTGCACCTGATCATCGCCCGCCGCGCGACCGGCCTGGCCAGAGCACTACACGGCACCCTGCTCGCCCGACTCCACGAAGTATCCGCCACCGCCCTACTCATGAGCGCCCCCACCGAAGAAGGCAAACTCTTCGGCGGCGACCTCCGCGCCACCACCCTCCCCCCGGGCCGAGGCACCCTCGTCACCAGATCCCAAGAGCCCCAACGAATCCAGATCGCCTATCTGCCGCCACCCCAATGAAACCGAGCTAGGACGGCAGCTTCTGCATCGCCCGCTCGGCCTGCTTACGCACCGAGGCGGCCCGGTCATTCACCAGCGGTTCGATCAGGTGCCGCACGCCGGTCGCCTTCATCTGAACCAGCGCCTTGATCGCGTATCCACGCGCGGGCCCGTCGAGATAACGCACTGCGGTATCTCGTGATTCGGCTGTCTTGACCTTGCCGAGGTACTCGACCAACGGCAGCATCGCGGTCCCCGTCGGCAATTCCGCGAGCAGATCGGCGATCTGGGTGAAGTTCTTCGGCCCCGCGATCAGCCGCAAAGCCTCGCACGCCCAGGTCTGCATCCGCTCCGGAATCGGCGGCCTGCGGCGAACCTGAGCAATCAGCAGCTCGATGGCCTCTTGATTACCGCGGGCGGCCGGGTCAATGAGGTTGCGGATGAGCCCGGACCGAATCGCGGACCGATGCTCGGTTTCCGGCCCCGGAATCCGAGCCTCGAGATTCGCCATCCAGTCGACGAAGATCGGTATACCGGGCGGGATCGTCCGTGGACCGTTGGACAGATCATCCAGCGTGTAGCAAGGCACACCGACCGCGGCGAGATCCGTCATGATCCGACGATCGAACCCGCGCTCGCCATCCGTATAGCGGGCAGGCAGGTCATTCATCCACTCGGTGCCGCCGTTTTCGCTCCCATACGGCATCCGCGCATACCTGATGGTCATTTGGGTGGTCCGTCGTCCAGTTCCATCCGAATCAATTCGATCTGTCCGGTATCAATCATGCCCTGGATATCGGGGTCGTTGATAACCGTCCGGTGATCGACGATCAGCGTCATGGTGTAGCCGTTGTCCCTGGCCCATTGCTCCTCGATGAGCAGCTGCTTCTTCGCATCGACGATGCTGTTGGTGTTCTTGACTTCGGTGAGCTGCCGGTTCGTATCGTCGATGCGATCGGGGATCGCCGAATGATCGTCGTCGTCGCGGTCCAAGATCGTGATCTTGCGCTTCGGCGCGTTCGGGTCGATCCCAGCGCGCCTTTCCCCTTCGTCACCGGCCGCGCTGTTCTGTTGGATGTCACGGCCGCCGATGTATTTCGTGCTGCGCGGAGTTCGGCCGAGGATCGACTCGAGGGCGGCGGTCTCGGTGCTCACCAGGTCGTAGATTCCGGTGTTCGACTGCACCGCCTCGGCGACCTTGGTCTCGATATCGCCGAGCCGGTCGGAGATGGCCTTCGCGTACTCGGTCTTGTTCGAGGTGATCAACGCGTCGATCGCGGCCTCGGCTCCATCGCTCGCGGGCAGCCGTTCCGCAGCGAGTTTGTCGGCCGCATAGGAGGCGAGAATGACCGAGAGGAGATTCAACGACGTCCGGCAATCGTCCTTGGCCGATTTTGCGGTCGCCGCGACTTGTGTACAGGCGAGGCCCAGGTAGGAGGCGCCGTCGGAGTGCGCCTGGATGGCCCGGCACACAGCGCCGGTGTCATCGACGTATTCGGCCAGGATCGGGTCGTCGCGCTGGGCATCGGCGGGGAAGAGCGTGGTGACGCTGGTGTACAGCTGGGTCGCGTAATCCTTTGTCGTGGTGCTGTACCACGTCATCAGCGAGCCCGCGTCGCCGATCCGTTTCTCGTCGCAGTCCGCCCATTTGCGGGTCACCTCGGCCTCGACCAGCGACCAGTGGTCTGGATTGCCCTCGGTGCCGCCGATCGACAGCTGCGTGGGGTGCAGGTTCATCGTCAGCGTTGTCCCTTTCTGGATATCCGGAATGGGGTCGGGCGTGCCAGGGTGCGAGCTGTTTTCGCTTCGGATGAGGTTCTGGCCGGCGGTGCAGATCTGGATGCCGAGCGCGTTGCACGCCATCGCGGCGGTCGACCCGGCCTCGAAGATGTCGGCCGCCGACTGGTCGAAACTGCGCCCCCAACTTGGGCCGCCGTACGGATACAGACCGGCCGACTGCGAGACGGTGAGGCCTTTATCGAGCGCGCGCAACAGACCTTCCAAGAGCGTGCTGATCTTTATCAACCCGTCGCCGACCCGGAAGTACGTGTCGGCGTCAACTGTGGTCATCGAGAGCCCCGGTGTTCACGAGCGCATCTCCTTGTTGGCCTGCTCGGCCTGTAGATAGTTGCTGTGTACGAGCGCGATCTTTTCGCGTATCGCGCGCAGCTCATCGACGAGCGTGGTGGTGCCGGAAAGCCATTCGCGCTGACTGTCGGAAAAAGCTTGGGCGGCAGCGCCACTGAACTGGGCAAGCACACCGTCGGCGATGGTCTTCGTCTTCGTACCGTGCTCTCCGACGGCGGCGATCGCCTTGTCCAGCACGTCGATGAAGGCCTGCATGGCGTCCAGGTCGTAGCGTCGAGCTGTCACGGGAGGTCCAGACTCGACGTGGTCGCCGTCGCCGTGATCTGGTTGCTGAACCGTTCGTCCTGGGCGACAAAGGTATCGGCGGCCGTGGTCAAGCTGGTGGCCTGTCGGTTCAGCTCGTCGATATGGGTACCGATGCGTGGGGCCAACTCGTCCCAGAGCGAGGTCACGTAGTCCGCGGACCGTCCGGACCACATCTCCCTGAGCCGGGCGTGCTCGGCCCGGATGCCGGTCAAGACGTCATCGAGCAATCCACGCTGTACCCGCAGCTCGACCGCGCCTTGCCGGAGCACCGCTGGATCGACTTGTAAACTCATACCCAACCCCCGTACAACCGGGAAAAGCCTAACGACGCGTAGTTCGCTCGAGCAAGGTGTGTCCGAATGGATTGGCGTGCCCAAGCCCCGCCGCAGGTGCAGGACGACTACGACACGCTGCTGCGCGACGGAGTCGACGCCGCGGCCCAAATCCTCGCGGAATCGGACTCTTTCGCGCCGTTCATGCTGGTGATAGACCAGACCGGTCGGAAAACCCTGCGCAGGCTCGCCCAGCCGCGCGCGGACGGTGGCGAGCAAACAGCTACCAGCGCAATGGAAACCGGCGCGGATCGGAGCACCCTGCGCGCGCGGGCTACTGTGTTCGACGTCACTGTGTCCGCGCCGTTCACGGGTAGCGCCATCAAAACCGTTCTCGAACACCGGGATGGCCCCGCCGTCGACGTGCTGGTGCCCTACACGGCGACTCCGGACGAACTCCGGATCGACTTCAATGCGGCCGACGGCGCGGTCGGCACCGGCAGGCTGTGGGCCTGACCGGACGTCTCGATTCCGGAACTACCGGTGTACTCGGGCATGGGATCGATCTCACGACAAGATCTGGACGCCGTCGAGGATGGTGCTGAGGTCGGCACCGAGCCGGTCCAGGTCGGCCTGCTTTGCCCGAGCCACCAACAAGACTGGATGGATCGCGCCGTCGCAGGCGCAGACGATGAGGCGGTGGTCCTCCCACCATTCGACCTGGGCGAGTGTGAAGGTTCCGGTGACTTTTCCACCGTTCTGGCCACAGGCGGTGATCGGGACATCGTCGCGGGTATGCCAGCCGGGCGTTGCCTGCGCGGTCCGGCGCATCATGTCCACGGCTGCCGCCACGGTAGCGGTGGGCCCGAGCCGGTTGACGGTGATCGTCGCGGTGGGACTGTGGAAGTCGCCCGGGAGCTGATCTCTGCGTTGGATGGACAGTCCGCTGGTGTCAGTCCCGGCGCCGTCGGTGCGCCGCCAGCCCGGCAGTTCGGGAACCAGCACGCGGAACGGCTGTTCGGGTACGCGGTCGCTGGTGAAGACCCGGCCGGTCGCGGCGTTGGCGTCGCACGAGTAGTCCACTGCCGGTGCGGTTTTCGCTGCGATCGAGGTCGGCGGTGGATCGGCTTCGGGCGGGCTGCATGCGACAAGTATCGCCAGTGCCACAACGGCCATCGGCACGGATCGAAGCACGCCGTCACGCTGTCGACTCACCGGATCGACACCTGCACTATGTTCGCGGGTCCGATCAGCGTGCACCTGTTCCCCACCCGGCATCTCCTCGATCCTCACCCGCGGACTTGAGTACAGCAACTGTAGGTCTCAATAGGTTTGGCGGTTGCCACCGGTCCGGGTCACGCGGACCGGTGGCAAGGGAGCTCACTTCGCGGCTGCGGCACCTCCCCTGACTGGGTCTGTGGGAGCGGTCGGGCCGACCTTGCTCTTCGGACCTCGGGCGAGCAGGTAGAGGAGCAGGGCGGACATGACGATGACGCCTGCCCACATGGCTTGCTGCCAGCCGTCGACGAAGGACTGCTGGGCGGCTTGGATCAGCGTTGGGGCCTGGGAGCCTGTGTTGTTCGCTGCGGCAACGGCGTTGGCGACGCCTTCTCGTGCGGTGCCGGCGGCATCGGCGGGGATGCCGCCGAGCTTGTCATCGATGGCGTTGCGGTAGCCGGCGGAGAGGAGGGCGCCGAGTAGGGCTACGCCGAGTGCGGTGCCGAATTCGCGGGTGACGTCGTTGAGTGCGGAGGCGACACCCTGGCGTTCCTGCGGCAGCGAGCTGGTGATGGCCTCGGTGGCGGGGGTCATCGACAGGCCCATGCCGAGGCCCATGATGAGCATGCCGGGCAGGATGGACAGGTAGCCGCCGTCGACGGAGACGAGGCCTGCCATGAGTGCCAGACCGGCGCCGGACAGGGCGATGCCCGTGGCCATGGTCGAACGAGAACCGATGCGCGCGGCGAGCTTTGGGGCGAGGCCGGAGGCCATCATCATCAGCACGGCCATGGGCATGAACCCGACGGTGGACAGCAGTCCCGACCAGCCGAGCACGGCCTGGAAGAACGGGAACAGGACCACGAAGATGCCCGCCTGCACACCGAAAACCGCAAGCAGGGTGAGCGAGCCGCTGGCCAGGTCACGCTGGCGGAAGAGGCGGACGTCCAGCAGCGCGGTCTCCTGGCGACGCTGCTCCCAGATCACGAAGCCGACCGTGGCGACGATTCCGACGACGAGGCTGATCAGAGTGGCGGGGGCGGTCCAGCCGCGTTCCGGTCCCTCCTGCAGGACGAAAATGAGCGCGACCACGGCGACGATCGAGGTCAGCGCACCACCGGTGTCGAAGGCGTGTCCCGAGGTCTCACGGGAGTTGGGGACTGAGCGCAGCGCCATCGCGAGCGCCACGATAACCAGCGCCACGGGCAGGACGAACAGCCACCGCCAACTGGCCACGTCGACCAAGGCGGCGGAAAGGAACATACCGAGGATGCCGCCGCCCCCAGCGACGCCGGTCCAGACGCCGATCGCCCGGCTGCGTTCCGCTTCGGGGAAGGTAGCGGTGATCACGGCCAGGGTGATCGGCATGATCATCGCCGCGCCGACGCCGCTGAGCACACGTGCGGCGAGCATGACCTCGGTCGAGGATGCAAGGCCGGCAAGCACGCTGGCCACACCGAACACACTCAGTCCGGCGATCAGCATCGGCTTGCGACCGAGCCGGTCGCCGAGGGCGCCGAGCGGCAGCAGCAGCGCGGCCAGGGCTAGGGTGTAGATGTTGATGATCCACAGGATCGTGCTCTGCGAGGCGCCGAACTCGATCGCGAGGTCGGGCTGGGCGACGTTCAACCCGGACACCGAGGCGATGACAGCCATCAACGCGACACAGACGGCGATCAGGATCATCCGCCGCTGACGCGCGTCCGGTGTGTGGGTCGCCTCGGCGGCGGCCAGTGCTGGCTGGTTCGTACTCATGGATTCCTCTCGAAAGCTGCAGGCAAGGGGCAGGGGAGCGGGCCCGTTGTCGCCGAAGCTAACCGTGCTTTGCATGAGAGGCATAGCATCTTGCCTATGGCGCAAAATGATGACGACCTGGACAGCCTGGTGCGCAAACGCATTCGCGCTTTGCGGGTGGCGCAGGGCTGGTCGTTGGAGGAACTGGCGGGCCGCGCCCGGCTCAGTCAGTCCACGCTCAGCCGCATCGAGAACGGCCAGCGCCGACTGGCACTGGACAGCCTCGTCACGCTCGCCCGAGCCCTGGACACCACTCTGGATCAGCTCGTCGAGACCGCCTCCGACGACGTCGTCACCAGCCCGATGATCGACGGAGCGCATGGGCTGATGCGCTGGTCCATCAAGGGCGATCCGGGCATGAGCGTGGTGCGTCAACGGATGACCGAACCGCCGCCCGACAATCCAGCACGCATGCGCGCGCATCCCGGCCGGGAGTGGCTCGTCGTCCTGTCCGGCACCGCGATTCTCATGCTGGGCCAGCGCCGCTTCCGCATCGAGACCAATCAGGCCGCTGAGTTCCCCACGATGTTGCCGCACGCCATCGGAACCGCGGGCGGTCCGTGCGAGATCCTCGGGATCTTCGATCGCGAAGCCCGTCGCGGCCATCAACGCACCGAGAGCGGTTCCGACGCGTGACCGCATTGCGCGTTCGACACCGTAAGCGACCATCTTCTTGCCAATGCGGAAAGGAATCGTGCTGTAGGCGCATGATCGTCATAGCGTGTTGATATGTCTCATGACCACGCACATACGGTGCAGCACGAAACTGACGGTCAGGCGGAGATTCTCGATCTGGACGCGGAAGTCCTCGCCGAGCGCATCGCCGCCATCACCGGGTGGCTGCCCATCGCGACGCCCCCGCGCCAGATCGTGGATCTCGGCTGCGGGACCGGAGCGGGCACGTTCGCCCTGCTCGACCGTTTCCCGGAGGCACATGTCACGGCGGTCGACACCTCGGCCGGTCATCTGCTTCGCCTGCGCGAAAAGGCCTGTGCGCGAGGCGTGCAGGAACGCGTGCGCACCGTAGGGGCCGACCTCGACACCGACGACTGGCCCGACCTCGGCAGGCCGGACCTGGTGTGGGCTTCGGCCTCGATGCACCACCTGGCCCACCCCGGCCGCGCACTGCGCAAGGTGCACGACACCCTCGCGCCGGGCGGGCTGTTCGCGGTCGTCGAGCTGGCCGGATTCCCCCGTTTCCTGCCCGAGAACGCCCCGGACGAGCGGCCCGGCCTGGAAGAACGCTGCCACACCGCGAGCGACCGCTACCACGCCGAACACGTCCCGCACCGCGGTGCCGACTGGGGGCCGAAGCTGATCGACGCAGGCTTCACCATCGAAGGTGCGCGCACCTTCACCGTCGATATCGCAGGCCTCGGCAATCCGACGGTCGGCAGCTACGCACGCAGCAGCCTGCAACGCCTCCGCATCAGCGTCGCCGAGACGCTCGCCGCCGAAGACCTCGCCGCACTCGACCGACTGCTCGACACCGACAGTCCGCACAGCATCCTGCGCCGTGACGACCTCGCGGTACGCACCGAACGCACAGTATGGGCCGCGCGTAAGTAGGGGAAGCCGGTGCGATCGTGCACGGCGTCGGGCATATTGAGGCGATGAAGTACGTCCTGCTGATCTGTGACGACGAGACGGTGTCGCCGACCAACGCGGAGATCGCGGCGGATCCGGAGCATCAGGCGTACGCGGCGGAGCTGGAAAGACGGGACGCCATGCGCGGCGGGGCGCGGCTGCGACCCGTGGCGTCCGCGACGACGGTCCGTGTCCGCGACGGCGAAACCCTGGTCGCCGATGGCCCTTTCGCGGAGACCAAGGATTTCATCGGCGGAATCGACATCATCGAATGCGCCGATCTGGATGAGGCGATCGAGCTTGCCGCGCGTCATCCGTACGCACGCTGGGGTTGCGTCGAAGTCCGCCCCGTGTGGGAATGACTGCGCCGGAAAGTGTTCGCGCCGCTGTCGAGGCGGCGTACCGGGACGAGTGGGGTCAGGTCATCGCGACTTTGATCGGGCTCACCGGTGATTGGGATCTGGCCGAAGATTGTGCGCAGGACGCGTTCGCGGCGGCGCTGGCGACCTGGCCGCGGGACGGCGTCCCCAGCCGTCCTGGAGCCTGGCTCACCACGACGGCGCGCAATCGGGCCACCGACCGGCTGCGCCGCGACGCCGTCGGAGCGGCGAAGGCGCGTCAACTCGCCGTGCTGGCTCGGGTCGCAGATGTGCCTGTTGCGGAAGAGATTTCGGACGACAGGTTGCGGCTGATCTTCACCTGCTGTCATCCGGCGCTGCCGTTTCCGGCTCGCGTTGCCCTCACGTTGCGGACCTTGGCCGGCCTGAGCACCGCCGAGATCGCCAAAGCGTTTTTGACCGCCGAGTCCACGATGGCGCAACGCCTGGTGCGCGCCAAACGGAAGATCGTCGAGGCGGGTATCCCGTACCGGGTCCCACCCGAAGAGCAACTGCCGCAACGATTGTCAGCGGTTCTAGCCGTGCTCTACCTGATCTGCAACGAAGGCTATGACGAGGCGGACGGCAGCCGGGCACTGACCGCTGAGGGAATCCGCCTCGCCAGGGTGCTGATCCGGCTGCTGCCGTCCGAACCGGAACCGCGCGGCCTGCTGGCGTTGATGCTCCTGCTCGAGGCGCGCCGGGCACAGCGGACCGAGGACGGCGTGCTGGTCACGCTGGAGCACCAGGACCGTTCCCAGTGGAATGGTGCGTTGATCGCCGAAGGTGTGGCGACACTCGAAGAAGCGCTCGCCATGCGACGCGCCGGGCCCTATCAGGTGCAGGCCGCGATCGCCGCGTGCCATGCCACCGCACCCGACGCGGCCGCCACGGACTGGCCGCAGATCGCCATCCTGTACACGGAACTCGCGCGGTTGGCACCCTCACCGGTGGTGGAACTCAACCGTGCCGTGGCCATCGCCATGGCCGACGGCATCCCGGCAGGTCTGGCCCGGGTCGATGAGCTCACCGAGTCCGGCACGCTCGCGGGGTACTACCTGCTACCCGCGACCCGTGCCGATTTACTCCGCCGGGCCGGCCGCTCGGTCGAAGCCGCTGCGGCGTACGAAGAAGCGCTGACGCTGGCGCCGACCGAGGCCGAACGTCGCTACCTGACCGGTCGCCTTCGCGAACTCTGAGCTCCGTCACGAAAAAGATTCGGGTCGATGTCGATCTGCGGCGGCCTGCTTCGTCGGTGGGGAAACACCACCGAACAGAGAGGCAAGAACGATGTCGAACACCGATCACCTGACCGCCACGATCACGGTCGACCACACCCCCGACGAGGTCTTCGCCGCCATCACCACCGTGCGTGCGTGGTGGAGCGAGAACATCATCGGCGCCACCGCCGCCCTGCACGACGAGTTCTTCTTCACCGACGACAGCAAATACGCGGGTGAGACGGCCAAGGAGAAGAAGGGCATCCGCTTCAGCCGATTCCGCCTCACCGAGGTCGTGCCCGGCGAGCGAGTGGTCTGGCACGTCGTGGATTCATACCTGACCTTCATCGACGACCAGCACGAGTGGACCGACACCAACGTCATCTTCGACATCACCCGCACATCGGAAGGCACCACCCTCCACTTCACCCACGAGGGCCTGACCGCCGCGAAATCCGAATGCTTCGAGGCCTGCTCACGCGGCTGGACCTTCTACATCGAAACAAGCCTGCCGCAACTGATCGCCACCGGCACCGGACAACCGATCCCGAAGTACTGATCGAACCCGTAGGTCCCGCGACAGGTCGAGATTCACTTCCGCTTCGGCGCGAGGCTCGACCTGAGCGCGCGGTGCGGCAGCGCCATCACGTGCCGATTATCACGGTCACCAGATATCGGCCCAGATGGGTCGTTTGGGAATATCGAATACTGCGTAATTCTTGTGCACCACAAGGGGAACCGAGCTGCCGATGCTCAGTCGCTCGGCCAGTGCACGCGCTTTGACCTCGCGGAATTGCGGATAGAAGTACCGCTTCTGGACGCGCGCATCCGTACCCGAGTCCGGGTGCGGGAACTGCGCTTCGACCTGCACCTGCCACAAATCGAAATTGAACATGGCCCGACCGTGCTTGCGTCGCAGATCGGATTCGACCACCACGGCGGACATCGCGACCCCGGTCCGCCGCAGGTAATTCCGGCGCACCCGCCATGCGGCAGCCAGCACGATCATCCATCCACCGATACCCACCAGGACGCTTATCGGAATAAACAGTGCCATGGCGACTTCCGAGTCAGTCCACTGGACTATCGCGAAAATCAGGTTCAGCACACCGCCCGCGAAGGCCATCGCCGCTACCGCGCTGCCCAGCATCCACACCAGTGTCATGGCACCGATCAACTTCTGGGACCGCCCCATACTTAACTCCCCCTGTGTAAAGCCGCAGCCCTGCACCGCAAATTATGAACTGCGGCTTTCACGTTGTCCGACAAAGGTTCCAGTGCCCGGCTGCTTCACCGGACGCTGTGTCTTCTCAGCCATAATGTAGTGCCTCTGGAAATTAAGGAGGCCCTACAGCGATTGCTGTAGGGCCTCGGAGTCGGCACCTGTTTCACGCGTGACGTGCTGGGCCGGGCGCGGCGATCTCGGAAACGGTTGGCGCGCTAGCAGATCCCGGGAACTTCGCCGTGGATCATGACTTGGATCAAGCACTGCAGGTTCGCGCTGCCCGAACTCGGCGCAGGCGCGGGTGCCGGATCCGCGCCCGCGGTCGGCGCGGCCACCAGCGCCGTCAAGACGAAAGCGGCAGCCGATACCGATACAGCCACACTGTTTCTGATACGCATACCAATCTCCTTTGGTTAGGAAGCCAAACCACGGTAGCGATGTCCGAGCAATCCCCCCAGCCCCTACTTTTGCGGTGCCGGACCGGTGCGGCCGCTGAGTAGAGGCACCGCACGTGGCACCGGATATGACCTTCAATGTCGTTGTCTTCCAACTGAATGCGAACGACGACGACCTCATCAGCGCGGCTGCGCCCGCCCAGGACCAGGACTCCGTCCGGCAAGCGTGGCAGCAAGCCCAGCGGGAGCGCCAGCTCCGGTCTTCGGACGTGACCAGAGTGCATAGCACTTGGCAGCCCTCCCGCACCGACCAGGACTTCCTGGCCGAGACGTTCCCCGCAGCCGAGTACACCCACATCTTCGAGCGTCCCGAGGGCCCGGACTGGAGCGCCGCCCTCGAACACGCGGGGCAGGTAATGGCCGAGGTCGAGAACATCAAGCAGCGCGAGCGGAGCGAGGAGATGTTCGTGCGGGCCGAGCAGGTCGGCGAATGGCTGCCGATCCTGCACAGCACCGCCGACCCGCTGCCGTTTTCCGCCTCCCTGCCGCTGGTCGATGGCAAGCTGTACTTCGGTTTTGCCACGGTGACGACCACGCCCGACGGCCGGATCGGCATGTCCCATCTGACTCGGAGCAAGTTCGAATCGATGACCGAGGAGCAGCTCGAGGAGCTGGCAATCGAAGCCCTCGGGAACGTGAAGTCCGGCCTCACCTTCAAGGTGGCCCCGGACGAGGAGCTCGGCACCATGGCCACCATGGAGCGCGACGGCCCCTGCGTGGCATCGGCGATCCTGCTCGACGATTTCCACGAAAAGTGCGCCGAGCAAGTCGGTGAAGACCGACTGATCGTAGGCCTCATCAGCCCAGACCATATCCTCATCGCAGGAGCGAGCTCAGGCCAGGTCGAGGAAATCAGACAAGCCGTACTCACCTCCCCGGACACAAGCAGCGAACTGGTCCCGTCGCTGCTACTGATCGACGCCGACACCATCGAAGTGATCGCCGAGCGCCCCCGGTAGCAGGTTGGCTTCGACCGGGCAGTGGGCGCGCGGTCTATAGCGTGATCACGATTTTGCCGTGGACGTGGCGTTCAGCTTGCTGGGTTACGGCGTAGCGGATCTTCTCGATCGGGAAGGTTGCGGCGATCGGGACGGTGATTGTGCCTGCGAGGATCGCGGCGGTGATGTGTGCCATGGCATCTGGGCTCGCATCGAGGCCGCCGGTCGCGCGGACGCCGCCGGGCGGGTTGGGGCCTGCGGCTACGGTGGAGATTCGCTCGGGTGGTACACCGAGTGTGAGTGCGGTCTCGGCTGTTTCGGTGCCGAACAGATCGGTTGCCGCGGTGATGCCCTCGGGAGCCAGCGTCCGCACTCGGTCCGCCAATCCGGGGCCGTAGGCCACGGGCTCGGTGCCGAACCCGCGCAGGAACTCGAACGTGCTCGCCGAGGCTGTCCCGATTACCTTGGCGCCGGCCAGTTTCGCGAGTTGTACGGCGAACACGCCCACTCCGCCCGCGGCGCCGCCGATCAGGACGGTGTCGCCGGACCGCAGGTCGATCGCGGCCAACGCGGCGGCGGCGGTCATACCTGCCACCGGGAGCGTGGCTGCCACCTCGTCACTGATGCCTTCTGGTGTGTGCCACAGCATTTCGGCTGCCGTCGTAGGTGTCTCGACAACCACGAAATCGGCGACGGCTCTACCCAACGCACCACCGTAGACGCGGTCACCTACCGCGAAACCCGTAGCGTCGTCGCCGATTTCGTCGATGACACCGGCGAAGTCGTAACCGAAGCCGGACGGCACGGTGATGCCGAACTGTGCTGCGGCCTCGGGGCGCGCGGCGATACCCCAGTCCATGGGATTCAGACCGGCGGCCGTGACGCGGACGCGGACCGCGCGTGGCCCGGCATGCGGTTGCGGAACCTCCCGCAGCTCCAGGACCTCGGGACCGCCGAATGTTTCGTAGATGACGGCTCGGCTCATGACTACCTCCAACAACCTAACGGGACTTGGTCCCATCACTGTACGCTCAGTGACGGGACCAAGTCCCGTAATATGTTTGCCATGGCCCGCTGGCAACCCAACGCCTCGCAGCGACTCGTCGTCGCTGCCCTCGAGCTGTTCGAGGAACAGGGTTACGAAAACACGACGGTGATCGAGATCGCCGAACGCGCCGGGCTCACGAAAAGCACCTTCTTCCGGCACTTCCCGGACAAACGGGAGGTCCTCTTCGGCGGCGGCACGATGACCGGACTACTGGTCGACGGGATCGCCGCAGCACCGGCCGAAGCCGGACCGCTCGACGCGGTGGCGCACGCCTTGACCGTGATCGGGCGCGAAGCCTTCACCTCCGATCGCCGCGAGTTCGGCGCGCGGCGGCGGGCCGTGCTGGCCGCCCATCCTGAACTGCGCGAACGTGAGGCCTTGAAGGGCCTAGGTCTCACCGCCGCGATGGTCGAGGCACTCGAGCGCCGCGGCGTGCCCACCCTGACCGCCCGCGTGGCAGCCGCACTGGGCGCACTCGCCTGGAAGCTCGCCTACGAGCGCTGGACCGACCCGGCCAACAACGACAACTTCGGTGACCTCGCCCGACGCACCCTCACCGAAGTCCGAGCGGCCAGCGCCTTGTGCTGACCGCAGCTCGGAATCTCCTGTAGGGGTTGGTATTCCGACATCGACGGCGGCGCCGCGAGTAACTTGGACGGCATGGTCGAATCGCTGTACCAGGACCTGGTCGACGGAGGTGGCCTCGAGGCCGTACTTTGGGCCGCGTGTGTCGACTGCGCTATCGCTAGGTACGAAGCTGAGGGTGCCTTCAGTGGCTTCCTGGTCACGGCCAGCAAGCACGACCGCGCAGTGGAGATCATGCCGTTTGTGAACAAACGCCTGTTCCGCGTGCAGCACAAAGTGCGGGCGGCGGATCTGAACACACTCAGATGGGCGTCTCTGAGCGCGCTCGCCACGACCGACCTGGCGGAGGTCACCGGATCTGCTGCGGTCTGGCTCAGCGGCGCCACCGCGCGGGAGCTGGCCGCCACGTGGCCGTTCGCCGACTTCGTCGACGTTGCCGACGCGTACGACAGTGGCGACCGGATCGAGCTCATGTGGCAGATGTACCGCGCACACACTTATCACGAGAACGACCTGGCCGAGTTCATCGAGGCAGCGATGCTGGAGCCGCGGTTGCGGCGGATGTTCCCGTTCACGACGCTGTGGTGGATGTCGTTTCGACCGACCGCGGACGAGTATCGGGTGCCCGGACCGTGGGTGCGGTCGGCGGGCGACGGACGGTTCACGGTCGTTCCGGATAAGCGTGTCGAACCCGACATCACTTACGACGCCGCTGAGGCGGTCCGGGTGTGCGTGGCCGAGATGGACCGCCTCGGCGTCCCGTCACCCGAGGAGCTCAACTCCCGGGTACACCCGCCTCGGTAAGAGAGTTTCGTCGACGGCTCCCTGGGTGAGATGCTGGGCCCTGCTAGTTGATGCGCCAACCGCCTGAAGCCGTTGGGGCATAGAGAGTTAGGGGGGTTCTACAAGCATGAAAACTCAAATCCTTATCTGCGCTGTCGGTGTGGGCATCGTGCTGTCCGGCTGCTCGACGGCCCCCGGCGCGGGGCCGTCCACCGCGCATGACGGCAGCCATGAAACCGGTGCGGCCACTTCGGCATCGCCCGCTCAACCTGCCCCGCCGTCGGCGAATCCGGCACCACCGGCCCGCGGTACCGAACCGCCGAGGAAGGTCCCCACGGACATCGGTCCGAAACAAAGCAAGTCTTCTGACGATTCCTCGTTGACGGTCACCGGTGTGCGTACGGGCCGACACCCTGGATTCACCCGGGTCGTCTTCGACCTCGAGGGCCCAGGAAAGCCGGGGTGGTACGTGAGCTGGGTGGACGAGGCGACGTGGGACGGATCCGGAAAGCCGATCGCACTCCACGGGCAATCGATTCTGCTGGTGAGTATCGACCACGCGTCGTCGTCCTTCGACGGCCCGCGGTACCAGCCCGTCTACTCGCCCGAACCTGCGATCGCGGAGGTCTTTCCCGCGGGATCGTTCGAAGGCGTGCACAGGCAGTTCATCGGCGTGAACAGCGGGCGCGTCGGATTCGACGTCACCAGTCTCACCAGCCCTACCCGGCTCGTCGTCGACATCGCCGCCTCCTGACCCCGGTGTATCCATGCCGGTGCGGCGGTCTGGTCGGTCCTCCGCGCGACCGACATCGCTCGCGCGGAGGACGTTACCTATGCGGGACAAGACAACCTGCAGTTCGTCACCGCGGAACTGGAGCGCTTTCTCGGCGGACGAGTTGCGGATAGAGCAGTGCCGGATCCTCGCCGAGGCGCGCCTTCCACGCCACGGTCTGCGCGTCGGCCAGCACCTCGAGGGCGCCCGCACGCACGCCGTCGAGTGCGCGGCGCGCGATCAGGGCCGGGTCGCTCTTGTCGACGTCGATACCGGCCATCATGTCGGTATCGACGCTGGCCATGGCCAGTCCGGTGACCTGGGTGCCCTGATCCGCGAGCTCGAGGCGGATGCCGTTGGTCAGCGCCCAGGCCGCGGCCTTGGCGGCGGAGTAGCTGTTGGAATGTTCGTAGGCCATCCAGGCCATCACCGACAGCACATTGAGCACCGCACCCCCGCCGTTCGCGGCCAGCACCGGTGCGAAGGCGCGCACCATGCGCAAGGTTCCGAAGTAGTTGGTCTCCATCTCCTGCCGGATATCGGGCATCGCGCCGTCGACCAGTTTCGCGAACGTCGACATGCCGGCGTTGTTGATCAACAGCGTCACGTCACCCGCCGCTGCCGCCGCGGCCGTTACGGACGCATCGTCGGTGACATCCAACCGGAGCGGTATCACCCCGGGCTGATCCACCTCCGCCGGATTGCGGGCTGCCGCATAGATCTTCAACGCACCCCGGCTCTGCAATTCAGTGACGAAGCGTCGGCCGATGCCACGATTGGCGCCGGTCACCAGTGCGATCGAGTTCTCGAGTTCCATGACCGCTACGCTAAAACCTGACGTCGGCGTGAGAGGCAAGCCGATCCAGCGTGAAAGAGGGCACATCTCATGCGAATCGGAGAACTCGCCCACCGCGCCGGTGTCAGCGTGCGCGCCCTGCGGTACTACGAGGAACAGCAACTACTCATCCCCGAGCGCACCGCCTCCGGCCAGCGCGTCTACACCGAGGAAGCGGTCGAGCGGGTACGCATCTTCCAACTGTTCTACGCGGCCGGACTCGGCAGCCGCACGATCGCAAAGCTGTTGCCCTGCATCGACACCGGCCACACCACCCCCACCCAGCGCGACGAACTACTCGCCGAGCGCAGCCGCCTCGCCGGCCACCTCGTCACCATGACCAACGCCCTGCACCGCCTCGACGACCTGATCACCGCCGCCGACCAACGCACCGAAATACAAACTGCCCCTAGCCGGATGGCCGTAACTCCGATCCGGCCTGCGTGAAGTCGTACTGTGCAGGTCAGCGGTAGCGCGATGGCATTGCTTCAGTGAACGCGGACCCGTCCTGCGGTGAAGTACGCTGCGGCCTGATCGATGGCCGGCAACGGCTGGGTGAGGATACGCACCGCGGTCCGGAGGCCGGTGGTGCCGTGGGTCCGTTTCCGGAGCATCGCTTGTGCGTCGGGGTGGTCAAGGCCGTGAACGCCGGAAGTGGAAACGCCTACTCCGGGAATCAGGTCGACCACCAGCAACTGCTGGCCCCGCCATCGATGCACCCGTAACCCTTGCACAGTGCCCCAAGGCAGAAAGACGGAGTCCGGCGCACCGTCGATACTGAGCCGAAGGCCGTTGGCGGACAACCGCATTGCGTTGGGACAAATGCCCTCGGCGGCCCACTTGTCTCGCAGACGCCGCCGGTTTCGGAGGGTCCGTTGCGCACCGAAAATGAAGACGGCCACCACCGCGAACTGCAAGAGGCCGATCGGCCCGGCGAGCCACACCATGAGCCCTGCTAACGCCGAAATCACCACCGCACTTACCAATTCCACAATCACCGATGTCGTCATCAACCGGAGCGTCCGACGACGGGCTTTCTGAACCGCTACGGTATCGACACCGACAACGAACTCCCCCACAGTCTCCATCCGGGCACGTTAACAGCCGACCTACTTTCGCGCGGACGGCCCAGTGGCCCTTGACCACTCAGAGTTGTGCACCTGCCTCGATCAGGTTCCGCTTATTAGACAGATCTGGTGGGTGACACCGGCGAAGGCGTGGATGTCGATATTGCCGGCTCAAGGTGTCGGGCTCAGCTGACCGCCGAGCCATGTGTGGATGTCGTCGAGCGCGGCCTGCGCCATCCGGGTCGGGTGTCCCGTGAACCCGTGGGGCGAGTCAGGGTAGACGCGGAGATCGATGTCTGCACCGGAGGCTGATAGCCGAGCGGCCATGGCCAGGTTGTCCTGAAGCAGGATGTCGGCGTCTCCGACGACCATGAGGACCGGAGGCAGGTTGGAGAGTTCGGCGTAGATCGGAGAGAGGTCCGGGTTTGTGCGGTCCGGTGCCGTCCCGGCGTAGGCCTCGAGGAAGTACTCGTCGGCGATCAGACGTCCAGCCGGTGTATGTGCACTCAGGTCATAGGTCCCGAATTGCAGCACAGCACAGTTGAATGCGGCTACCCCCCGATCACGCAGGCGCAGCAGCGTCGTCATCGCCAGTGTTGCGCCAGCCGAAAAGCCGCCGATAGCGAGTTCCGCTGTGCCGAAACGGTGCCGGGCGTGCTCGACGAGCCAGAGCGCGGCGGTTTCGCAATCGTCCGGAGCGGCTGGCCACGGATATTCGGGCGCTAGCCGATAGTCCACGCTCGCGACCACGACGCCGAGTGCGTCGGCGAGCTGGCGGTTGCGGACGTCGCTGCCAGCGGCCGACCCCATGTAGAAACCGCCCCCGTGGATCTCCAGGAACACGCCTTTCACCGCCGTGTCGACGGGAGTGTGGATCCGCAGTGGGACGCTGCGTCCGTCGACGACGACGAGCTCTTCGACGGCTGGCGGACTTGCTGGGGCAGGCTCGGCGACACCGGCTCGGACTATGCGAAGCTCCGCCGAACTGTTCGGACCCCTTCCGGCCGCGCGCTTTTCATAGAAGGCGCGTGACTCGGCAACGAGAAGCCGGAGGCGAGGATCGATCAGAGTGGCCAGTCCGAGGTGCACGGATACCACCGTACCGACTGTGCTGCTCTCGACACCGCCGCCCGCGCCAACCTGAATCCTCCTGCTGTGGAAGGCAACTGACGAAGATTACGCACCGAGCGGCCAGCATCGCGACGATCATCGACGGCAACATCGTCGAACCCGAATTTTGCTTCCTAGCCGCGGGCCATATCCACGAACCGGCTCAAATGCAGCTGGTGGGCGACGGTGATGGTGGCGGTTGGGCCGTTACGGTGTTTGCCGACGATCAGGTCGGCTTCGCCGCCGCGCGGGTCGTCTCGTTCGATGGCGTCCGGGCGGTGCAGCAGGATGACCATGTCGGCATCTTGTTCCAGGCTGCCCGATTCGCGAAGGTCGGACACCATGGGGCGCTTGTCGGTTCGTTGTTCGGGACCACGGTTCAGCTGGCTGATCGCGATCACCGGGACCTCGAGTTCCTTGGCGAGCAGCTTCAGACTTCGCGAGAAGTCCGAGACTTCCTGCTGCCGGGATTCGACCTTCTTACCCGAGGACATCAGCTGGAGGTAGTCCACCACAACAAGTTTCAGATCATGGCGCTGTTTGAGCCGTCGCGCCTTCGCACGAATCTCCATCATGGTCAAGTTCGGCGAGTCGTCGACGAACAGCGGAGCCTCACTGATCTCACTCATCCGCCGCGCCAGTTTGGTCCAGTCGTCATCACTCATCCGCCCGGCGCGCATATCGCCGAGCTTGATCTTCGCCTCGGCAGACAACAGACGCATGACAATTTCCGTTTTACTCATCTCCAGCGAGAAAATAACGCTGGGCATCCCATGCTTGATCGAGCAACTGCGCATGAAATCCATGCCGAGCGTGGAGTTGTGCGTCGGCACCATCGAACGCCCGGCCAGGTACAGATGGTCGGCGTTGTCGACCTCGACGCAGCGGACGGGCACGCTGTCGATGCGACGGACGTCCACGATGTAGCGCGAACCGGATCGCGCGGTGCTGCGGCTCGCTCGGCGTTCCTTGTGCAGGAGCGCCTTTCGGTATAGGCCGAATACTTCGTCGTCGGTGGCGAACGTCATTGTGTAAGCGGTCGACGAACTCTCGGACCGGCCACGAACCCGCTTCGTGGAGACGTGGCAGCGGTATCCGAGGCTGACAACAAGCTCCTGAACGTCTCGGAACAACCGCTCGTTGGTGACGCTGAATTGGACCGAACCGCCATGGGTCACAGTGCCATCGGTATCCAGCAAACCCGCGAGCAGCGCGCGGCGCTGTGCCTCGGCGGATCGGAGATACTGCATCGGAATGTGTTTGTCGCCGAGCACACCGATCGTCCGCAGCCGAGCTTGCACGCTGCCCACCGTGTTTCGGCACGACTGGCACAAGCGGAGGCCGATCGACGGGCCACCGCAATACGCGCAGGTCGGCGCGGCGACCGGGGCGGAAAGGAACCGCGCCTTGCCGCCGCACGAACGGCCGCAGGTACGAACCTCGCTGGTGAACGGAACGAACTCGGCTCCGCACACCACGCATTCGCGCGACGAGATCGGCTCATCAGCAGGCAGCTGCAGGTGATAGCGCAGGTATGCGGACTGCGACGGGAGTGCCACCAGTCCTTCCGCTTCGATGCGGGCGACGATCTCCGGATCGGCCGAAGTCAGCTGTGCGGCTGCTGAAGTACCGTCTCCGAGCCAGGCACCGAGGGTGTATGGCGGCACCAACAGATCGCGAGTCGGCAACTGGAGCGGCTGCGCATTGGTGACGGAGTGATTGAGCCTGCGATCGGCAGTGTCACAGCGCAGCGTGCTCGCGATGTCGCCGGTAGTGCGGACCGCAGCGAAGGTGCGCTGATTGCGATAACGGTTGTAGCCGGTCGCCGCCTGCTGCGCGGATCGCCGAGAGGCTCTGGTGACAGTGAGCCATTGGTGTTCCTCGTCGGCGACGAGCACTGTGCCGTCGGAGAATTCGACCTCGTAGCACGGGCGGTCGGTGAGGATATCGGTGGCGGCTACGACGCGGGTGGGGCGGCCGTTGGCGTCGAGGAGTTCGTCGCCGACGCGGACTTCGCCCATGGTGGTCCAGCCGGTGGGAGTCGGCAGGGGAGTGTCGAGGGCGAGGGCTTTTCCGACGCCGGGTCGGGCCGCGACGATGATCATTTGGCCTGGGTGGAGGCCGTTGGTGAGTTCGTCTAGTTCGGTGAAGCCGGTGGGGACGCCGAGGGAGATGCCGCCGCGGCTGGCGATGGAGTCGATTTCGTCCATCGTGGGCTGCAGGAGTTCCTCGAGGGGGAGGAAGTCTTCGGTGGTGCGGCGTTCGGTGACCTCGTAGATCTCGGCTTGCGCGCGGTCGACGACCTCGGCGACGTCCTGGCCGTCCGCGCCGGCGTAGCCGTACTGGACGATCCGGGTGCCTGCCTCGACGAGGCGGCGCAGGATGGCCTTTTCGGCGACGATCTCGGCGTAGAAGCTAGCGTTGGCCGCGGTGGGGACGGTCTGGGTGAGGGTGACGAGGTAGGGCGGTCCGCCGATTCGCTTGAGTTCGCCGCGGCGGTCCAGGCCGGCCGAGACGGTCACCGGGTCGGCGGGTTCGCCGCGACCGTAGAGGTCGAGGATGGTGTCGTAGATGAGCTGGTGTGCGGGACGGTAGAAGTCGCCGGGGCGCATCACCTCGATGACGTCGGCGATCGCGTCCTTGCTCAGCAGCATGCCGCCGAGCACGGACTGCTCGGCCGCCATGTCGTGCGGTGGCTGGCGCCCGAAGTCCTCGCCGGGCGGCTCGGGCGGATAGTTCGCGTGCCCTCGGTCATCGACGACTGCCATGAGACTCGACCGTCCTCTCTCCACCTACCGGGCTCACCCTATTGATGATTGGTCCCACTCTCGGGCTCCGACACGTCTGCCGCAGGGCAGCGGTTGCCACCCGCGTGATGGTTGGTGCCACCTGCGAGTTCCAGCTACCGTTGCGATATCGATGGATCCGGACGTTCGGGGCCGCTTGTTTCACGTCGTAGCGACGAACCTAGGCGACCTGAGGGCGGTCAACAAACCGTACTGTGCACACACCTGTGGATAAGTTGGGGACTGTTCACCTAACTGTGTGCACCCCCTGTGTACTACTTGGGGAAAACCCAGGTCATCCTACGAAAACCCGCAGATAGATATCGATTTCCTGATCTATCCACGTGTGGATGAATAAAGTCGCGGCGTGTCGGCCAAGTTGAACGGCCGGGCGTGTTGAGTTAACAGCACGGGTAACGGTTATGAGCTGAATCACATTGCCACCGGTCGGTTTCCTGAGTAATCCACAGGCCCGCCACCGGGAACCCCGGTGACCAGCAATGATTTGCCAAGAATGTTCCGTATGGCAGAGCTGCCTATAGGGCAAACAATTAGTTACTCAGAAAAGTGGGCAGCGTCGCACAGCCGAAGACCACCCCCGTGCCGAACACGGGAGTGGCCTTCGCAGTGGTGCTATATCAGCTGGCAGCGACCGTGAGGTCGAACTTGGCCACCACGTCCGGGTGCAGGTGCACCACGACGCCGTGCTTGCCGGTCGACTTGATGTGCGACTTCGGCAGCTCGATGCTGCGCTTGTCGACCACGGGCCCGCCGGCCGACTTGATGGCCGAGGCGACATCCGCCTGGGTCACCGAGCCGAACAGCTTGCCGGTGCCCGCCGTCTTCACCGAAAGCGCGACGGCATCGAGGTTCTCGATGGCCTGCTTCAGTTCGTTGGCGTGATCCAGGTCGCGCACCTTGCGCGCGTCCTGGGCCCGGCGGATGCCCGCGACCTGCTTCTCGGCCCCACGGCTGGCGACGATGGCCAGTCCGCGCGGCAGCAGGAAGTTACGGCCGTAGCCGTCCTTGACCTCGACGGTGTCGCCGGGCGCACCGAGGTTGTCCACGTCTGCAGTCAGAATCAACTTCATTTGCGTGTCTCCCTTACTCAGCGAGCCGTCGACACGTAAGGAAGCAGGGCCACCTCACGCGAGTTCTTGACGGCAACCGCGATGTCACGCTGGTGCTGCACGCAGTTGCCGGTGACGCGGCGGGCGCGGATCTTGCCGCGATCGCTGACGTACTTACGCAGCAGTGCCGTGTCCTTGTAATCGATGTTGACGATTCCGGACTTGGCTTCCTTGCAGAATGCGCAGGCCTTCTTCTTGAGCACCTTTTCGCGCGCTGGCGCTTTAGGCATGGTCTTTTACTCCGTAATCAGTGATGGTCCACGCGAGGCAGACCTATGAATTGCCGTTATCAGAACGGCGGTTCGTCATCTACGCGGCCGCCGCCCCCGAAGGAGCCTGCCGCGGGCGCACTGCCCCAGGGATCGTCCTCGGCACCGCCGGAACGTCCACCGCCGCCACCGGAGCCGGCCGGGGCGTTGCCGCCACCGCCGGAGCCACCGCTGCCGCCGGACCCGAAGCCTCCGCCGCCACCACCGCCGCCGCGACTGGTCTTGTTGACCTTCGCGGTGGCGTACTTCAACGAGGGGCCGACCTCGTCGACCTCGAGCTCGACGACGGTGCGCTTCTCACCCTGAGCGGTTTCGTAGGAGCGCTGCTTCAGCCGCCCACTCACGATGACTCGGGAACCTCGGGTCAGGCTTTCGGCGACATTTTCCGCAGCCTCGCGCCAGATATTGCAGCGCAGGAAAAGCGCTTCGCCGTCTTTCCATTCGTTCGAATTACGGTCGAACATCCGGGGTGTCGACGCGACGGTGAAGTTGGCCACCGCCGCTCCCGCGGGCGTGAATCGAAGCTCGGGGTCGGCCGTCAAGTTTCCGATGACGGTGATGACCGTGTCGCCTGCCATGTGGTTCCTCCTGCTCGGGGTGCAGTCCGCATCTCGCTAGTTGCGCTAGAGCCTAGAGATAGACACCGACGCAATCGAGGGTTGCGGGACTACTTGTCGTGGCGCAGAACCTTGGTGCGCAGCACCGACTCGTTCAGGCCGAGCTGGCGGTCGAGTTCGCTCACGGTCGCGGGCTCCGCGGTCAGATCGACCACCGCGTAGATGCCCTCGGCCTGCTTGGCGATCTCGTAGGCCAGCCTGCGGCGGCCCCAGATATCGACCTTGTCGACCTTGCCGCCTTCGGTACGAACCACGGTGAGCATCGTCTCGAGAGACGGGGCTACGGTGCGCTCGTCCAGACTGGGATCGAGGATAACCATCACTTCGTAATGACGCACGGACCAATCACCTCCTGTGGACTAGGAAACGGCCACGGGCTCTCCGTGGCAGGAGGGTCGTTGCGTCAGCAACCCGACTAGGCTACATGAACCGCCCCTGACCACCGAAATCGATCCCATCGGCGAGGGAACGCGGGCATTGACGTATCTCGCCGCTTAGGGTGGTCCACATGCCGACCGGACTCGCCAGCAGCGACCTGATCGCGCGCCGCGTCGGCCGTCGCGCGGCGCTGGCGGCGGTGGTGCTGGTGCTGTGCGGGCTCACGCTCGTGCTCGGGTATGCGAACAAGGCGCGGTGTGCGGGTGCGCCGTTCAGCGCGGACGGTCGCAGCTCGGTATTCGATACCGACAAGGATTCGGATGTTTGTTACTCCGATATCCAGTTCCTCTGGCTCGGCCGCGACATCAACGAGCATGTCTTCCCGTACGTGCACGGCGGTATCACCGACGACGGCACGCTGGTCGGCGGCGCGGTCGAATACCCGGTGCTCAGCGGCACTTTGATGTGGCTCGGTGCGCTGGGCGCGCACAACGACGCCGACTTCCTGCGGCATTCCGCGCTGCTGCTCGCGCCGTTCGCGCTGCTGACCGCCTGGATGCTGGCCCGGCTCGCGGGCCGTGCGGCGCTGCTGTGGGCGGCGGGGCCACCGCTGGTGCTCTACGCCTTCCACAACTGGGAACTGCCGGTGGTTTTCACGGCCGTCGCCGCGGTCTATGTGGTCGCGACCTTGACCCGATATTCGTTGCGTACCAGGGGAATTCTGGCCGCGATCCTGCTCGGCCTCGGGTTCTGCTTGAAGCTCTATCCAGGAATTTTCGTGCTGCCACTGCTAGCGTACGTGCTCACCGGCGGTGTCGAACGCGAGCCCGGCGAGCGGCGGATGGATGTGCGCGGCGCGCTGCTGACGGCGGGCGCGGCCCTCGGCACGGTGATCGCGGTGAACCTGCCGTTCGCGCTGGCCGGATACGAGGGCTGGCGCGCGTCGATCACCTTCCAGCAGCTGCGGCAGGCCGACATCACCACGAATTCCATTTGGTACTGGGGACTTCGGCCGCTGTTCGGCGCGGACACGCAGAGCGAGGCGCTGTTCCAGCAGGTCGTTTCGGTCGCCTCGCCCGTGCTGGTGCTTGCCGCGTTCGCGCTCGCCATGTGGCTCGGCTGGAAGCGCTATCTCGCGACGGGTGTGTTCCCGTGGGTCGGGGTGAGCGGCGCGATGCTGTGTGGATTCCTGTTGTTCCACAAGGTGCATTCGCCGCAGTACACGCTGTGGCTGGTGCCGTTCCTGGTGCTGCTCGAGGTGCCGTGGACGGCGATCGGCGCGTACCTGGTCGCCGACGCGGCGCTCGGGATCGGCGTGTTCCGCTACTTCTACGCGCTCGGCACGGGCCGGCCCGCGGAGCAGATGGAGAAGGTCGTGCAGTTCGGGGTGTGGGGCCGGGCGGTGCTGTTGGTCGCGTTGTTCTTCCTGTTTCTGCGTGCGCTGCCGCGCGGCTTCCGGCCGGTGCCGCCGCCGGTGCCGAGGTTCGCGCCGGGTGAGCTGATCCCGGTCGGGTAGACCGGCGGATTCCACCCGCTCTTCCACCCTCGGGTGGTGCCGGGCAACCGGCGATTCGCGGAGTCTTACGGGCATGACCTCGAACAACTTGCTCACCGCCGTGCTGGTGATCGCGATACTCGGCTGGATCATCTATCGACAGAATCAGTGGCGGCCCTTCGATCCGGCGCGGATGTGGCGCGGGCCGCTGGTGCTCGGCATCGTCGGCGTAATGCTCTTCTCATCCTCGGACAACGCCCCCGCGGTGCACACCGTAGACATCGCGCTGCTGGTCTTCGAGGGTGTGCTCGGGCTCGGGGTCGGCGCGCTGATGGGTGTGCTGTCGAAGTTCAGTCGGCAGGACGGGCAACTGATGGTGCGCACCGGCGTCGTCGCCTCGGCGCTGTGGGTGGTGCTGATCGCGGTGCGCATCGGAGTGGACGTGGTCGCGGTCGACATCGGCGCGTCGGCGGCCGTTTCGGTCGGCGCGATCATCGCGCTGCTCGCGGTGAACCGGCTCGGCCGCATGCTGGTCATCTCGACGCGGGCGGAACGGCTGACCGGGCCGCGCACGATGGTTCGGGCAGACTGAGCGAATGCTGCCCGGCGCGGACATCACACCGACGACCCCGGTCAGGCTGCTGCGCCTGACCGGGGTCATCGCCATGGGTGTGCTGCTGCGCGATGACCAGGTATCGCGGCAGGGGATTGCGGTCCTGGTCCTGATCGGTCTTGCCGGGCTCGCAATGCTGGTGTTGGCGGCGGATCCCCGAGGCAGGCCGTGGTTGAGCAGGGCCGCGCTCCTGGTGATGGCGGTGTGCGGTGGCCTGACCGTCGCGCAGGCGGGCGCCTCGCTGGTCCCGCTGCTCGTCGCCGCGTTCGCCGGGTTCGCCCTGGTGCAGCACTCGATCCTGTTCGGGGCGTTGATCATCGGCGTCGAGCTGATCGCGGTGGGGGTGTCGTCGGTGGCGGCCGACCACACGCCGAGCGCCTACCTCGGGACGCTGGCCGGTGTGCTGTTGGTGGCGCTACTCGGCCTGAGCCGCAGGCAGTTCCGGGTCACCGCCGAACAGAATCGGCTGCTGGTGCAGCAGAGCCGCGAGATTCGCGCGGAGCGGGACCGTGCCGCCGCGCTGACCGAGCGCGGGCGGATCGCCCGCGAGGTGCACGACGTGCTCGCGCACACCCTGGGCGGGCTGGTGCTGCAGCTCGACGCGGCTGACGCGCTGCTGGAGGCGGGCGAGACGGAACGGGCGGCCGACAAGGTCCGCGCCTCGCGGGAGCTGGCGGCATCAGGATTGGCTGATGCGAGACAGGTCGTCGGCGCGTTGCGGGCCGAAAGAATTGATCTACCAACAGAATTCGACGTACTGGTGGCTGAACATCGTGCGGCGGGCGGGCGGGTGAACCTACGCTTGGAGGGTGACACCCAGCACCTCGGCGAGCAGGTGAACGTGGCGCTGCTGCGCGGCGTGCAGGAGTCGCTGACCAATGCCCGCAAGCACGCGCCGGGCGCGGAGGTCGTGGTGCGGCTGCGGGTCGGCGCGGAGCAGGTGGAGCTGGTCGCGTCGAATCCGCTGTCCGATCGGATCGGGCTCCTGTCGGCTTCGGGGATGGGCGCGGGCCTGCTCGGTATGCGCGAGCGGATCGGCGCACTGGGCGGCACGGTCGAGGCGGGAAAGGCAGGTGACCGGTGGACAGTGCGAATGACGGTGCCGCGCAGGTGATCACGGTGGTGGTCGCCGACGATCAGACGATCGTGCGGGAAGGGTTGACCACCGTGCTTTCGCTGCTGCCGGATATCGAGGTGGTCGGCGAGGCTCGTGACGGTGCCGAAGCGGTCGAGCTGGTGAGCCGTCTCGCGCCCGATGTCGTCCTGATGGATTTGCGGATGCCGATCCTGGACGGTGTCGCCGCCACCGCGGCGATCACCTCGGATCACCCCGAAACCGCGGTGCTGGTGCTGACCACCTACGCCGACGACGAATCGATCGCGGGCGCGTTGCGTGCCGGTGCGCGAGGGTATTTGACCAAGGACGCGGGCCGCCGCGAGATCGCCACGGCCATTCGCGCCGTCGCCGGCGGACAGGCCACCTTTGCCGCAGAGGTCGGCCAGCGTCTCGTCGCTTCACTGTCGTCGGTGGCGGGCCCGTCCGATGCGGCTGAATTAGGACTCAGCGCAAGGGAACTCGATGTGTTGAGGTTGATAGCCAAGGGGCACAACAATTCCGAAATCGCCAAGGAACTGTTCATCGGTGTCAGCACCGTCAAAAGCCACATCAACTCGCTGTTCGCGAAGCTGCACGTACGCGACCGGCCACAGGCGATCGCCCAGGCCCACCGGCTCGGCTTGAGCTAGCCCGAGTCCGGTCATGCTGTGGTTGCCACGTAATAGATGGTCGCCTCGACTGCCGAGGGGGTCGGTCGCTTCGACTCCTGGTTTTGCGCTGCGAGGTGTGTCACTGCCCTTCAGGATCGCGGTGTGGTCGCCGACTGCCCACAGATTGCTGAATGCCCAGCTCAGGAAGAGGTTGGGTTGGCGGTCGGGCCCGGTCACCTCGGTGCGGGCCGAGCTATGCGCCGCGGCTGCGTCGTGCTGACTGGACGCCGGTCCGCTTACCCTGATTCGGGGTCAGGCGACACATCGAGGCGGTGGCGAACGGATGGATCACGCGGACACGGGCACACCCGTGCCCGATGTGCTGCGGTTGACGCTGCTCAACGGGGTGGAAGCGCACCTTGGCGGACAGGTTCTCCCGCTCGGTCCGCCGCAGCGGCGGGCGGTGCTGTGTGTCCTGGCGTTCCGGCGGCGGCAGTGGGTGTCGGCGTCGAGCCTGCTCGCCGCGTTGTACGACGGTGTGCCGCCGGCCAGTGGGGTCGGCGTGATCCAGACCTACGTGTCGGCGTTGCGCCGAGTGCTCGAACCGGACCGCAAGCCGCGGACGCCGCCTGCTGTGCTGCTGTCCGGGCATGGCGGATATCAGCTGCGGATCGAGGACGAGCAGACCGATCTCGGTGTGTTCGACCGGTTGGTCGGCGAGGCGGCTCGAGCGCGCGAGGTGGGCGATGGGGTGCGCGCCGAAAACCGGTACGCGCAGGCACTTGCGCTGTATTCCGGCGAACCTTTGGCCGGGCTGCCCGGGCCCTTCGCGCAACGACAGCGGGCCGGGCTGGCCGAGCGGCGGCTGGCCGTTGTCGAGGACAGTCTCGATGTTGTTGTCGCACTTGGTCGTTCCGATGAGGCGATCGATCGTCTGCGCATGCTGACCGCGGAACATCCACTGCGCGAACGTCCGCGGGCGATGTTGATGCGCGCGCTGTACTCGCACGGTCGCCAGTCCGAAGCGCTCGATGTCTACCGCGAGACCCGGAATCTGCTGGTGGATCAGCTCGGCGTGGAGCCGGGCGAAGCGCTTCGCGCGCTGCACAAGCAGATCCTGGCGGGTGAAAGTGTTGGGCGACCGGCGAGCTCTGTCGCCGCGCTCGCGCCGGCAACCGGGACCACCCCTGTCGAAGTGCTGGCAGACGGGTCAGTGGCTGGCGAGCCCCGAACTCCAGCTGCCGAAATGTCGGGCCGGACCGATGGCGAGGCCACGGCCGACTCGGCAGATAACCCGGTACGCGCAGTTCGGCGCACGGTGGCCGCAATCGAGTCGCGCTCGACTGTCATCTCGTCGGAAGAACTTGCTGCACAAGAACTGTCGGCTGAAACGATGGTGAACGGAGCCGAACACCGCCTGGCAATGGTGGGAGCCCTGTGGCCTGCGCCAAAACCAGATTCGGCAGCGCCGGTCGTATTCGAGCGTGACCAGGAGTTGACCAGAATCGCGGCGTGGACGGAGCGCGCGGCCGCGGGTAACGGTGGGCTGGTGGTGATCTCGGGACGCCCCGGCTTCGGAAAGACGCAACTGCTGGACGAGGTCGCCCGGCGGGTGCCCGGTGCACGCAGGGTGGACCTGCTGCCGTCATGTGACGGCACAGCGCCGGTCAGCCTGGTCTCGGAACTGCTCGGCGCCGCGATATCGCGGGACGACACCGACGCCCAGGTAGTAGAAGCTTTGTCCGCCACACTGATTCGGGACGCGGCAGCGAGACCGCTGGTCGTCCTGGTAGACGGCGCGGAACAGTTGGACGAGCGTGCCGCGCGCGTACTGACCGCGCTGGCACCGCGACTGCGCGGCATGCCGGTGCTCATCGTGCTGACGCTGGACGAACGCTCCTGGGAGCCGGCGATTCTCGCGCTGCACGCACGGCTGGAGCCGATCGCGGTGGCGGTGTTGCGGCCGAGCGGACTCAGCGTCGCCGCGATCGAGGGACTGTACGAACGACGCACCGACACCGTATGCCCGCCGGGGCTGGACGCCGATATCCAGCGGGCTTCGGGCAACGTCCCGTTGCTGGCCGGCGCGTTGATCACCGACCTCGCCGCACTCCGCGACCACGGCCGCATTCCGGAATACCTACCGGAGGGCTGCTATTCGCGTTCGATCAACCGGCTGCTCGACCGGTACTCGCCGGGTGGGGTCACCATGCTCCGCGCGCTTGCCGTGCTGCAAGATGTCACACCGACCATCGAGGTGCTCGCCGCGGCCTGTGCCGAACCGGTCTGCGTGGTGCGCCACCGTTGCGAATTACTCGCCACCACCGGCATTTTGGCTTCGGTCGAACCGCCGGTTTTCCGGCATCCCTTGATCGGCAACACGATTCGCTGGCTCGGTGGCCGCGGCGACACGGATCGGATCCGGATCGCCGCCGCCGAGCAGGCACGCAGCGCCGGATATTCGGCCAGGCAGGTCGCGGCCTACCTGGCCGACCTGGTCGGGGTGCGCTATTCGCGATGGACGGTGGTGTTACTGGACGCGGCCGAGGAATGCCTGCGTCACGGCCTGATCGCCGACGCCGTCCGACAACTGGCGGCGGCTTTGCGGATCACCACCCCCGAAGGCCGCGACGACATCCTCGTCCGCCTCGGCCAGCTCGAGTTGTGGACCAACCCGGCCGCGGCTCGCGCCCACCTGGAGGAAGCGCTGCACAGTCAGCGCGACCGCCGCGTCGCGCCGACCGCGCTCATCCCGCTGGCCTGGACGATGTCGACGCGATGGCAGGCCGGTGCCGCGATGGCGCTGATCGGCGCGGTACTTGCCGAGACCGAGGAGCGAGACCCGCTGGCAGCCAAGAATATTCGGGCCGCGTCGTGGGCAGTCGCGGGGTTGACCTCGACGACGTGGCACGACTTCATCGCCGAGCTACGTGCCACCGCATCGACCGATCAGATCACCACGGCGGTGCTCACCTGGGACGACGCCTTCGGCGCCCGGCACTCCGCACGCGAGACGCTCGCCCGTTTCCCGGCCGGACCGGATCCGGCCCGCGGCTGGGATGTGTTGCCGCAGCAGCTGATCGGTCTCCTCGCGCACCTGTCCATGTGGTCCGGCGACCTCGCGTCGGCCAAGCAACTCAGCGAACAGCGCAGGGATCACCACTTCGGCACCATCGACGTCTATCGCCTCATCCTGCGCTCGGAAGTGCTGCTGCGCTGCGGTGACTACCGGCAGGCGCTGCGTGAGGTCGCGCCGACCGTCGGCATCCTCGGCGACGAATCCATCCGTCCGCCACTGGCATTGGTCGCCCAATACGCGCATGCCCTGCTCGGGCTCGGCCGACTGACCGAGGCCGAGCGGTGGCTCGACAGCGTGACCGACCACGCCAATCCGGAAACCTGGGAGTGGACCGTGGTCCTCCACGTCAAGGGCATGCTCTGCACCGCTCGTGGCGATTCCCGCCAGGCGATCGCGCACTACCTCGACTGCGGACGCCGGGTCGCCGCCGTCGGCATTCGCAACCCGGCCCACATCCCGTGGCGCAGTTCCGCGGCCATGGACCTCGTGCGCCTCGGTGAGCACGAGCAGGCCCGCGCACTCGCCGCCGCGGAACTCGAACTGGCCCGGCAGTGGGATACCCCGGGCACCATCGGAAGGGCTTTGCGCGCAATGGCTTCGGCCGCCCCGGACGGCGTGGACGCGGAGCTGCTCGACCAGGCCGTCGCCCAGCTGCGCCGCTATGCCTCGCCGGTAGAGCTGATCCCGGCGTTGCTGGAGCTGGCCGCGGTCCGGCACGATGACGGTGCCGTCGAGTGCGCCGCCGAGCTACGCCGGGAAGCCCGCTCGCATGCCGCAACCATCGGCGCCACAAGATATCTCGAACTGATCGGGGACCCGCTCGGAGCGGCGGCGGCCATGCCCTCAGCCGATGGCGTGACCACCGGCTGACGGCAGCCTCACCGACCGGCGGCGGCCCGCGCGATGAGGTCGGCGATCGCGTCCGGCTCGGTGACCATCGACGCGTGCCCGGTGGCCAGCGACACGATGTGGTCCTCGGTCGCCACCTGATACGCCATCTTGGTCTCCAGATCCGGGTGGATCATCGCGTCCAACTCCGAGATCTGGTACCAGGTGTTGTCCCGCAGCGTCTCCCACGCGGGTGTCGCGGCGCCCGAACCGGCAAGGGAGAGAACGGAAGTCGGCTTCTGGGTGGCGGCGAGCAGCGCGGCCTCGCGCGGGTCGGCGTCGGCGGCGAAGTCGACGTGGTAGCGGTCGCGGGCGATGATCAGGTCCGGGGTGTCCTCGGCGCCGATGTTCACCAGATCCGCACCGCTGGGCAGCTCCTGCCCGAATTCCTGGTTGAGCTGGAACGCGGACTGGCCCGCGACAGGCGCGAACGCGGCAACGAACACCAGACCGGTGACGTCGGCCCGGCCCGAACCGGCCTGGCTGATCACCGCGCCACCGTAGGAGTGACCGACCAGGATCGTCGGCCCGGTCAGCGCGTCCAGGTCGCGGGTGACGGCGGCTACGTCGCCGGCGAAGCCACGCAGCGGCAGCTGGCTGGCCACCACGGTGTCGAAGCCCCGGTCGAGCAGGCGCTCGATCACCTTGTTCCAGCAGGACCCGTCGGCCCAAGCGCCGTGCACGAGCAGCACATTCGGGGTGGTCATCGGCTTCCTCCAGTTCGTGTCGGATCGCCGGAACGGGTAGGCGATCGATCGCCTACAGCATCGGGAGCCGACTGAACGTGGTCTGAATGTCCACCGAACGCGCTGGTCAGCGCGTCATTCGGCGTGCCGTGCGCGGAAGGCCGCGCTCTTGACGCGGTTGCCGCAGATCGTCATATCGCACCAGCGGCGGGTGCCGCCGCGGGAGGCGTCGATGTAGAGGCGGGTGCATTCGGGGCGGCCGCATTCCTTGATCGTGGCCGAGCCGCCGAGGAGTTCGACGGCGGAGCGGGCGATCGCGGTGAGTGCGGCGGCGGGCGTGCCGGTTCGGGTGACGGTGCCGTCGGGCCGCAGGCTGATCGCGGGGAGTTCGCCTGTGGCGCAGTCGTTCACGATGCGACGGTCGGCCTCGGCGAGTGGTTCGCCGAGGGATACCGCGACGGCCATGCGGTACGCGGCCTCGCGCAAACGCACGGCGCGGTCGAGGGTCGCCGCGTCGCAGTCGGGCGCGCGGTCGAGCAACTCGGCGGCGACCAGCCAGTCGGCCAGGGCCGCGGGCGCGTCGAGGGCATCGTCGAACGAGCCGGTCCTGGCCTTGACCGTGCCCGCGAAATCCAGGGCGAGGTTACCGCTGACGAAGGTGAACACCTTCTCATAGTAACCACCTTGACAGGTTACGTGTCGAGCTGTCACGGTAGTAACCATCTAAGGCGGTTAGCTCAGGAGGGCTCGTGAAGGCTCAGTTCATGTCGGTGGCCGCACAGCCGCTGTTCGTCGTGCTGTGGAGCAGTGCGTTCATCGCCGGGATCGTCGGCGTCGGTGCCGCACCGCCGATGATGGTGTTGTTCGCGCGCTACGCGATCGCCGGCGTCCTGCTCATCGGCTATGCCTTCGCCGTGCGCGCGACCTGGCCGCGCGGCCGTCAGTGGCGCCACGTCGCGGTCGCCGGGTTGCTGATGCAGGCGGTGCAGTTCGGTGCGTTCTACACGGCGATGGGCGAGCACGTGTCCGGCGCGGTCATCGCGCTGGTGCAGGGCTTGAATCCGGTGGTTATCGCGTTGTTCGCCGGGGTGCTGGGCGAGACGGTCACCGCGCGGCAGTGGTTCGGCTTCGGCATCGGCGGCGTCGGCGTCGCGATGGCGGTCATGGATCAGTCGAACTTTTCCCGGATCGGCTTGCTGCTCTGCGTGATCGGGTTGCTCGGCTTGAGCATCGGCACGGTGTATCAGAAGCGCTTCGTGCCCGAGGTCGATTCCCGGGCGGCCACCGCGGTGCACGTGGTCGTGAGCGCGCCGGTCGCCGGTGTGCTGGCCTGGCTGACCGGTCAGCTGCACGTGATGGATGTGACCAGATTCGCCGGATCACTCACCTGGATGGTGCTGGTGAACTCGATGGTCGCGTTCCTATTGCTGAACTCGATGCTCCAGCGCTGGGATGCCACCAGGGTCGGCAGGCTGTTCTTCGCCACCCCCGCGGTGACCGCGCTGCTCGCCTGGCTGCTGATCGATCAACCGTTGCGGCCGTTGACCATTGCCGGACTCGGGGTAGGTCTGATCGGCCTGGTCTTCGCCTCACGCAAACCGTCGGCGGTGCCCACTCCCGAACCACGCCTCGCGGTCGCGGCGCGCTGAGTTACTTTGCGGGCGCTGAGTTACTTGCGGGCGCTGTGCCAGTTCATGCCCCAGCGGTAGGCCTCGTCGATCTCTTTCTGCGCGCCGTTGATGTAGTGCACCTCCCGGTGCACGGTGATACCGCTGCCCTGGTTCTGCAGCAGCGCGATCGCGCAGGAGCGGGCGCCGTCCACGGGGGAGTCGAGGCGGACCTCGATCTGCGGGCCCGCGGTGGGGAACAGTGTCACGACACCGTCGGCGGCGGCCCAGTTCGGCACGCCCTCGTAGATGAAGGCGAAGATCAGCACGCGCCGGAACAGTTCGGGCCGAGCGAGATTGATGTGCATGTTCTCGCCGCCGGCCGCGGCGCCGCTGCGGTCGTCGCCGTCGAGCTTGATGAACGGCTCGGCGTCGAGCGTGCCGAAGTTGTTGCCGATCGCCTGCACCACGCCCTTGGTGCCGTTGGCCAGTTCGTAGAGGCAGCCGAGGTCGAGATCGACCGGCTTGGCCCGGCGGAAGAAACCCTTCGAACCGGTGGACCAGTTCAGGTTGACCCGCATGGTCCCTTGCTGCTCACCGGGTTTGGTGAGGTTGATGCTCGGCGTCGCCTTCGACAGGGTCACCTTCGATAGGTTGACCCCACCGGCGTTGCTGTCGTTCGCCATCGGCGTGATCCCCCTCGGGCAGAGTGCATGACACAGATATGAGAGCGGCAGCGGTCCTCCCGAGGGAGTGGCCGCTGCCGCACGATTCTTCGGCTTGCTTGCCGAAATCAGCCTACCGGGGTGGGCTCTCGTTCGCTGTCCACTTTTTCGTCGTCTTCACGCCGGTTGCGAATGACGCTGGTAATGAACGCCGCACCGATGAACGCGACGCCGACCAGACCGGTGATGATCTCGTTGATGTGCACGCCGATCGAGACGAACAGGATGATCGCCAGCGCACCGATCGCCCAGTGCGCGCCGTGCTCCAGGTACACGTACTCCGACAGCGTGCCCTTGCGCACCAGGTAGACGGTGATCGAGCGGACGAACATGGCACCGATCAGGCCGAGGCCGAGCGCGATGATGATCGGGTCGGAGGTGATGGCGAACGCGCCGATCACGCCGTCGAAGGAGAACGACGCGTCGAGCACCTCGAGGTAGAGGAACAGGAAGAACCCGGCCTTACCCGTCGCCTTGACCAGCTCGGACGGCCCGCCTTCGGAGTGCTCCTCGGTGTGGAACATCGAGCCGAGACCGTCGACGACGATATAGACGACCATGCCGAGCAGACCGGAGATGAGGACGGTGGCGCGCTTGTCGTCGGCGGCGATCACTTCCGCGGTGAGGACCAGCACGACGGCCGCGACGACCACCGAGAACATGTCGAGCTTGCCGAGCTTGGCGAGCGGGCGCTCCAGCCAGGACAGCCAGGTGATCTCGCGCTCTTCGAAGATGAAGTTCAAGAACAGCAGCAGCAGGAACATACCGCCGAACGCGGCGATCTGCGGATGCGCGTCGGTGAGCAGCGTCTCGTAGCTCGGGTCGCCGTTGGCGAAGTGCGCGGCACCGTCGGCGGGCGGGTTCAGCGCAAGATCGAAGGCCTTCACCGGGTTCAGCCCGGCGGTGACCCAGACGATCGCCAGCGGGAACACCAGGCGCATGCCGAACACGGCGATCAGCACGCCGACGGTGAGGAAGATGCGCTGCCAGAACGCGCTCATCCGCTCCAGCACCGTCGCGTTGATGACAGCGTTGTCGAAGGACAGTGACACTTCGAGGATGCCGAGGATCGCGGCCAGCGCCAGCGCGGTCGGTCCTCCGTAGAGCAGCGCGGCGGCGAGCGACAGCACCGTCACGATGATTGACATGCCGAAAATGCGCAGGACCACGCGGGGACCTTTCGTTTGCGTCGGCCGGACATCCGTCCGAGCGCTCGTTTTATGTAACCGATCTGACGCCGCTGTTACCAGCGTGGCCGCTGAACCGCCGGATGTCCAACGGTGTTCGCGCCCACCGCAGCGGGTGCGTTCTCGGGTCGTCCCGGTTGGCCCGGGCGCATGACGAGGGGGCCCGTCGCCGGGCCCCCTCCGAACGGCACAGTGTTCCTTAGACGTTCACGCCGTAGTCGCGGGCGATCCCGGCGAGGCCGGAGGCGTAGCCCTGGCCGATCGCGCGGAACTTCCACTCGGCGCCGTTGCGGTACAGCTCGCCGAACACCATCGCGGTCTCGGTCGACGCGTCCTCGGTGAGGTCGTAGCGGGCGAGCTCGTTGTTGTTGCTGCGGTCGACCACGCGGATGTAGGCGTTGCGCACCTGACCGAACGACTGCTGCCTGGTCTCGGCATCGTAGATGGAGACCGGGAAGAAGATGCTCTCGATGGTCGGCGGGGTGTTGGCCAGGTCGACGTTGATGATCTCGTCGTCGCCCTCGCCCTCGCCGGTGGTGTTGTCACCCGCGTGCTCGATGGCGCCGTCCGGCGACTTCAGGTTGTTGAAGAACACGAAGTGCTGGTCGGAAAGCACCTTCTTGTCCGCGCCGGTCGCGATCGCGCTGGCGTCCAGGTCGAAGTCGGTACCGGTAGTGGTCCGCACATCCCACCCTAGGCCGACGGCGACGGCGGTCAGGTTAGGCGCCGCCTTGGTCAGCGAGACATTGCCGCCCTTGGACAAACTGACACCCATGCGGGATTCCCTTTCAATAGTCCGTCATTGGTTCCCAGCATGTCCGAATCGCCGGGTACGCCTTACGACAGTAGTAGGTTTCCGCGAACTTGCGTAGGAACCCACAGAACCCCCGGTGAACACGGGAGATCTCTAAGATCGGGGCGTGGTAGGTCGCAGGCGCGGATGGTTTCGGTCCGCCGGGAACAACGAATGGATCGAGTCGGCGCGACAGGCGCTGGCCTCGGCGTTCCTCGACATGGACAAGCGGCAGAGCGCGGCGGAGGCGGCGGTCAACGCGGCCGAGCAGGTGTTCCCGGACCGCCGGATGGCGGCCGCCTGGGAGCCGGTGCGGAGTCGTTGCTACGACGCCGCCGGTGCGTATGTGGCGCTGACCGAGCAGCTCGAGCAGGCCGAACGCGACGGAACCCCGCTGCCGCAGGGACCGCAGCAGGCTGAGACGGTGACCAGACAGCTGACCGACGCGGCCCGCGCCGTCGACGAGTTCTATCGCGGCAATCAGGCGCAACTCGAGCACGCGGTCGCGGTGCTCGGCACCGTGCCGCAACTGGCCCAGCAGGTGAAGGTCGCGGCGGCGGGGGTGCGCGGGCAGGCGGCCGAATCCGAGTACGCGAACTACCCCTCGGTGCGCGAACACGCCGCGGCCGTGGATGAGGCTCTCATCACATTGGAAGCGGCCGGTTCGGGCGCGTCGGCGGCGGTGGTGCGCGAGGCGGCGAACCGGTTGGAGGCGGCGACGAAGCGATTGGCGGATGCGTTGGCGCAGGCCCCATCTCGGGCCGCCGCCGCGAAGACCGCGATCTCCTCGGTGACCACCCGGTTGGCCGCCGCCCGGACCAGGGCCGAGGGGCTGGCACCGGCATACTCGGGGTTGCTGCGCGAATTCAACGCTGCGAGTTCCGCGGATTTAGCTGACAATGAGCGGGAAAGCCAGCGAGCCATCGACGCCGCGGATGCTGCCCTTGGCCGGGCGCGTGCGGCAGCGGCGGAGAACAACCCGGAGATTGCACTTGATCTGACCACATCCGCCCGCGGGTATCTCACGGAGGCCGAACACCAGGTCGACGCCGTTACCAAGCGGCTCGCCACGTTGCGTGCGGTCAGGTCCGACCCGCAAGAGAAAGCCAAGGCCGTACGATTTCGGCTGCGGGACGCCCAAATGCTCGCGGTGAGTCGCGGGCTCGTCACCGAATGGGGCTCTGTGCTCGACGCACAGGCCGCCCGGATCGATCGAATCAGCGAAACACTGACGGGGCGCCACCCCGACTACTGGGCCTATGTGGTGGAGCTGGATACCATCACCGACTTCATAGCCGGGGTAGTGGATCGAATGAGAAAACAAGCAGGACCACGACGAGAATGAGGGTGGGATAACGATGACCGCAGGCATCGCCGTCCAGCGGGAAGTTTCCCTGCGGAAGCGAATGCCGCTGCGCCACTTCCGGCAGCTGCACGGCCCCGAGGCACGCAATCTTTTCTTTCGAGAACCGGAGCCGTTCGGCGACGATTACACCGATCGAGAACTACTGGCCGTCGCGCTCGGCGCGACCCTGTACGCGCCGGCCACCCGGCCGGACCTGGCATCGACCATCGGCAAACGCGCCGAGCGCGGCGTGTGCTCGATGGTGATCGACCTGGAGGACGCGGTCGCCGACCACGAGGTCGAGTTCGCCAAGCGGCAGACCGTGGAAACACTGAATTTACTTGCCGCCAATGGGGATTCGAATCCGCTGCTGTTTGTTCGGGTGCGCGACGCGGACACCATCACCGAGATCGTCGAGCAGTTGGGCGCGGGCGCCTCGGTGCTGACCGGGTTCGTCTTCCCCAAGTTCGACAGCAGTACGGGACCGCAGTATCTGGCGGCGTTGAGTGCGGCGGTCGAGCGGTTGGATCGGCCCATCTACGGGATGCCGGTGCTCGAATCGGCGGGGTTGGTGCACCGGCAGACGCGCGATCAGGAGCTGACCCGGATCGCCGAACTGCTGGCCGCGCACCGGGACCGGGTGCTCGCGGTGCGGGTCGGCGCGACCGACATGTGTTCGACGTTCGGTATTCGCCGGGATCGGGACCTGACGATCTACGACGTGCGGGTGGTCGCCGATGTGATCGCCGACATCGTGAACTACCTCGGGCGCGCGGACGGGACCGGGTTCGTGATCACCGGGCCGGTCTGGGAGTACTTCGCCGATCACGAGCGGATGTTCCGGCCGTTACTGCGCACCGCGCCGTTCGAGGAATCCGACGCGGTGCCGTTCCGGCAGTACCTGGTGAGCCGCGACCTGGATGGGTTGCTGCGCGAGATCACGCTGGACCGGGCCAACGGGATCCAGGGCAAGACGGTGATCCATCCGTCGCATGTGGCGGCGGTGCACGCGCTGTCGGTGGTGACGCACGAGGAGTACTCGGACGCGTTGGACATCCTGCAGGTGGATGTCGGCGGCGTGGCGGCGTCGGGATATCGGAACAAGATGAATGAGATGCGCCCGCACCGCAGCTGGGCGCGGCAGACGCTGTTGCGGGCGCGGGTGTTCGGTGTGGCCAATAAGGGAGTTTCGTTCGTGGATTTGCTGACGGCGTTGGTAACGGTATGAGCGGTGCCGCGCTAGAAATTGTCGGAATTCCTTGGGCGACAAAAAATCTCGGTCTTCGGCTGCAGCATGCGGAGTCGTATGGCGCGGTCGAGGAGCGGTCGGCGAGTGCGTTGCCCGCCGAGTTGGCGATCGCGGAGCTGATTCAGCCTGGGTTGCGGCGCAATCCGAAGCGGGCGCATCTACTGGTGTCCACCGTGCTCGGTAAACATCTGCCGACCGATCCCCGGGTCGTGCTCGACGGCGGGAATCGGCTGGGTGATCTGGTGCGAGCGGTGCTGGGCGATCGTGAGGCGCTGGTGCTCGGATTCGCCGAAACCGCAACGGGACTCGGGCATTGTGTGGCTGCGCGGATCGGTGCGGTCGGTTACCTGCATTCGACGCGGCGGGATGTCGCCGAGGCGCAGACGCTGACCGGGTTCGAGGAGGGGCACTCGCACGCCACCTCGCATCAGCTGCAGCCCATGCCCGCCGATATCTTCGTCAACGATCTGCCGCTGGTGCTGGTCGATGACGAAATCTCCACCGGTGCTACCGCACTCGACGCGATTCGTGCGTTGCATGCGTTCTCGCCGCGCTCGCATTATGTGCTGGCTTCGCTGGTGGATATGCGGTTGGAGGCGGATCGCATTGCCTTCGACACGGCGGCAGCGGAGCTGGGGGCCAGCATCGATACCGTCTGCCTGGCGTCGGGGCACACCGTGCTGCCGGAGGGATTGGTGGACGCGGTTGCCGAACTGCCGGAACCCGAACTGAATCCAATTGCCACGCAGCGTGGCTCGTTCACCCGACTCGATCTGCCTTGGCCGACTGCGGTGCCCGAGGGCGGCAGGCACGGGGTTTTGCGTTCGGACTTCACGGCCTTCGATGCCGCCGTCGGTGCCGCGAACGACGTGTTGCGCTCGCGGCTCGCGGCGGAGTTCGCGGGTCGGCCGGTGATCGTGCTCGCGCACGAGGAGCTGATGTATCTGCCGCTGCGGTTGGCGGCGGCGTTGGCGGATTCGGGTACGCCGACTCGATACCAGACCACTACGCGGTCACCAGCCTATGTGCTGGATGAGCCGGGGTATCCGCTGCGCCGTGGATTCCGGTTCACCGCACCGGAATCCGGCCAGGAACAGCCCCGCTACCTGTACAACGCGCATTGGGCCGCCGAGTTCTCCGGGCAACCGGACGGTGCGGATTCCACTGGCGTGCCGGGTGATCCGGTGCTGGTGGTCGTCATCGATCCACCGGCCGATACCGAGGAACTCGTCGCCGACGGCGGACTCGTCGACGTACTGACCGCCTCCGGTGCCGATGTGCTGGTCGCGTTGCTGCCTGGGGCCGATCCGCGCACACTGCACGCCGAGCGCAGCGCGGTCGCGGCACTCCCGGAGCCGCTGCACGGTCCCGCGTTCGGTTCGTATGCGGCCGAGGAGGTTTCCTGGCTGCTGAAGGATCTGTCCGACGTCGACCTCGAGGCCGACGTGGCCGAGCGGGAACGCCGCATCCAGTCCGGTGCCGCGCACTACGCGGAATCGCTGCCGATCGAGTATCAGCCGGACGCCGCCTACCGCTCGCTGTTCGACGAGGTGCTCGCCGCCAGTGCCGAACGGCTGGCACTGGCGGTGGCGACCGTCGCGGAGCTCGTGGTGTCCGAACGCGGCGACGACATCGTGCTGGTATCGCTGGCGCGGGCCGGTACGCCGATCGGCCTTCTCATGCGGCGCTGGCTGCAATCCGGGCGTGCTGCCCATCTGCCGAGTCTCGACGTGCCGCACTACGCGGTGTCGATCGTGCGTGATCGCGGTATCGATGCTGTCGCACTGGATTATCTTGCACGCCATCATGATCCGGCGTCGATCGTGTTCGTGGACGGCTGGACCGGCAAGGGTGCCATCACGCACGAGCTCGCCGAGGCCCTCGACGCCTATCACGCGGCGGGCGGGGCCCGGTTCAACGCCGAGCTCGCCGTGCTCGCGGATCCCGGGCATTGCGTCCGCACCTACGGCACGCGCGACGACTTCCTGATCGCCTCGGCCTGTCTGAATTCCACGGTGTCCGGCCTGGTTTCCCGCACGGTGCTGAACGACACGTTGATCGGGCCCGGCGAGTTCCACGGGGCCAAGTACTACCGCGAACTGGCCGCCGACGATGTCTCCCTGCGCCTGCTCGACACGGTCGGTGCCGCGTTCGGCACCGTCCGCGATCGGGTGCCTGCGGCGGTGGCGGCCGTACTCGGCAGCGATCGCACGCCGACCTGGACCGGCTGGGCCTCGGTCGAACAGGTGCGCGCCGAATACGGCATCGCCAGTGTGAATTTCGTGAAGCCCGGTGTCGGCGAGACCACCCGGGTGCTGTTGCGGCGGATGCCGTCGCTGGTGCTGGTTCGCGACGCCGAGGCGCCCGAGCACGCGCATATCCGCCTGCTCGCCGCGGCCCGCGGCGTGCCGGTCGAGGTCGTGCCCGACCTGGCCTACTCGTGCATGGGACTGATCAAGGACGTGCAGACATGATGGACCTACGCAGGCTACGAAGACATACGCTGGTCGCCACCGACCTGGACCGAACAATGATCTACTCGCGCAACGCCTTCAGCGCGCATACCGACGTGCCGACGGTCTGCGTGGAACACCTCGAGGGCGCGCCGCTGTCGTTCATGACGACGGCCGCCGCCCTGCGCATGCAGACTCTCACCGAGCCCGCCGCGGTCATTCCGACCACCACGCGGACCATCAAGCAGTTCAACCGCATCCAACTGCCCGGCGCCCCATGGCGTTACGCCATCACCAGCAACGGCGGCAATATCCTGGTCGACGGCGTGCCGGACCTGCGCTGGCGCATCGACATCGACGCCAAGGTCCGCGCGGGTGGCGCGACCCTCGCCGAGGTCACCGCCGAACTCCGGGCCCGCATCGACGATTCGTGGGTCACCAAGTTCAGGGAGGCCGACGACCTCTTCTGCTACCTGGTAGTGCGCCCCAAAGAGGTCCCCGCGGGCTTCCTGGCCGAGTGGGACGCCTGGTGCCGGGCCCGCGGCTGGTCCGCCTCCCAGCAGGGCCGCAAGATCTACTCGATGCCCGACGTCGTCTGCAAGAGCCACGCCGTCGCGGAGGTTCGCCGCCGCCTGCACGATTCCGGCGAACTCGACACCGAGGCAACAACTTTCGCGGCGGGCGACGGCGCCCTCGACGCCGAGATGCTGCGCGCCGCCGACTACGCCATCCGCCCGCGCCACGGCGAACTCGAACACCTCAACTGGACCCACCCCAACCTCACCATCACCCGCGCCACCGGCATCCTCGCGGGCGAGGAAATCATCAACTGGTTCATCAAGGGCGCACCGTCGGCCGCATAGCCGGTTCAGGCCGGTTTCGGCTTGCGCATCCGAATCGCCTGGGGTGCAGGACCTTCGAAGGTCGACTTGAAGTCGGGGCACTCCACGAGCGGCTCGTGGGTGCACGTCGACGCGTGCCGGAGGCTGTCGCGCATCCGAGTAAGCCGGGCGATGTCCTCGTCGAGTTCGCCAGCTTTGCGGGCCATGCCTGCGCGGAGTTCGGTGTCGCTGGGGGTGGCGCGGAGGAATCTGGCGATTTCGGCGATGGTGAAACCGGCGCCGCGGGCGCAGGAGACCAGGGCCAGCCGGCCGAGTACCTCGGGGCGGAAGGTGCGGCGCAGGCCGTTGCGCCCTGCCGGGGTGATGAGGCCGCGTTTTTCGTAGAACCGCAGCGCGGACGGGGCGAGCCCAGACTCCTCGGCCACCTCGGCGATGTCCAGCAGGGTGTCGGTCATTGTTCTCCTTGACTTGAAGCGCGCTTCAAGTCAGAGACTACTCGGCATGAACATTCATCACCTCAATTGCGGCTCTGTGCGACAGATCGAAGCGACCTACGACGGCCCGGCGCCCGCGCACGCGGTCAACCACTGTCTGCTGGTCGAAACCGATTCGGACGGACTGGTTCTCGTCGAGACCGGGCTGGGCCTGGACAATGTCCGCGACCCGAACGGCACCCTCGGCGCGGACTGGGTGACCATGGCCCAGCCGCTGCTCGACGAGGACGAGACGGCCATTCGCCAGGTCGCGCGTCTCGGCTACGCGCCGGAGGACGTCCGCCACATCATCCTCACCCATCTCGACGTGGACCACTGCGGTGGTCTGCCCGACTTCCCGCAGGCCCGGGTCCACGTGCTGGCTGCGGAACTCGAGGCGGCAGTGGCGCAGGCGCCGAGTTTTCGCTACCGCGAAGCACATTGGGCGCACGACCCGCATTGGGTCACCTATCAGCCGGAGGCGGGCGAGGACTGGTTCGGGTTCCTCTCGACTCCATTGCAAGGCCTGTCCGCCGACTTCAAGTTGATCCCGCTGGGCGGCCACACCGCGGGCCACACCGGAGTCGCGGTCCGCGACGGCGAGCTCTGGTTGCTGCACAGCGGCGACGCCTACTACTACCACCGTGAACTGGAACAGGTCCATCACCCGCACCCGATCTTGGACATCGTGCAAACCACCTCGGAGGTGCACCACGACCTGCGGGTCGGCACCCAGGCCCGGCTCCGCGAACTGGTGCGCGACCACGGCGACAAGGTCTCGGTGTTCAGTGCGCACGATCCGTGGGAGCTCAGCAGCTATCAGTGAGGGCCGTGTCCGACAATTGCTCGGGTGCGGGTATTGGTGACAGGAGCGAACGGCTATCTCGGCAGCGCCGTTGTCGAGGCGTTGCGAGCCGACGGGCATGACGTGGTCGGGCTGGTGCATCGTGCGCGGGCGCGCGTGCCGCACGGGGTAGCGGTTCGAGTCGCCGACCTGCTCGATACCGCGACGCTGACCACAGCCCTGCACGGCGTCGATGCGGTATGTCATTTGGCCGGGCTCACTCGCGTTCGTGAATCCTTCGCCGATCCGCTGCGTTATTTCGAGGTCAATGTCGGCGGGACGGTGTCGCTGCTGCGGGCGATGGCCGAGGCGAAGGTAGGCAGGCTGGTCTTCGCTTTCACCGCATCGATTTACGGGACGCCGGAGCGGCAGCCGATGTCGGAGGAGTTGCCGGACCAACCGCCACATCCGTACGCGGCGAGCAAGCTGGCCGCCGAATCGGTGATTGCGGCGCAGGCGGCGACTGGTCAGCTGGCCGCTGTGGTCGTGCGGCTGTTCAACATTGCGGGCGGCGCGGATCTGGATCCGATCAGGATCGTGCCGCGCATTCTGGCGGTGGCGGCGGGGGATAGTCCTTGCCTGGCGATCAACGGGGGCGGCACCGCCGTTCGTGACTATGTGCATATCCACGATGCCGCAACAGCTTTCGTAGCGGCGGTCGCGCATATGCCTGAACCTGGTTCGTGTCGGCGATACAACATCGGCAGTGGTAGCGGTACCAGCGTCAACGAACTTGTGGCTGCGGCGGGCCGAGTGACCGGCCGGTGATCACGGCCTGCGGTCGCGGACCTGGTTGAGCCAGTCGAGGCCGTCGCGCAGCGTTGGCGAGCGATCGGTTCGCGGTTGCTCCCGGTAGTCGCGGTCGTCTCCGCGCTGGTCGTATCGTGGCTCGGCGGGCGCGGACTTGCGCAGGTACTGGTCTCGATCGGACCGGCTGTGTGGCGGGGTGTGCCCGAAGTCGCGGTCCGGCAGGCCTGGTTCGCGCGGCTGCGCCGTCCCGGGGTGCCCGAGGTTGTTCAAGAAGCGGTCGAGATACGAATTATCCGCTCCGCGTTGGTTATTCGCGTTGGATCGAGCTGCGGCTTTCTTGTCCGGCGCGAACGGAATACCGCTGGACAGCGCCCGCAGGCCGAGTGTCAGCATCTCGCCGAGCATGCCGATGCCGATCGACAAGGTGACGGGCTTGGCATCGTGATGCATCCCCATGGTGCTGCCGAGCAGGCTGATCCCGAAACCCGCGGCCACCGAAGTTCCCCATATGACAAGGGTTTTCACCGTGTACCGCTGCCAGAGGTGCCCGTCGCGAGCGAACAACACGGTAGTGGTGCCACGTACCGCCCCGAACGCGATACCGACCACACCGCCGATCACCAACCACACGATGTCGATCCCGCTGAGGTCCTCGACCTTGGTCACGCTGTAAACACCGATGCCCACCAGGATCAACGGCGTCACAAACGTATCCCGCGCGTCTACCGGTTCCCCCATGAACCGTTTCACGATCAACACGATCGCGCCGACAATGATGACGAATATCAATCCGACACTCATAACGCCTCCCAGCAAGAAGTCCTGCCGGAAAACTAACGCCGCCCTGACGAACGCTGAGTCCGCCGAACGGATGACCCGAGGGAGGATTCCCAGGTCCGACCGCGGGTCTCAGTGCCCCTGCTGCCCACCCAACTGCTGGGCGATGACGCCCTGAAGTCGTTGCAAGCCGCTCGGCGTGATGCCGCTTTGGATCTGGCCTTCGATGGTGCGCACCAACATGGCGTCGCTGAGCACCTTTTCGCTGGATTGGATCAGCACAGTGCCCGTGCCGGTGAAATCGAATTGGCGTTCCTCGCCGGAGTTCACGCCGAAGCGGGCGGCACCGGCGGCCAGGAAGCTGGAGATCCAGCGCTGATCGTAATGGTGGCTGGGGGAGGGGCAGTCGGCCCAGCCGACCAGGGCTTCCGGGTCGACCCGCAGCGGCGGCTCGGCGAACATGACCGGGCCGTTGGAGGACGCGAGGAACTTGCCGGTGCCGATCAGCGTGAGAAAGCCGGGCACGATGGACTGGTTCAGCGACAGACCGGGCTCGAACGCGAGCAGGTTGGCGGCGCGGATGGTGAGGTTGCCGTTGTCCTCGAGGTCATAGGAATTGATGTCGTAGCCGCGGTCGCCGATGATCAGCTTCCCGTGTCCCTCGGCCACCACATAGTCGCCGGTGAACAGCGGCGCCGAGAATTGTTGCGCGACCATGTGCAACAGCCCGCCCTGCAGGCCGTGGGTGAGCATCTGGAATCGCATGTCGCCGTAGTAGGCGATCATCGCGCCTTTGCGCATGAACCACGGTTTGTTCAGGTCGATGCAGTAGGCGTAGCTGTTTCCCGGAAGGTTATCGCTCGCACCGAGATTCATCGGATTCAGAATTTCCGGCATTGTCACAACTTCTCTTCCGAGGCCTGCACGTACACGACACCCTGTCCGACACAATGCAATTGCATGGCTTCACCGGAGCCGCGGCCGACCGCGTCGCGCCAGCTGAGTGCGGTTTTCAGTTCGGTCTGCACATTGCCGTACGCGGCGACGAAGGCCTGCGGGTCGACCACGATCGGATTAGGCCCGCCCACCTGCAATTCCAGGAAACCACCGTGTGCCAGCAGCACCGCCGAGCCTTGGCCGGACAGTTGCGTGGTGAACATGCCTTGACCGGTCAGCGCCCCGGTAGCGGCACCGCGCAGCGCACCCATCAGCCCGCCGCCACCGCCTCCGCCGCCCGAACTCATCACCGAGACAATGGAACTCTGCAATCCCGCGGTATTGGCCAGCAACCGGGACGCCTCGACTCGCAGCGTCGCACCCGGCTGCATCTGAACCACATGGACTTCCAGCCCCGCGAATCCGTAATGCACTTCGCCGGTGCCCTGCGCGAGCATGGTGCGTTCGTGCTCACCCGCCATCATGCGACCGGCCACCCGCATCAGCCCGCCGCCGCCCATCCCCTGGCCACCCGGAATCTGGTGCGGCGCAAAGGAAACGTCGCCGGTATAGAACAGCATCGCGCCGGTGCGGGCGGCCACGCCACCCGCCATTCCGACATTGACCTTGACTACCTTGCCGTTGACTTTCTCGAACATCCGCTCGCCCTTACCGTTCCGCCGGCTGGATCAGCACCACGCCCTGGCCGTCCCAGCGCAGCGAGAACGCCTCGCCCGCGTCCTGGCCGACGAACGTGCGCCAGGACACGTCGGTGACGAAGGACTGATTGAGGTTGCCGCGCGCCGCGACGAACGCGTCCGGGTCGACCACCAGTGGGTACTGCGGCGCCACCTCCAGGTGGATCAGCGGCCCGCCCGCCGACAGCAGCGCGACCTGGCCCTGCCCGGTCACCGTGGTGGTGAACAAGCCCGCGCCGGTCGAGGCCCCGCGCAGCCCGGCGAATCGCACGTCGGTGCGCAGGTTCCCGGCAAACGCGAGCAGTTGCTGGGATTCCACCTGCAATGTCTCGTTGTTCAGGTCGACCACGGTCACGTGCTGACCGTTCACCGCGAAGAAGACCCGCCCGTTGCCGGAGCATTCCATCAGCGAGAGCTTCTCGCCGGTCGCGCGGCGCTTGAGCCCGGCGAGCACGCCGTCGCCGCCGCCGAATCCGGCCGCCTTGAACTGCACATTGCCTTCGTAGGCGACCATCGAGCCGGAAATCGCGCGGAGACTGGTCCCGGCGAGATGGGCCTCGATCACCTTCTTGGATTGTTCGAACAGTTGCGCCATGAGGGTGTGCTGCCTGCTGTCTCGTTCGGGAACATGGAAAAACCACCACATTCCAACTGCGTGTCGTCACATTAACCGATGGCCCCCAGAACTGCCGGGGTTCATCGACTCGATTAGCGGAACCGTCACCCGAGCGTTTCTCGTAGAGTGGCATTCGAACGCACCGACAAGCGAAGGGTCTAACTTGTCCGCAACACTCGCCAAGGGCCAAAACGGTCCGCTGGCCACGAACGACGTGGTGGTCTCCATCCAGCTCACGGCGCCCGCGGATCTGTCCGCACTATTGGTCACCGAACAGGGCAAGGTCCGTACCGACGCGGACTTCGTCTTCTTCAACCAGCCGAGCGGACCTGGGGTCAACTTGCAGCCGGCACCCGCCGGGCAGCCCGCCTCGCTTGCGGTGTCGCTGAACGCGGTGCCCGCCGATATCGCGCAGATCCGCGCGGTGATCACGCTGGACGACGCGACCAGCAACTTCGGCCGGTTCCCCGCGCCCACCGCGATCGTGTCGGACGCGACCGGTAATCGGTTGTTCGAGTACCAGATCGAGGGTTTGAGCACCGAGTCGATCGTCATCGCGCTCGAGCTGTACCGCCGCCAGGGCAGCTGGAAGGTGCGTGCTGTCGGACAGGGCTACGCGGGTGGTTTCGCCGCGCTGGTCACCGACCACGGTGTGACGGTCGATGATTCGCCCGCGCAACCCACGCAGCAGGCCCAGCCCACACCGCAGGCCGCACCACCGCCGCCCGCATACCAGGCCCAGCAGCCGCCGGCCTACCCCACGCAGCCCGCGCCGAACTACCCGCCGACCGCGCCCGCGTACCCGGCCCAGGGCGCGCCGACCGGTGGCTACCCGCCGCCCGGACCCGGTTACCCACCGCCGGGCCCCGGCTACCCGCCCCCGCCCGGCCCCGGCGGTTACCCGCCGCCCGCGCAGGGTGGCTATCCGCCGCCCGGGCAGCCGGTTCCGCAGCAGCCGCCCGCCGAGGTGAGCCTGAGCAAGGACCGCCCGGTCAGCCTGACCAAGGGCCAGCGGGTCACCCTGCGCAAGGAGGGCGGCGCCGCGCTGACCTTCGTCAAGATGGGTCTCGGCTGGGATCCGGTGAAGAACCGCGGCATGTTCGGCAACCGCACCGTCGACGTGGATCTCGACGCCTCGGTGGTCATGTTCGCCGACAACAACCCGGTCGACGTCGCCTACTACGGCCAGCTGACCTCCAAGGACGGCTCGATCCGGCACCAGGGCGACAACCTCACCGGTGAGGGCGAGGGCGACGACGAGGTGATCCTGGTCGATCTCACCCGCATCCCGGCGCACGTGAGCACGCTGGTGTTCATCGTGACCTCCTACAAGGGCCACACTTTCGAGCAGATCCAGAATGCGTTCTGCCGCTTGGTCGATGGCACCAACAATGCCGAATTGGCCAGGTACACCCTGGCCGGCGGCATGCCCTTCACCGCGATGGCGATGGCCAAGGTGTTCCGGGTCGGCAACGACTGGAAGCTGCAGGCGATCGGCGAAGGCTTCGCGGCGAAGCACCCGGGTGAAGCCGTGCCGCACCTCGGCCGGTTTCTGCAGCACGTTTGATCGGGTGACGCGGACAGCAAGGCAGACAACGTGATTCAACTGAAGGCCGGCCAGAACATCTCGCTGACCGGTAAAGTCGTTCGATTCGGTGCGAAAGCCGAAGCCGCACTGGATGTTTCGGCGCTGGTGGTGGCGGAGAACCTCAAGGTCTTCGCCACCGAGGATTTCGTCTTCTACAACCAGCCGAGCGCCGCGGGGGTGCGGCTGGACGCGAATCAGGTGACCGTCACGCTGCCCGAGGTGCGCGGCGACGCCAAGGCGGTGCTGCTGGTGGTGAGCGCCGACCCCGCCGTGCCCGGGCGGCCGGGCGGCCTCGGCTCGGTGACCGCGACGTTGTCCGAAAATGACCAGGTGGCAGCGGAATTCGTGATCACGCCGTCGTCCGGCGAGGCGGCCCTGATCTGCCTGGAGGTATACCGCCGCGGCACCGACTGGCGGCTGCGCGCCGTCGGACAGGGCTACTCCGGCGGCCTCGGCGTGCTGCTGACCGCGCACGGCGTCGAGGTCGAGGACGATCCGGCGGACCCGGCGGCGCAAACCGGCTCGGCGGCGCAGACCGGCGACTCGCCGCAGCCGAGCGCGACCCAGCAGCCCGGCCCCGGCGTACACACCATGGCCGGGCCGATGGCCGGCGAGGCCCGCTCCGCCACGGCGGCGCCGCTGGAGGTCGGGCACGGCCTGGAACGCCTGTGGATGATTTTCGAGGACGCCGCCCGCTCGGCCGCCGCGCTGGTCTCGGCCCGCGACTACGCGGCCAAGCGGCTCGATCACGAATTGTCCGTCGCCGTCTCGGATCCCGCGACCCGCAACACCCCGGCCGCCGATGCCGCGCGCCGGGCCGCGCAACAGCGTAACGACGAGTTGATCGCCACCGCCGAAAGCAACCATCAGCGCGACAGCGCGCAGCTCGTCCGCGAGCTCGCCGACGCCGACCTGATGCTGCCGCCCGCGCTGGCGTCCTGGGACTCACCGGTCTGGGACAAGCCGATCACGCCGAGCGACGGCATCCGGCTCGGCGAGCTGTACGCGCGCGAACGCGGCACGCTGCGGGTGCCGTATTGCGTTCCGGTGCCGTTGAATCGGCCGCTGTGGATCGACACCGAGTCCACCCGCGCGGTCGCACCGGTGGTCGGCGCGTTGCTCGCGCGGCTGCTCACCTCGACGCCCGGTCGGCGCACCCTGGTCGACATCATCGATCTGACCGGCGCGTTCAGCGGCTTCACCGGCCTACTCGCGCCGGTGCTGAACGGGCCGCCGATCACCGACCACACCGAGATCTCCGAGCGGCTGCAGGCCCTGGTGCAGGCGGCCGAACTGGCCGAATTGGCCTTCACCAGCGGCATGGGCAGTGCGCCGACCGAGCACCGGATCCTGGTCGCCGCCGACTTCCCGCACGGCTACCAGAGTTCGGACGCGCAGCGGATCGGTTCGCTGATCATGCGCGGCGACCTGATCGGGCTGTCGACGGTGATCATCGGCAGCGACGAATCCGACTCGGCGGACAGCACCGTGGCGATGCTGTCCCAGTCCTGCAGGCACCTGCCGACCGTCGACGGGACACCGCTGTTCGATCCGTGGACCGGCAGCCCGTGGCAGCTGGACCTGGACCTGCTACCCCAGGAACCGGCGCTGCTCGCGCGTTACCTGCGCACCCACTGAATCGGATTCGCGACGTTGGCTACCACTGCGTGGTTACCGGTTTTAGAATCGCCGGCCTGCGAGCGCCACTCGCGGGTCGGCGCCACCCGGGGGCGCAAGAACTCGGGCAGCCACGCCAGCAACGGATCCGGTGCCCGGTCGAAGACGCCGCCGATCGGGTCGTCGACGTAGTCGCGGCGTACCAGATCCTCGCCGGGGCGATAGATCTGCCGAACGATCAAGGCGCACAACGCGATCACCGCGAGGTCGCGCAGCACCACGGTGCCGGTGAACCACTGCTCGGGCAGGCCCTTCTTGTCCAGGCCGAGGTAGTAGAACATCCGCGGCGCCCAGACCAGCGCGTCGATCGTCATCCAGGCCAACAGGATGCGCCGGTGCGGCAGCGCGAGCACTGCGATCGGCACCAGCCACAGCGAGTACTGCGGGCTCCACACCTTGTTCGTCAGCAGGAACGCGGCGACCACCAGGAAGCACAGCTGCGCCAGCCTCGGCCGTTGCGGCGCGGTGAGCGCGATGTAGCCGATCACCGCGCACGCGGCCACGAACACCAGCAGCGACACCACGTTCAGGATGACCGGTTGTTGCTCGTGCGTGAGCGTCCCGTCGAAACCGGTCCAGCCGGTGAACGAGGTGATCACGTTGTACAGCGAGTCCGGGTCGGCGTGCCGGGAGGTGTTGAGCCGGAAGAATTCCCGCCAGCCGTCCGGATAGAGCGCGGCGATGGGCAGGTTCACCACGGCCCAGGTGCCCAGCGCGGCGGATACCGTGACGGCTGCGGCACCGAGCGGCCGGGTGCTGAGAAGGTGGACGCGATAAGGGGTTTCGCGGATCCAGTCCCGCGCCGTCGACCAGCTGTCGATATCGCGCAGCCGCAGCCCGAGCTGGGTGCTCGGCATCCGCTGCATCGGATCGGCGCGCAGGCACAGCACCACGATCGGGCCGAGCAGCAGCAGCGGATACAGCTTGGCGGCGCCGCCGAGGCCGAGCAGCAGTCCGGCGAGCACCGGGCGTCGGCGTGCCCAGGCCAGCAGCCCGGTCGCGGCCAAAGCCGTTGCCAGCGCATCGAAATTGGTGAAGATGTGCACGATCACCAGCGGCGAGCAGGCGACCAGCGCCGCGTCCCACACCCGGCGCCCGGCCAGCTGCGCGGTCGCCCACACGGTGACCAGCCAGGCCAGCGCGAGGCCGAACGCGACGACGTTGAAGTAGATCACCACCTGCAGCGCGCCGGGCAGCGGCGCGGCATCCCAGGCCTTGGCGATCCGCATCGAAAGGTATTGGTAGAGACCGGATAACACCGGATATTCCATGTACCGGGTTGCCCGGCCACCGTCCGGGGTCGTCTCGGTCCAGTCCTTCTTGTACGGGAAGGCACCCTCGTTCAACCGCTCCGCGCCGTACAGCGGCACGGTGTCCGAGTAGCACATCGCCACGTACTGGCGGCCGTTGTTCCAATCGAGGGTGAGCGATCCGTCCGCGGTGCCGGTCTGCTGAATGCAGCCCGCCTTGCCGAACCAGCCGAACGCGAGGAACACCACGGTGAACGCCAGCAGCACCCGCATCGGCGTCCAGAACCGCACCCGCCCGATCAGCGCGTGCTCACCGACCGGGCCGCCGATGACGGTGGACAGCTGCGCCGTCAGCGAATCGTTGCGGCTCGGCCGATCCCGTGCGTCGGCCGACCGCAGATCCGGCGCGAGCGGGCCGGGGGCGATGTAGTGCGCGCCACCGGAAGACGCCCCACCCGATTGCGGCACGCTCCCGTTCGTTCGCTGGTCCACCAGTTCCTGATCGGTCACGGCACCCGACGCTACCTTGAGTTCGGCTAGGGGTTCGGATCGCGTCGTCCCCACTCGGCTGGGTGGCGGCGGTACGCGCAGGACAGATCACGCTCCTCGCGGGCTTTTACCGAAAACCCTGCGGCACCTCGGCTCAGGTGCCGCAGGGCCGGGTTACCTGCTGCGGGTGGTGGGCGGAGAGCCGGTGCTCTCCCCCTGATTGGTGTATCCGTTGGCGCCGGGCCGCGGCGAGCCGGTCGAGCTCGGCGACGAGGGGTCGGTCGCCATCGGCTGGCCGGGCAGCGGCGTCGGTCCGTCCTCGCGCTGTTGCTGCTGTTGCGGTTGCTGCTGCGCCTGCGGGCGCGGCTGGGCACCGGGGATCTGGATCGGGCCGAACGGGGTGTCGATCTGCGGCGGCAGCATGATCGGCGGGATCAGCGGCGGCGCCTCGGTGGTGGACGGCGGGGTGAACGGGGCCGACCACGCGGGCACACCGGCCTGGCCCTTGATCGGGGCGGGCTTCGGGAAGGTCTCGTTCTTCGTGCCTTCCAGCGCACCGTCCATGGTGGCCTTCCAGATGTCGGACGGCAGACCGGAACCGTAGATCATGCCGCCCTGGTAGTTGCGCAGCGCGGTGCTGTCGACGGCGCCGACCCAGACCGCGGTCGACAGGGACGGCGTGTAGCCGACCATCCAGGCGTCCTTGTTGTCGAGGGTATCGCCGAGCTGGGCGGTGCCGGTTTTGGTGGCCGACTCGCGGCCGCCCGCCAGATTGTGGTTGCGCGACCAGGCCGCGATGGGCTTCATCGCGTCGGTGACGTTGTCGGCCACTGCGGCGTCGACCCGCTTCTCGCCGGCCACCTCACCGCGATCGAGCACCACGGTGCCGTCGGCGGCGACCACCTTCTGCACGAAGTGCGGTTTGTGATAGACGCCGGAGGCCGCCAGAGTGGCGTAGGCCGAAGCCATGTCGAGCGGACGAGAGTCGTACTGGCCGAGCACGATACCGTTGTTCGGGCCGTTGCCGTCCGCTTCGGTGAGCGACTTGCCGACGCCGGGAATGTTCTCCGGGATGCCGAGCTTGTGCGCCATGTCGGCGATCTTCTGCGGGCCGTTGCCCATGTCGACTTCCATGCGGTAGAAGCTGGTGTTCAGCGACCGCTTCAGGGCCTCGGCGATGGTACACATGCCGCACCCTTCACCCTCGACATTAGTGATCTTGATGCCGTTGACGGTGACCGGCGAGCTGTCGTACAGCTGCGAAAGCGGAACGCCCTGTTCGAGATTCGCCGCCAGACCGAACACCTTGAACGAAGAGCCCGGCTGCAGACCGGCATTGGCGTAATCCCAGCCCTGGCCGTCCTCGCCGCCGTAGTAGGCCTTCACCCCACCGGTCTTCGGATCCACCGAAACGACTGCGGCACGCAGCTTTTCCGGCTCGCCCTGCATCTTCTTCTGCGCCGCGTCGACGGCCGCCTTCTGCGCCTTCGGATCGATCGTCGTGGTGATCGACAGGCCCGAGGTGTTCATCTGCTGCTCGCTGATGCCCTCGGCGGCAAGCTCCTTGAGCACCTGCGTCTTGATCAAGCCCTCCGGGCCGGTGTCCAGGGTCTTGTCCTTGGTCGTCGAGACCGGGGCCACCCGCGGATACTGCATGCCCTGCCGCTCGGCGGCGGGCAGGTTGCCACCGTCCACCATGCCGTTGAGCACATAGTTCCAGCGCGTCTTCGCGCCCTCCGGGTTCTTCTCCGGATCCAGGCCGGACGGCTGCTGAATGGTGGCGGCGAGCACCGCGCCCTCGGCGGGAGTCAGTTCCGTCACCGGCTTTTCGAAGTAGGCCTTGGCGGCGGCATCGATGCCGTAGGCGCCACGACCGAAGTAGATGGTGTTCAGGTACGCGGCAAGGATGTCGTCCTTGCTCCACTGGCGCGCCATCTTGGCCGAGATGACCAGCTCGTGCAGCTTTCGGGTGAGCGAGCGTTCGTCACCGACCAGTGCGTTCTTCACGTACTGCTGGGTGATGGTGGAACCACCGCCCGCGCTTTCCTTGCCGAGCACGTTGTCCCTGGCGGCGCGGGCGAAGCCGGAGATCGAGAAGCCGGGGTTGGAGTAGAAGTCCCGGTCCTCGGCGGCGATCACCGCGTTGCGCACGTGCGCGGGGATCTGCTCGATCGTGACGTCGGTCCGGTTGCCTTCCGGCGGAACGACTTTGCTGATCACCGACTCACCGTCGGAGGCGAGGATGGTCGCGACCTGATTGGTTTTGAGGTCACCGGGCTTGGGTACCGAAACAGTCGTGTACGCGATGAGGAAGACGCCACTGGGGATGAGGATGGCCATGGCCATCATCACGTAGATGACCCGGCGCACGATGCGCCACGGCGACTTCTTCTTCGCGCCAGGCTTGCGCTTGCCAGGGCCGGAGCCGTCGCCGCCGCTGCCACCGTTGCGGCGCGGGGGCGGCCCGGACGGCGGACCACCCGCGGTCTGCCTGCGTTCGCCGGTGCCGTTGCCGGGATCGCCGACGCGGCGGGCCCGCTCGGCGGTCGGCCGCGGCCCGGTGGGCGGGCCGCCACGGCGGTTGCGCTCGGAGACCGCGTCGGTCAGCGAGTTCCGCTCGATCTTCTGGGTGGCTCCCGCGCCGGGCGGCGGGGCGAGGTTCGGTCGTCCCTGCGGCGGCCGCTGCTGCGGCGGCGGGGGCGGGCCGGGACGACGCTGCGGCTGCGGGCCACGAAGCTCCCCCGGGTAGGGGGCTGGGCGCTGCGCGGGCGGCGGTCCGGGCCGGGGACCAGGCCCGGGCGGCGGGCCCGGGCGCGGATTCTGATAGGGATTGGGACCAGGCTGTGAACTCCGTGGAGGACGGCCGCCATGCGGTTCATCGCCGTAGGGGGAAGTCTCGTAGGGCGAATTCACTGACAAGATCTCCATAACTCGTAACGTTGCGGATGGCTCGGGGCGGTCATCTCGACCGCAGCGGACACGTGTTGGCTCCGCGAGTCATCCGACGGGCAGATGACCAGGCACTTCATTCGGCTGCGGTGCGCCGGGTCCCGGTGCGACGCCGCGTTGGCGCCGGCGTGGTACCGAGGACGTAAGACTGCACCAGATGATTCCAGCTGCAGCTGCGGCATACCTCGACGACATGGACCGAGAACTCCTCACGAGTCTCGGCGAGGCGGGTCAGCTCCTCCGGTGTGCGAGCCGAGCCCGCCACCGGTCCGAGACCGTCGCCGTAGACCCAAGATACAAGCGTGAGTTGTTCTTTCCGGCAGATCGGGCATGTGACCTCGCTCCCCCGGCCGTGGAACTTCGCCGCACGCAGCAGGTAGGGATTCGCATCACACACCGAGGCGACATCGACGCGGCCCGCATACACGTCAGCCAGCAACGACCGACGCCGTAGGGCGTAGTCGACCACCTGCCGCTGGATTCGCACGAGAACCAGAGTAGCGGTGTTGCCGAGGGGCCGCCCTGGCTCAGGGGTATGAGATGCCCGGTAGATCCAGCTTTATATCGACCAGGACTGTGCACAGTTATATCGGCCCGATATAGTGTGGAGTCGCATCCATCGGTTAGGTCTGTACATAGTCAGGGAGGTGAAGCCCGGTGCTCGAGCTGGCAATTCTCGGGCTGCTCCTCGAATCGCCCATGCACGGCTACGAGTTGCGCAAGCGGCTCACCGGCCTGCTCGGCGCGTTTCGGGCCTTCTCCTACGGGTCGCTCTATCCCACGCTGCGCCGCATGCAGTCGGACGGGTTGATCGCCGAGGAGATTCCGGCGGGCGTGGTCACGCGCCGAGCCCGCCGCGTCTACCAACTGACTCCGGCGGGCCGCGAGCGGTTCAGCGAACTGCTCGCCGATACCGGACCGCAGAACTACACCGACGACGGCTTCGGCGTTCATCTGGCCTTCTTCAGCCGCACCCCCGCGACCGCGCGGATGCGGATCCTGGAGGGCAGGCGACGCCAGGTCGAGGAGCGCCGAGAAGGACTCCGGGAGGCGATCAAGAAGGCCAGCGGGTCACTCGATCGCTACACCCGGCAGCTCCACCAGCTCGGACTCGAATCAAGCGAGCGCGAAGTGCGCTGGCTCAACGAGTTGATTGCGGCGGAGCAATCGACGAAGGCGGCACCACAGAAAGAGGGAAATATCGGCCATGAGTGATGACAAGAAGGCTGACAACGCCACAGAAGTTCGCGTCGCCATCGTAGGTGTGGGCAACTGCGCTTCCTCGCTGGTCCAGGGTGTGCAGTACTACAAGGACGCGGACGAGACCGCGACCGTGCCCGGCCTCATGCACGTCAAATTCGGCAAGTACCACGTCCGGGACGTGAAGTTCGTCGCCGCGTTCGACGTCGACGCGAAGAAGGTCGGCTTCGACCTCGCCGAGGCCATCTTCGCCAGCGAGAACAACACCATCAAGATCTCCGACGTGCCGCCGAGCGACGTTGTCGTGCAGCGCGGTCCGACCCTCGACGGCATCGGCAAGTACTACGCCGAGACCATCGACCTGTCCGAGGCCGAGCCGGTCGATGTGGTCAAGGTCCTGAAGGACAACAACGTCGACGTCCTCGTCTCCTACCTGCCGGTGGGTTCGGAGGAGGCCGACAAGTTCTACGCACAGTGCGCCATCGACGCGAACGTCGCCTTCGTCAACGCGCTGCCGGTGTTCATCGCCTCCGACCCGGTGTGGGCCGAGAAGTTCACCAAGGCAGGCGTTCCCATCGTCGGTGACGACATCAAGAGCCAGGTCGGCGCGACCATCACGCACCGCGTCATGGCCAAGCTGTTCGAGGACCGCGGTGTGCAGCTCGATCGCACCATGCAGCTGAACGTCGGCGGCAACATGGACTTCAAGAACATGCTGGAGCGCGAGCGCCTGGAGTCGAAGAAGATCTCCAAGACCCAGGCCGTCACCAGCAACCTGAAGAAGGAAATGGGCGCCAAGGACGTGCACATCGGCCCGTCCGACCACGTCGGCTGGCTGGACGACCGCAAGTGGGCCTACGTCCGGCTCGAGGGCCGCGCCTTCGGCGACGTGCCGCTGAGCCTGGAGTACAAGCTCGAGGTGTGGGACTCGCCGAACTCGGCGGGCATCATCATCGACGCGGTCCGCGCGGCGAAGATCGCCAAGGACCGCGGCATCGGCGGACCGGTCATCCCGGCCTCGGCCTACCTGATGAAGTCCCCGCCCAAGCAGCTCGCCGACGACGTCGCGCGCACGCAGCTCGAGGCGTTCATCATCGGCACCGAGTAGTTCGGTAGCGCTGTGTAGTTCGGTAGCGCAGAGCGCGAATGAGCCGGGCCCCACGAACTTTCGTGGGGCCCGGCTCATTTCGCGTGTTGCCGGGGATCAGTCCAGCGAGACGTAGACCTCGACCGAGGTCGGTCCGGTGTAGCGCTCGATCTCCGCGGTGTGCGAGCGGGTGATGGTTCCGGCGCTCTCCGCCTTGCGCACCTGAGCCCACGCGGTGCGCAACAGGTCATAGGGCTTGTCGGAGACGACGAACTTGGCGTAGCGGCCCTGTGGGACGCGGGTGAGCACGTCGCCCGCGTCCATCTCGTCCATCGCGGCCACCTCGTAGCCGAGCACGGCGACGGCGTGGTCGTTCTGGCCGATGTAGGCGGCCACCCGCGGCACGCTCTTCTCCCGCGCCAGGTAGCGGTCCCAGGTGAAGTTCACCAGGTCGAGGTCGCGCGCGGTCACCTCGCGTCCGGCGAGCGGAACGGTCAGTCCGGCGACCAGGCTCTCGTCCAACGTGACAATCTCGAAGTCCACAGTGTTGTTCCTACCCGTCGACTTGATCGTCTGCCAGCGCTACGAAGACTTCGGCCGTGCGCGCGTCGGGATAGTGCTCCCAATCCCCGGTGTAGGCGCGCACGAATCGGCCTGCCGCCTCGGCGTCCCATACCGAGCGCCAGATGTGCACGATGGTGTCGCCGAGGTTGTCGCCGCTGGCGATGAACCGGGCGAATTTGCCCGCGGGCACCCGGGCCAGCACGTCACCGGGTAATAAGTCGTCCACGCCGCGGCAGCGGTAGCCGACGATATGGGTTAAATACGAATTGATTTCCGGCGCGTGGTCGACATACGCGGTCGTCGGCGGCCCGGGCAGCTGGCGGGCCAGGTTGCGCTTCCACGCCTCTTCGACTTTCGCGCGGCGCGGTCCTTCGACCGCGAGCGCTGGGCTGCGAAGTACTGTTCCCGCCACCAGCGTCTCGGGTTGGTCAACGACATTGAAATCCACCGGCGTAGCCCCTATGTCTCGTCTGTCTCCAATTGGCGGCGTCGTCGCTCGAGCGCATATCCTTCCGCATCGATCCCGCGGCGTCGGCGTCGGCCTTGTCCGACACACTCGCTGTTCGCTCTCACTCTGGCAAACGATGCTGCCATGTCATCCGTTCCCCTGGGTGCGGGAAGGTCACAGCATCATCGCTATCCCGGCACCGGGATGGTCAGTCCGGGAAAAATTTCCACTTCCTTAGGTGTTTGCGGCGCGGGCGGGATGATGACTACCGGCTCCCGCGGCGGGCCGGGCGGCGGATTCAGGATGTCGTAGGTGCCGCCGGACGGCTTGCTCGCCGACGGTGGCGTGATCGCCGCGGCGGCGCTGGGCGCGGCGGGGAACTGTTCGACCGGACTGCCGTCGAGCGCGCCGTCCATCACCTGCTTCCAGATGTCGGCGGGCAGGCCGGACCCGTAGATGTCGGTGCCGCGGGCGGTGTGGATCGGCTGCGATTGTTCGGTGCCGATCCAGACCGCCGTGGACAGCGCGGGCGTGAAGCCGATCATCCAGGCGTCCTTGTTCAGCTTGGAGTCGCCGAGCTGGGTGGTGCCGGTCTTCGCCGCGGACGGCCGGCCACCGGAGAGGGCGTGTCCGTTGGAGTACGCGGCGATCGGCGTCATCGCCTGGGTGGTGTTCTCGGCGATCGCCTTGGGGATGCGCTGCTGGCCGTCGGGCAGTTGCTTGCCGGTGCGTTGTTCGGGCGCACCACGGTCGAGCAGCACCCGTCCGTCTCCGGTCACCACGCGCTGCACGAAATACGGCTGGTGATAGACGCCGGACGCGCCGATCGTCCCGTACGCCGACGCCATGTCGATGGGCCGAACGAGGTACTGCCCCAGCACGATTCCGTTCAGCGGGCGGCCGCCGTCCTCGGTCAGCGTCTTGCCCGCGACGCCGGGGATCTCCTCCGGAATGCCCGCCGCGTGCGCCGCGTCGGCGATGGCCTTGGGTCCGTCGAACATCGACATGGTCAGCCGGTAGAAGCTGGTGTTGAGCGAGCGCTTCAGCGCCTCGGCCATGGTGCACCGGCCGCACGATTCACCGTCCACATTGGTGATCTTGGTGCCGCGGTCGGTGACCGGGGAGCTGTCCAGCATGCGGTTGAGCGGAATGCTCTGCTGCTGCGCGGCGACCACCGCGAAGGGCTTGAACGCCGAACCGGTTTGTAGCGGCGCCTGCGCGTAGTCGTAGCCGATGCCGTCGGTGCCGCCGAAGTAGGCGCGCACCGCGCCGGACCGCGGGTCGATCGACACGATCGCGGCGCGCAGTTCGGACGGCTGCCCGGCCAGCCGGTCGTGCACGGCGCTCAACACGGACTGCTGTGCCTTCGTGTCGATCGTGGTGGTGATCTGCAGGGCGCCGGTGTCCAGTTCGTGTTCGCTGATGCCGGACGAGCGCAGTTCGCGGACCACCTGGGCGCGGATCAGGCCCTCGGGGCCGCGGGCCACGTTGTCGTCGGGGATCTCGTTGAGCGGGATGATCGCCGGGAAGACCGTGGCGTCCCGGTTGCCCGGCGACAGGACGCCCATCTCGACCATGCCGTCGAGCACGTACCTCCAGCGCGCGGTCAGGTCGGGCAGGTGCGTTTCCGGGTCGAGGATCGACGGCGTGCGCACCAGCGCGGCGAGCACCGCGCCCTCGGCCAGGGTCAGCTGGTTCACCGGCTTGTTGAAGTAGGCCTTGCTCGCCGCGGCGATGCCGTAGGAGCCGCGGCCGTAATAGATGGTGTTGAGGTAGGCGGCGAGGATGTCGTCCTTGCTCCACTGCCGCGCCATCTTGGCCGAGATGACCAGCTCGCGCATTTTCCTGGTGAGCGTGCGCTCGGAGCCGAGGAAGGCGTTCTTCACGTACTGCTGGGTGATGGTGGAACCGCCGCCCGCGTTGTCGCGCCCGAGCAGGTTGTCGCGGGCGGCGCGCAGGAAGCCGGAGGTCGAGTAGCCGGGGTTGGTGTAGAAGTTGCGGTCCTCCGCGGACAGCATCGCGTCGCGGACCGGCTGCGGCACCTCGGCCAGCGGGATCGGGCTCCGATTGCCGTTGGGCGGCACCACTTTGGCGATCACCGTGCTGCCGTCGGCGGCCAGGACGGTGGCGATCTGATTGGTCTGTACCGAATCCGGATCGGGGATCTCGGCACTCCAGTAGACGAGCACGAACAGCAGTGCGGGCACCGCGCCGAAGATGATGAACAGGGCGAGCACCAAGCGCCGGAAGCGTTCCCCGCGGGTGCGTGGCGGGCGATGCGGATCGGGCGCCGGCCGCGGGGATTTGGGCTCTTTTGCCGGGCGGGCGTGTCGCTTTCGACGTGGCGCGGTGTCGAGCTCGTTGAAACCGGCGATCGAGGTATAGGGCGCGGGTTCCGGTTTGGCTCTCGCACTACGTCGCCGCTTGCCGAACGAACTCACGACAGCGCCTCGCGGCGATTCGTGCGCTCGAACGCGCGGCAACCCCGGTGCACTCGCTGGCGCTCGTTCACGATCATCTCCTCCCGGAGCGTCGGCCGAAACTCACCTGCACGAACAACGATCGGAAATGGGCCCCCACGGGCACGACTTTACTCGCGCCGTGGGTGACCCGCGATGCTATCACCGGGCCGATGCGGCACATCGTAATTCCGGCTATTGCCGGAAAAACGTGCGCTGAGCGGTGTTTCTAGCTCTTGACGCCACCCGCCGTGAGGCCGGAGATGATGCGACGCTGGAACAGCAGCACCATGATGACCAGCGGGATCGACACCATCACGCCGGCGGCCATGATCGCGGCGTAGGGCTCGACCAGCGGATCGTTGCCGGAGAACCGGGCGACCGCGACGGTCACCGGTTCGGTGCTGCCGCTGGAAAGCAGTCGGGCCAACAGGTATTCGTTCACCGCGGCGATGAACGCGAGGATCGCGGTGGTGAAGACCGCGGGCGCCGCCAGCGGCAGCATCACCAGCCGGAACGCCTGCAGCTTGGTGGCGCCGTCGATCCGCGCGGCCTCCTCGAGTTCCCAGGGAAGCTCGGCGAAGAACGAGGCGAGGATGTAGACGGTCATCGGCAGCACGAACGAGATGTTCGGGACGATCATCGCCTGGTACTTGCCGATCCAGCCGATATTGGTGAACAGCTGGAACAACGGGGTGACCAGCACGACCACCGGGAACATCGACGCGCTGAGGATCAGCCCGGACACGATGTACTTGCCCCGGAAGGTGAGCCGGGCCAGCGCGTATGCGGCCATCACACCGAGGACCAGCGCGACAACGGTGGTGGCCGAGCCGATGATCACGCTGTTGGCCAGCGCCTTGCCGAAGTTGTTGCCGCGACTCGTGTCGAACGCGTTGCGGAAGTTCTCGAAGGTGACATGCGTCGGCCACGGCGTGCTGTCGAAGGTGTAGGCGGGATCGCGGAACGCGGTGACCGTCATCCAGTAGAACGGCCCGAGCCCCCACACGAGCACGATGGCGACACCGACGTACAGCCGTACCGACCGAAGCCGCTGCGTCCACGAAACGGCCTGTGCGGCAGGCTTTTCAGCAGTCCGAACCGACATCAGTGCGCCTCCCGCTGTTCTTCCTGAGTGCGGACTGCGTTGGCGCCCAACACCTTCACCAGTACGAAGGCCACCGCGAAGATCATCAGGAAGGTGATCGTCGACAGCGCGGCCGCGCTGTTCGGACCCTGCCGGACCTGATCGACCACCAGGATCGACACCACCCTGGTGGACGGGTTGCTCAGCGTCATGATCGCGGGCAGGTCGTACATGCGCAGCGCGTCCATCGTCCGGAACAGCACCGCGACCAGCAGTGCCGGCTTGAGCAGCGGCAGCGTGATCTGGGTGAACCGCTGCCAGGCCGAGGCGCCGTCGACCCTGGCCGCCTCGTACACGTCGGCCGGGATCACCTGCAGCCCGGCCAGCAGCAGCAACGCCATGAACGGTGTCGTCTTCCACACGTCGGCCGCGATCACCGCGAACCGCGCGGGCCACGCGTCGGAGGTCCACAGGATGTGCGTGCCGAGGACCCGGTTCACCACCCCGTCGTACTGGAACATGAACTCCCACAACCGCGCGGTCACCGCGGTCGGGATGGCCCACGGAATCAGCACCGCGGCGCGCAGCAGCGCACGTCCCTTGAACGTCTTGCCCATCACCATGGCGAAGCCGAGGCCCAGGGTGGCCTCCAGCGTCACCGTGATCACGGTGAAGAACAGCGTGACGCCGATCGCCAGCCAGAACTGCGAACCGAGGTTGCCGGTCGGGCAGCTGACCGTCTCACCGCCCGCCTGGCACTGCTGCAGCAGCCAGTGCGTGTAGTTCGAGATGCCCGCGCCGCCGCCCTCGACGAACATGCCCGTCGCCGGGTCCAAACCGGAATCCTTCTGGAACGACATCCACAGCGCCCGGATCACCGGATAACCGATGACCACGGCCAGCGCCAGCAGCACCGGCGTGACGAACAGCCAGGCTTTGCCCGAGCGCCGCATTTCCGAAGCCAGGGTCTCGCCGAGGCCACGCTTGCGTGGCAGGAACTCGTCACTCGGCACAGTGCTGGCCGCTCCCGAAGGATCCGACACCGTTTCTCTCTCCTACGGGTCTCGTCGGGTCCGTTGCGCTATCCGCCTACGATCCCGCGGTCTCGATGCCCTTCTGCATCCCGATGATCGCGTCGTCGACGGACTTGGACTGCTTGAGCGCAGCATAAGCGTTGTCCTGGATGGCTTTCGACACCGCGGGGTAGAACGGCGTGACCGGACGCGGCACCGCGCTGGCGATGGAATCCTTGAGCGCGGGCAGGTACGGCATCTTCGCGATCAGCGCCGGGTCGTCGTACATCGAGGCGCGCACCGAGGGCAGCGCGCCCGAGGCGACGATGTGCTGGGCGTCCTCGCTGATCAGGAAGCGCAGGAAGTCCAGCGCGGTGGCCTTGTTCTTGGAGTACGCGCTGATCGCCGCGTTGTAGCCGCCGAGGGTGGACGCGCCGACGCCGTTCTCGCCGGGCAGCGGGGCGACACCGAACTTGTCCTTCACCGAGGACGCGTCGCCGCCGACGTCACCGTAGGTGGACGGCCAGGAACGCAGGAACATCAGCTTGCCCTGCGAGAACGCGCTGCTGCTCTCCGGCTCCTTGAAGGTGATCGCTTCCTGCGGGATGTTGCCGTCCTTGTAGGCGTCGACCAGGACCTTGAGTCCGGCGCGCGCCTGCGGGCTGTTCACGGTCGGGGTCTTGCCGTCGGCGCCGACGAAGCTGCCGCCGTAGGCGTTGATCGCCTCGGCCGCGTTCACCGTCAGGCCCTCGTACGGCGCGAACTGCCCGGCGTAGCAGCCGATGTTCTGCGCCTTGGCGATCGGGCACTGGGCCATCATTTCGGTCCAGGTCTTGGGCGGGTTAGGCACCAGGTCCTTGCGGTAGAACAGCAGGCCGCCGTTGGTGTTCCGGGGCGCCGCGTACAGCGTGTTGTTGTAGGTGGCGCTGGCGACCGGCGGGGAGAGCAGCGCGGAGGTGTCGATGGCGAAGGAATCCTTCAGCGGCTGGATCCAGCCCTTCGCGGCGAACTCGGCGGTCCACGGCACGTCAAGGGCGACGACGTCGTAGGTGGACTGCTTGGACCGCATGTGCTCGACCAGGTCGTCGTACTGCTGCGAGGCGTCGTTCGACTGTTCCTTGAACGTCACCTGCTCGTCCGGGTGCGACGCGTTCCAGCGCTCGATGAGCTGCTTGACCGCGCCGGTCTCGGTGGTGTCCTTGCCCTCGACGTAGGTGATCGGCCCGCGCCCGCTGAGGTTCTGGCTCGTCGGACTCCCGCCGCTGTCGCTGGAGCAGGAACTGGTGAACGTCGCCGCCAGCAACGCGACCGAGACGGCCGCGAACGCGGCCTTCGGTACGAGCGACGCTCGTAGGGACGACACCTTTTTCACAGCCATCGCGGACACTCCAAGTCGATCGTGAGCATTAGCACACCCTGCCGGTTGCACAACGCAAGATACATGGTGTGGGAGTGACTCGCGGGATTGTGGCGGGAAGTCCTCGCTACTCTGGCGTGTGATGACATCGCCGAACCCGGTTCCCGAGCGGATGCTGACCCGCATCGGCGGGCTGCTGCGCCAGGCCGAATCGACCGACAACGAGCACGAGGCCGAGGCGTTTCTCGCCGCGGCCCAGCGACTCGCGACCAGATCGTCCATCGATCTGACGGTGGCGCGTGCGCACATCGCGGGACGTGAGCGCAGGCCGACGCCGATTCAGCGGATCATTCCGATCGGCGAGCCGGGCAAGCGCGGATTGCGCACCTACGTCCAACTGTTCGTCGCCATCGCGCACGCCAATGATGTGCGCTGCGATGTCGCTCGCACCTCGACCCAGGTGTACGCCTACGGTTTCGATTCCGATATCGACACCTGCGAGGCGCTGTACGCCAGTCTGCTCGTGCAGATGGTGCGGGCCTCGGATCAATACATCAAGTCCGGGCAGTACCGCTCGGCGACGGTGGAGAAGGTGGTCACCGAAAAGCGCTGGGGACGCAAGGTACAACGGCGGGTGCAGGCCCCGGTCGCCGGTGTCACCGCGCGGTTGAACTTCCAGATGGCGTTCGCCGCGCGGATCGGGCAGCGGCTGGCCGCGGTGAAGGCGGAGGTCGAAGCCGAGGTGGTGCCCGGCGACACCGCGGGGGCAGGCACCGCGCTCGCGTTGCGCAACAAGGAGATCGAGCTCACCGACTTCTACACCAGCACCTCCGAAGCGCGCGGGACCTGGCGCGGGCCGCAGGCCTCGGCCGGACATTCGGCGGCGGCGCGGCGCGCGGGGGACCGGGCCGGTAAGGCGGCTCGGCTCGGCACCTCGCCCGAACTCGGTGCGGCGCGTGGGCAATTGACGCGGAAGTCGCGTGGTTCGACCAACGGGTCGGCGTGAGTGCTGCGGATTTCCCGTGCCGGGTCGGAGGACGCGGGAATTCGGAATGGACTGCGGCGTGTCTTTCAACAGGCGCGCGGGGGCGGGCTGACTCGGGTCGCGCCGGTGTCTTTTGTGGACGATGCTCGTGACCGAGCGCCGGCGAGTGAACCGAAATCACAGTGCGCACTCCGGCACGACGGAACCGAGCGTCAGCGAGGGGGATTCGTGAGCGAGCGTCAGCGGACGAACCTAAGGCACAGTGCGCGTTTTCGTGCGGCGAAGTCGAGTGGCTGGCGCGGGGGATTCGTGAGCGAGCGTCAGCGTGTGAACCCGAGGCGCAGTGCGCCTGCGTGTACGACGCAGCTGAGCGCTGGCGAGGGGGAGTTGTGAGCGAGTGTCAGCGTGTGAACCTGAGGCGCAGTGCGCCTGCGTGTACGACGCAGCTGAGCGCTGGCGAGGGGGAGTTGTGAGCGTGCGGCAGCTAGCGCACCTGAGATGCGGTGCGCGCCCGCTGCCTTCGAGTGCGGGCGAGGCGGAGTCATGAGCGTACGAGATACGCAGCGCGCCAAGGTATATGACGCCGAGCAGTTGGTGCGTGGGATGTTCGACCGTGCCGATGAGCATGGCAGTCGCATGGTCGAGCTGTACGGTTCGCACCTCACGTTGCCGATCGAACGTCGTTTCGCCTCGGTCGACTCCGTGCAGAGCTACGCCGACAAGGTGCTTGCCCTCAATTGGGTTCGGGCCCAATGGGATCGCGCGAGCACCTCGGTCCGGGTCCGCTCGCGCGCGGGCGCGACCGCCGCCCACTACGAGGCCGCCGACGCCGTCCTCGCCGTGCCGCTGCACACCGGCGGCACCGCGTGGGCGCTCCGCGAACTCGTAGTGCTGCACGAAATGGCGCATCATCTCGAGCCCGACCCCGGCTCGGTCGCACCGCACGGCCCCGAATTCTGCACCCGCTACCTGGAATTGGTCGACGGCATCATCGGCCCGGAAGCCGCCCTGGTGCTGCGCGCGACGCTGCTGGGCTGCGGTGTCCGCCTCGGCTGACTGATCCCACGATCTGCACCTTTACTCGGGATCTGCACTCTCTCTAGGGCCCTATAGACAGTGCAGATCCCGAGATAAAGTGCGGCTGCTCAGTTCCGTTCTTGGGTGAACTCGACCAGTCGGAGGACTCGGCCCAGTCGGTCCTGCCACCACGCGGTTCGGTCGGGGTCGCGCTGCCGGTGTTGCTCAGCCAGGGCCGGATCAGGCTGCGGCGGAGTTCTCGGTACCGGCAGATAGCCGTCGACTTGGCGCAGTGAATCGACAACCACATCACCGGTGAGCAGCGACAATGTGCCGAGCCCGCAGGCGAAGTCGAGCTCGGGGAGCGCGCCGGCGAGGGCGAGTTGCGCGGCCAGGCCGACGCTGGTTTCCAGGGCTGAGGAGACCACGCAGGGGAGGCCGGCGGCTTCGGCCACCCGCAGCGCGCGTCGAACACCGCCCAGCGGAGTGCATTTCAGCACCGCGATGTCCGCAGCGCCCGCGACGGCGACCCGCAGCGGGTCCTCGGCGCGGCGAATGGATTCGTCGGCGGCGATGCGGACGTCCACGCGGCGGCGGACCGCGGCCAGTTCTTCAATGGTCCGGCAGGGCTGTTCGACGTACTCCAAACCGCCTGCGGCCTTGTCGATTCGGGCGATGTGCGCGACGGCGGTCTCGACATCCCAGACCGCGTTGGCGTCCACCCGAACGGCCCCACTCGGACCGAGCGCGTCCCGCACCGCCTCGACCCTGGCGAGATCCTCGGCGAGCGAATCGGGATGATCGGCGATCTTCACCTTCGCGGTGCCACACCCCGACCCCGCGACAATCGCGTGCGCACGCTCCGGATCGACCGCAGGCACCGTGCAGTTGATCGGAATCCGATCGCGCACCGGTTCCGGCCACCCCACCGTCACCTGTTCGAGCGCGGTGGCCAGCCATCCGGCCGCCTCCCGATCGTCGTACTCGGTGAACGGACAGAAGTCGCCCCACCCGAGCGGCCCTCGGATCAGCATCCCCTCGCGCACGGTGATGCCACGGAACCGGGTGCGCATCGGGATCGCGTAGACGATGCTCTCAACAACGTGATCGGTCATCGCCGCCCAGCTTAACGGGCGCTGCCAGGTTCGGGCTTCGCTCCGGCAACGGTCGCCTGACCAGCTGTTTGCCGAATTCTCCCCATGCGGTCTGAGTAGTTTTGCGGTCCTGCGCACGCCGGTCGATCGCGATGCTGAGTACATGACCTACTACCCGACAACGCAGCAGCAGTGGCAACAGCCGCAATGGCAGCAGCCGACGCCACAGCCGCAACAGCGGACCTGGGACCTGGTCCTCACCATCGTGCTGTACTCCTGCGCCGCGCTGCTCGGCCTACTCGCCGCCTACGCCACCCTCTTCTTCGCCTTCGCCACCGACGCGTGCGGCACCAACAACTGCAACGACAGCTACCTCGGCGCCGCCTTCATCGTCTCCTGGGGCGGCACCGCTCTCGCCCTGGTCGGCTCCCTCGTAATGATCATCGTGGCCGGCCTGAAGCGCCGGCACATGTGGTACTGGCCAGTACTAGCCGCCCTCCTGATCGTCGCCTCCTTCGCCGGCGGCGTAGCCCTCGCCTCCCAGGTCTACACCGGTCACTGACCCATCCCGCGCACGAACTGTGCCGCTGCGCACGGAATCGTCGGCAAACTCGTGCGCGCCAAGCAATTTCATGCGCGCACTGATACTCGGCGCACCCGTCACGCGTGGACCGTCAGCAACGTGTGCCCGGCGTGCGACTTTGCGCGCGGGCTGCGCGGTAGGTGGGCGCGGGTCATCCTGGGGTATGGCGTGGGAACGACCGGAGCGTGTGCCGGACCTCGTACGCGCGGGGCTCGGGTCGTTGATGACGGTCGCCTTCGCCTGGTTCATCGCGTCGTTCGTGCCGCTTTACGAGGTGGTGGCGCGAGACGACCCGGACGGTGGGGCATGGCGATACCTGTCGGTGGCGCAGGTCGTCGGTTGGGGAGGGATTGCGGCATCGGTGATCTGGGCGGTCTGGTTGATGGTGCGCAAGGTGCGGGCGCGCAGGCCGATCGGGTGGACGCCGTTGATCGCGGTGCCGCTGATCGTCGAGTCGTGGGTGGCCGGATTTCTGATCGCGCTGGTGCTCGCGTCGATCTGACTCGGCGCCCACCTCGCGATGGGCGCCGGTTCGGGTCAGAGGCGTTCGAGAATCATGGCGTTCGACAAACCGCCTGCCTCACACATGGTTTGCAGGCCGTAGCGGGCGCCGCGGTCCTGCATGGCGTGTACCAGGGTGGTGGCGAGGCGGGAGCCGGAGGCGCCGAGTGGGTGGCCGATGGCGATGGCGCCGCCGTTGACGTTCACCTTGGCGAGGTCGGCGCCGGTCTCCTTGGCCCAGGCGAGCACGACCGGTGAGAAAGCTTCGTTCACCTCGAACAGATCGATGTCGGAGATCTGGAGTCCCGCGCGCTGCAACACCTTTCGGGTCGCCGGAATCACCGCGGTGAGCATCAGCAGCGGATCGTCGCCGACGACGGCGAAGCTGTGCAGCCGGGCCAGCGGCTTCAGTCCGAGTTCCTTCGCGCGTTCGCTGGTCATGATCAGCACCGCGGCGCTACCGTCGCTGACCTGGCTCGCGGTCGCCGCGGTCACCTCCCAGCCGATCTGCGGGAACCGGGCGGACATCGCCTCGTCATAGAAGGCGGGGCGCAGCTTGGCGAGCGAGTCGAGGGTGCTGCCGACCCGGATACCCTCATCGGTGCTCAGTCCGTTGATCGGCGCGAGCTCGTTGGCGAACAGGCCGTTTTTCGTTGCCAGCGCGGCCTTTTCGTGGCTGCCGAGGGCGAACTCGTCGAGCTGGGTGCGCGTCAGGCCCCACTTGGCGGCGATCAGTTCAGCGCTGATCCCTTGCGGCACCAGGCCTTCCGGATAACGTGCGGCGAAGCCGACGCCGGAGACATCCTCGGAGCCGATCAGGTTGGCGCCCATCGGGATTCGGCCCATCGATTCGACACCGGCGGCCACGACGATGTCGTAGGCCCCGGAGATCACGCCCTGGGCGGCGAAGTGGATCGCCTGCTGGCTGCTGCCGCACTGCCGGTCCACCGTGGTCGCGGGGACGGATTCGGGATACCCGGCGGCCAGTGCCGCGCGCCGGGTCATGTTGGCGCCCTGCTCGCCGACCTGGGTGACGATGCCACCGATCACGTCGTCGATCAGCACCGGATCGATGCCGCTGCGATCGACCACTTCGCGCAGGCTGTGTGCGAGCAGATCCACCGCATTGACGTCATGCAGCGCGCCGTTCGGCTTGCCTTTGCCGATCGGAGTGCGTACCGCTTCGACAATTACCGCGTCTCTCATCGTGCTTCCTTTCGGACCGAGAACCGGGCGGCCTTGCCTGGCTCTATCAACACATAGTCAGGTTACACCTGACGATAGTCGAGACAAGTCAGCAAGGGTATGATGTTGGTCATGGCAGCAGTGATGGAAGGACCGTTGGCCGATCTGAGCTCGTGGCAGACCACGGATTGCTCGATCGCCAAGGCGATCGAACTCGTCGGCACCCGCTCGACCATGCTCATCCTGCGCGAGGCCTACTACGGCACCACCCGCTTCGACGGCTTCGCCCACCGCGTCGGCATCACCGACGCCGCGGCCGCCACCCAGCTCCGCAAACTCACCGAAGCGGGCCTGCTCACCAAGCAGCCCTACCAGGAGCAGGGCAAACGCACCCGCCACGAATACATCCTCACCCCCAAGGGCCGCGACCTACTCCCCGTAGTCCTGGCCCTGATGCAGTGGGGCGACACTTACCTCCAACCCGGCCCACCCCCACTCCTGCTGGTCGAAGAATCCACCGGCTCCCCCGTCCGCGTCCAAGTCCGCAGCGACTCCGGCCGCGAGATAGCCCTCGAAGAACTGGGCATCCGCGTCAACGACGACTACCTGGACTCCCGCCGCACCCGCAAGACCAAGCGCTGAACGCCCACTCTCGAAGCGCCACATGGCGGTTCGCCTGCGCCGCTATCCGGTAAGCCAGTGCGAACGGGATCGGCGGTCGACCCGATTTGCGGCGCTCGAGCGTCGATCGGAACAAAGGCGAGCTCGGTGCAGTTCGATGTCACAGGTGCGGGAGCTACGTCGTCTTCTCTGTGACGGCGGACTTACCGCGAGCGCAGAGGAGTGAAAAGTGTTTGCTACGAAGGAAATTGCGCAGGCTGAGTCGGTAGAGCACGTTGCGGTAGCGACGAGCGACCGGCATCCGGCGAAATGGAAGTTCTGGCTGCTGACGCTTATTGGGCTCTACCCGATGCTCACCGTTCTGGTGACGGTGACGGCTCCGCTGCTGGAACCGCTGCCGACGCCGTTGCGACTGGCGTGCATTGTGCCGGTGGCGGTGGGTGCGATGGTGTGGGTGATCATGCCGTTTCTGACTCGGCGCTTTGCCGGGTGGTTGGCGCGCTGACCTTTGTGAGGTGCGGAAATGACCGAGCCCGGTCCATTGCGGACCGGGCTCGGTGGCTTGTGCTGACTGAGCGGGGCTCAGTGCAGGCGGCGGCCGTCCTTGGCGGAGAAGAAGTAGGTGTGTTGCGGGTCGGTGGAGAGGCGGACCCGGGTGCCCTTGGCGGGCGGGTTGCGCCAATCCGCGCGCGCCACAATGGTTTCGCCGACGGCGTTGCCTTCGGAGGTGGTGCGGCCGTAGATGTAGGCGTCGGAGCCGAGCTCCTCGACCACGTCGACCTCCATCTCGATGCCGGAGCCGGCCCCGTTGCCGAGCTCGAAGTGCTCGGGGCGGATGCCGACCGACACCGAACCCTCGGCCGCGTCGATGACCGAGCGCGGCAGCGGCAGCACGTGCCCGCCGAGCGACACGGAACCGTCGGACACCGGAAGCGTGAACAGGTTCATCGCGGGCGAGCCCATGAAGCCTGCGACGAACACATTGACCGGGTCCTGGTACAGGTCGCGCGGCGTCGCGCACTGCTGCAGCAGGCCGTCCTTGAGCACCGCGACCCGATCGCCCATGGTCATCGCCTCGACCTGGTCGTGCGTGACGTACACGGTGGTGGTGCCGAGCCTGCGCTGCAGCTGCGCGATCTGGGTGCGGGTCTGCACGCGCAGCTTCGCGTCCAGGTTGGACAGCGGCTCGTCCATCAGGAACACCTGCGGCTGGCGCACGATCGCCCGGCCCATCGCGACGCGCTGGCGCTGACCGCCGGACAGCGCCTTCGGCTTGCGATCCAGGTACGGCTCCAGGTCGAGCAGTTGCGCCGCCTCGAGCACCCGCTTCTGCGTCTCGGCCTTGGCGACCTTGGCCAGCTTCAGCGCGAAGCCCATGTTCTCCGCGACGGTCATGTGCGGGTAGAGCGCGTAGTTCTGGAACACCATCGCGATATCGCGTTCCTTGGGTTCGGCGTGCGTCACATCCTTGGCGCCGATCAGGATGCGCCCGTCGCTGACGTCCTCCAGCCCGGCGAGCATGCGCAGCGAGGTCGACTTACCGCAGCCCGACGGGCCGACGAGGACCAGGAATTCGCCGTCTTCGATTTCCAGATTCAACTGGTCGACAGCGGGTTTGGTCGAACCAGGGTAGAGCCTGGTCGCGCTGTCGAAGGTCACTGTGGCCATGACAAATCACATCCCATCACCGGCAGGAACGTGCCGGACGATCCGAGTAAGGGTTGACCGGCGACATTACTAGATCTGCTCGTTTCCCGCTCGAAATGCTCGAGTTCGCGCGAAGTGCAGAGGGCGCAACGCCTCTCGATGGCGGATCGGATTGCCGAGAGCCCCGGCCGGATACTGTCAGCGCCGGTAGCCTCGTTCGGGGGACCAAATCCGAGCGACGAGGAGAGTTTCATGAGCCGACCGGTTCGTATCGGAGTTCAACTGCAGCCGCAGCATGCGCCCAAGTATGGGCTGATTCGTGATGCGGTACTGCGGGCTGAGGATGCGGGTGTTGACGTCGTCTTCAACTGGGATCACTTCTTTCCGCTCAGTGGCGATCCCGAGGGTGCGCACTTCGAATGCTGGACGATGCTCGGTGCCTTCGCTGAGCAGACCGAGCGGGTGGAGATCGGCGCGCTGGTCACCGGTGGCGGCTACCGCAACCCGGATCTGCTCGCCGACATGGCGCGGACTGTGGACCACATCAGCGACGGCCGGCTCATCCTCGGGCTCGGTGCGGGCTGGTTCGAGAAGGACTACGACGAGTACGGCTACGAGTTCGGCACGCCCGGCACCAGGCTCGCGCTGCTGAAGGAGAACATGGCCCGGCTCAGCGCCCGCCTGAAGAAGCTGAACCCGCAGCCGATCCGCGAGATCCCGATCCTGATCGGCGGCGGTGGTGAGAAGAAGACGCTGCGCTTGGTCGCCGAGTACGCGCACATGTGGCACACGTTCGCCGACCTCGACTCGCTCGCGCGCAAGAACAAGGTGCTCGCCGAGCATTGCGCCGCGGTCGGCACCGACGAGGCGCGGATCGAGCGCTCGGTGCAGTGGCCGGGCGTCGAGAAGGCGTCGGCTCTCGTCGAGGCCGGTGTTTCGCTGTTCACCGTCGGCGTCAGTGGCCCGGGTTACGACCTGAGCGAGGTCGAGCGAGCGATCCGCTGGCGTGACGAAGTGAACCCCGAGCAGGTCAGCGGGCTCGCCTAACCCTTGCGCTAATAGTCGGACCAGGCTCGCGGCGAGTCGGCGCCTACCGGCGATGTGCTGCCGGATCCGGCCTGATCTGAATTGCCGACCGGGGTACGCCCCCGTGCCGCCGAATTCGGATCACGCTGATCCGAACTCTGTCGCCGCTGGTCCGACTTGTCGCATTCCAGGTGACGCAACGTCGGCGGCGGGGTAGCTGCGAGTTAACACTTGGTCGCGGCTAGGGTTCTTCATCATGGCTGGTCTGCCCGCTGTGCGGTCTCGTGCGTTGATCGCCGTGATATTGCTTGCTGTCGGTCTCGCGGCCACGGCGTGTGGTTCCGGCTCCGATGATGCGTCCTCGGAACGCAACCTGTGTTCCCCGCCGGGGGTGAGTGCGGCGTCGGCCGCGCCGACCAACCTGGCCTCCGCGCAGACCGCGGGCGCGGACAAGTACACGACGGCGAGCACCGCGCCGGTGTCCTCGATCGACACCTCGAAGCTCGGGCTGATCACGCCGGGCAAGCTGAGCGTCGGCACGCTGTCGGACGCGCCGCCGAGCATCTGCGTGAACGGCAAGGGCACCTTCACCGGCTTCGACAATGAGCTGCTGAAGGCGATCGCCACGAAACTCGGCCTGCAGGTGGAGTTCTCGGGCACCGAGTTCGCCGGACTGCTCGCGCAGGTGGCGGGTAACCGCTTCGACGTCGGGTCGTCGAGCATCACCACCACCGACGCGCGCCGCCAGCTGGTCGGCTTCACCAACGGCTACGACTTCGGGTACTTCTCCCTCGTCGCCCCCAATTCCAGTGGCATCAAAGGTTTTTCGGACCTGAACCGCGGCACCAGGATCGCGGTGGTGCAGGGCACGGTGCAGGACGAGTACGTGATCAACACGCTGCACCTGGATCCGGTGAAGTTCCCCGATTACAACACCGCCTACGCCAACCTGAAGTCCGGCCAGGTCGACGCCTGGGTGGCGCCGTCAGCGCAGGCCGAGGGCGCGATCAAGCCGGGTGACGGAACGGCGGTGGTGCAGAACACCTTCAGCCTGGACAACTTCGTCGGCTGGGCGGTGTCCAAGAACAACCAGCCGTTGACCGACGCGCTCAACAGCGGCCTCGACGCGGTGATCGCGGACGGCACCTACGCCAAGCTCTACAGCGACTGGGTGCCGCGGGAACTGCCGCCGGGCTGGAAGCCGGGCTCCAAGGCGGCGCAGCTGCCGCAACTGCCGGACTTCGCCGCCATTGCGGCGGAACACAAACCGGCCGACACCACGGTGGTCGCGCCGAAATCAACGCTGCAGCAGCTGAAGGACACGTTCTTCGACTGGTCGTTGTACCGCAAGGCCTTTCCCGACCTGTTCAAGACCGGTCTGCCGAATACCCTGATCCTTGCGGTGGTTTCGGGTGTCCTCGGCACCATCCTCGGCATGCTGCTCGCGGTGGCGGGCATCGCCCGGACCCGCTGGCTGCGCTGGCCCGCCCGGGTCTACACCGACATCTTCCGCGGCCTGCCCGCGGTGGTGATCATCCTGTTGATCGGCCTCGGCATCGGCCCGGTGGTCCGCAACGTGACCGGCAGCAACCCGTACTGGCTCGGCGCGGTAGCGCTGGCATTGCTGGCCTCGGCGTATATCGGCGAGATCTTCCGTTCCGGCATCCAGTCGGTCGAAGCCGGTCAGCTGGAAGCGGCTCGCGCGATCGGTTTCGGCTACCGGCAGGCAATGACGCTGGTGGTGATTCCGCAGGGTGTCCGGCGGGTGCTGCCCGCGCTGATGAACCAGTTCATCGCGCTGATCAAGGACTCGTCGCTGATCTACTTCCTCGGCCTGCTCGCCACCCAGCGCGAACTGTTCGCGGTCGGTCGTGACCTCAACGCGCAGACCGGCAACCTGTCCCCGCTGGTGGCCGCCGGCCTGGTCTACCTGCTGCTGACCATCCCGCTCACCCACCTGGTGAACTACATCGACCGCCGCATGCGCACCGGCAGGCCGGACCGGCCGATCGATCCGGTCGAGGCCGCCACGATCACGGAAGGGCGCGGATAGATGAGTGCCTCCCTCACCGGAACCAATTTGCACCTGAAGCTCGGGCACAACCACATCCTTCGAGGCATCGACATCCACGTCGACGCGGGCAAGACCACCACGGTCATCGGCCCGTCCGGCTCGGGCAAGTCGACGCTGCTGCGGGTGCTCAACCGGCTGCACGAGCCGGACCAGGGCGATGTGCTGCTCGACGGCAAGTCGGTGCTCACCGAGGACCCGGACAAGCTGCGCCAGCGCATCGGCATGGTGTTCCAGCATTTCAACCTGTTCCCGCACAAGACCGTCGCCGACAATGTCTCGCTCGGCCCGCGCAAGCTGCGCGGACTGTCCAAGGACGAGGCGCGTGCCGTGGCGGCGGAGCAGCTGGAGATCGTCGGGCTGTCCGACAAGCTGGACTCGCGGCCGGCCAACCTGTCCGGCGGGCAGCAGCAGCGGGTCGCCATCGCCCGCGCGCTGGCCATGAAGCCGGAGGTGATGTTCTTCGACGAGGCCACCTCGGCGCTGGACCCGGAGCTGGTCAAGGGCGTGCTCGCGCTGATGGCCGACCTGGCCGCCGGTGGCATGTCGATGGTCGTGGTCACCCACGAAATGGGCTTCGCCCGAACGGTTTCCGACCGGGTTGTGTTCATGGACGAGGGGCAGGTGGTGGAGACCGGCACGCCCGACGCGCTGTTCGACAACGCCGAGACGCCGCGCCTGCAGCGCTTCCTTTCCCAGGTGTTGTAGCGCACCCTCGGCTAACTCGCATTGATGCGCATCTGTTAATGTGTCTGCGCTCACATATCCATCTGTCCACGCTTGGAAAGAGGGAGATCTGATGACAACGGCACATATGCAGCACACCGCGCACGATCACGCGCACGGCCCGGGTTGCGGGCACGCGGTGATCGAGCACGGTGATCACGTCGATTACGCGCACGACGGTCACCTGCACCGCGAACACGACGGCCACTACGACGAGTGCGAGCCGCAGGGCCACGCCGAACACACCGATCACGCGCACGAGCACGGCCCCGACTGCGGCCACGACACCGTCCAGCACGGCGATCACGTCGATTATGTGCACGACGGCCACCGCCACGCCGCCCACGACGGGCACTACGACGAGCACTGAAGTTGGTGTGAGGTTCTAGAGTCGACCCCGTGATCGAGGCAATCAAGATTCCTACCGCTGCTGGGACGTTCGATGCGCTGTCCAGTGGCGATGCCGGGGGACGGGAAGTCATGCTGCTGCACGGCTTTCCGGAGGCGGCCATCGAGTGGGAGTTTCAGCTGCACGCGCTCGGTGGTGGTGGGTGCCACGTGGTGGCGCCTGATCAGCGGGGGTATTCGCCCGGTGTGCGGCCGGACCAGGTCGCCGACTATCGGCTCGACGAGTTGGTCGGCGATGTCGTCGCGATCGCCGACGAATTGGGTTGGCAGCGCTTCGATCTGGTCGGGCACGACTGGGGGGCTTATGTCGGGTGGGCGGCAGCGGCGGATATTCCGGAACGGATCCGCAGTTTCACCGCGGTGTCGCTGCCGCATCCCGCCGCGTTCCTGCGGGCGATGATCGAGGACGAGGATCAAGCGCAACGGTCGCAATACTTTTCGCTGCTGCGCAAGCCACGGGTGGCCGAGCGGGCGCTGCTCATGGACGAGGGGGCCGGGCTGCGGAAGATCTTCGAATGGAAGATCCCGGAGGAACGCATCGACGAATACGTCCATCGCCTTTCGCAGCCGGAGGCGCTGACGGCGGCCCTGAATTGGTATCGGGCGATGCACCTGTCCGGGCCGACCGGACCGGTTTCGGTGCCGACGCTGTACGTGTGGAGCACCGAGGACAGCTCCATCGGCTCCACCGCGGCCCTGGCCACCGAAAAGCACGTGACCGGGCCATATCGATTCGAAATGCTCGAGGAAGTCTCGCATTGGATCCCGGAGCAGGCACCCGAGGAATTGACCCGGCTGATCATGCAGCACCTGCTCGCGCACCGCACCTAACGCGGCCGTTCCCCTGACACAGCACCGCCGGGGGTGAATTGTGGACTACAAGGTCTACGCACCGGAGGCGAGTTCATGGACGTCAAAGAAATCAACCGCACCACCATCACCCAATTCCGCGCGGGCGGCGAGATCGAGGGCATGCACCGCGACAAACTCGTGCTGCTCACCACGATCGGCCGCCGCACCGGCAAACCGCACACCACGCCGATGATGTTCCATCTCGACGGCGACCGCCTGCTGGTCATCGCCTCGAACATCGGTGCCCCGGCGCATCCGGATTGGTATCAGAACCTGGTGAGCAATCCCGAGGTGACCGTCGAAGTCGGCGACGAAGAATACGACGCCCTCGGCACCCCGCTCACCGGCGCCGAACGCGACCACATGTGGACCATGTTGAAGCAGCTCTATCCGTTTTTCGCCGACCACGAAACCAAAACCGACCGGACAATTCCGATCGTCGCGCTGACAAGACGGTGAAACTCCGATCCAAAAGGGCAGGCCGCTCCGAATGCGGAGCATGCCCAACACGAACACACGCAATCTCCACGAGCTGTCCGCCGACATCACCGCCGTTGTCCGCGACGTAATAGCGACCGGCGAAGACGCCGTGATCACCGACGACGGCACCGAAGTGGCGGTCATCATGTCGATGGCCGACTATGACCGCCTGCACCTCTACGCCGAACTGGCGGACGCGGCGCGACCCGGCTACGCGGGCGCGACCGAATTCCGGGCGATGTCCATCTCGGAGATGCTCGACCTGCTCGGCGTGCATCCCTCGGTGGACCGCGGCCTCCGTGGCTGACTCAGGCGCCCCGTGGCTGACTCAGGCGCCCGTGGCTGACTCAGGCGCACAGCGTGGCGAACGCCGACCACAGCAGCGGCGAATGCTCGATGGTGCGTTCGGTGCGCCAGGCGTGCAGGCGTTCGCGCTGCCATGCGGCGAGCGCGGCGACCGGGTCCGGCTGTTCGTGCGCGGCGTCGATGGCGCAGATGGCCTGGTGCAGCGGGTGGGCGTCGGGCGGCGCGCTCGCGATGCGGTGGAAAGCGAGGTCGGTGGGCAGCGGCCAGCGGCTGGCGGTCACCAGCTCGGCGCCGCCGTTGATCATCGCCGCGGTCAGTCCGAGTGCCTCGGTGAAGCGCAGGTCGCCGCCGCTCTCGCAGGCGATCAGGGCCACTCGGCTCGGGATCGGCCAAAGGTCCCGGCCGTCAGCGGGTTCCGGCGCGAGGGTGTGCGTGCCGAGCAGGAAGTCCTTGGCGGACAACGGGCGATGGCCGCGGGTGGGGCCGACGAAGCCGAGGGTGTCCGCGGTGCAGGCCAGATGGAGTTCGGCGTCCTCGCTCTGGCCGGATTCGGGCGGTGCGGCGGTGACATGTCCGACGTAGATCAGGCGGCTCGCGCCGTCGCGTAATGCTGTGCTCAGCCAGGTGCGGTCGATATCGGTCCGGCGGAAGACCTCCGTCGGGTCGAGCACCGCGGGCCGCAGGCGATCCTGTGCCGCGTACTCGGCGATCCGTTGGGTGAGTGGGGCATTCGCGGACATGCGGCCGAGCACCGAGCCGAGGATCGAGTCGGCGCGAAAACCGGGAACGCGCGGATCCAGCACGGCGACAACGGGTGCCCGGTGCGTCGCGGACCAGGTGCGCGCGGTGCGGCCCGGCGCGTGCACGATGCTGGCCGGTGCGAGCAGGCTGACGTCGGCGATGTCGATCAGGCGGGCCTCCGGGCCGGGAGCGATGATCTCCCACGGCACCTGGGCCGCCCGCGGCGACGGTTGTAGTCGGATGTGCGGGCGGATGCCGCGTTGGTACAGCTCGTACAGCTGGGCGGCCAGCGCATGGGGCAACAACGCACGAGAAAGAGCCTGGGCAACAAGGTATTCGGTGCCGAGCTCAGCGAAGGCCCCGGTGGTCATGGCGCGTTCGAGCCCACCAGACTCGGCTGGATGCGGGAGGGCGTCGGACAGCCGCCGCACGGCCTCCACTACCGGTTCGCCCGGCAGCATCGCGGCACCGCGTGGCGCGGTGTCCCCGATCCAACGCCAGGACATGTACACGTCTCCCGCGTCCGCCATACGCACCACGACGGTCGGCTGTTCTTGCGTCATCAGATGTATTGGCGCGGACAACCCGTCGTTCATGAGGGGTGGAAGCGCTGTCCTCGATTCTGTGTCGGTGGTGCGGGCTAGGTTATGAGTCATGGAAGAGGTGGTGCGGTACAGCTTTCGGTTGCGGCCGGGCCGCACTGCGGAATCTGCTCTTCTGGCTGAGTGGCATCGCTGCCGGTTCTTGTGGAATGAGGCTGTCCACCAGCAGAAGTCGGGCAACAAGCCGACTTTCGGTATGTTGAATAGGCTGCTGACCGGGGCTCGCCGCCAGAACACGTGGTTGCGGGTAGGGTCGCAGGTCGCGCAACAGCAGACGTTGCGGACCTACGCGCAAGCGCTCACTCAATCGTTCACCGTCAAGGGTCGTGGTCGGCCGGTGTTCAAGGCTCGCAAGAGGGCTCGGGTGTCGTTGGCGTACACGCGCCGCGGATTCCGTATCAGCGATGGGTGGCTGGTGCTGGCCAAGGGCATCAATGTCCCGGTGGTGTGGTCGCGGGACCTGCCGTCCGAGCCGAGCAGTGTGCGGATCACTCGGGATTCGCTCGGACATTGGTATGCGTCGTTTGTCGTGCGTCGTGCCATCGAACCCGCTGCCATGACTGAAGGCGGTATCGGCATCGACTGGGGTGTGCGCACTACGGCCACCACGACCGATCCTGCGTTCGATCTTCCCTATCGTGGCTACCGCACCCGCTGCGCGGCGGAACTGGCTCGGACGCAACGCAAGATGGCCAGGCGGCACAGCACGCGCGGTCCGCAGTCGAGTGGGTATCACGGGGCCGCTCGGGTGGCCGCGAAGCTGTACAAGAAGGCGGCCCGGCAAACCGAGCACGATTCGCGGGTCTGGGCGAAAAGTGTTGTCGACCGTCATGATGTGATCGCGGTGGAGGACTTCAAGCCAATATTTCTGGCGAAGTCCACGATGGCGCGTAAGGCGGCTGATGCGGCGATCGGTGCGGCGAAGCGGGAGTTGGTCGAGCGTGGTGTGCGGGCTGGCCGGAGGGTGGTGTTGGTGCGGCCCGCCTATACGAGCATGACGTGTTCGAGTTGTTTCGCGAGAGCCAAGCAGCGACTCGAACTCGGGGAACGAACCTTCCGGTGCCACGACTGTGGATACACCGACTGTCGGGACCGGAACGCTGCCAGGGTGATTCTGGCTGTGGCAGAGCGCGGCCACACACGTGTTGAGGATGTCAGACAATCGGGTCACCTCCTTCGGGCGGTTGGTTCGGTTGCGGTCTGAGCGTGAAATCTCCTACCTCTAGGTAGGGGCGGCGTTAAACGGTCAGTACCCGGCTGTCTCGGATCACTCGGCCGTAGCGTTGTTCGGCTGCGGCGATGTAGGGGGCCAACGCGATTCGTCCCTCGGCGGCCAGGGCGAGGCGCGGCGGCGGGGAGACCGGCAGGCCCGCGCTGGCCGCGACCTCGGCGAGCGCCGCGCCCAGCTGGAGCGCGCTGGCTCCCGGGCGCTCGGCGAGATCGGCTGGGGGATCGAGGAGTTCGAGCGGCAGCCGGACCGCGGGGCGGTCGTCGGATCTATCGATATTCAAGGTTGTTCCCGCACACTGTGTTTCGATCAGGTCGGCGAGCAGCAGTCCGTTGCCGGACAGGTAGGCGAAGCGGAAGGCCAATCGCATAGCGGGGTCGGCGATCTGGCGGTTCCACTGGTCGCGCTGGTTGCCGTTGGGCAGCGTGTAGCGCACCGCGTCGATGGCCAGTGCGGCCGGGACGGCGACGCCGACCGCTTGGGCGAGCAGTTCGGGCGAGTCCGCGACGGCACCTTCCAGCAGCGTCGCATGCCAGTAATCGAGCTGGGCACAGTGCAACCCGAGACCACGTTCGGCGTACGCGTCGAAGGCCTCGGCGAGCAACGCCTCACACTCCTCGTACCTGCCGCTCTTGAACGCCACCGTGGACAGGCGCATGCGCAGGTCGGCGGCATCCAGCACCGCACCGGATTCGATGAAATAGGCCAGGCCGCGACTGTAGAGCTCCTGTGCCTGCGTGAGATCGTCGCGACCCTCGGCGAGGAAAGCCAGTGTCTTGAGTCCGATTCCGGCGCGGTAGCCGAGCCCGGCCTGCTCGAAGTACTGCTGGCTCGCGCGCAGTGGCGCCTCGGCCTCGTCGAGGCGATCGGTGCGGACCAGCATGGTTGCGAGGTTCTGCTGGGTCTCGGCGACGGCGTTGCGGTCGCCCGCCGCCTCGAACGCGGCGAGCGCCTGCTGGACGAAGTCGACCGCGAGGTCGCGGCGGCCGGTCTCGAAATACGTTGCGGCCAGGTTCATCAGCGGGTGGCCGGCCAGCTGCGGCGCGAAACGCCATGCCGCGTCCAGGGATTCGGTGGCGAGCTCGGCGGCGTGCGCCCAGTGCTGGCGATGCAGGGCGACCGCGGTCAACGAGAGCAGGCAGGCCACCCGGAGCACGCCCTGCTCGGTGTCGTCGGCGAGCAACTCCCGTGCCTGCTCCAATGCTTGCTGCGCCGCGTCGAGTTCGCCGAGGTGCTGCAACGCCTGCGACATGTTGACCAGCGTGTTGGGGCGCAGTCGCGGGGCGTCCTCGGGCATGGCGGCGAGCGCTTCGCGGTACAGGCCGAGTGATCTGGCGTGATCGCCGAGTTCGTCCGCCATGCTCGCCGCGTTGACGATGGCGCCGATGCGGACGCTGCCGGTGGTGGTGCGGGCGGCGTCCTCGAAGATGCGCAGCGCTCCGGCGGTGTCGCCGCGGGTGTAGGCGTCTGCGCCTGCGGCGAGCAGAGCGCGGCCGTCATCGGGTGTTTCGTCGGTCATTTCAGAAGTCCGAATCTGAAGCAGCAGCGTCTATTTCGGCCAGCAATGGCGCGTCGCCGGAATCATCTGCGGGATCGGCCGCGCGGCGCAGGCGCTGCACAGCGAGGTCGCGTATCCGTTGGCGCACCGCCGGGCCGCCGTGTTCCGAGCTGTCAGCGCCGACACCCGGCACGTAGATCGCAACGGTCACTGCGGATTCCGCGCCTTCGGGTGCGGGCACCTCGGTAGTCCACATGTCACCGGCCAGGGTCAGCGCCGCGTCGGCGGTTCCGGCGCTGGTGCGGACCAGCGCATGCGGATGCAGGTATGCGGGAAAGTGGCTCTGCGGCGCGGCGACCGCGCGCACCGAGACCGTCGTACTTCCGTTCTGGCGCAACACTTCCCATGACACGGCCTGTTCGGAGGCGTCGAGCAGCTTCGGTGGGCAGCGGCGCCAATCCCAGCCGCCGCTGCCCCTGGCCAGCACCAAGGCGCCTGGCGGCGTTGTCCCCGCCGGTCCCGCCGCAAGGGCATAGTCCTCCGCGCGGCCGCGCGCCTCCGGTATCCGGTCGTGCGATTCGGCCACCTCGAACGGCTCGTCCGCGCCGTCGACGATCATCTCGCATTCCTCCGACAGCGTCGCGATGTCGTCCAGCAGCAGCCGATCGTCCAGTGGCGCAATGCCATCGATGATTGATGCGGGCCACCACCGCGCCGCCCAGTGCGCGTACCCGAGCCGCCACGCGCTCGTGACGAGCTCCGGCAAGCCGGGCGCGGCGGTCAGTTCGCCGGTCTCGCCCGCGTCGACCGCGAGCGCGACCTCCTCGCCGAAGACCGCCCACAGCCAGTCCTGGGCCGGCTTCACGTCATCGATCACCGCGGCCGGAAGTGCCGGTCCGTCCAGCAGACTCCACGTCAGATGCCCGCCCGCCGCCTCGAGCACCAGCACGTCGATCTCCGGCGCACCGTCGAGGACGGTCGGCGCACCGTCGGGCGCGATGACCAAGAGCCCGTCGGCGGCCCGCCGCAGCCGCACCGTGCCGTTCATCAGCTCGCCCTCGATTCCGTCGAATCCGATTCGGCCGCACTCGCGCTCAATGCCTGTTTGACTCGCGTCCGGTGATCGAGGATGACCGAGCGCGCCACACCGTCGAGCAGATCCCACAGTTCATCCGGGTCATCCACCGCGAACTCCCGAACATCGCGCCCGTGCAGGCGAACCCACAGCCGCCGCAGGTACGGGCGCCACGGTGTGGACAACTCGGCCGCGATCGCGGCGAGCGGCCCGGTCGGCGGCGACTCGGTGCCGGCGCGCACCGCCAGCCGCCGGGCCTGCAACACGTAGGCCTCACGTTGCCAGCGGCTGTTGACAACTCGGTGCGCGGTAGTCTCGCCCGCAGGCAAGCGTGCCATACCGACTTCGGAACGTTGCCGCCGAACGGTCCCGATCGGCGCGAGCTCGCGCGCGAGGGCGACGCCCGCCGTCGCCGTCACCCGGAGTGTCTCGTCCAAAAGCGCCCACGGCGAACAACTCCGAGCGATCTCGGTGGTCACCAGCTCCGGGATCGGCGGCAGCTCTGCGCGTTCGCTGGAAGCCTGCAACGCGGTGAACACCCGCTCGTACACGGTGCGATCGAACGGCAGGCCCAAGGTGGACTTCGAGGCCGACGCACCGATGGCGGGCGGCCGCGGCACGGGATGCGTGGTGAGGCCCAGTTCGTCTGCGGCGTAACCAGGTTCGGACCGCCACAGTCGTATGCCGGCATGGGTCCCCGCGTGCGTGCCGACCAGCGCGTCCAGTGCCGCCTGCCCGTTGTCTCGACGCTGTGCCAGCCGGGCCGCGGCACAGGCGTCGAGCAGTTCGGCGACCGCGCCGGTGTGGTCACCGCCCGCCGGACCGGCCAGCGGCCGCCGTCGCCACGCGACCTCGACCAGGCTCGCAAGCTCCGGAGTTCGTTCGGCGACATACTTCTTCAACGCCTGAGTAGTACGGCCCGCCGCGTACTCGTGCACGTCGCGCAACGCCGCCTCGGCGATAGCCCTGTCCCGCAACGGATCCGGCATCCCCGACGTCGTCGCCAGCTCGAAACACCGTTGGAAGTACAGATCTTGCGGGTGCCCCTCGGTGATCCGCAACGCCCGCCGCACCTGCTTGAGCACGGTGAACCAGGCCGCCGTCGCGCGCAGCACATCCGCCGCCGCGTGCACCCGCGCGGCCAGCAGCACCGCGCCGTCGGCCGTCACGATCGGCCCGGCGCAGGCCAGATGCTGCACCGGCCGGATCACCAGCGGATCCAGGATCAGCTTCACCGTGCGGCGCAACGGCCCGCCGTGCGGACCGCTGAGCGGTTCGACGCCGTCGAGCTTGCGCCACACCTCGTCGAGCACCATGGCGCGCGGTCGTCGCATTCGACCAGGTTAACGGACTTTTGTCCGATTCGACCCGGCTAAAACCTGGGATCGGTAGGACGCGAACCGTTCCTAGGTTTCTCGTATCGGCCCAGACACCCGGGCCGCACGAACACAGGAGACACCATGAACACCAAGTCCATCACCGCAGCCCTCGTCGCCTCCGCCGCCGCGGCCGCCTTCTTCGTCACCGGTTGCAGCGACAACGCGAGCAGCACCCCGCCCAAGTCCTCGGCCGCCCCGCAGACGAACTCGGCCCCGTCGGGCAAGTCGATCGCGTCGGTCGACGGCAAGGCGTTCGACGCGAAGTTCACCACCACCTGCGCGAAGCAGGGCGGCACCCTGGCGCTCGCGCTGACCGACGCCGCCAACACCGCCTACGGCAACCTGTCGGTCAGCGCCACCATCACCGGCACCGACACGGTGCAGGCGGTCGGCATCGCGGGCAGCAAGGGCGGCGACGCGGGCCAGCCGTACGCGGTGGGCTTCGGCAACGGGATGCCCGGCGGCTCGGCCACGCTCACCAAGGACGGCAACACCTACAAGGTCACCGGCGAGGGCGTCAGCGCGGATCTGAGCAACCCGCTGGCCGGCCCGAAGACGTCCAAGTTCGATGTCACCTTCGCCTGCTCGACCGTCGTCGGCGGCTGAATCGTCCGCGGCCCGCTCGAGTTCGGCTCGAGCGGGCCGACAGCGTGGCGACCACTTTCGAATCATCGAGGAACATCATGAAAACTCTCCGCTGGATCACCGCCGCACTCGCCGCACTGGCCATCGGCTACTACATCTTTCACGGCCTCACCTACGTCAGCCCCAACGAATTCGAGCCCGCCGAAATGGCGTGGGTCGGTTGGCAGATGGCGCTGCCGATCACCGCGATCACCCTGGTCCCCATTGTTTTCGCGTTCACCGGCGAAGGCATTGTCACGGCATTCACCGGCCGCAACAGCGCCGAATTCCGTGACGCCCCGGTCGGTCTCGGCACCATCAAGTCCTTCGGGCAAACCGGGTTGGCCGTCAACGACCAACCGCAGGTGCGCATCGAATTCAGCGTCGAGGGCGTCGACGGCAAGAACTTCACCGCCACCGCGAAAATGATTGTGCCGCTTACGGAATTGGCGCTGTTGCAGCCCGGTGTGGTGCTGCCGGTGCGCTACCTGCCGGGCCGGACCGACAAGGTCGAGGTCGATAGGTCCGGCGATACGACCATCGCGCAGCGGGCCATGAACGAGTCGATGATCCGGAAGGGCATCACGACCAGGCACAAGCTCGACATCGCCGAGCGCGGCATCGCCACTCAGGCTGTGGTGCAGTCGCTTTCGGTCCCCGGCGAGATCCGCGACGGCCACTCCAAGATCGAACTCGGCCTGGCCGTCACCCGGCCGGACGGCTCGACCTTCAGCACCCGGGTGGAGAAGTTCCTCGCCCCGAGTCGCGTCGGACAGGTGCAGGTCGGCCGCATCCTGCGGGTGCACTATCTGCCCGCGAACGAGCAAGAGGTCGTCATCGCCCTTGCGGTGAATGCTTAGCCGCCAGCGAATGCCGCGTTGCTTCGAGTTTCTCGAACAACGCGGCATTCGCATGTCCGCGGCACTACATATTGGCGAAGCGCGCGAAATCGCCCTGAGCGCCGCTGTATACGTTCAGATCGGTGTTGCCCGCGATGCCGTCGATGCCGCCGCTGTCGGTGGTCTGCCAGAAGGTCCAGGTCGGCCAGCCGCCCGGCACCTCGGGTGCGTCGTTGCCCCGGTAGTCGGCGATCCACAGTGGGTACCTGGTGAACTCGTTGGTGTCGGCCATCGCCGTGCGCCAGAAGTTCGGATAGGTGTAGACCACCGGAGTCCGTCCGGTCAGCGCCTGCACCGCGTTCAGATACCGGTGCGTCCAGTCGATCAGTGCGGCAGGCGGCAGCCCGCCCGTGGTCTCCAGGTCGAGCACCGGCGGCAGATCCAGCGCGCCGTTCTGGCCGAGCACCACCGCGGCGTACAACGCGGCCTGTGGTTCCGGCGCCAGGTTCGGCCTGGCGTAGTGGTACGTCCCGCGGGCGACGCCGGCCGCGCGCATCAGCAGGCTGTCCGCGACGAAGTACGGGTTGATGTAGCTCACGCCCTCGGTGGCCTTGACCATGGCGAACGCGTGACCGGAGCGCCGCACCGCGAACCAGTCGATCAGCCGGCCGTCGATGTGCTGCCAGGACGAGACGTCCGGGCCCGTCGGCGTGGCCTCGGCGCGTGCGGACAAGGTAACCGTGAGGATGCCGGTCAAGGCGATCAGCGACAGCGCCGTGCCGCGGCGACGGATGGTCGAGCTCCAACGCGAGGTGTCCATGGTGTTCGACGATAGCTATTTGATCTTAAAGTGACCAATGTTGCACAAGGTGCAGTTCGCAATGTTTACCTGAACGCCGGTCGGACCGCCCTCAGCCGAGCCAATCGAGCACCGAGGCCGCCGTCCACGACTGCTGCATGCTGCCGAGCGGTTCCCCGGTGAACGGCTCGTAGTACTCGGCGAAACTGCCGTCGCTGGCCTGGCGCAGGCCCTCGGCGCGCAGCATGAACGAGCGCTCGGCCCAGCCGCGCCGGGCGAACACCCAGGAGAACAGCCAGCTCATCACCGGCCACACCGGGCCACGCCAGTACTCGCGGGACCGGAAGTCCCGCGACACCGGCGAGGTCGACGGCGGCAGCGCGTAGCGCAGATCCGGATGCCCGCAGAAGCGCGGCCCCTCGAACGTGCGCAGCAGGCTGCGTTCGGCGTCGCGCGGCAGCCCGCCGCACAGCAGCGGCGCGAACATCGCCAGCGTCTCGGTGCCGATCCAGCGCTGCAACCGCACGTCGAAGTCCCTGGCCGCGCCGGTGCGCGCGTCGGCCGTCGCGACCACGCCGGCCCGGAAGCGATCGGCCCACCCGTACAGTTCGCGGACGTCGGCGTGCGGCTGCTTGTACTCCTCACCGATATTCGCCAGCACCTCGCAGGCCAGCGCGAAGATCCCGGTGACGAACACATCCTCGACCGCGAAACTCATCGTCGAGGACAGCTGATAGTCGTCGTAGCCGGCCCGGCGCATCTGCTCGACCAGCCACAGGTAGCGGTCGTACTCGCGGTCGGTCGGCCGCTGCGTCGGATCGGCGACCACCCGCACGTCCTCGCGGTGATACGGCGGCAGGTCGCCGGGGATCACGTTCTCGTAGGCACGGTCCCAGCGCGGCGAGTTGTCCATGCCGGATTCCCAGCCGTGATACAGCGTGATCCGCCCGGTCTCCTTGGGATCGCGCGCATGCGCCAGCCAGCGGTGCCAGCGCACCAGATCCGGCCAGCGGCGGTTCAGGAATTCCTCGGCGACCGCGCGGGTGCTGCGGCCGTGCCGCCGGGAGTGATCGAGAATGCGCTGCACCGCGATGGCGTGCACGGGCGGCTGGGTGATCCCCGAGGTGTCCGGGCCGTCCGGCGCGTTGGCGGCCAGTTTGCGGCATTCCCAGCGGGACGGGCCGGGGAAGTAGCCGTCGACGCCGTTGGCGAAGACGATGTGCGGGATCATGCCGTTCTTCCACTGCGCGGACAGCAGGGTGTCCAGCTCGATCACGGCGCGTTCCACGCTCAGCGGGGCGAGCCCGACCGCGACGAACGCGGCGTCCCAGCTCCACATGTGCGGATACAGCCGGGGCGCGGCGCTGGTCATCGTGCCCAGGTCGTTGCCACGCAGCAGGTAGGCGGCGCGGGCCGCGAGCTGTGTCGGAGTGAAACCCGGGTGTGCCATCCCCCTATTCTGCGATGCCACCGGCAAGTACGCCCGCTCGGCGGTGTCCGACTCGGCGTCGTCCCACCTGCCGGTAGGCGGCTCGTGCTCGGCGCTTGTCACTCTCGAATGCCCCGTCCGTAATTCGCTGCTCGAGATTTTCGCATAGATGTATGCGTGCATCGCTCTGCTTTCGCGGGCTATTACGGTGGGGCGCATGACCAATGCCGTGACCAGCTCCCCGAAGCCGACCGCGCTGATCACCGGCGCCAGTCGTGGACTCGGCGCCGCCATCGCCCGTGAGCTCGCGCCGACGCACGACCTGCTGCTCGGTGCCAGATCCGCCGACGCCCTGCGCGACATCCGGAAGGAACTGCCCGAGGCGACCGGGTGGCCGGTCGAGCTGACCGACTATCCGGCGGTGGCCGCGGCGGCCGAGCCGATCCGGCGGCTGGACGTGCTCGTGCACAACGCGGGCATCCAGGACCTGGCCTCGATCGCCGAGTCGACGGTCGATCAGTGGCGAAACACGTTGGAGGCCAACCTGATCGCGGTCGTCGAGCTGACCAGGCTGCTGCTGCCCGCGCTGCGCGCCGCGGACGGCCATGTGCTGCTGATCAATTCGGGCGCCGGGCTGCGCGCGAACGCGGGCTGGGCGTCTTACGCCGCCAGCAAGTTCGGGCTGCGCGCTTTCGCCGACGCGCTCCGGCTGGAGGAACCCACGCTGCGGGTGACCTCGATTCATCCCGGCCGCATCGACACCGACATGCAGCGCGAGATCATCGCGATGGAGGGCCGCGAATACCGGCCCGAGCAGTTCCTGCGCGCGGAGACGGTCGCGGGTGTGGTGCGCAATGCGATCGAGACGCCACGGGACGGGCATCCGACGGAGATTGTGCTGCGACCGGCGTCGAGCTAGTCGGCCCGTCGTTCCCGCGTGATCAACGGTTCAGGCGGTGGACAGATTCGATCGGTAGCCTGGCGCTGTTTGTGCGTCGTCGCGCCGGGTATGGGTGACGGCTCGTTCGACCAGAGCAAGGGTTCAAAGCAGTGGATAGACGTCGGATGTTGATGCTTGCCGCAGGTACTGCCGCCGTATTGGCCGGGTGCGCGGTCGCGGAGGGTGATCCGATCAACAGCGGCTCGGCCGGCAGCGGACCACTCGCGCCGCCGAAACCGCCGCTGTTACCGCCCCCGCCCGGCGGACCGAAGACACCGATTCCCGCCGCCACCATCACCGGGTTGCCGGGTCCCGGCACCAGCATGGCGTTGACCGTCGACGACGGGGCCAGCGCCGAGGTCGTCGGCGCGTACATCAAGTTCGCCAAGGACACCGGCGCCCGATTCACCTTCTTCGTGACCGCCTACTACGACTCATGGGCGATCCACCGAGACGCGTTGCGCCCCTTGGTCGATTCGGGCCAGATCCAACTCGGCAACCACACCTGGGACCACCCCGACCTGACCAAACTCTCCGCCGGCGCCATAGCCGACCAGCTGCAACGCGCGAAGACCTACCTGCAGAACAACTTCGGCGTCGACGGCGCCCCGTACTACCGCCCGCCGTTCGGCAGGCACAACCCCACCGTCGACAAGGTCGCCGCCGACCTCGGCTACACCGTGCCCACCATGTGGTACGGCTCACTGTCGGACTCCGGCGTGATCACCGAGGACTACCTGCTCGAGTGCGCCCGCAAGTACTTCCACCCACAAACCATCATCATCGGCCACGCCAACGCCCCCGCCGTCACCCACTGCTACGGCCAACTGGTCGACATCATCAAGGAACGCAACCTCTCCCTGGTAACCCTCAACGACGTCCTACTACCCCCGCGCTAACCCACCGACCAGCCGAGCCGAACCGAGCCGAGCCGCCGCCCACCAATCAACCTCGGACAGCAACCATTCGACTCTCTTAACGTTGAAACCAATCAGCGCCCTACGCCGACCACCTCACCCTTTGTGTCACCCTCACACCCGGTACGCGTCCACGGGGTGAGCCGCTTAACAAAGGGTGAGCGGCTTCCAATTCCCCACGTGCGCAGCGGAATACGCACCCTGTGTCGGGATCGCACACCCAGATCAGGGCCCCGCTGCCGGGCGGATTCCGAGAGAGGGTGCGGTTCGGTGCTCGAAACCGGGTACAACCCCCGCCACGAGTGCCTGGCCCCCACCCCACCCCGCCGAACCCAGAATCTGCGCACTCTCTCGGGACCTGCACCGGCTTTAGGGCCCTATTCCCAGTGCCGATCCCGAGTCAGAGTGCAGATCTCGGGCATGCCAGGGTCGGGGTGCACCTGGTGGGGTTGATCGCGCACTGAAGCCGCCGTGGACCGCCTGGTGGGGTTGATCGCGCACCGAAACCGCCGCCGACCACCCCGCTCTTATCCAAAGCGCTTGTGACGCAACCACAGCCAGGTGACCACCTCGGGAACGTGAGATCGCGCACCTGACGTGCACCTAAAGTCGGGTACGGCACACGACGTGCCCAGCACTACTCACAAGAAAACATGGGATCAGGTCTTCAGCTCACTGGACAGGTCATCGCCTGGAGTCCCTAAGAAGCACTTGCCCGGATAAGTGCACCTTTCCGAGGGTCTGTTTGTGTACTGGTCCGGGTTTGTGTACGCACAGAGAACTCCGGTGGTGTGCTGGCTCCGAGGTTTTCGACAGCCCATTGGATGACCGGAGTAGTGCTGGGCGCGTCAGGTGGGGTACCCGACCTGCTCTTCCGCGGCTTGTGATGGGCAACGCTTGTGTTCCAGCGTGAGGACTGGCTGTGGTCCGGTTCAAAGATGCTCGGGAAAAGCGAGGCGAGTCAGGTGGGTGCTGGCGTCATCGAGTCGAGCAGAGTCAAATGGTTGTTGGCGTGATCGAGCAGAGTCATATGGTTGCTGGTCAAGATCGTTTAGCGACCATATGACTCTCGACTCGAGGGGGCTCAGGCGACGATGTTGATCAGGCGGCCGGGGACGACGATCAGCTTGCGGGGGGCGGCGCCGTTCAGGAGTGTGGCGATCTTTTCGTCGGACAGGGCGGCCGCCTCGATGGCTGCGGTGTCCGCATCCGCTGGGACCTGGATTCGGCTGCGTACCTTGCCGTTTACCTGAATCGGGTATTCGACGGATTCGTCTACCAGTAGTGCCGGGTCGGCGATCGGGAACGGGCCGTGGGCCAGGGAGGTGGTGTGGCCCAGCCGTTCCCACAGTTCCTCCGCGATGTGCGGCGACAGTGGGGCCAGCATCAGCACCAGTGGTTCCACTACCGCGCGTGGTGCGCCGTCGGGGTAGGTCTTGGTGAGGTGGTTGGTCAGCTCGATGAGCTTCGCGCCCGCGGTGTTGTCGCGCAGCGCGGCCAGATCCTCGTCGACACCGGCGATCGTCTTGTGCAGCAAGCGCAGGGTTTCGGTTGCGGCCGCGGCCTCGGTGACCCGGATGCCGCCGGTCTCCTCGTCCACCACCAGACGCCACATCCGTTGCAGGAAGCGATGTGCGCCTACGACGTCCTTGGTCGCCCACGGTCGGGAGGTGTCCAGCGGGCCCATCGACATCTCGTAGAAGCGGAAGGTGTCGGCGCCGTACAGATCGCACATCTCATCGGGAGAGATGGCGTTCTTCAACGACTTACCGATCTTGCCGTACTCCTGGTTCACCGGGATCTCGGTGCCGGTCGGGTCGGTCCAGAAGAACTTGCCGTCGCGCTCCACCACCTCGGCGGCCGGGATGTACGCGCCGCGCTCGTCGGTGTAGGCGTAGGCCTGGATGTAGCCCTGGTTGAACAGGCGCCGGTACGGCTCGTAGCCGGACACGTCACCCAGATCGAACAGCACCTTCTGCCAGAACCGCGCGTACAGCAGGTGCAGCACCGCGTGCTCGACACCGCCGACGTACAGGTCGACGCCGCCGGGATCGTCCGGGCCGTGCTCGGCCGTGCGCGGGCCGAGCCAGTACTGCTCGTTCTCCTTGGCGCAGAACGCTTCCGAGTTCGTCGGGTCGGCGTAGCGCAGCTGGTACCAGGAGCTGCCCGCCCAGTTCGGCATCACGTTGGTGTCGCGCCGGTACCGCTTCGGCCCGTCGCCGAGATCCAGCTCGACATTGACCCAGTCGGTCGCCTTCGCCAGCGGCGGCGACGGCTCGGAGTTCGCGTCGTTCGGATCGAAGGTCACCGGGGCGAAGTCGTCCATCTCCGGCAGCAGCACCGGCAGCATGGATTCCGGCAGCGCGTGCGGCGCGCCGTCCTCGTCGTAGACGATCGGGAACGGCTCGCCCCAGTAGCGCTGCCTGGCGAACAGCCAGTCGCGCAGCTTGTATTGGATGGTGCCCTTGCCGTGGCCGTCGGACTCCAGCCGGGCGATTACCGTCGCCTTGGCCTCGTCGATCGAAAGTCCGTCCAGGTAATCGGAATTCACGATGGCGCCGTCGCCGGTGTAGGCCGCGGCGGTGACGTCACCGCCGGCCACGACCTCCTTGATGGGCAGCCCGACCGCGGTGGCGAAATCCCAGTCGCGCTGGTCGTGGCCGGGCACCGCCATGATCGCGCCGGTGCCGTAGCCGCTCAGCACGTAGTCGGCGATGAAGATCGGCATCGGTGCGCCGTTCGCCGGGTTGGTGGCGTAGCTGCCGAGGAAGACGCCGGACTTCTCCTTGTTCTCCTGGCGTTCCAGATCGGATTTGGCCGCGATCGACTTGCGGTAGGCCGCAACGGCATCCGCGGGGTTCGCGCCACCCCCGTTGGTCCAGCGGGCATCCGTGCCTTCGGGCCAGGCGGCCGCGGTCAGCGTGTCGACCAGCTCGTGCTCCGGCGCCAGCACGACATACGTTGCACCGAACAGCGTGTCGGGCCGGGTGGTGAAGACCTCGATCTGCGCGCCGTTCGCATCGAACTTGACCTGCGCACCACGCGAGCGCCCGATCCAGTTGCGCTGCATGGCCTTCACGTTCTCCGGCCAATCCAGGTGATCGAGATCGTCGACCAGCCGGTCCGAATACGCGGTGATGCGCATCATCCACTGCCACAACCGCTTACGGAACACCGGGAAGTTGCCGCGCTCGCTGCGGCCCTCCGCGGTGACCTCCTCGTTGGACAGCACCGTGCCGAGGCCGGGGCACCAGTTGACCATCGAATCGGTCTGGTACACCAGGCGATACGAGTCGAGCACGGCCGCGCGCTCGGTGGCGGTCAGCGTCGCCCAGTCCTTGCCGTCGGGGGCGGGACGAGCGCCGCTGGCGAACTGGTCGGCCAGTTCGCCGATCGGGCGGGCGCGACCCAGCTCCTGGTCGTACCAGGCGTTGTAGATGCGCAGGAAGATCCACTGGGTCCAGCGGTAGTACTCGGGATCGGTGGTCGCGAACGTGCGCCGCCGGTCGTGGCCCAGCCCGAGGCGATCGAGCTGGCGCTGCATGGTGATCATGTTCGACTCGGTGGTGTCGCGCGGGTGCTTGCCCGTCTGCACCGCGTACTGCTCGGCGGGCAGGCCGAACGCGTCGTAGCCCAGCGCGTGCAGCACGTTGCGGCCGTGCATCCGGTGGTAGCGAGCGAAAACATCCGTGGCGATGTAGCCGAGCGGATGCCCGACGTGCAGACCGGCACCGGACGGGTACGGGAACATGTCCTGCACGAACAGCTTGTCCGCGGGGGTGGCACCGGCCAGCGGGCCGACCGGATTCGGCGCGTGGAAGGTCCCGCGCTCGCCCCACGTCTGCTGCCACCGACGTTCGATGCGGCCCGCGAGGTCCGCGGTGTACCGGTGCTCGGGTACATCGCTATCGGTTGCACGAGTGTCCTGCACGGTCCTGCCTTCTTGTGATCGCCGATCCCCGACAAACTTCGTCTATCAGGGTAGAACGTGCGGACCGCAGTACTGAAAATCGGGCTGTGCTGCCTGCGTCGGCGCGTCCGCGTTCACGCCTCGGGGAAAGCTACCCGCCCGTCGGGATCGGACTGTGCCGCACCGTCTTCTCGTTACTCGCGGGTTGTCGTTCCCATCCGAGCGGTCCCAACAGTGCGTTTGGTTGCTACAGCTCCGGCCTGGCGCCGCACAGTGTGGAACACGCCTGTCCGGGCCGGTGCGTGGTCGGGTGCTGATCAGTTGCGGGGAGCTCTCGGCGGGTCGATGACACCGATGCGCTAGCCTGCATGAGTGCTCGTCGTCGCTCTCGTCCTGTTCGTGCTGGCCCTGGTGGCCATCGCAACCGGCGCTCTCGGACTGATCGGCAGGCTGCCGCGCAACCGCTTCGTCGGGGTGCACACCGAGGCCGCCCTGTCCGATGACGAGACCTTCCGCGTCGCGAATCGCGTCGCCGCCCCCACCTCGCTGGCAGCGGGTGCACTGCTGTTCGCCGGTGGTCTCGTCGCGCTCGCCGCGAGTGCCGTCGTCGCGCTGCTCGTCGGTGCGGGTGCGGTCGTCGTCGCCCTCTTCACCCTCGGTGCCGGAGCCAACGCCGCGGCCTCGACGGCTGCCGCCATCGCACCGCCCGCGGAGGTCGGCGGCTGCGGCAGTGCGTGTGGCGCCTGCTCGCTGCGCGACGCGTGCCAGCCCGCGACCTAGATATCTCTTGCACAGTCCGGTGCGGGCACGCTGCGTGACAGCGGACTCCCGATCGGATTGACGTAAAGCACGCACAGGTGAACCGGTACTGCGCCACGGTTGCGTGCGACATGTGGATAACTCGGGCCACTCGGCTCACGAAAGACGCGCCCGCGACGGTAGACCACCGGTGCGCAGTCCGCGCCGGGATGATCAAGGGTGCCGCGCGTGACCACAACCAGCAGCGTGCCGTCGTGATAATGCCAGCCGCTGCTGCCGCCGGGCTCGATGATGGTCTGGCGCAGCACGAACTCGCGGCGACCGACGGCGAAGCGGAGCAGCACGCGACTCGCCGTGCCCTGCGCGGGTGCCGCGTTCACCTGATACTCGCGTCGCATCAGACCATCGAACCATTTCGATACGGTCCGCGTAGCACTGTGCCGACCAGGCCTTTCCGTGTGGCGCTTCGATATCCGAGTGGGTTGAATCGGCCGAGTTACATTTCGGGTCGAACCCTGTCGGCAGCGGTATCGGCAGTCCATACTTGGGGCGTTGCAGTACAGCTTGATTTTCGGGGTGGAAATGAACTCGCTCGACTTTGTCGCCGCAGGCGATACCTGGGGAATCTCCGGACCCGACTTCATGGCGTTGTATTGGCCATTCATCGGCCTCGCACTGCTATTCGGATTGTTGATGCGATTGCGGGTGACCCGCGGCGCCGTCGACAAACGCGGCGTCGAGCGACCGGGCCTGGACCTGTCACTGCCCGAGATCGCCATGCTGTTCGACGATCGCCGCGCGGTGCTGACCGCACTGGCCCGGCTGCGCAGCCACGACCTGATCGACTCGGCGGCCGCACCGGCGCGGCCATTGACGGACGCGGACAAGCATCGCCTCGACCCGTTCACCCGGTCGATCTACGACCGGATCGTCGCCGGCGCCAAGCCGACGGTCGTCTCGCTGACCGCCAATTCGGCGGCGGCCCTCGGCCCGCTGCGCGACTCGATGATCAAGCGCGGCTACTTTCCCGACGCGGCCTTCCGGCGCAGGCTGTGGGACGCGGGGCTGCCGGTGCTGATCGTCGGCGCGGTCGGTGTGGTGCGGTTCATCGCAGGGACGCTGCAGCACAACCCCGTCGCGTTCCTGGTCATCGCGCTGGTGGTGCAGGCGTTCGGCTATTGGCTCGTGGTGGCCAAGCCGAGGCTGACTCCGCTCGGCCGACTGGCCCGCAAGAACGCGACCAGTAGCAATGCGCATCTGCGGCCGTCCAATTCGCCCGCCTACGCCACCTACGGAGCCGAGAGCGCCGCGCTTGCCGCCGCGGTCTTCGGCGGTGCCGCGCTCATGTCGCTCGACCCCGGTCTCGCGAGTGCTGTTCAGCCGCCGAGCTCTTCGAGCGGCGACGGCGGCAGCAGCGGCGACAGCGGTGGTGGTGGCTGTGGCGGTGGTGGCGGCTGCGGTGGTGGCTGTGGCGGCTGACCGCGACCCGCATCGGAGCCTCGGATGAGCGGACCGCTGCCGGACGGGGCGCTCGGTATCGGCTGGCGTCCGGAGATCTGCGGGGTGATCGCGGAGCTGGCCGGCCTCGGGTTCGGCGAGGTGATCGCGGAATCGCTGCCGGTGCGGCGACGGCTGCTCGGCCGGTCAGAAGTCGCGATCCCCGACGAACTGACGGCCTTGATCGGCCGCGGGGTAGCCATTGTGCCGCACGGTATTTCGCTGTCGCTCGGTGGCGCCGAACCGGTGGACCAGCACCGGATCGAACATCTCGCCGCGTGCGCGCAGGCGGTCGGCGCACCACTGGTGAGCGAGCACGTCGCCTTCGTCCGGGCCGGCGGAGTCGAAGCGGGACATCTGCTTCCGGTACCCCGATCCAAAGCCGCCTTGGATGTCCTGGCCCGCAACATCTCCCGCACCCAGGACGGGCTCGACGTACCGCTGGCTGTGGAAAACATTGCGGCACTGTTCGATTGGCCCGACGACGAATACACCGAGTCGGAATTCCTCGCCGAACTCGTCGACCGCACCGGGGTGTATCTGCTGCTCGACATCGCCAACGTCTACGCGAACGCCCGCAACCGCGCCCGCGACCCCCTCGACGAACTCCTGCGGTTGCCCGCTGATCGCGTCGCCTACTGCCACGTCGCAGGTGGCCACGAATCCGGCGGCCGCTACCACGACACGCACACCGACCCGATCCCCGCCGAAGTCCTCACGCTCGTCAGCGAATTCACCGGTATCCACCCCGTACCGCTGATGCTGGAACGCGACGGCAACTATCCGCCCGCCGCCGAACTCCTCGACGAACTCGACGCCCTCGCGGCGGCCGCGCATCGCCCGTCCATCACGGGCCACGCCCGATCGGCGCGCACATGAGGCCGCCCGTGGCGCCAACCGCTGCCGACGTGCTCGCAGAGCGACAGGCAGCGCTGGTCCGGGCTTTGGTGGCCGGGAGCCCGATCCCCGACGGCTTCGATACCGAAGCCGTCGCCGCGGCAGCCCGCGCATTGCTGCACAAACGCGCGGGAGAGGTCGCACGCCGTTTCCCGCTGCTGGTGCACGCCTGCGGTGATGACTTCACCGAACGTTTCCTCGCCTGGGCCACCGGCAAACCGAAGACCTCCACCGCTTCGGACGCAACGGCTTTCGCCGAATACGCGGGTATCGCGCACCAGCCGAGCGGCGGCTCCCGTACGTCGTTCCTGCGCCGACGTCGATAGCCGGGCTATTCGCTGTGCGTTGTCACCAGAGCGCCGAGCGCCAGTGATTCGCCCGGCGCCAACACGGTGACGTGCGCACCGAGGTCGGCCGCCGCGGCCTGGAACTTGGCCAGCGAGTCGTCGACCTCCACGTAGTACGGCGGGCTGTCGAGGCCGAAGTGGATCGGGATGATGGTGCGCGCGCCGAGGATGTGGCCCGCCGTCGCCGCTTGCTCCGGGGTGAGCACGGCGGGCAGCGGGCTCGCCGGGCGCAGGTGTGGAAACCGCACTGCCGCACCGTTTATCGGCAGTATCGCCGCGTCGATGGGACCGCACCGGCGGGCGATGAGCCACCACAGGCCGTGAAAGATGGTGTCACCGCCGTGGAAGATGCGGTGGCCGCCTGCAGTGACGACCCAGTTCACCTGCGGGTCGCCGAGGCCGTCGACGGCAGGAACGGCAGTGACCTCGAACGGGCCGACCGTGGTGGTCTCCCATTCGGCCATCACCCGGGTCGTCAGATCGTGTGCGGTAAAACCTTCTTCGGCATCCTTGGTAAACCGGACATCATCGCCCGTACCCACCATCGGCGCCGGGCGCAGGACGATTCCGTCCGTCGTCAGGATGCGGCGCAGTGCGGCGGGGTCGGCGTGATCGGAATGCAGGTGGGTGACCAGGGCGGCCAGTGCGGCATTCGGCTGTCGCGGGGCGGTCAACGCGTCATCCGGCAGCGAACTGCGCAGCGGCTCGCTGTCCTGCACCGCGTCGATCACCAGTGTGGCTCCGTCGAATTCGATCTCCACGCCCGCCCAGCCGAGTCTACGGATCTTCATTGCTGCTCCCTCGTTCGCACTACGTTGCGGCAAGTGTACGGACGAACGTTCGTATTTATCTAGTAGGTCCAGAGGTCCCATGGTGTGACGAATTACGTACTTTTCGGTTCCATCCGGACACACCCTCGGCGTTAGCGTGTGGTGTGCGATTCCTCAGCAAGTTCTATATCGACGGATTCATCCTGTCGATCCTCGCTACGGTTGCCCTGGCCAGCGTGTTTCCCGCCCGGGGTACCGCGGCCGACGTAGTCGGTGTGCTGACGAAGATTGCCATCGCATTGCTATTCCTGCTGTACGGCACCCGGCTATCGCCGAAGGAAGCTCTAGCGGGCCTCACCCACTGGCGGCTGCACATCGTCGTGCTGGCGAGCACGTTTGTGCTCTTCCCGCTGCTCGGCCTGGCGGCCCACCTGCTGGTGCCGGGGGTGCTCACCGACGATCTGTACACCGGTTTGCTGTTCCTGTGCCTGGTGCCGTCCACCGTGCAGTCCTCGATCGCCTTCACCTCGATCGCCAAGGGCAATGTGCCCGGCGCGATCGTGAGCGCGACGGCGTCGAACCTGCTCGGTGTCTTCGTGACTCCGCTGCTGGTCATCCTGTTGATGAACACCACCGGCCAGGCCAGCGTCGACTTCTCCTCGATCGGCGACATCGTGCTGCAGCTGCTGGTGCCGTTCGCCATCGGCCAGCTGATCCGGCCGAAGGTGCACCGCTGGCTCAGCCGGTACGCCGAGCCGACCAAGCTGGTGGACCGCGGCTCGATCCTGCTCGTCGTCTACAGCGCGTTCAGCGCGGGCATGGTCGAAGGCATCTGGCACATGCTCTCGCCGTGGCGGATTCTCGCGCTGGCCGGTGTGTGCTGTGTGCTACTCGCGCTCGTCATCGCCGCGACCATGCTGATCGGCCGGATCTTCGGTTTCGCCATGCCGGACCGGATCGTGATCGTGTTCTGCGGCTCGAAGAAGAGCCTCGCCACCGGACTGCCCATGGCGACAGTGCTTTTCGCCAGCCAGCCGGTCGGCCTGATCGTGCTGCCGCTGATGATATTCCACCAGATCCAGCTGATCACCTGCGCCGCCCTGGCGCAGCGCTGGGCCAAGAAGGCGGAGGAGTCCGGCGAGGAAGGCGAACTGCCGGCCGCCGCTTAACGCAGCGTCGCCAAGGCTTCCAGCACCGCGTGATCCGCCGCCGGATCGCCGACCGAAATACGCGCGCTCCCATCGGGATACGCCTTGGCGGCAATGCCTGCCCGCCGCAGCGCGGTAGATACGCCGGGCCCCGGCAGGTACAGGAAGTTCGCGTGGCTGAGCGGCACCGCGATCCCGCAGTGCCGCAACGCGTCCCGCAGCGTTTCCCGCGCGGCGGTGATCCGCATGGTCCGCGCGGCCAGTTCGGGTTCGGCGGCGTAGGACGCGGACACCGCGGCCACCGCCGCCGAACTCACCCCGAACGGCAATTGCAGCCTGCGCACCCTGGCCATCAGCTCGCGCCTGCCGAACGCGTACCCGATGCGCAGCCCGGCCAGCCCGTAGGCCTTCGAGAAGGTGCGCAGCACCAGCAGATTCGGATGCCTGCTCAGCAGGGCCAGCGGGTCGATGTAGTCGGCGGCGCCGAGGAACTCGACGTACGCCTCGTCCAGGATCACCGGCACCCGTGCGGGCACGCTACTCAAGAACGTCTTCAACTCGCCTGCCGAGACCACCGTGCCGGTCGGATTGTGCGGACGGCACACCACCACCAGCTCGGTCCACTTGTCGATGGCCTTGGTCATCGTGCGCAGATCCTGGTTGCCGGTGCCGTCCAACGGCACCGGCACCATCTCGACGCCCGCCATCTCGGCCATGATCGGGTACCCGTCGAAGGTCGGTGCCGCGTAGACCATTCCGGCGCCGGGCGTGGTCAGCGACTGGATGATCTGCATCGCCACGCCGGTCGCGCCGGAGCCGACCACCACCTGATCCGGCTGCACGCCGAGATGCCGCGCGATCAGCTTCGGCAGCCGCAACGGGAGAAACTCCGGATACCGATTGGCCTGTGCCAGCACGCTGTTCACCGCGCGCAGCACCGAAGGCAGCGGCGGGAACGGGTTTTCGCTGAGGGTCAGATCGAACCGGGGCTGCGTCGACGAGCGGCCACGCCGCCGCGACGGCGTGGTCTCGTCGACGAGGTGCGGGCTCATCGCGCCGCGCCCCACCGAATGGCCGCGGCTCCGGCGAAGTCACCCGCGTGCGCGAACGCCGACATGAGTACCACCGAGCCGTTGCGCAGCCTGCCTGCCCGGTTCTCTACATCCAAGGTCACCGGAATGCCTGCGGCGAAAAGGTTTCCGCACATATCGAAGGTGTCCGGATGGCGTTCGGCGGGCAGCTCGAGCGCGTCGTGCCAGTTGCGCAGGAACAGCCGGTTCGGCTGATTGGTGACGAACGTGTCGATGTCACGCCCCTTCACGCCGATCCGATCACACACCGCCAGTGCCACTTCCGGCACCAGCCGGTTGCCGCGCGCGAACACCTTGGTGATCTTCGATTCGGTGAAGCTGACGCAGCCCTGGCCCTCGCCCGGCTCCCAGTACTTGCGGTCGCCGTTGGTGGAAAAGTCCATGTCCCCGGCGAATTCGGGATAGGTGCGGCATTCGATGTCCAGGATCGGCGCGCTGTCGTCCTTGACCAGCAGCCCGACCCCGCAGCCGTCACCGGGCACCGGCGCCTGCGCCAGCTTGCGGATGTCGGGCTGGGTGAACACCGGGCCCGCGCTGTTCTGCGTCGCCACGATCAGCGCGGTGCGAGCGTTGGTGGTCTGCAACACCATTCGAGCGATCGACATCATGTGCACGAACGCCGCGCAACCGCCGTTGTGCACGTCGTACACGAAGCCGGGGTGCGCGCCCAGCCGCTTGGCCACCTCGGGCCCGGCGCCCAGCACCGGATTGTCCGGCAGCTGAGTATGTGTGATCAGCACATCGATGTCCGAAATGAACTGCGCGCCATGGCGTTCGATCAACGGCGCGACGGCGCGCTCGGCCATGTCCACCGCGGTCTCGTCCCGATCCACGTGGTGGCGGGCCTTGGGCGACCGGAACATCACGTTCTTGGCCATCCGGTCCGAGCGGGAGAACTGGGTGAAGTATTCGGTGCCGACCGGCTCTCCCGGCAGGTAGCTGGCCACATCGACCAGGCTGACCGAGGGCAGCGCGGGCGCGTCCGGGTTTGTCGAGGTCATGCCGGGTCTCATTTCATCCAGTCGGGCTTGATGGGCAGGCCGTGGGCCGCCCGGTACTCACAGATCGCCTTGAGGTTGTCCATCTCCAGCTGGTGGCCGGCGGAGAACATGTCCCAGAAGTCGCCGACCCACACCGGGCGCTTCGCGGGCGCGGTCTCGGGATACGGGTTCTCGTCGTAGAACGGATGCCGGCAATTGACCCACAGCACCACCGAACCCGGCTTGTTGAACACCGTCTGCGCGTCGACGACCCGCAACAGGTAGATCATCCACAGGTGCTGCGACTGGTCCCAGGCACAGTGGTAGTCGACGGTCATTCCCTCGGGATGTGCGACGGTGCGGGTGTAGATCTCGGTCTCGTCGCCGAGCCGGTCGTAGGCCAGCCACAGGCCGGGTTCCTCGGTCGGCACGAAGCCGCGCAGGCTGTAGGTCCACTCCTCCAGCGAGCGGGTGTCGGCGAGGTACTCGTACACCTCGCGCGGCGGCGCGGCGATATAGGCCTGCACCGGGCAGTATTCGCCGAAGATCTGGTCGTGCGGGTACACCGACCGCAGCATGTCCACGATGATCGGGGTGGTCGCGTCCTTGTCGGAATTCTCGATCCGCAACAGACCGGGCGGCAACTCGTGCTCCGGGATATCGCTGAGGGCCGGCAGGGCGCTGGTAAGCCCGCCCGTCACCCGGCCACCATCCCTGAGGGAATCGCTACGCGATGCGGTCATGTAGTGCTCCTAGATTGCTCGATGGTTGTCAAGAACGGAAGAAACGGTGGTACCTCGTCCGGGTCCACGTCGATCGAAATGAACGACGGCCCTGGGGTTTCCATGCAGTGCCGCAGCGTCGCGGCCAGCTCGGTCGGTAGCCGCACCGAGAAGGCGGGGAGTTCGGGGAACATGGCGCCGACGCCGTCGCCGAGGTGCGCGGGCCGGAATCGATTGAAGCTGTAGCGGTTTCGGTAGTACAGCTGTTCTCTGGTCACGCACATGGCGTGGGCGTTGTTGTTGAGCACGATGAAGGTGATCGGCAGCGCGTGCTCGATGGCGGTGTGTATCTCCATGCCGTGCATGAAGAACGCGCCGTCACCGGCCACCACCACGGTACGCCGCACCCCGTCCTGCCCGCGGGCAAAAGCGGAACCGATACCCGCGCCGAACGCGTAACCCATGCCACCCATCCCGAGCGCGACCACGAACCGGCCGCCGCGCGGCACTCGCAGGTGATGCACTACCGCCGCACCGGTATTGCCCGCGTCGGCGAAGACGTCGGTGCCATCGGGCAGGCCGGCGTCGATGGTCTCCACCAGCTGCCGGTAGCGCAAACCGGGACCGGAGGCCGCCGGAACATGGAGTGGCGTAAGCGAAGTGGTGGCGCGATGCTCGGGTGCCCCAGTGGCAGTGGCGAATTCGTCGGCCAGATCGCTCAAGGTGCGTGCCAGGTCGGTACTGGTGGCATGGATGGCCGGCAGATGGGGCGGCGTCACCCCGATGCTCGCCACCGTGCCCCCGGCCAGCGATTCGTCCAGCCCGGTCCGCGTGGTGATGGGCATCGGTGTGCCGATGAGCAGGCACAATGCCGCCGACCGGAGGGCCGCGCCGAGCTCGGGATGCCCCATGGTGCCCGCGACCCCGCAGAAGCCGGGATCGGTGTTGTCGTAGGTGTCCTTGGCATCGGGCGCGACGCCGACCGCGGCATCCAGGACGGTGGCCAACCGGGCCAGTTCGTCCCGCGCGTCGTCCCGGGCGACCTGATCACCGGCGATGATCACGATCTTCCCGGTTCGCCGCGCCGTCGTCAGCGCGTCGCGCAGCCGGGCCAGACCGGCCTCGTCGCGCCGATACACCTTGCTGGGCAACCGAATCGGCCGCGCCGCGCCCATGTCGGCCTGCTGCACGTCCTTGGGCAGCAGCAGCACGGCAGGCCCGCCGCGCCGGGCCGCGCCGACCGCCCTGGCCAGCAGGTCGGGCAGGTCGGCGGCGGATTCGACGCGGGCGCAATAGCGGGTGATCTCGTGGAACATCCGGGCAGCGTCGATGGTGCCCGCCTGTCCGCTGGTGTCTTGAAAGGCGCCATTGCCCTCCAGCGCGGTCGGCGGCTGACCGACCAGCGCGAGCACCGGTACCCGCGAGGCGAACGATTCGGCAAGTCCGGCAACGAGATTCATCGCGCCACCGCCGGACGTCGCGGCGACGACGCCGAGTCCACCGGTCGAGCGGGCATACCCGTCGGCCATGGTGGCCGCCGAGAACTCGTGCTTGGCGATCACCCCGGTCACGTCGTCGGGCGCATCGAAGATCGCGTCGTACAGATCCTCGATGTTCGCGCCGTCCACGCCGAAGATGTGCCGGACTCCCAAGGCCGAAACCGCCTGCACCAAATAATCCACGACCCGGCTCTGCATCGGCACTCCTTCCCGCGGTATCCCCCTGTGCCCTGGGCACACGCGAGATCACTTTCTGCGTACAGGAGTGATACGGGTGGGAAGCGCGGACGGTTCAACGCTGAACCGGAAGTGGGCTGACGACTCCGCTACTGGAGGACGCTCAGCTGAGCTCGATGGGATCGCTGTAGACGACCTCGCTGGTCTGCCCGCCGGGGGTCACCAGGGTGAATTTCACGAAGGTCCGCACGGTCACCGGTCCGAACGCGCCGGTGACGGTCAGATGCGTGTTGGACAGGTCGGCGTAGGCCATGGGCTGGGTCAGCGCGACCGTCGCCAACGTCGTCGCGACGATGCCGCCGTGCCCCACCTGGAACGACGTCTGCTGGGACGGCAGCACGGTGGCCAGTGCGCCGAACTCACCGCCGAGTTCGTAGTTCAACGGGGTTTCCGACTCGGCGGCAGGCTGGGACTCGGATTGAGATTGCGACTGGGACTGCGATGCGGTGGTGCCCGCGATCTTCGGCTTGGCGTTGCCGGTGACCGCCACCGACGGCGAGTTGAGCGTGGCGGTGATCCCGTTGGGCGCCAACGCCACCGGATAGCCGATCTCGTAGCCGACCTCGAGTACCGCGCTGACGATCTTGCCGTGCTTGGGCCCGTCGACCTGGCCGATGCCGATTCCGGAGAGGAACGCTTCCTTGCTGAACGGGTTGTGGTCGAGCGGCGGCGTGACGTTGGCCGCGGTGTTCGCCTCGATGATCATGAACGCGTAGCCGTCCATGGTTCGTTTGACCAGCTGGTGGCCGATGCGGACGGGCAAAGTCGCGGGATCGACGAACTTGGCCGACGCGGGTGTCGGGGCGGTCAGCGGCAAGGCCAGCGACAGTAGGCAACTACCCAGCACCAATCGCATGCTGTGCTTTCGCTCGGCGTTCTGAGGCTTCACAGCCGCACCTTCTCGCAATCCGCGTCCAGCAGCTGGTGCCGAGCTGGCGGTTCGCTGCCAGTCGGCGGATAATAGTGACCTTCCAGCAACCTACAAGAGCCGTATTCTGAAATGCCGCATTTCGCCGGGCGGTGTCGCAAGGCTTGCGTGTACGTATACATCTACGTATAGTTGGATCATGCCCAACAAGACGATCTATGTTGCCGATGACGATCTGCCGCTGTTCCAGCGGGCCCAGGAACTGGTCGGCGGCAATCTTTCCGGGGCGGTGACCACGGCGCTGCGCCGGTTCATCGAACTGGAGGAAGGTCGGCAAGAAGGGTACGACGAGGTCATCGTCCGGGTCGGGCACAACGGCGTCCGGCAGGTCCGGTTCTCCGGCGCGCTGCTCTTCGAGACGAACGACGTCAACGACCATCGGATGGAACACGTCCGGGTGTTCCGCAGTCGCAAAGGCAAGTTCGTGCTGCACGCCCACTACGCCAGCTGGGACGAATATCCGCAATCGGCCAACTGGCTCAAGGATTTGAAGAACTGGCGGCGCATGCTCGGCGTCGGCGAACAGGACTGGGGCGATTTCATTTTGGAGATCGTCGACTCGATCGAGGAGTTGAAAGGCAAGCTGCCGGACAAGGTTTACGAGCGGGTCGTCGATATCGCGAAGCGGCCGCAGATCGAAGACCTCGACATCTAGCCGAATCGTGCTTCCGCACAACTGAATAGCACCTGCTCGACCCGAAAGCCGCTCCCTGGGAGCGGTGTCGATTAAACATGCGCGCATGCGCATTCAACTATATAATTCATCGAAAGGACCGTCATGGTCAACGGCCATCGCGCACCCGCCATTTCGGCATCGGGCCTGCGCAAATCGTTCGGCGAACAGGTGGTGCTCGACGGCATCGACATCACCGTCCCCGAGGGCACGATCTACTCGCTCCTCGGCCCGAACGGCGCGGGCAAGACCACCACCGTGCAGATCTTGAGCACGCTGATCCACGCCGATGCCGGCGAAAACCGGGTCGGCGGCCACGATGTCGAGGCCGACCGCGACGCGGTGCGCAAGGCGATCGGCGTCACCGGCCAGTTCGCCGCGGTCGACGAGCTGCTCACCGGCCGGGAGAACCTGCAGCTGATGGGCGACCTGCATCACCTGCCGCGACGCGAAACCCGAAGGCTGGCAGCGGATCTGCTGGAGCGTTTCGACCTGACCGAGGCCGCCGACAAGCCCGCGTCCACCTACTCCGGCGGTATGACCCGACGGCTGGACCTGGCCATGACCCTGGTCGGCGACCCGCGCATCATCTTCCTCGACGAGCCGACCACCGGCCTCGACCCGCGCAGCAGGCGGGTGATCTGGGAGCTTATCCGCCGACTGGTCGACGACTACAACGTCACCGTCTTCCTCACCACCCAGTACCTGGAGGAGGCCGACTACCTTGCCGACCGGATCGCGGTGCTCGACCACGGCCGGATCGTCGCGGAAGGCACTGCGGCGGAACTGAAGCGGCTGGTGCCCGGCGGGCACATCCGGTTGCAGTTCGCCGACCGCGCCGCCTTGTCCGCCGCGTCCGCCGCACTCGGCGTCGCCGCACAGGTGGTGGACGACGCCGACGAAGACCTGACCCTCGCCGTACCGAGCGACGGCAGCGTGAAATCGCTACGGGCCCTGCTGGATCGGCTCGACTACGAGCAGATCGAGGTCGACGGACTCGCCGTGCACACCCCCAACCTCGACGATGTCTTCCTCACCCTCACCGGCCAGCCGACCTCCGAAAAGGAAACCGTCTGATGAGTACCATGTCCTACGCCCTGGCCGACTCGGCAACGATGTTGCGGCGCAACCTGACTCATGCCAAGCGGTATCCGAGCATGAGCGTCGGCGTCATCGTGATGCCCACCATTCTGCTGCTGATCTTCAAGTTCGTCTTCGGCGGCGCGCTGGAAAAGTCTTCCGGCGGAAACTACATCGACTACCTCGCGCCGGGCATGCTGCTGATGGTTCCGGCCTACATCACGGCGTCGGTGGCGGTGTCCATCGCGACCGACACGTCGAAGGGGATCGTTAATCGGTTCCGCACCATGGGCATTACGCAGTCGTCGATGCTGACCGGCCATGTGCTCGGCGCGCTGCTACAGGCGCTGGGCGGCATCGTGCTGATGGCCCTGGTCTCGCTGCTCATCGGGTGGCGACCCGATGCCAACGTGTTCGAATGGATCGCCGCGTTCGGCCTGCTCGCCTTCACGATCTTCGGATTGAACTGGCTCGCGGTCGCTTTGGGCCTGCTGTCGCCGAACCCCGAGGGCGCGAGCAACGTCATCTTCCCGATCATCATGCTGCCGTTCCTCGGTAGCGGTCTGGTCAGCACCGACACCATGCCCGTCGGGCTGCGCCAGTTCGCCGAGTACCAGCCGTTCACCCCGATCACCGAGACGGTGCGTGGCCTGCTGATGGGTACCGAGATCGGTAACAACGGCATCCTCGCGCTGGTCTGGTGCGCGGGCCTCACGCTTGCCGGATTCCTCTGGGCGAACTCGATTTTCCGTCGCCAGACCAGCTGACCACTTCGCGACGAGGGGTACCGATCCCCCGCCGGCCTCCGGCGGGGGATCGGTGTGTGCTCAGACGGTGCCGGACAGCAGCGTCTCGCCCGAGGACGCCAACCGGATCTGCACGGCCTGGATCTGCTCCGGCGTCTTGTCGACGGTCCGGTCGATCGTCAGCTCGGTGCCCGGTCCGGCCGGCCACTGATCGAGTTCGGTCTGGCTGCCGTCGGTGCCGAGCACGAACAACTTCAGATTCCAGTTGTACTGCTGGTCGCTCGGTCCGTAACTGCAGGTCATGACGATCCGCGTCTTGCCGTTGGCCTGCACCACCTTGAAGCTGGCCGTCACCGGATTCGGCTTGAGCGGTTGCATACTGCGTTCCGCGACCACCTGGTCGGAGCTGGTGTTGCCCGAGGAGGTCACGGTGGCGACCACCGGAACCGCGATGGCCACGGCGGCAGCGGCCGCCGCGACCGCCGCACCGACGGACACCCACCGGCTGCGACGCCGGCGCTTCTCGGCCGCGTCGGCGAGCCGCGGCAGCAACTGCGGCACCGGCGGACCGGCATCGGCCGAGCCCGGCCCCGACGACGAGCCGAGCTCCGCCGCAATGGCTTCGGGCAGCTCGATCATCGCGAGCGCGGTCGCGGGTTCGACCATCGCGAGCATGCCCGGCATGCCGGCCAGCTCGGCGACGGCGGCCTGGCAGGCGGGGCAGCCGGCCAAATGCTCTTCGTATTCCCGGCGCTCGGTTCTGGTCAGGGAGCCGAGCACGTAGGGCGCGTCCCACGTGGTGTAGTCGTCAGCGATGTCGGTCATTGGTTCGTCACCCCCATCTCCTGTAATGCCAGCCGTAGTGCCCGCATGCCGTAGTGCATCCGGGATTTCACCGTGCCCGCCGGGATGTCGAGCTCCTCGGCGATCTGGTGGGTGGAAAGGCCCCGATAGTAGGCCCGCACGATCACCTCGCGGTGATCGGGACTGAGCCTGCCCAACGCGTCCGCGACCACCCAGCCGTCCAGCGCGCGATCGGCTTGATCGGGCGTGGCCTGCTCGGGCGGTGCGTCGGTGCGGAACTCGCGCCGGTTGCGGGCGCTGCGATGCTCATCCACGGCGAGATTGCGCGCCACCGTGAACAGCCACGCGCGCGCCGACGTATCGGACTGATCCAGCACCTGCGGGCGTTGCCACGCGCGCAGCAACGTCTCCTGCACGATGTCCTCGGCCCGTCCAGGGTCGCGAACCAAACCGAGCGTGTACCGCCACAAAGCGGCGGCGTGTTCGTCGTACAGGACCCGTAACAACTCGGTTCGGTTGTCGGGCATTGCTCACCTCCCGCTCATCCCACGACTCAGCAGGGGTGAACGGTTCAATGAATGCGCACATCTCAATTTCGTTCGAGTTCGATCGGGTGTGTCGCCAGCAGCGACAGGGGCAGCGGCTGGCGGCGCAGCACGTGCGCCCACAGGTCGGCGCGGCCGGTGCTGATCGGGTCGGAGGGCAACGCGGACAGCACGATCCAGTCGTCGTTCTCCAGCTCGCCCTCCAGTTGCCCGAAGGTCCAGCCCGCATAACCTGCGAAAATGCGGATGCCCTCGACCAGCTGCCCGATCTCCTCGGGGTCGGCGTCCAGGTCGACGAGCACCACGCGGCCGTCGATCCGGCGCAGGCCGGGGATGCCGTCGATGGTCGCGCCGACGCGGATGGTGCCGAGGCACAGCGCCGCGTCGCGTTTCACCGGGCCTCCGATGAACAGGGTGCGCGGCGCGGCCGCCACCTCGGTCCAGCGGGGCAGCACGTCGTGCACGGCCGTATCGCTCGGACGGTTCAGCACGACGCCGAGGCTGCCCGCATCGTTGTGCTCGATGATGTAGACAACGGTGCGCCGGAAGGTAGGTTCGGCCAGTTCGGTCGCCGACACCAGCAGGGTGCCGGCGCGCACCGTCTGCTCGCCGTGCCGGAAATCGCGCCGCTTGCGGTCGCCGTGCCCGCCGCGAGTTTTCCGATCATCCGGGTCGTCTGCGCGTGCCACTCGGACATCATCGCAGTTGTTTCGGCGATATGCGCTTCTGCTGAGCAGTTCGGTGCCGGGAATTTGTCTCCGGGCCCGATGCTGGGCGCTTGCGGCCGTCGTAGAGTCCGTGTCATGGAACCTCCCGAGGTACGCCTCGAGAACAGCGATACCGTGTACGACTTCTATCTCGAGCATCGGCAGAATCGGCTGAAAGCCTGGGCCGCATACGCCATTCTGGGTCGTCGTTACTATCCCCGCGTCTCTTACGCCGAGGGTGCGCAGGCCGGTTTGCGCGCGGCGATCCGGCAGGGCCGACCGCTGTTGATCTCGATCAATCATCTTTCCGAGAACGATCCGTACACGGTCGCGGCGGCGGCGTGGCGCAGCGCGTTGCGACCGGTGATCGGGCGGGTCCGGGTGCTGGCCAAGGACGAGTTGTTCGAGGAGCCCGAGCAGCGTCGCAAGATCGACATGATGGGCGGGATTCCGGTATTCCGCGGCAAGGACCACGGGATTCGGGCGGTCAACGCGGCCGGTCAGCGGATGATGGACATCTGCGCGCAGCGGATCGTGCGCGGTGACGGGGTCGCGGTGTTCCCGGAGGGCACCTGCAACGAGGTCGACCCCACCCAGGTGCAGCCGGTCGGTAGCGGGATCGGGCACATCGCCTTTCGGGCGATGAAGCTCGGCGTCGAGCCGGTACTGGTGTCGATGGGCCTGAGCTACGGGCCGCGCGCCGACCCGACGGTGCAGCCGGACAAGGAACAGGCCAAGTCGGCCAGCTTCTACTTCGGCGTGCCGATCACCGAATTGCCGAGCAAGCCGGGCGATATCGCGCGGCTGGTGCGCACCGATCTGCAGCAGGCCCTCGACGGAGCCGTCGCCGCTTACTGAGGCAGGTTCAGGCTGTCGCGCGCCCAGTGCGGCACCATCACCAGATACTCGGGGCGGGTCTCGATGAAGTGGTGCACCATCCGGCACATCGGCAGCGCGCCGAGTTTGTCTTCCGCGGTGCTGTTCAGGGCCGCCTCGACCAGTACTCGGCCGTAGCCCTGGCCCTCGTAGCGGGGGTAGATCTCGGTGTGCACGAACGCGCGTTCGGACTGGGTGTCCTGATATTCGACATATCCGGCGTTGTCACCGTCGACATAGAGCTCGAAGCGTTCCAGAGCGGTGTTGATACGGACCTCCGTCGACATGGCTCGACGCTACTCCCGTGCGACGTCATCCGCGCATTCCGCGCCGCATATCGCCGGCCCCGTTCGGTCTGGGGACGGCCGCGCCCGCGAGGGCCTGACCGGCGTAATCCGGTGCTCGACTTGTCTGCCGGTGCCGGCCTGCGCAGAATGCTCATGATCGGGGTCGCGCACGCACGCGTGGCGGCGGCCCGTGGAGGTACGAAACATGATGAAGGTACGACTGTTTTCGCTGGCGGCGGCTGCCATGGCCGTCTGCCTGCTCGGCGGATCGATCGGCGCCGGCTCGGCTGAGGCCGCGCCGTTGTTCGGGGCCTGCCCGGACGGTTCGGTGGTCGCGGGTCACGGCGTGCAGTGCGCTGTCGTCGACGTGCCGATGAACTACGCCGACCAGGACGGGCCGAAGATTCAGGTGACCGTCAGCCGGATCGCGGCAACCGGTGAGCGGCGCGGCGCCATCTTCGCCAACCCCGGTGGGCCCGGCGCGGACGGGCTGGACTTCTGGGGCCTGCGGACCGAGGTGCTGCCCGCCGAGCTGAACGCCCACTACGATCGGATCGCGGTGCAGCCGCGCGGATTGCGCTGGGCCACCCCGCTGGACTGCACCGCCGAGGGCGGCGCCCAGGTGCCGCTCGGCGGCGGCGACCGCACTGCCATCAAGAAGGCGTGCGACGAGACGCATCCCGGGTACCTCGACACCATCACCACCGAGAACACCGCCCGCGACCTGGACGCGGTGCGGGCCGCGCTCGGGCTGGACCGGATCAGCTATCTCGGCACCTCCTACGGCACCTACCTCGGCGCGGTGTACGCCTCGCTGTTTCCCGACCGGGTCGAGCGAATGGTGCTGGACTCCAACGTGAATCCCGACTGGGTGTGGACCGAGGAATTCGCCCAGCAGCAGATCGCGGGCAAGCGACGACTCGATGATCTGTTCGCCTGGATCGCCGACCACAGCGCCGAATACCACCTCGGTGACACGGCTTTACAGGTCTATCAGAACTGGGTGCGGATGGCGGTCGACCAGGGTGGTGGCTGGTACGCCAACCTGACGCCACCACCGGCCAGCCTCGCCGACCTGCCCGGCTCGCTGCCCGAGCCGCTGGCCGAGATCGCTCGCGACGGTTACACCGGCAGCCTCGAGCAGACCGGGAAACTGCAGAACCTGTTGCGTACCTTGATCTCTCGTGGCGCTACCACGCAAGGCCCACTGCTCGGCGCGACGTCGGTCGCCAGCTATACGCGCACCTACTGGCCTATTTTCGCGCGCGCGATGGCGGACGCGCTGGCCAATCCGGCGAACGTGCAACGGTTGCGCGCCATCGAGGGCGTCACCTCCACCGACTCCACCGGGCAGTTCGTCTTCGCCGCGATCACCTGCAACGAGAACGCGATCCCGGGGCGACTCGAGGTGATCGGCTCGGCGATCGCCACCATCGCCTCCGGCGGCGACGCCATGGATGCGCGCGCCGACCTGGTTCGCTCCGGAATGGCCTGTGGGACCTGGAAGCCCGTCACCACGCCCGTCCGGATCACCGGTGCCGGTCTCGGTACTCGACCGCTGATCCTGCAGAGTCGCCACGATGCCTTGACCAAATATGAAGGGGGACCGGCGATGTCACGCGCGTTGACGGGCTCCCTGATCTCCGTCGAGGGTGGGGATCATGGGAACTTCGGCCGCGGGAACCGGGTTGTCGATGATGCGGTGATGACCTACCTCGACACCGGGCGGGTCACGATCACCGAGGCCCCGGAGGCGCCGATTCCGGTGCGCTGAGGCGTACAAATGCTTCGCGCACTGTGCGATTCGGTTACCGAAACCCGAATCGCACAGTGCGCGGCGCTAGGACTGTGTCCTGTCAGAGATTGCCGCCGCCACCCTGGAGGGCAGCGAGCGCGTTGAGCACCATATACAGCGGGCCGTACAGCGCGCTCGCCAACGGATCGCCGTTGCGGTGACCATTCAGAACCCAATCGAAACTCATCGAACCCATTGTCTTACCTCCGCTTTGTCGGCTGCCAGGATGTTTCGAAGTTGTCCGCTCAGCGCGGATCTCGCTACTTTTTCTGCTTCTGCTTTTTCTTCGCCGGGAGCTCGCAGGTCTTTTTCGCGCCCTTGGCGTTGCAGGTGTCTTTCGAACCGGCGCCGCCGATGACCGTGCCCGCGTTCTTGCCGGTGACGGTGATCTTGTCGTTGCCGCCTTCGCCGTTGACCGAGGCCTGTTTGCTGTTGATGTTGGTCACGGTGATGACGTCGGCCAGCGGTCCGCCGCGGATCTTGGCCTGATCGTTGAGATCGGTGACCTTGATGATGTCCTTGCCCTTGGCCGGGGCGTCCGGGTAGCCGTCGCCCCACACCTGACCCATCTTGCCGACCAGCCCGACGGTGATCTTGTCGTTGCCGTCCCAGCCGTTGATGATGCCCGCGTGCCACTTCAGCTCGTCGCCCTCACCGCTGATCGGGTCTTCCGGGCCGTTGAGGCTCTTCACGGTGATGGTGTCGTCGCCGTCGTCGCCGAGCACGCCGCCCGTCCGGCCGATCACCTCCACGGTGATGGTGTCGTTGCCCGGCCCACCGTCCGCGGAACCGGCGTTGTAGCCCGGCGAGACGATCTCGCCATCAGGTCCGTTGATGTAGGTGACGTTGATGACGTCGTCGCCCTCTTCGCCGAGCGCGCTCGCGACGCCTTGCAGCGACTTGATCGTCATGGTGTCGTTTCCGGGGCCGCCGCGCAGTTTCGCGAGACCCCGCAGCGGGCCCTTGGTCGCAATGAACGTGTCGTCGCCCTCGTTGCCGTCGACCTCGCCGGTGTTCATGCCGTCGACGGTCAGGGTGTCCCGGCCCGGCCCGCCGGACACCAGTCCGAGCCCGTTGACGTCGCCCGCGTGGATGGTGTCGTTACCCTCGCCGCCGTAGACGCCATCGGCAGTCGCGGGGTTGTCGAAGGTGGCACCGGTCGCGACCCACCCGACGTCGATGGTGTCGTCGCCCGTCCCGCCGTCGACTCGACCGGCGATGACCTCCAGGCTCAGCTCGGGGTGGTCTTGATTGCTCTTGATATAACCCAGCGTGCCGACGGTGATCTTGTCGTTGCCTGCGCCGCCGGACACCTTGCCGCGTTCGCTCACATTGCCGAGCGGAATGTCGATGCCGGCGAACTTCTTCTCGCACTCAGGCGACCGTTTGCCGCCGCCGACGGTGATGGTGTCGTCGCCATCGCCGCCGTCGATCTCGCCACCTTTGCCCGCGTAGGCGCCGATATCGCCATTGCAGATGAACGTCCCGACGTCATAGGCGCTGATCGTGTCGTTCCCACCCTTGCCGCGAACGACCGCGCCCTGGGGCACGTTGCCCTTGATCACAATCGTGTCGTCGCCATCGGTCCCCTCGACCGTGTCGCCGTCCTGCAGATCGCCGTCACAGGTGATGGTGCCTGCGGCGGACTTGCATATCGAGGGCAATTCTGCGGCGTGCGCGGGAACCGATACCACCGTGAGTGCCCCCGCAACCAGCGCGGGCGCGCATATCCATCGAACAGCCGTAAATTTCGAAACACGCATCAGAGACCCCTATTTCTCATTCGCCCGACGGAAGTTCGGAATCCTCGTCAGCGGGATCGCCCGCGTTCATCTCGGCGTCGGATATGTCGGCGGGAGGCGGAATCTCCTCGGACACATCGTCTTCGAGTGCGCCCTCGTCGTCGGGCAGCGCGCCCTCGTCGGTGCGCGGGCTGTCGGGTTCGCCGGTGCGAGCGGCTTGTTCGCCCTGCGGAACGTCCGCGCAGGAATCGGTGACGCATACCGCGGGCAATGCCGCGGCTTCGGTCGGAACGGCGAACGCCGCCAACGCAACTACCGCCAGTGCGGGCACATAAGACCATCGGACACCGGTAAATCGTGAAAAACGCATGCCAAAGATCCCCTATTTCTCGGTCGAATCATCCTCGTGCACAAGCCCGGAACCTGCGCTCGCCCAGCACCAGGAACCCCACAAATGAACGCGCGGTTATTGATTGCGCTTGCCTCGCGTCGCGATACTCCGCCCGATCGCGGACGCCGGACACCCCCTGTATTCGTGGTGGACCGCGCCAGGGATGGGTGTGGCTCGCAGCCGAGGCGCACCCGGTCTGTTTCGCGTCAGATGTCTGGTTGGGTGGACGGTAAGTCCGGCTCGGCGTTGCCTGCTCAGTCGGTGCGGATCACACTGCAATCCATGACGACATGGATGCCGCTGCACGGTCAGCCCTATCAGCCAGTTGCGTACCACCCGAACCGGCTTCCCGTTGCGGAGGCGCTGGCCGCGTCCGCCGCGTTTCGCGCGCGGATGGACGAGCGCCGGACCGTGCGGATGTTCTCGACCGAACCGGTGCCGGAGCAGTTGGTGCTCGATGCGATCGCGGTGGCGAACACCGCGCCGTCGGGTGCCCATCAGCAGCCATGGACGTTCGTGCTCGTCGAAGATCTCCACGTGCGCACCAGGATTCGGGAGGCGGCCGAGGCGGAGGAGCGGATCTCCTACAACGGGCGGCTCGGCGAGGAGTGGTTATCCGCGCTGCAGCCGCTCGGCACCGATGAGCACAAACCGCACCTCACCGACGCCCCTTACCTCCTCGTCGTCTTCCAGCAGCGCTTCGGCCTGCGCCCGGATGGCACCACCTACAAGCACTATTACGGCGACGAGTCGGTAGGCATCGCGGTGGGCATGCTCCTTGCCGCGCTGCACATCGCGGGCCTGGCCGCCCTGACACACACCCCGAGCCCGATGAAGTTCCTCGCTGAGGTGCTGCAGCGGCCTCGCAACGAAAAGGCTTTCGCGGTAATCCCTATCGGCTATCCTGCCGAAGATGCCGTCGTCCCCGACCTGGTGCGCAAGACAATGGATCAGGTGCTCGTTCGAATCCGATAGGGCGCAATATTTTACGGGTTTCGGCGATGCCCCCAAATTTGGGGGCACTGAATTCGGCTGCACAGAAGTAACATTTCGGCGCCGCACACCGACATCACTCGCAACAGGAGGAGTTAAAATGCGTAAGATAATTACCACTGCCGCGCGTCTCGCGGCCGCCGGTGTTTCGGGGCTCGCCTTTGTTGCCGTTATCGGCGCCGGCGCCGCGCAGGCCGCGCCGCAGGATTGCGCCGTCCAGCGGGACCTTTTCGGTGCGTCCGCGACCTGCCAACCCGATGGTGGCAGCAATTACGTCCTGCACGTCGACTGCTTCGGCCTGTACGCCAGCGGCCCGTTCCCGCTCTACGGCGTCGGCCCCTACAAGATCCTCAGCTACCCGTTCACCCCGGACGGCCAGCGCATATCGACCGCGTGCACCGGCGTGGGTCCCGGCGTCGTCGCCATTGCCACCAACGCCTATGTGGAGATCTACCGCGGTTAGGAAAACCGCGGCCGCTCAGCTGATTCGCGGCAGGTCCGGGACCTGGGCGACCAGGTCCTCGGGAGCCGACAACCGCCAGGCTTCGAAGACGAGCTCGGCCAGTTCGTCCGCCTCGATCCCCGCCAGGTGGACGACGACCCAGCCGAAACCGCCTGCCGTGAACTGTTCTTCGAAGACGTCGGGTCGTTCGGACACCAGCGCCTTTTGTTCGGACAGCAGTTGTTTCAAGCCGATCGTCTGGGTGCGCGGCCAGTAGTAACCGAACAACTTCCCGCGCACCTTGTACGAGGTGTATTTGTCACCCTTGGTGCCCTGCACGTCGACCAGGCCGCCGACGACCCGGAAGAACTCATCACTCTGTACTGCCACCGCGGACCCCTCACAAGTCAGAGTCCGCAATATACCTGCGCCGCTGGTCAGCGGGTCACGGTGGCCGAGGTGAGCACGACCTGCTGGACCGGCACGTCCTGGCCGCCGGTCTTGACCTTCCCGATCTGGTCGACGACGTCGTTGCCGCGGGAGACCTTGCCGAATACCGCGTAGCCCCAACCGTCTTGGCCCGGGTAGTCGAGGAACCCGTTGTCGCTGGTGTTGATGAAGAACTGGGCCGACGCCGAATGCGGGTCGGAGGTGCGGGCCATGGCTACGCTGTAGATGACGTTCTTCAGCCCGTTCTTGGCCTCGTTCTCGACCCGGTTCGGGGCCGGCTTTTCCCGCATGGTCTTGTCCAGCCCGCCGCCCTGGATCATGAAGCCGTCGATCACGCGGTGGAAGATAGTGCCGTCGTAGTGGCCACTGTTCACGTAGGTCAGGAAGTTTCGCACGGTCTTGGGTGCCTTCGCTTCGTCGAGTTCGAGCTCGATGTCACCCATAGAGGTTTGGAGCAGGACCTTGATCATGATTTCCCCAATTTGTGCGACGGGCTCAGTCCCGCAATCGCCCTGACGGACGCGTGCTCCAACCGAGCTGGACACGGACCCGTGCAGCTTACCGGTGCGCGGCCGCGAGGAAACCGTTTCGGCCCCGCACCGGTGCCTGCTGCGACAACTACACGGCCAGGTCCGGCAGCACCTCGCCCGTCTCCAGCAACGTCTTGAGGTTGGACAGGATGCCCGGCCAGCCGCTGCTGATCCCTTCCTGCACACCGCTGTTCGGCGGAAAGTTGTTGTGCACGACGGTCAGCTTGACCACGCCGTCGCTGGCCTGTTCGAGTTCGAAGGAAACATGGGAGCGCGGCTCGCGGGCCCAGGCGGCGACTTCGTCGGGGTTCATGTCGAAGGCCTCGGCGAACGCGGGATCGAAGGTGTGCCAGGTGTAGGCGAGCTTGTTGTACGGGTCCGCCTCCAGCACCACCTGTTCCGGGTCCTTGCTGGTCCAATCCTGTTGGTGCCAAACCATTTCGGAGCCGGGCTGCCAGTCGGTGTCGAAGGACGAGCCCCAGTACAGCTTGGTGAAGGCCGGTTCGGTGAGGGCCTGCCACAGCTTTTCCCGGGTGGTCTTGATGAAGGTCGTGTAGACGAAGGTGTTGTCGCTCATCGGGTCTGCCTCCAAAGCTTTCTTGAGATCGGCGAGTGCGTGCACGCGCCCACGGTCGTAGCGGGTGATCCAGCGTTCGGTGATGGCGTTGATGGGTTCGGCATTGAGGTAGTGCAGTTTTTCGCGGCCGCTGCGGCGGGTGGTGATCAAGTTGGCCGCCTCCAGCACGGCGAGGTGTTTGCTGACCGACTGCCGCGTCATCGCCAGCCCCGCGCACAGCTCGCGCAGGGTCTGCCCGTTGCGCGTATTCAGGCTGTCGAGCAGCCGTCGGCGATGGGGGTCGGCCAGCGCCTTGAATACCTCGTCCATGTCACCTTTCCGCATTATGCAACCGTTTGGTTGCATGTTTGAGATTAGGCAGCCGGATGGCTGCATGTCAAGAGAGCTCGATTTCGACGAAAGCATTGTCGCGGCGGAATGTAGTAGATATGCTACGAATCGACGGGAGCCCGCAACGGGGGGAGAAGTATGACAGTGGGGCAGGGCGTCGCTATCGACGTCGATAAATTGCGGATGCGGTACGGCAGCACCGATGTCCTGCACGATGTGACGTTCCAAGCGCGGCACGGCGAAGTGCTGGTGCTGCTCGGCCCGAACGGCGCGGGCAAGACCACCACCATCGAGATCCTGGAAGGCTTCCGCATGCGATCGGCGGGCCGCGTCGAGGTGCTCGGTGTCGATCCGGCGCACGGCGGCGAGGCGTGGCGGGCGCGCATCGGCGTCGTCCTGCAATCGTGGCGCGATCACGGCAAGTGGCGAGTCAGGGAACTGCTGGATTATCTGGGTGCCTTCTATGCGCCCTACCGCACCGACAGCGTCCAACGGCCTTGGGACACAGACGAACTCATCAAGGCGGTGGGCCTCACCGACCAGTCGTCCAGCAAGATCAAAGACCTGTCCGGCGGCCAGCGCCGCCGGATCGACGTCGCGATCGGCATCGTCGGACGTCCCGAGGTGTTGTTCCTGGACGAGCCGACCGCGGGATTCGACCCGGAGGCCAGGCGCGAATTCCACGATCTGGTGCATCGACTGGCCGACGACCAGCAGACCACCATCCTGCTCACCACGCACGACCTCGATGAGGCCGAGAAACTCGCCGATCGGATTCTGATCCTGGCCGGCGGGCGGATCATCGCCGATGGTTCGGCCGACGAGCTGTCTCGCCGGATCGCCGGCGAAGCGGAGGTGAGCTGGACCAACGACGGTCAACGTTTCGTGCACGCCACCGCCGAATCGACCAAGTTCGTCCACGAACTGTTCAAGCAATACGGCGACGCGATCGGCGACCTGGGGGTTCGCCGCGCCTCACTGGAGGACACCTATATGACACTGGTGCGCCGGTTCGAATCCGGTCAGGTCGAGTCCGAGCTGCGCACGATCGAGGAGGTGGGGCGATGAACCCGATCGCGGTGGCCGTTCGCCAGGGCTGGACCCGCGGCAGGATCGAGCTGCGGCAGTTGCTCACCAATGGTCAAGAACTGTTCGGGCTGCTTTTCTGGCCCGTGCTCGTGCTGATCGTGCTGTTCTTCATGCGGCACGCGTCATTCCAGTCGAGCGGGTTGCTGCTCGGCTCGCTCGCATTACCCAGCGTGATCGGCATGCTGGTCGCGATCAACGGGATGATCGGTATGGGTCAACAGCTCACCATGGACCGCGAGGACGGAACGCTGTTGCGGGCCAAGGCGACTCCGAACGGCATGGTCGGCTTCCTGGTCGGCAAAATCATTCTGGTGTCCGGCATGGTGCTCATTCCCGGTGCGCTCATCCTCGTGGCCGGGTCGTTCATCGTCGACGGGCTAGCACTCGATGATGCCGGGTCGTGGCTGACGTTGCTCTGGGTGATGGTGCTCGGACTGCTCGCGACCCTGCCGGTCGGTGCGGTGTTCGGGTCGATGTTCGCCAACCCACGCGACTTCGCGTTCATGTCGTTCCCGGTCATGGGACTGGTCGCGGTATCCGGCATCTTCTACCCGATCACGTCGATGCCCGGCTGGGTGCAGGGCGCGGCCCAGGTATTTCCGGTGTACTGGCTCGGGCTCGGCATGCGCTCGGCGATGCTGCCGGATCAGGCGGCGGCCGTCGAACTCGGCCACTCCTGGCGGCCACTCGAAACCATTGGGGTGCTCGGGGTCTGGGCGGTGCTCGGGTTGCTCCTCGCGCCGATGGTGCTGCGCAGAATGGCGCGCCGCGAGTCCGGCTCCAGCGTTGCCGCCCGCCGCGAGAAGGCGATACAGCGTGCCTACTGAGGCGATCTATAACCGCATCGCGATGCTGCGCGCCGAGCGCGGCATCTCGCGGCGCGAGTTGGCGGAGGCGCTCGGCGTGCACTATCAGACGGTCGGCTATCTGGAGCGCGGCGAGTACAGCCCGAGCCTGCATCTCGCACTGCGGATTTCGGCCTACTTCGAGGTGGCGGTGGAGGTCATCTTCGCCACCGCCCCCTTCCCGCGTCTCGGGTCTACTAGCGAAACCGCTTGAACCGCAACCAGCTACACCTGCTCGCCGCGGAGGAGTGCATAGGTCGACACCGCCTCGCCCTTCGCCTCACTGGCGGCAACGGCCTTGCGCCACAACGACTGTGCGGTGTGCGAGAACGTCGCGTCCACGCCGACCTCCTCGCTGGCGTCGATGATGTGCTGCGCGCCCGCGTCCATCATCTTCAGACTCGCCAGGGTGGCCCAGCCGCCGTTCTGGTTGGCGACCGAGAACTCCTCCATGAAATAGGGGAACGCGGCGGCCGAGCGGACGGCGAACGGCACGAACTGGGCGATGCTGTGCCCGGACCGGTCGATCAGCGCCGTCGCCTGGTCGAACGCGAGCAACCACGGATGGAAGATGGTCAGCAGCGCCTGGTAAAAGACCTGTGCGAGACCGTCGTCCGCGCCGAGGTACTCCTGCGGGCTCAGCGGCCGCAGTAGTTCGGCGTGTGCGTCGAAGACCTCGCGTGGTCCGCTGTAGAAGATGTACGACGCGGGATGGACGATATTGTCACCCGCCGACATCACGCCGCCGGAAAGGAATTGCGCGCCGTGCGAGCGGACCCACTCGGCACCCTTGCGCGTCTTGTCCGGCGAATCGGAGGACAGGTTGGCGATCACCTTGCCCGCCAGGTGCTCGGTGGCCTGCCCGAGCACGTCGTACATGGCGGCGTAGTGGGTGAGGCTCAGCACGGTCACCGCGTTGGCGTCCAGTGCATCGGCGACGGTCGCGGCGCGCTTGGCGCCGAGCTCGACCATCGCGTCGACTTTGTCGCTGCTGCGGTTCCACACGGTCACCTCGACACCGGCGGCCAGGAAGGCCCGGACCATCGCCTGGCCCATCGGGCCGAGGCCGACCACGGAGACGGAGCGGGGGCTGGTCTGTTCGGACATTATGTGTCCCTTCGGTTCTCGATCGGATGATGTCGGCGCCGGAATCAATACTCGTTGCCGCAGGTAGGGTCGGGAAGACCGAACGTTCAGGTGGGGTTGCTTACCTAGAGGTTCGAAATGCGGTCAGAAGGAGTGCGGTGGACATGAGCGGTGACGCGGATCACGACGTGTGTGGCATGTCCGTGGCGATTGATGTCGTCGGCGGCAAGTGGAAACTGCACCTGATGTGGGCGCTGAGCGCCCGCCCGCAACGATTCGGCGAGATCCGCCGCCTGCTCGCCGGCGTCAGCGAGAAGGTGCTCGCGGAAAACCTGCGCCACCTCGAGGCGAGCGGCGTCGTGCATCGCGAGGTCTACCCCGAGGTCCCGCCCCGCGTCGAATACTCCCTCACCCCGCTCGGCGTAGAACTCGCCGCAGCCTTGCGCCCCCTTGAAGAATGGGGCGAGAAGTACCGCAACGAGCTGCTCGGCAACCTGCTCGCCTCGGTGACCTAGCGGCGCAGGTGCTGTTCGGCTATCCGCGCGCCGACCTCTTCCAGGAGGCGGCTCGCGCCGGCGATCGAGCGGGCGGGGTCCGGTTCCAGGTCGGTGAGCGGGTAGCAGGCGGTGAAGCCCGCCGCTCGAATCTCCTGGGCGGCAAGGAGTGTACGGCCGACGACGGCGATGACGGGGACGCCTGCCTTGCGGGCGGTGTCGCAGACGCCGATCGGGGCTTTGCCGTGCAGGCTTTGCGTATCGAGTGAGCCTTCGCCGGTGATCACCAGGTCGGCGCCGTCGAGTAGGGCAGGGAAGTCGAGGAGTTCGAGGATCACCTCGATGCCGCTGCGCACCTGTGCGCCGAGCAAAGCCAGTGCGCCGAAACCTGTTCCGCCCGCGGCGCCCGCGCCTGGCTCGCTTGCGACATCGTGTCCCGCGAGTTGTGCCCAGTGGGTGAGCGCGGACTCCAGCGTTTCGAGATCCGCTGTGTCGGCACCCTTCTGGGGGGCGTAGACCGCGACGGCGCCGGTCGGCCCGAGTAGCGGGTTGTCCACATCGCAGGCCAATGTGAAAGTGGCGGAGGCGATTCCGGGGTGCATCGCGGAGCGGTCCAGCTCGGCGGCGTGCGCCAAAGCCGCGCCACCATAGGGTAATTCGTCGCCACCGGCGTCCAGAATCCGGGCGCCGAGCGCCTGCGCCATGCCTGCGCCGCCGTCGGTGGAGGCGCTGCCGCCCAGCCCGAGGACGATGGCGGTGGCACCGTGATCGAGGGCGTGCGCGATGACGACACCGAGGCCGAAGGTGCTCGCGCCGAGCGGATCCGGTTGCCCCCCAGGGAGTTTCTCCAGTCCGACGACCGTCGCCAATTCGATGACGGCCGTCGTCTCGTGCCGCGCGTACGACGTGCGGTCGGGCACGCCCGTCGGACCGGGCGCGGTCAACTCGACCCGCGCCCACCCGGCCGCGACGAACGCGTCGACCGTCCCGTCGCCGCCGTCGGCGACCGGCACCTGCCGGATCCGCACCCGCGGCGCGACCCGCGCGATGCCCGCGGCAAGGGCCGCCGCTACCCGCGGTGCGGTCAGCGACCCCTTGAACTTGTCCGGGGCGAGCACTACCCGGCGAACGGTCTCGCGCGTCATCCCCACATTGTCGGGTGCGTTCCGGGCTGGCGCGCGTCGGCCCGTGTCGTCCATCCACAGGCTTGTCATCCCCTGTGAGACCTGTGGATGGACTGCGAACGCGCTGGTGAGCAGGGAAGACAGAAAAGGAGAGCAGTGCTCTTGACTTTGTGTTCGCCAAAGTGGAACACTTATCGCAACAGAGAGCAGTGCTCACTAAGGAGTAAAGATCATGGACCACAGCACCCGCTACATCGGCCCGGCCGGCCTGGATCCGATCATGAACCGGATCTTCAACTGGCTGCCCAGGCTCGGTATCAGCGTGATGGGTTCGCGGCTGCTCGCCGTCCGCGGCCGCAAGAGCGGGGAGTGGCGGACCACGATGGTCAACCTGCTGGTTCGTGAGGACGGCGCCCGGTTCCTGGTCGCTCCGCGCGGACACACCCAGTGGGTGCGCAACCTGCGCGTATCAGGTGACGGCGAGCTGCGGCTCGGCCGCAAGGTCGAGGAATTCACCGCCACCGAGCTCGCCGACGCGGACAAGGTCCCGGTGCTGCGGCTCTACCTGCGGAAGTGGGGCTGGGAGGTCGGCAAGTTTTTCGAGGGCGTCACCAAGGACGCAACCGACGACGAATTGGCCGCCATCGCACCGGGTTTCCCGGTCTTCCAGATCAACTGAACGCGCGGCCCGCGTAATCAGGTTGAGCGCGCGAGGAATTCGATCGCGGCGGCGTAGCCCTGGATGCCCATGCCGGCGACCACCGCGGTGGCGATCGGGGAGATGTAGGAGTGATGCCGGAACTCCTCGCGGGCGTGCACATTGCTGATGTGCACCTCCACGATGGGGAGTTCCGGGATCACCAGCGCGTCCCGCAGGGCCACCGAGGTGTGCGTGAGCCCGCCGGGATTGATCACGATGCCCGATTCGACGCCGCGCGCCGCGTGGATCCGGTCGATCAGCGCGCCTTCGGAATTGGATTGGCAGGCGACGATCTCGCGGCCGTAGCGTTGCGCGGTCTGCCTGCAGAGTTCGACGACGTCGTCGAGCGTCGCCGACCCGTAGACCTCCGGCTGACGAGTGCCGAGCATGTTCAGGTTCGGGCCGTTGAGAACCAGGATCGGACCGGGTGCGGACATGCCCGCAACATTAGTCCGTATCGAATGACCTTCCCGGCGCAGAGCTACTGCGTCCGGGCGCGTCGCTAGAGTCCCTGCGGCCCTTCCGAGCGCAGGTCGTCCACTGTGCGCATGGCGCCGCGCAGTTCTTCCAGCCAGGATTCCGCGTGCTTGCCGGCCAGTTTCACGGTCCAGGCCAGTGCGTCGGCCCGCGAGCGCGCCACGCCCGAGTCGACAAGGGTGTCGAGTACTTTGCGTTCGGGCTGCCGCAGCCGGGTCATCACCGGCACCGCCAGGTGGGTGAACATGACTCGCTCGCCGCCCACCGACACGCCCCACGCGACGCTGCGCCCATAACGACGCTGTGCCTCGTCGGCGATCTGCATGCGGGCTCCGCGGGTCGATTCGCGGAAGCGGGAGATGGCGCCCTCCTTGGTCGCCTGCGGAACTTCCTCGGTCGGCGCGTCCGCGTCGCCTTCCGCAGGTGCTTCGACGGGGGTCTTCTCGGGCTGGGTGATCGGCAGTTCGCCGATCACGACGATCTCGTCCCGGTCGATCTCGATGACGGGGGAACCGACGAACCAGTCCTCGGGCAACCTGCCCGCGAACCAGTCCGGCGCGTCCGCGGGATCCGGCAGGTCGGCCTGCTGCCAGCCGCCCGGTCGTCCGAATCCTCGACCCCGATGTTCGTGTCTCATGAGGGATTCACCTACTCACTTTTCAGCTTTGCTTACAGTGATTACAAGATTACGTCGCAATCCCGGACAATAGTTCCGCTCTGTGCGAACAGAGTTCGCCGCTGGTTAACGGGGGTGATTTGCGGTTCGTAGACGCTCGCTCTGGGTACTCATTGATCCGAAACGCCGAGTAAGGCAGTAAGCGCACAACTTTGCGTGGGGCCCCGGTACGGTAGCGGCGCCGGTTGTCGCCGCAGCACTGGACAACGATCATGATCGGTCCCCCGAGACGGGAGCTTTCGGGCACAATTGAGATGCTGAGCATAGGTAACGTCCTCGCGGCGTAGGCACCGCAGACAGGTCTTTTTCAGGTACGGTGGTCTTGTTACTGGAGTGACAAGAGTGAAGAGTGGGCGACATGGATGTCTGGGGATCCCGCCGCTTCCGCGTCCGGGGCGCTATGGCACTCGCGGGGGTGGCGGCGCTCGCGATCGCGATGGGATCGTGCGGCGTACACGAGGGTAAGAACGAGGCCGAGGCTGTCGTAGAGCGCTTCACCGAGCTGTTGGACAAGCAGGATTACGTCAAGGCTTCGGAGCTCACGTCGTATCCGTCGGCGGCTTCGGCAACGCTGAAGCAAATGTTTGCTGGGCTGCAACCGGGCAAGGGCGATTTCAAGAAGACGCAATACATCGGCCTCGATTCCGAGGCGGCGATCTTCAGCATGGACGCCGACTGGAACTTCGGCGAGGGCAAGAACTGGACCTACAGCCTGCAGGGCAACGTACGCAAGCTCGCCATCGGCTGGCGGATCTCCTGGGATCCGGCGATCGTCATGCCACAGCTCGATCACAATCGCACCGTGCGCCTGGTGCGCACCGAGCCAGCCCCCGCCCCGCGGGTCAACGACATCGCGGGCCAGCCGCTGATGACCGAGCAGACCATCAACGTGATCAAGCTCGACCCCGCGAAGATGCCCGACCCGGTCGGCTCGACCAACGCACTGGCCAAGGCCATCGAGCCGGTCGCGCCGCTGATCACCGGGCCGTCGCTGATGCAGCAGGTGGCCACCTCGCAGGGCAAGCCGGTGGTCGCGGTGAACCTGCGCGAGCCCGACTTCGCGATCCTGGAGAAGAACATGGCGCCGATCCCCGGCGTGGTCATGGAGAAGCAGCCACGGCTCATCTCCGCCGACCGCCGGGTCTGGTCGCCCATGCTCGACGCGCTGAGCAAGGTGCAGCAGGAAAGCCAGGCGAACCACTCCGGCTGGGGTGTGCAGATTTTCGAACAGGACGGTCGCTTCGTCGGTCAGCTGGCCGGCGTGCAGGGCCCGCCCGGCCCAGACATCGCGGGCACCATGGACCAGCGCCTGCAGCGCGCCGCCGAGGACGCGGTGGTCAGCGCGGCGACGCCCGCCTCGATCGTGGCCATCCAGCCCTCCAGCGGCGCGGTGGTCGCGGTCGCGCAGAACACCCAGGCCAGCGAGCACGGACCGGTCGCCTTCACCGGACTGTATCCGGTGGGCGGCAATATCGAGCTGTTCCGCAATATCGCGGCCGTCGCCAAAGGCAAGGCACCGCAAGATATTCCGGTGCAGGAGGCGGCCGAGGCCGCGACCACGCTCGGCGTCGGCATCGACTTCAAGGTGCCCGGCCTCGACGAGGTGACCGGGCGGCTTGCCGTCGCGGGCCGCAGTGCCGAGCAGGTCAGGCAGGGTGGCGGTTCGGATGCGGTGCTGGCCAGCCCCTTCGGGATGGCGATCGCCGCCGCCGCGATCGCCCGCGGCGCGGTGCCGCCGCCGATGATCGAGGTGGCCCGGCCGAGCACCACTGACGCCCAGCTCGCCCCGCTGTCGCCGGAGATCGCCGACCGGCTGCACGGCATGCTGCGCGATTCGACCAACGCGCCGGACCTCGCGAGCCTGCGCGGGTACCGAGACGTCAACGGCTACAGCGCGACTGCGGGACGCGACGGCTGGCTGATCGCGATCATGGGCGACCTGGCCTTCGCCATCCACATCAACGACGTGGACAGCGGCGACGCCACCGCGCGGATGGCGGTGCGGATGCTGCAGTCGCTGGCCGCGCCGGAGACGTAGGCCTTATTTCAACGCGGTGATGGCGGCGCGCCAGCCGAGCAGGAACAGCGCGAGCACCACCGTCGCGACGACGATGAAGCTGAACGCCGTGCCCTGACCACTGACCGCCCGCAGCAGCATGCCGCCGCAGAGGGTGCCGAGCCAGACCAGGATTCCGGTGGGCCACAGCGCGGTTCCGTCGAATCGCGTATCGCGGCCCGCGTCGCCGAACATCCGGCTCGCGGCGGCCACCGCTACGGTCCAGCCGATGGCCAGGCCGATCGCGAACGGCCATAGCGTGCGAAGTAGCCCGGTGAGTACCGCCTCGTCGTGACTGCGCCTGCCGATCGCACAGAACAGGATCACCAGTAGCGCATCTACCAACAACGGCACCAGTTTCTTCACCCGGCCAGCGTAGTTGGGTGGGTCCGGCGAGATGTGAAGCGCCCGCGCGCTGCGTGTTCGGCCATCCGCATCCACGTCGCGCGAGTCTTGCGAGCGCCGCGGCCAAATATTCAGAAGCGGCGCTGGGAGAATTCCTTCTCGAATTCGGCGTCGTCGTCCTGCGGGGTGCGGAACAGGAACAGGAAAACGATCCAGCCGACGATCGCGACCAGGATGAAACTCACCAGCCGGTAGATGAACGCGGCGGCCACCGCCTGCGCGGCGGGCAGCCCGGCGGCCGCGGTGAGACCGTAGATGAGCGTCGCGTCCACGTAGACGATCCCGCCGGGCGCGAACGGAATCGAGCCGACCGCCTTACCGATGGCGAAGGCGAGCAGCAGCCCGGCCAGCCGAGGGTCGGCGCCGACGGCGTAGCAGGCGGCGCCGAGACAGGCCACGTCGGCGAACCGGTGCAGCACCGCCCACACCGCGACCAGCGCGCCGTCGCGCTTGCCGAGATCCACCGACTCCAATTGCGCGAGGACATCGGCGATCTTGTTGGCGCCCTGGTCGGCTGGGCGCTTGCGTAACCGGTTGACGAGGCTCAGCGCTTTGCGTAGCAGCGCCTCCAATGAGCCTGGATTGCGCGAGACATAGTTGCCGCCCCACACCACCGCGACCACCGCGGCCAGCGACAGGATCAATTTGAACGGCCCGATGGTGCCGCCGGACAGCAGTGTGCCGCCGACGCCGAGCAGCGCGAGCCCCGCCGCGGCGACCACGCCGGAGAACACCAGCTGCCAGGACGCGACGATCGGACTGGCGCCGAAGCGGCGGGTCTGCCGATAGGTGAAGGCGGTGGAAAACACCTGGCCCGCAGGCAACGTGACGGACATGGCGGTGGCGCCGTAGACCACCGCGACGGATTTACGCTGACTTACCGCGACACCCCCGGCGTTGAGCAGTTGCTTCTGCACCCGCCCAAATCCGCTCATCGACAAGGCCTGCAGCCAAATACAGGCGGCGACCCACCCCCAGTGAATGTCGCTGAGTTTGCGCCACGATTCGTGTAGTCGCGGCCACAGATAGATACCTTCGGCGATCAGCAATGCCAGCAGGGCGACGCCGAGCACCCATTTGACCCACCAGAATTTGCCACTGCGGCGTTCGGGCATGGGCGGCGGCGCAGCTTCTCCCGCCGGTTCCCCATCAGCCGTCACCCGGTCAGCCTAACGAACGCACCGTTTCGCTGTCTGTAGGCTGATCGCCCTCCTTCGGATAGGCGAGCAGCGTTTTTCGCCGCCGTCCGCGCAGCTGTACCTCGTCGCCGGTTTCCCACTTGTCCTGCTCGCTTTCATCGGCGAAATACAACGCGCTGCCGGAGGCCAGGGTGCGGCCCGGCTGGTCTTTGGCGAGCTCGGTCAGCCGGGAGGCCTCGTTGACCGGATCGCCGATCACCGTGTATTCGAAACGATTTGCGGCGCCGATATTTCCGGCGACGGCCAGACCCGCCGATACGCCGATACCGATATCGAGGCCGGGCACTTCGCGCAGCACCTCGCGCAGTTCGCGGGCCGCGGCCAGCGCGGCGGTCGGCGCGTCCGGCCGGTCCAGCGGCGCGCCGAAGATGGCCAGCGCGGCGTCGCCGACGAACTTGTTGACGAAGCCGTTGTGCCGGTCGATCACGTCGACCACGATCCGGAAGAACTCGTTGAGCAGGCTCACCACCTCGGTCGGCGGGCGCTCGGCGGCGGTCGCGGTGGAACCGACCATGTCCACGAACAGCACGGCGACGAACCGGGTTTCACCGCCGAGCTCGGTGCCGTAGTCGAGTGCGCGCTGCGCGACCTCCTCGCCCACGTGCTGACCGAACAGTTCCTGCAGCTGGCGGCGCTTGGCGGCCTCTTCCATCATCCGGTTGAAGCCCACCTGCAGCAGGCCGATCTCGCTGCCGTCGAACACCTCGACCTGGACGTCGCGCGCGCCCTCCTGCACCCGGTCGATGGCCTGGCTGAGCTGGCGCACCGGGTCGGAGATGCTGGAGCCGGTGAGCATGGACAGCGCCAGCGCCTGCAGGATCACCACGCCGCAGAGCAACAGGATGGAGATGGCCAGCGATTGGGCGGAAAACTTCACGTCCGAGGAGATCTGGGTGATACACAGCAGCACGATCGCGATGGTGGGGGCGAAAGTGCCCATGCCCCAGGTCATTGCCATCCGGGTGCCGACACCGGGGGTCAGCGTGTGGTCGAACGTGCCAGCGGTCAACGCCGCGGCGGCGACCGGGCGGAGGATGCGTTCGCCCAGCATGTAGGTGAAGCCGAACACGATGGTGGCGGCCATACACAAGGTGACGATGACCGCGCCCGCCAGCTTGGGTTCGTCGGTGATGATCAGCAACGCCAGGATCGCGCCGCCGATCAGCCAGAGCGCCAGATGCAGGATGGCCTGCCGCAGCGGGGCGTGCAGCGCGGCCATCTGCTCTTGGCGGCTCGGTGGTCCGCCGCGCATCTGCCAGCGCATCACCGGGCGCAGCATCAGTGCGGACGCGGCCATGCTGAGCAGGCCGCCGGTCAGGAAGACCAGCGCGGGGATGAACAGGCCGGTGCTGCGCGCGCCGTCGTGCGCGCCCTCGGGCACCGGCAGCCCGTACTGGATGAAGGCCCAGACCAGCACCGCGCCGAAGGCGTTGGCCAGCAGCATCGAGGTCAGGTACAGCGGCCAGCGCGTTCGCATGGTCTGTTTGACCGCTTCCAGGGGCGCTGACACAACCAACAATCTAGCGTTTCGATCATGCGCGCCTCGCCGCGGCGCTGTCGCGCCCCCTGGCATTCGCCCGGCTCGCGCAGGCTGAGGACGGACAACTGTCTGCTTCGCTCGTTATGCTCGGCCAGGTGACGGACCCGAAGCCGAGCTCGAAGCGGAAAGCCTCCCTGACGCGGCCTGCCGCCGACTCCGTGCACCCGATCGTGCGGGTGTCGGCGGAGTGGGGCTGGCGACTGCTGATCATGTTCGCGGTGGTGCTCGCGCTGGCCGCGATCGTGCAGAAGCTGGCGACGGTGGTCATCCCCTTGGCTATCGCGCTGCTCGCGGCGGCGCTGCTCGCGCCACTGGTCGACTGGCTACAACGACTAGGCGTGCCGCGGTCGGTCGGCGTGTTCGTCGCCTTGGTCGGATCGCTCGGGCTGGTCGCGGGGGTGATGACCTTTGTCGTCGAGCAGTTCATCGCGGGCGTGCCGCAGCTGTCCGACGAATTCACCAACAGCATTCACAAGATCCAGGATTGGCTGATCACCGGCCCGCCGCATCTGAGCAACGATCAGATCCGCAATGTGGGCGACCAGATCATCAAGACCATCCAGTCCAATCAGGACCGGCTCACCAGCGGTGCGCTGACCACCGCGACGGTCATCGCCGAGCTGCTCACCGGCACCTTCCTGACCCTGTTCATCCTCATCTTCTTCCTCTACGGCGGCGATCAGATCTGGCGCTTCGTCACCCGGATCATCCCCACCGAACAGCGCGAGAAGGTCCGCACCGCCGGACAACTCGGATTCGGCACGCTGGTCGGGTTCGTCCGCGCCACCGTGGCCGTCGCGGCGGTGGACGCCATCGGCATCGGCACCGGGCTCGGCATTCTCGGTGTGCCGCTGGCGCTTCCGCTGGCCTCGCTGGTGTTCATCGGCGCGTTCATCCCGATCATCGGCGCGTTCGTCGCCGGGTTCGTCGCGGTGTTCATCGCGCTGGTGACCAAGGGGCTGATCACGTCCCTGATCGTGCTCGGCATCATCATCGCGGTGATGCAGCTGGAAGGCCATGTGCTGCAACCGTTGCTGCTCGGCCGGGCGGTGAGCATCCATCCGCTGGCGGTGGTGCTGGCGATCACCGCGGGCGTGGTGCTCGGCGGGATCGCGGGTGGTCTGCTCGCGGTGCCGTTCGTCGCGGTGATGAACACCGCTATTCGGTCGCTGCTCACGGAAAGCCCGGAGGAGTTGTTCGAGGAACTACAGACCGGGGAGGTCGAGCCGGACGATCCGGATCCGGGCCGGTTCGATGTGGCGGCGACCTTGGCGAAGGAGGACACTCGCGAAACCCGGGTCGCCGAGCCGGAATCCGATGATGGCGCGCCGAAAGGCTGAGCCGCGCTCGTCCGACGTGGCGACCACGCCGCTGTGGCGGGCCGCGCAGGCGTTGCGGCTGGTGACGCTGCTGTACGCGGTGCTGCAGCAGGTCGCGTCGGCGCCCTACTACCAGAATCAGCGGTTGAGCTGGGTGCTCATCGCCCTGATGGCGGTGTGGTCCGGTGCGTCGGCGATCATGTTGTCGCAGTGGCAGTTTCCCGACGTGCGGCGGGTGCGCGTCTGGGTGGTCTTCGGTGACCACGTGGTGGTGATCGTGCTGATGGCGGCCACCAGGCTGGTCGCCGACTACGACTGGTACCACGGACATCAGACGCTGCCGACCACGCTGTGGGCCACCAATGCGGTGATCGGCGCGGCGATCCTGCGCGGGCCGATCGCCGGGGTGCTGTCCGGCGCGTTGATCGCGGCCGTCGCGTTGACCGTGCGCGACCAGTGGGGGGAGGACGTGTGGACCGATGCGACCGTGCCGGTGCTCGTTTCCGTCGGCCTGGCACTGGGTTTGGCGGCCAATACCGCGCGCCGGGCGCAGGACCAGCTCGAACGCGCGGTCCGGTTGACCGCGGCTACCGAAGAGCGGGAACGTCTTTCGCGTGAGGTGCATGATGGCGTGCTGCAGGTGCTCAGCTACATCAAGCGGCGTGGCACCGAGATCGGCGGGCCCACGGAGGAATTGGCGCAGCGCGCGGCGGAACAGGAAGTGGCGCTGCGGGTGCTGATCAGCGAAAGCGCGGTGCGCGAGGATTCCGGCGGGGCCGAGGTCGATCTGCGTCCGTTGCTGACCGTCCATGCGACGCCGTCGGTGTTCGTGTCCACCCCCGGTAATCCGGTGCCCATCGGACGGTGGGCGGGCGCGGAGATCGCGGCGGCGGTGGCGACGGCGCTGTCCAATGTCGCACTGCACGCCGGACCCGACGCGAAAGCTTATGTGCTGCTGGAAGATACCGGGGCAGAGCTGGTGATCAGCGTGCGCGACGATGGCGTCGGTATTCCGCCCGGTCGACTGGCAGAGGCGGAAGCCGAAGGGCGGCTAGGGGTTTCCCGATCTATCGTCGGCCGGATCGAGGCGCTCGGCGGGACCGCCGAACTGCTCACAGAGACCGAGGGCGGGGTCGGATTCGGCACCGAGTGGGAATTCCGGGTACCGCGAACATGAGACCGTTGCGATCGACCCAGGAGGTGTGGCGTGACCGATAACGTTGCCGCCGAGGCTATTTCGGTGATGGTGGTGGACGACCACCCGATGTGGCGCGACGGCGTCTCGCGCGACCTCACCGAGGCGGGCTTCCACGTCGCCGCCACCGCGGACGGGGTCGGCGCGGCGACCAGGCGGGCGGCGGCGGTGCGGCCCGCCGTGGTGCTGATGGACATGCAGCTGCCCGACGGAAACGGCGCCCAGGCCACCGCGGAGGTGCTGCGCGTCTCGCCGGACAGCCGGGTGCTGGTGCTCTCGGCGTCGGCCGAACGCGACGATGTGCTCGACGCGATCAAGGCGGGCGCGTCGGGTTACCTGGTGAAGAGTGCGTCGGTAGCGGAGCTGATCGAGGCGGTGCATGCGACCGCGGCCGGACAGCCGGTCTTCACGCCCGGCCTGGCGGGCCTGGTCCTCGGCGAATACCGGCGGATGGCCACGGCACCGGCCGAACCCGACGAGCCACACCGCCCGGCACTGACCGATCGGGAGACGGAGGTGCTGCGCATGGTGGCGAAGGGGTTGTCCGCCAAGCAGATCGCGTCCCGGCTCGGACTGAGTCATCGGACCGTGGAAAATCACGTCCAGGCGACCCTGCGCAAGCTGCAGCTGGCCAACCGGGTCGAGCTCACCCGCTATGCGATCGAGCAGGGCCTCGACGAGTAAGCGGTGACCGAAAGTCGTACACCGTTATCCGGGATCGCCCTGATACATCTCGGCCTGCAGATCGGTAATCTCGAATCATGGGCGGACCCGAATCGGAATCCAGTGGCGTCGGCTCCGGAGACGCGATAGGCGACCGGGATCTACGCGTGTCCGACGTCGAACGCGAGCATGTCGGCCAGCTATTGCAGCGCGCCGTCGGGCTCGGCATGCTCTCGCTCGGGGAGTTCACCGAGCGGATGGACACCGCGCTGGCCGCGAAGACCCGCGGCGAGCTGAATGCCGTGCTGATCGATCTGCCCGGCGTCCGCCTGGTCGGCCAGCCCGCCGCGCCGCGGTCGACCTTCGTGAACACCGCGCCCTCGTTCGTGAAGCAGCACCGTCCGGCGCCGGCCCCGCTCGGCGTGCCCACCGTGCCCGGCGGCGTGATCCGCTCTCGCCTGTCCGGGGTGAACAGGCGCGGGCCATGGCATGTCGCGCCGTCGCTGCAGCTCAACAGCTGGCTCTCGGGGGTGACCCTGGATTTCACCGAGGCGATCATGTCGACCCAGGTGGTCGAGTTGACCGTCGATGACTACTGCAGCTCGCTCACGCTGATCCTGCCTGCGGAGGCGACCGTCGATCTCAACGACGTCGACCTGATCGGCTCCAGCGTGAACAACAAGGTGCGCACCGGACCGCCGTTCGGACCATTGCATCTGGTCGTGCGCGGTCGCATTCGGTTCGGCTCCATCACCGCCAAACACACCTTCATGGCGCATTGGCGTCGAATGATGGGCAACTGACCGTTCGGGTCAGGTGTTGACGCCGATCCGGCGGGCGAAGGCGCGCAACGGGACTCGGCGGTCGTGATCGAGTAGTTCGGAAACGATGTGGCGCGGCAGCGACTGGTATTTGAGCCAGTCGGCGCCACCCACTCGTTCGGCGGTGAGCAGCGTGTCGAGTGCGCGCTGATGCTGGCCGGTGCGAGTCAGCGCGACCGCGGTATCGGTGAGATGGCGCGCGCGGGAGGCCTGCGGGAGGCCACCGTTGGCGGGCATCGCCTTGGCGGCGGCCAACGCCTCGGGATAGCGCTCGGAGGACACGTTGACGTCGACCGTCTGCATGACGACTTGGGAAGGGCCGAAATAGGTTTCGTAGTCGCGGCGGTCGCTGCCGAGACGCAGTGCGACCTCGCCCGCGGCCTCGACCAGCGACAACGCATCGGGTATCGCCTGCGCCCGGCCCGCGGCGGTCGCGCTCAGCAAGACCAGCGAGCCGTACGCGGACAGGTGCTCGGGGGTGACCTCGCCGCTCGGTTCCAAGCTCGCCGCGGCACGCAACGCGACCCGGCGCGATTCGTCGTAGCGGCCCTGCACGAGCAACTGCCAGGCGACCGAGCCGCGGATGGTGCCGAGCAGCAGCGGGTCGTTGCCGTCCTCGGCCGCTGCGAGCGCCTGCCGGATCGCCAGGAACGCCGGATCGGTCTGGCCGAGGTGCACCAGCGTGCAACCGGTGACCCAATACATCCGGGCCAGCAGCTCATTCGCCGGCGCGACCGACCCGTTGCGCGCGGCGTGGACGGTGGCCCGCAGCTGGGTGAGCCCCGACGGCAGGATCGAGGTGAGCAGTTCGTAGCGGCCGACCCAGTAGGCACCCCACGCGTAGTCGACGGCGCGGCGGCCTTCGTCGAGGCTGATCGCCGCGTCCTCGTTGGTCTCGCCGAGCAGGTCGTCGACCGGGGTCAGCGCGCGGCGGATGGCGACGATGCCCGAATCGGGATCGCTGGACGGCACGCCCGCGCGTTTACCGATGAGGTCGGCGATGTCCACATCCAGTGCGCGGGCCAGCTTCTGCAGGCTGGCGATCGAGGCGGTCTGGCGGCCGCCCTGCTCGAGTTTGCGCACCAGGTCGACGCTGACTCCGGCCTGATCCGCGAGCTGGCGCTGGGTGAGCGCCTTGCCGCGGAACAGGCGGATGCGAACGCCGATCGACGAATCGTCCATGTACCCAATTCCTTTTGTTACATCTAAGTTTCAGGGTACGACGCTAAATCACCGAACTCGACCAAAGTGGGACATTACGTACGACTCGTTGACTGCTGGATGGAATACCGTTGCCTTTCTGCAACTTTGATAGCAAAAGGCGGGACCTCCGCGATCCGGTCCGCTGTTCTCGCCGAAGGGTAAATCCATGTTCGAGCGCTGTCATACCCCACTCGATATCGCCCATCTGCTCCGCGACCTGTACGGCCTCCCGGTCCAACTGCTGGCCGGCCGCCCGATGGTCACCACCGGCTCCATCCTCGGCGCCATCGTCATGCCGCCCGACCTGGGCCGCAAAGTCCTCGCCACCCTCGACCGCACGCACACCGCCCCCGTGATCGCCGACCCCGGCGAACGCAACTGGACCTTCCTGGTCACCCCGCCCACCCCGGCCCACCCCGTCGAGGTCCCCGTCCGCCGCTACCTGGCCGGCCATCACGTCACCATCGTCCCCGGCGGCCACCACATCCTCCTCCCCACCACCGACTCCACCCTCGGCTGGCACTGGGCAGGCGAACCGGCCCCCGGCGCCCTCCGCATGCCCCCACGCCAAGCCGTCATCAACGCCATCCACCAGGCCACCACCCTCCAAACCACCACTCCCTGACCACCTGCCGAGACCGACCCCCACCCGCTGCATCGGGGTGGGGGTCGGTCGGCGTTCGCACGCGGAAAGTCGGGTAGATATTTGGGGTCTACCGGGGGGAATTACTCATGCTGGTAGGTGGGGTGGGCGGACAGCATGGGGTTATGACCACATCTATCGATCCGGCGTTGATTTCGCGCATCTCGGGGGAGTTCTCTGCGTTGGGGGCGCAGATGGGGGTGCTTGGGCGGGATTTGGAATTGTTGCGGAATCAGGTTGTGGGGGGTTCGGTTGGGGTGCAGGGGGTTTCGGCGGGCGCACCGGTTGAAGGGGCTCCGACTCCGGCAGCGCCGGTGACGGGTCCGTCGGCTCAGGTGCCGTGGCAGCAAGTTCCGCCCGGCATGGTTCCGTCGAGTTCGCCGGTACCGGCGTATGTTCCGCAGTTCGCTCCGGCGATGCCCGGATGGGCTGCGGGGGCGCAGGGTGGGGTGATGCCGCCGCAGGCCGGGCGGATGCCGTCGCGTGGGGCAGTGCCGCCGGTGGGTGCGCCGATGCTGCCACCGGGAATGCGGCCGCCGCCTCCGCCGCGGCTGGGGCCGCCGGTTCCGCATACGCCTTGGTGGCAGCGGGACGGGGTGATCAGTCGGGTGCTCGCCGTGGCCGGGGTGGCCGTCACGTTGATCGGTGTGGTGATGCTGTTGGTGCTGGCCGCGCAGGCGGGGTGGTTCGGGCCGGTGCCGAGGGTTGTTGCGGGCGCGGTGTTTTCGGCGGCGTTGGTGGCAGCCGGGATGCGGGTGTTCGGGCGGGTCGGTGGCCGAGTTGGCGGGATTGCGTTGGCGGCCACCGGTATTGCGGGGGCATATCTCGATGTTGTTGCGGTGACTTCGATTTACCACTGGTTGCATCCGGTGATCGGGTTTGCGGTGGCGTTCGGTGTCGCCGCTATCGGCGTCGCGCTGGCGATGCGGTGGCAGTCGCAGCCGCTGGCGGTGTTGGTCGTGGTCGGCGCGGCGGTGTTGTCGCCGGTGCTGACGACGGAGTTGGTGTTGCTCGCCTTCCTGATCGTGTTGCAGTTGGCTTGTGTGCCAGTGCAATTGGTTCGGGACTGGCCGTATCTGCACGTGGTGCGGACATTGCCCGCGGTGCTGGCCACGTTCCAACTCATCGCTGGGGCGATGCTGAGTGGCCCTTCGGTTGAGGAACGTCCGTTGCTGTTGCTCGCCGCGGTGGCGGTGGCAGCGGTGGGGCTGGCCGGAACTGTGTTGGTCGTTCGCCGCAGGCCCGCTGACCTCACCGCCTCGCTGATGCTCGCGCTGGCAATGGTGCCGATGCTGGCCGCGCCCGGGCTGTATGAGCTCGATCGACCGATCGCGGCAACGATCGCGGGGATCTTCGCGATGGTGTTGCTGGCGGTGGCCGGAACCGCGCTCGTCCCGAAATTGACTGCGGTAGCGAAGATTCCGAGTCACACCGCAGCCGTCGCAGCCGTCGCCGGGTCCCTCGCGCTACTCGAGGTCTGTGTTGCGGTGACCGATCCGCGGACCTTGCCGACCGCATGGTTCCTGGTGGCCGTGGGCTTCCTCGGCGTGGCAGGCCAACGACGCTCCGGCTTCACGGCGGGCATCGGCGCGGCCTTCGCAACACTCGGCGCCTTGGCCTTCCTGAACATCGCCGGACCGGATGTCCTTGCTTCCCAACAGCGTTCGGCGGAAAGCCTCAGCGTCTCGACGGTGCTAGGAGCAGTGCTCGCTATCGCTGTGGTTGCCGTAGCGGTGTGGAGCGCACGCCGACTGCCGAGCATGCGGAGCACCGCCGAACTGCAGTGGATCGTCGCAAGCATCGCCGGTTTATACGCGGTAACCGCAGCGACAGTTTCGATCGGCATCGCGACCGGCGCGGACGACGGCTTCGTCATCGGCCACAGCGCCGCAACCATCCTGTGGATGGCAGGCGCCACCACCGCCCTGTTCTACGGACTCCGCAACATCGGCAAAGCCACCGCAGTAGCCAAGCTCGCCCTCGGCTCCGGACTACTGGTCACCGCAGCAGCTTTGGCCAAACTCTTTCTGTTCGACCTGGCCACCCTCGACGGCCTGGTCCGCGTAGCCGCGTTCCTCGCCGTCGGCGTCCTACTACTCGTCGTCGGAACCAGGTACGCGCGAGCGTTCGCCGAGGCGGGGACGAACTCGCGCGAACCAGGGGAAGCGCCGACCCCGTGACCCGGCCCCCGGCGGTAGCTCCGGACCGCAACCTCCTGTGTTCGGTAACGACCCGGCCGTGTCACAGAGCGCAAACCTGGTCGTCGAGCGCCGGAATGCCGGTGTAACCGCGCGGCTTCGGTCACGGTCAACAAGCGGTGCTGCGCTCGGACTACTCCCGATCGCGTCGGCGAAGCAGTTCGTTGACGCTGACGGTGCGCCCGTCTCCGCCGGAATGCCGACCCTCGTCCGCCTTGCCGGACCGGCGAGACGAGCGGAGTCCGGCCATCCAATCCTCGATGCTGTTGCGGTTCGGGTCGCCGGGATCGGTCGAATCGTCCACTGCGGCAGCGGGTTCGGGGGCTGCGTGATGGGTGGGCGGCTCCGCGGGGGTGGGCGAGTCCTGTCGCGGCGCGATGAATTCGGTGTATGCGGGCGGATCCAAGGGGGCCAGCGAAGGTGTCGGCTGCGTCGGCTCGAACTTGGCCTCGGGACGTCTGGCTCCCTGGGCCGACGGTGTCGGAACAGACGGAGGTGTCGGAACTATCGATGGCGCGGGCGGCTCGAAAGGACTTGCCGCAGGCGATTCGAACGCCGAGAACGAGGTCCCCGCAGACGTTTCGGACCGAGCACCACCGATGTCGAAGGGCAACGCGGGCGGAGCCGGTCGCGGCCCGGTGGGATCGTGCGGAATCGCCGGGAAAGGTATGGGTGGCTGCCCATTTGGGGTTACCCCCGTGGCCGGAGTACCGGCCGGACGTGGCATGTTCGGATCCGACAGGAACCCCGACGGCGGCGTCGGCCGCTGCCGAGTCGGGTCGAGCGGAGCCGGTGCCGGAGAACCGGGCGGCTTCGGTGGAGCGGGCGGAATCTTGTTGAGATGCTGGGTGGGCGCCTCGGCCTCGATCTCCTCCACCGTGCGCGGCCGCCGCGGCTTGCGCGGCCGATTGCCGTTGTCGATGGCGGGGATCTGCATGGTGACCGGGTCGGTGATCGGTGTCGTCTTGACCAGGTCGACCACCTCACCGCCGCCGGGCCGCTCGTCGTCGAGGATGGGCTCGCCGAGCCCGATCTTCTGCTGGATCTTCTTCATCCAGGCGGGCGCCCACCAGCAGTCGTCGCCGAGCAGCTTCATGGTCGCGGGCACCAGCAGCATGCGCAGAATGGTGGCGTCGATGAAGAGTGCGGCGATCATGCCGTACGCGAGGTACTGCATCATCACCAGATCCGAGAACGCGAACGCACCGGTGACCACGAGCAGGATCAGCGCGGCCGCGGTGATGATGCGGCCGGTCTGCGCGGTACCGATGCGGACCGCCTCGGTGGTCGAGGCGCCTTGGGTGCGCGCCTCCACCATCCGGGACAGCAGGAAGACCTCGTAGTCGGTGGACAGGCCGTAGATCACCGCGATGATCAACACCAGCACCGGCGACATGATCGGCTGCGGGGTGAAGTTCAGCAGCCCGGCCCCGTGCCCGTCGACGAAGATCCACGTCAAAATGCCGAGCGTGGAACCCAATCCGAGCGCGCTCATCAGCGCGGCCTTGATCGGCAGCACCAGCGAGCCGAAAGTCAGGAACATCAGCAGGGTGGTGACCAGTAGCACCAACCCGATCATCAACGGCATCCGGTGCAGCAGCGCGTCGATGCTGTCCTTCTGGATCACCGGCTGCCCGCCGACGTACATGGTCACGCCGTCGGGGACGTCGATCGCGCGCAGATAGTCGATGGTCGGGTCGGCGTCCTCGGAGTCGGCGAGGGTCGCGCTGGTGCGATAGACCTGGTTGTTGGTATTCGATCGGGACGGCACGTCGAAGGTACCGTTGAGGCCGGGCGCCTGCTTGGCCGCGGTCCACGCCTTGCCGACCTTGTTGCTGTCGTCGGAGACGAACACCAGCTGGATCGGGTCGGATTTGCGCAGCGGGAAGATCGAGTCGAACTTCGCCTGCGCTAGCCGGGTCGTATTGTCCGGCGGCAGATATCGCTCGTTGATGCCGCCGAAGGCCAGGTTCTTGACCGGAATGATCAACAGCAGCAACAGGATGCAGATCGGGATCGCGATCTTGAGCGGATGCTGCATCACCCAGCGGGTGGACTTGCCCCAGAAGCCGTTCTCCACCTCATCGGCGGTCTTCGTCTTGCGGAACCGCTTGAACCCGAACATATCCACGCGCGGACCGAGCACGCCGAGCATCGCGGGCAGGATGGTGATCGAGGTCAGCGCCGCCAGCGAGACGGTGGCGATGGACCCGTAGGCGATCGACTTCAGGAAGCCCTGCGGGAACAGCAGCATGCCGCCGAGACTGGCGATGATCATGGTCGCGGAGAACACGACGGTGCGGCCCGCGGTCATCACCGATCGGCGCACCGCGGCCGGGGTGCTGTAGCCCTCCGCGAGTTCCTCACGGAATCGGCTCACGATGAACAGGCCGTAATCGATCGCCAAACCGAGGCCGATCATCGAAACAACCGGTGCGACGAACGAATTGACCTCGGTGAATCTGGTGATGAAGAGCACGATGCCCTGCGCGCCGATCACCGTGAGACCGCCGACGATCAGCGGCAGCCCGGCGGCGACCAGACCGCCGAAGATGAAGAACAGCAACACCGCGACGGCGGGGATGGCCAGGATCTCCATCCGGTGCTGATCCTCGGCCATGGTGTCGTTCAGCGTGCCCGCCACCGCCTGCAGGCCGGCGACCTGCACGTCTACTCCCGGAATGGTGAAGACGTCCTTCACTTTCCGGAAGTTGTTCAGCATCTCGGTGTCGTTGTTGCCCTTGATGGCGATCGACGCGAAGGTGTACTTCTTGTCCTTGGAACCGAAGGTCAGCGGCGATGTCTGACCCGTCTCGGTCGGCCAGTAGGCGCCGTTGATCTTGCTGATCTCCGGGTAGTCGTGCGGCAGCCGGTTCAGGCTGTCGACGACCTTCTGCTTGAAATCCGGATCATCGATCGTCTTACCGTCCGGCGCGGTGTACAGCACGATGACGTCACTGTTGTGGTCGCGCCCGAAGGCGGCGTCCGCGATCTGCGCACCCCGCGAGGATTCCGACGTCGGGTCGTCCCACCCGCTGGAGCTGAGGTGGTCGCCCAAACCGAGGCCGTACCCGCCCAGCGCCAACAGCGCGGCCGCGACGATGCCGATGACGCCGAAGCGCAGCTTGTAGACCAGATCGCCCCAGCGTGTGAACACTTAAGCGACTCCTTGCGCTGGGCGAGAGGTGAGCAGCGCCGTGAGCGGCCGGAACGGCTGCAGCCAGGCGCCCTCGTCGGGCAGCGAGTCGAGGCTGACCCTGGGCAGTGGTTCACGGAATACGCCCGGGATGTCCTCGAGATCGATGAACTCGAGGGTATCGGATGTGACGGCCCAACTGGCATGCTCGCGGAAGCCGAGTACCTGACAGGGTATTCCGCTCGCGGCCAGTTCTTCGAGTGGTTCGCGGAACGCCTGGCCGTCGGCCGAGGCGACCATGATGCCGGCCAGTCCGGCACCGCGGCTGCGCAGTTCGATGTGCGCGAGCATGTCCGCGTCGACATCGGAGTCCTCGTCGATCTTGGGCTTCGCGAATACCGCGTAGCCGACGTTGCGCAGCGCCTCGACCCACGGCCGCACCACGTCGGCGGTGCCGGGCGCGATATTGGTGAAGACGGTCGCTTCCGGTTCGACCCGGTGCACGGTGCCGACCGACAGTTCGGCGGTGCGGGCCAGCAGCCAGCGGCCGAGCGCGTCGAATCGGGGACGGTAGGCCGCGGTCGGCCGCCCGCCGAGAATGGCCCCGAGGCCCATGTCGAGGTTCGGGGCATCCCACACCAGCAGGACCCGGCGCACATCCGGCGTTGCGCCACCCAGACCTTCCGATCCGGTTCCCTGCACCTCCCCGGCAACATCGACCACCTCGTGGGCCATCTCACTGACACTCATAATTGAATCTTCCCCCATATGAGCTCAGTAATGGCGCTACCGGCACGATGTGCCTTGCCCTCGAATTTCGTGACGGGCCTTTCGAAACCGATCGGCGCGCTGTCGCGATGGTCCGCGCTGACGCCGCCTGTGGCCTCGTTAAGGCCTTTGAGCAGCGGTTCTTCCGCGCCTACCGCGGCAATGTGTTCCGCATAGTCCGCGTGGTCTGTCGCGACATGCAACACACCGCCCGGTTTTAGTCGATTGGCGATCAACGCGAAAGTCGCGGGCTGCAGCAGGCGTCGTTTGTGATGACGCGCCTTCGGCCACGGATCGGGAAAGAAGACTCGAACGCCGGTCAGCGATTCGGCAGCAATCATGTTTTCCAGTACGTCGACGGCGTCGCCGCGCAGCAGCCGGATGTTGTCGATCTGTTGCCGTTCGATGCGCTGCACCAGCTGGGCGAGACCGGGCCGATACACCTCGATGCCGATCAGGTTCAGGTGCGGTTCGGCCTGTGCCATCGCCGAGGTGGCCGTGCCGGTGCCGCAGCCGATTTCGACGACCAGGGGCGCTTCCCGGCCGAACCAGGCGGCGGCGTCCAGCGGTTCGTCGGCGACCTCGCGGCCGATCGTCGGCCACATGCGGGCCCACGATTGCTGCTGTGTCGCGGTCAGCGCGCCACGGCGCGACCGGAAGCTGGTTACGCGTGGGTACAGGCGAGAGCCGGTGTTGTTCCGGGGCTCGCCCTCATTCCGGGCCGAACCTGTGGACGGCGGGCCCGGAACTGACTCGGCAGTATTGTTCGCGGCGTCGTTCACGGCATCCATTGTCCAGCATCGGCGCGGTGGTGCGGCAATCGAGTGCGTGCTTGCCGTCCATCGGGAGGTCAGGCGGCGCGTGCGCGGTCGATCCTGGCCACCGGCGCGCTCTCCTGTCGCAGCGGTCGGCCCAGGGCGACCTTGGCCGCGGTCACCATCATCTCGTACAGGCCGCGCGCTCCGGTCAGTGATGCGGCGACCGACCACACGGTGCGGTCGCCCACGTCGCTCACCGGTTGCCCGGCCAGCCGGTCCGCGAGCCACTCCAGGCTGATCGGGGTGGCCAGTGGCAGCAGCGAGAAGTGTTCGCTGAGCCGGTCGCGCACATAGGTGACCTGCGCGCCGCCGCGCCGGTAGCGCTCGACCTGACCGTCGATGCCGTCCAGATGGATCACCTGGTCGTGGATCGGCTGCACCACCAGCAGCGGGCAGGTCGGCGTCGAATTGCCAAGGCGCAGATCGTCGAACATGGCCTGGAACTCCGGCGTCGCGATCACCTCGTCGAGCGGACGGCTCAGGTAGTCGTCCATCCGCTTGTTGGCCAGGCCGAAGATGGCGCCGAACGGCGTCGCGTTTTCCGCGCGGGCCACGAAGCGGCGGCCGTCCAGGGTGAGTTCGTTCTGCAGCATCGCGCCGAGTACGGGATAGAGCCTGCGCAGCGCCGCGATCACGATGGCGGGCAGGCCCGCGTAGCTGGTGCCGTTCAATCGGGCGAAGACCTGGCCGGGGTCGCCGACCGGTGCGCCGAGCACCGCGCCGACGATGTCGAGTTCCGGCGCGTAGGTGGGTGCCATCTCGACCATCCAGGCGCTGGCCATGCCGCCGCCGGAGTAGCCCCACACCGCGATCGGCGTGTGCGGGCCCAGGCCGAGCGGGGCGAACCGCTGCGCGGCGCGCACGCCGTCGAGCGCGCGGTAGCCGGGTTCGCGTGGCGCGCCGAAGTTTCCGCGCGGGCCCTCGTGATCGGCGATGCTGACGGCCCAGCCGCGGCGCAAGGCGTTCGCGACCAGCAGCCACTCGAACTGGGTGACCGAGCCGAGCGCGCGGGCGCCGTAGCGCAATGCGTAAGAAGGAGAACATTTCTCGGTGACGGCGTCCATCGCGGTCTGAAAGGCCAGCAACGGCCGGTCTTCTCGCGGATCGGCGTCCAGCGGCAGCAGCACCGTGGTGATCGCGGCCTCCGGCGTGCCGTGCATATCGCAGCTGCGGTAGAGCAGCTGCCAGGCCGAGACCTGCTGCGGCACAACACCGAACAGCGCCAGTTCGATCTTGCGGCTGCGCAGGATGGTGCCGGGCGGCTTGGCCGCGAAACCCTTGGGCGGCCGATGGAACGGGTCGCTGCTCGGCAGCAGCGGTTTCCCGTCCGCTAGGGCGGGCTCCGTATCGGCAGTGCCGATGACATCAGCTGTCATCGCGACCTCCTCGTCGGTGCGGCCTCGCGCATTCGCGCTCGCAAGCGCTCCTGGAGGTCGATGCGCCGCGTTCGAAAAGCGAAGTTGCGCACCAACAATGGCGCCGACCACTTGAATGCAGGGTAAATGACCGGTCGGGCTCTGGGAAGCCCGCTCCTACCTGGTCGACCGCACTAGACTGCCCGGTATGGGCAGACCGTCAGTGTTCATCACCGGTGCCGCGGCCGGGATCGGCCGGGCGACGGCCCTGCTTTTCGCTGCGCAGGGGTACCGCGTCGGCGCCTACGACATCGATGAAGTCGGCTTGACCAGGCTCGCGGCCGACGTCACCGGCACAGGTGGCAGCGTGCACACCGGAATACTCGATGTGACGAATGCCACCCAGTGGGCCGAGCGACTCGCCGAATTCCACACCGCCGCCGGACAGCTCGACATCCTCATCAACAACGCGGGCATTCTGCGCGCGGGTCCGTTCGAGGGCCTCGAACTGTCCGCCCATCAGACGATCATCGACGTCAACCTCGGCGGCGTGCTCACTGGCACGCACACCGCGTTCAGTTATCTGCGCGACACTCCGGGCGCCCAGGTGGTGAACCTGTGTTCGGCGTCGGCCATCTACGGCCAGCCGGAACTGGCCAGCTACGGCGCGAGCAAGGCCGCGGTCAAAAGCCTCACGGAGGCCTTGGATCTCGAATGGGAGCACCACGACATCCGGGTGATCGCGATCTGGCCGCTGTTCGTGGACACCGCCATGGTGCACGGGGTGGAAACCGGCACGACGAAGTCGCTCGGCGTCCGGCTCACCGCCGAGGACGTCGCGGCGGGCATCTGGGACGCCACCCGCAAGCGCGGCAGGCTGCCCAAGGTGCACTACGAGATCGGCGCGCAGGCGAAGGCCCTGGCGGTCGCCGCCAAGTACGCGCCGAACTGGGCCGTGCGCACCGCGAACAAATACTTCAGCGGTACCTGAGGCGGTCGCCACCTGTCGCGTCGCGTCTTCTGCAAGAATTGCGCACCGTAAAGGGGGTGCAACATGCCGACAGCCACCGAGTCCGACGGGCCGTTGCGCGAACGCGGCGTGCCCGCGCGCGAACACGACCAGCTCGACCGGCTCCTCGCCGACCTGCGGTTCGGCACGGGGCGGGACAAGCAGATCGGCTATGCCGCGGGCGCCGCCGTCAGCGCTTGGCGCACGCCGCCGCGCATCCAGGTGATGGGCCGGGCCCACGCGGGCCGCACGACGGTGCTGCAGGCGCTCGCGCTCATGTCGGCCGTGGAGACCGGTCCGGTCGATGAGCCGGACATGCCGGATCCCGCCTTCGACGCCGACATCGTCATCTACGTGCTGTCCGCCGCACCCTCGCCCGCGGACCGCCGCGTGCTGGCGACGCTGCCGCCGGAGCGCACCATCGTGGTGTTGAACAAGGCCGATGCGATCGGCGGGCGCTGGGGCGACGCGGTCGCCGCCGCCGAGCAGTACGGCCGGGAGGTCGGTACCGCCGTGCTTCCGGTGGTCGCCTCGCTCGCCCTGCGCACCAGGTCGGGTGCGATGACCGACGCCGATGTGCTCGTGTTGCGCAGGCTGGCCGCGAATGCCGATGCCGCGCTGACGCTTTCGCCGGATCTGTTCGTCGCGCCCGGTCCGGACCTGGCCGGTCGCGAAGAATTGCTGCAGCGCTGGGACCTGTACGGCGTGAGCTGCGCGCTGGCCGCGCTCGGCCACGATCCGGAGCTCGCCCCGCAGACTTTGTTGCAAATCCTGCACGCCGCAAGCGGAATCGACGCGCTACACCGCCTGCTGCACCGCCGCTACGAGCAGGTCTCCGCGCTGCGTGGCGGCGAACTCCTCGACGAACTCACCCGGCTGGCCGCCAGGGCGGTTCCCGACGAGGGCAGCACGGCCCGAGACATCTTGGAGGCGTACCTCTTCGGCGACGACGCCCGCTGGCTCGGCCTGTGCGCGGGCTTGGCCCACCCCTCCGTCGCCCACCTCGCCGCGGGCTATGCCGCGCCGGCGCCGGCCGACGCCGACGACGCGATGGCCCGTGCCTCCCGTTGGCGCGCCGTGGTGTCCAGCGACATGCCGCCCACCGCGCGACGGGCCGCGTTACGCGTGCACAACGGCTATATCCGACTATGGGAACGGATGAGCAGTGCCGGGCTCTGAACCCCCGCCCGCCGGGGCCGACCGACCGCTCGAGCTGCCTGCCGAGGCGGCTGTCGCACCCGAGACCGCTCGTTCCGTCAGTCCACCGCCCGAGGTGGAAGCCGTGGTGGCACGGTGGAATCCGCAGGGAATCGCCTTGCTGCGCGCGGTTCAGGGGGCAGGCGCGGCCGGCGCGGTGACCTTGATCGGGCCCGCCGACGCCAACACCACGCTGCTGCGGACCGAGCTCGCCCGCTTCGAACCGCGCATCACTATCGCCGATCCGGTGGCCGACGCGAGTGCGGCGGTGGAGACCACGTCGCCGTCGGGCACCGCGCCGTCGCCGGTCGCGCTGATCCTGTTGGACGCCGGGACCACGATCGGTGCCGACACCCTGCGCATCGTGCACCGCCTGCGCGCGGACGGTGCCCGCATCCTGCTCGCCATGAACGGTATTCACGCCTACCAGGATTGGCGCTCGGTGCGGGCCCGCGATCTGGAACTGCTCGCCGCACAGGGCGCCGTCGAGCTGGACATCATGCCGGTGTCGGCGCGCCTCGCCACCGCGGCGCGCACCGCGAACGACGCGGGACTGATGGATCGGTCCGGGCTCGGCGCGCTGCACGCGGCCTTGACCGCGGCTGCCCTCGGCGCGGAAGCCGAGGGTGGCGGCAGGCTCGCGGCGGTGACCGCACGCGTGCTCAGCGATACCAGGCAGCGGGTCGGCGAGCAGGTGACGGCGCTGCATTCCGGCGCCGAGACGGCCAAGCTGCGCGAGGAGCGCGCCGTGCTGCTCGCCGGTCGCGACGGCGGCCGGGCCACCGCGATGTCCACCCTGCGCGGCCAGTTGCACCTGGCTCGGGTCGACCTGATGACCGATCTCGGCGCCCGGATCAGGGCGCTGCACACGGCGACCCGCGCCGATCTCGATCGGCTGCGCCGCAACGAGCTCGGCGGCTACCCGGAGCGGTTGCAACACGCCGCCACCGAACTGACCGGCGCGGTCGACCTCGCCATCGACCAGCGACTCGCCGAACTCACCACACACATCATCGGGGACGTCGCGCCGGGAAACAGCCTGCCGCTGCGCCGCCGCGACCCCGCACCCCGGGTCGGCCCCGATCCCGATCCGCGGCACCGCGGTGTCGAAGATCACCTCATGATCGCGCTCGGCGCGTCGGCGGGTGTCGGCCTCGGCAGGCTGTTGGTTTCGCCACTTTCTCTGGTGCCCGCCCTCGATTTCGCGAGCGTCCCGGTGACCCTGCTGCTCGGTGCGGGCGCGGCGGGCTGGGTGGTGCGGGCGCGCGGGCAGCTGGCCGATCGCGCGCACGTGCGGCAGTGGGTGTCCGACGCGCTGATCAATGTAAAAGCCCAGCTCGAGCAGCGGGTCGCGACCGCGCTCGTGGAAACCGAGACGGTGCTGGCCGATTGGGTCGTACAGGTGAGCACGACCCGTATGGTGGACACCGATCGCAGAGTCGCCGAACTCGAGGCTCGTTTACGGCGCATGGTCACCGAACAACCGGGTCAGTTGGCCGCGTGCGAACGGGATATCGCGATCCTCGATCGTTGGATCACGGGTTGATTAACTCATAAGAATGGGTACATAGTGACGAACCCGATTCAGTACCGGTCGTCACATCGCGTTAACCTCTAACCAGGAACTTGGGCGTCCGCTAAGTCCTCGTCCGCCGTCCAGCCGGGGCGCGCTTTCGACTGGTCGTAGCGGGTGCCTTCCCGCCAATGGTGGCGCTCGGTGTTAGTTCGCGCTGGTCAAGGGCCTTTGCCGTAGCGACTGCTCGCAGGTCGCTCGAATGGTCAGCCAGGCGGGGACGCATCGTAGGGACCGCCCATCTCAGGAGAGTTTTCATGACCTCAGCGACCATTCCTGGTCTTCGTGGATCCGACGGTAAGCCGCCGACCGAGCACAGCGAACTACTCGCCTGGGTACAGGAAGTCGCCGAACTCACGCAACCAGAGCGGGTGGTCTGGGCCGACGGTTCCGATGAAGAATGGGACCGCCTCACCGCCCAGCTCGTCGCGGCGGGCACGTTCAAGCAGCTCGATCCGAAGAAGAAGCCGAATTCTTTCCTCGCGCTCTCCGATCCTTCCGACGTGGCTCGGGTGGAGTCGCGCACCTACATCTGTTCCAAGAGCGAAGCCGACGCAGGCCCGACCAACAACTGGGTCGACCCCGCCGAGATGCGCGCCACCATGACCGAGCTGTTCCGCGGCTCGATGAAGGGCCGCACCCTGTTCGTGGTGCCGTTCTGCATGGGCCCGCTCGGTGCCGAGGACCCCAAGCTCGGCGTGGAGATCACCGACTCCGAATACGTCGTCGTCTCGATGCGCGTCATGACGCGCATGGGCAAGGCCGCGCTGGAGAAGCTCGGCACCGACCGCCCGTTCGTGAAGGCGCTGCACTCCGTCGGCGCGCCGCTGGCCGACGGTCAGGCCGATGTGCCGTGGCCGTGCAACGACACCAAGTACATCACCCACTTCCCGGAGGACCGCGAGATCTGGAGCTACGGCTCCGGCTACGGCGGCAACGCGCTGCTCGGCAAGAAGTGCTACTCGCTGCGCATCGCCTCGGCCATGGCGCACGACGAGGGCTGGCTGGCCGAGCACATGCTGATCCTCAAGCTGATCTCGCCGGAGAACAAGGCCTACTACATCGCCGCCGCCTTCCCGAGCGCCTGCGGCAAGACCAACCTCGCGATGATCCAGCCGACCGTGCCCGGCTGGCGCGCCGAGACCCTCGGCGACGACATCGCCTGGATGCGTTTCGGCAAGGACGGCCAGCTCTACGCGGTGAACCCGGAGTACGGCTTCTTCGGCGTCGCGCCCGGCACCAACCACAGCTCCAACCCCAACGCCATGGCCACCATGGAGGCGGGCAACACCGTCTACACCAACGTCGCGCAGACCGACAACAACGACGTGTGGTGGGAGGGCCTGGAGGGCGAGCCCGATCATCTGATCGACTGGAAGGGTAACGACTGGTTCCTCCGGGAAACCGAAACCCTTGCCGCCCACCCGAACTCGCGCTACTGCACGCCGATGTCGCAGTGCCCGACGCTGGCGCCGGAGTGGGACGACCCGCAGGGCGTGCCGATCTCGGCGATCCTGTTCGGTGGCCGCCGCAAGACCACCATCCCGCTGGTCACCGAGTCCTTCGACTGGCAGCACGGCGTTTTCATGGGCGCCACCCTGTCGTCCGAGCAGACCGCCGCGGCCGAGGGCAAGGTCGGCACCGTGCGCCGCGACCCGATGGCCATGATCCCGTTCATGGGCTACCACGTCGGCGATTACCTCAACCACTGGATCAACCTCGGCAAGAACGCCGACGCCACCAAGTTGCCGAAGATCTTCTACGTCAACTGGTTCCGTCGCGGCGCCGACGGCCGCTTCCTGTGGCCCGGCTTCGGTGAGAACTCCCGCGTGCTGGAGTGGATCGTCGGCCGCGTCGAGGGTTCGGCCGAGGCCACCGCCACCGCCGTCGGCAACGTGCCCGTCGCCGCCAACCTCGACCTCGAAGGTCTCAAGGTCGACCCCGACGACGTCGACGAGGCCCTCAAGGTCGACGCCGCCGAGTGGCGCAAGGAGATCCCGCTCATCGAGGAATGGTTCGAATTCGTCGGCGACAAGCTGCCTTCGGGCGTGCGCGACGAGTTCGAGGCACTGAAAGAACGCCTCGGCTGATCAGCTCGAAACCTCAACCGCCCGCACCGTTCCCAACGGTGCGGGCGGTTTCGTTTGCACCCCAACAATTTCCGCCACAACCGCACCGCCCCCGTTTGGACCCCCGCCCACCGGCTATACGTGCCCTGTGCCTACGGCCAACTTGGGCACTGGCGAGTGGCACATGGTGGAGAGGGCTCCTACGGCATTGCCGTAACCATGTGCCACTCGCTGCACATGCGGATCCTCCCCGCATCCGGTGTGGTTCCTCGCGCAGCTGTCAGCGCTGCGTCTATCATTCTTCCGATAACTGAGCTTCGCTCCTCCCCGGGTTCTCATGCACTCATCGGCACCGTCCACGACACAACCCGAACGGAGGGTCCGTGTGTGAGAAATATCGGTTCTGCAAAATATTTGTGCGAAGCGCAGAGCCCCCGGTCCTGATGCAGTTGATCGCCGGATTGCTAGGCGAAAATTTCGCACTCCGGACCTTGACGCTGCCCACTGCGACCGTGGATGTCTTGAAAAATCCTGATGCCAAAGGCGATTCAGATGACTTCCTATTCTGGCCATCGATGGTAGAGATCGAGGCCCGGGATCCGATTGATCCACAAGAAATCCTCACCACAGCTCGGCGAACCTTGGTCGCGCTGTGGGAAGCAGGGTTTCCTGCTGTAGCGGCAAGCGATTTCGAGGACGAACTTCCTTGGCGCGGTGGCGTCGACCGACTGTCACCAGGCACATGAGTCGTATAAGTTTCGGGGTGCGTCCAGGCGTTCCCATTCCGCTGACGCCGATCTATCGGAGGTCGGAGCACTCATTCGATGTGATGCCCACCGCCGTCGAGAGTGGCTTCGGCAGACGCGGCGTCACTTCTCTGGTGATCCAATACCTGCAGCTCGAGATAGATATCGAATCCGGTCGCGCACTGCATATCTGGGGCCTGCACTACCAGCCGAATTGGTCCGACGCAGAAGTGCGGCCGCAGGATGTCGAATCAGCTGTAGTAACTGTCCGGGCGGAGCCGCCATTGATACCGGGAGTCTCCATCGGGCTCGACGAGGGCATCGATTGGAAGACAGAGTACGACCGCCGGACGGGCTGGGTAAGGGTTAGCCGGTACGGATCAGCATCGACACGGCTATTCGAAATCGCCACTGGAACGCTCGTCGGGCTCGACCACGACGAGTTGGCATCGGTATGGATACACCCTGAATTTACCGACTAGCAGCGAGAATCGGCAGCTACTGGAAATGCATACGTCCGAGATCGGAGAACTACTCAGACCATGAGCGGTGTGAAGAAGTGGCGGAGCCTGTCTGTGATCGAGTTCGAGATAATCGATCGATTTGTGCGGTCGTCGAACTTGCTCGGTCGCGACGAGCTGTTGGCGCAGCTCGATACTGCCACTGCTGCACCGACTACTGCGAAGTGGATCATCGACATCACGGTATCGCCGGGTGCAGCAAAGGCGGACATATCTGATGGTCCGTTGCCGGTAGGAGCGCGAGTATTCGATGGGAGTGATTACCAGGGTGAGATACTGGTATGGGTCACAGATGGCTTACTGTCGGGGTTGGAGTATGCATGGGTCACCGATGTTTCCCCTACTCACTGGCCTGATCTTGCCTGTATCGAGTTCGAAGCACGCGACTCCCCGAAGTGACAGAGCAGGACCGGCGTCGTCTCAACTAGCGGAGGGGTTCTGATGTTGTCTATCCGCTTCGGTCACGACCGCGAGCGGTGGGTATCCGGCAGTATTTTCGACCGGCTGTTCGCTGCGGGCTTGCGCAGTGAAGTGATCCGGCCCGAGCTGGCCGAGATACAACACCGTGCCAACGCGAACGGCGGACTGGACTTCGGTTTGCTCGACGCGAATCAAGCCGCTGAGTTGACTATTGCTATTCGTGACGCCGCGCGTCAAGAGATTACCGGGCTGGCGTCGATGTCTCTATGCCCGGACGATCAGTCGTATCTAGCAGGCCTTGCGCGACTATTGGAAGTCGTTCCGCCGCATGCGGAATGACGATTGGAAAGGTAGGAGAAGTAGGACATGTCGGATGGTTTCGTCTACCGATACGTCGATGTCTGGTCGGCGCGGATGGCGGCGCAACTGCTAACGGATCTCGAGAGTGGCGGGTTCCATATTGGTAATCCGGCGACCGGTGCATTCACTGAGCTCAGTGCAGAACGGGAGATGATGGGTCAGCAGATCCTTGTCTCTCGGTCCGGGCTTGCATCCGATATATCGTTGCAAAGTCGCAACGAATTGACGTACCAACTCTGGCTCGATGACAGGACGGACGTAGTTGCCAGGGTTCGTCGTATCGAGAACGGCCCCGTTGTCCAGGAGTTCGGCCTCGACGCACTGACTTCGGATCAGAAAAGCGTCGCGGTTCAGGGTCTGGTCGATGCGATCCTACATCCAGATACTAATCTGCTCGCGGCCATAGTTGACTCGGCTGGAGTAACCGAAGAACTGGATTGGGATTCAATTGTGCTGAGCGGGCGGTCTCATATCTCCCCCGTTCCCGACTTGGTAGCGCTGCCCCGGGCTGTTGATATTCTCCACGGAGAACTGAGTTCAGTTCCAGCGCTCACGGTTCACGATCTGGTAATCCGTTCGGTTATCTGGGTCCATATAAAATAGAATTGACAGAGCTGGTGGGGTAACGGAGCGCGGCAAGAATTGCAAATTCCTTTGCGCTCGAAGTCCGAGTTGCATGCCGCGAGTGAGCTTATGGAGAATTGTGAAGTTAATCGGGAAGTGGCTATTCGGAGAACGGCGCGAAGCGGATAAGTTGGCGCAGTCCGGTGTAGGTGTTCAACCAACGGGTTCGGCCTCGAGGCATGGCTTTGGCCTCGTTGGTGAGGGCGGTGATCATGTGGTTGCTGAAGTTGAGGCGCGGGTGGCGTTTCAGGAGGTCTGCTACCCAATCCGGGTCGAGTTCGGACATGCGGCTGCCGATGACGTCGACGGAGGCGCCGGCGTAGATGAAACGGCCTGGGTCGCTGAGGTTTTTGCCGTCGCCCGGGGTGATGTGGGTGGCGATCGCGTAGCCGATTGCCTGGGCTTGGGTGGGCGTCGCGCCGGCGCTGGACACGAAATCGACGGCGCGCTTGGCGCCGGTAACTGCGAAACAACTTCCGGGCGTGGGGTGTTCGAGTTGGAGGTCGTGCAGTAGGCAGGCGATGTACGCGACTTCGTCGTCGTAGCGGGCGCCGTCTAGTTCGGCGAGGACTCGGCCGAAGAAGTAGGTGCGGTACGAATGGCCGAGGACGTGGGGTGAGAGTGATTCGTGCGCTTCGGCTTCCGCCGCGCGGGCGAGCGTTGAGTCGGGTAGGCGGAGGCCGGCGAAGTCGAGGCGGCCGGCACCGCGGCGGCCGATGGTGAGGCGGGCGCGGTCGGCGAGCATGGTGGGTAGTGCGCGGGTGACAGTGACCATGAGTTGCCGACGTTGCCGGCTCGACAAAGCGCCACCTGTTCGGGTTGCCCAGTCCCAATCGATCCCGGTAAACGTGGTCATCCCCGGTTCCTCTCGCTCGTGAATCGGGTTCAGTCAAGCGTGTATGGGCCGCGGATGGTGAGTGGCACGCATGACAGTGATGCTCGGATGCGTGCCAAACGTGCCTATCGTTGCCTTACCTGCCACAGTTCTGAAGACAGCAGTGAGGTTTCGCTGATCGGGAGGAGCCCGTCGTCGTATTCACGCAGATTCCGGTAGATCGCTTTCATCGCGGCTCGATCGGGGACGTGTGCACTGCCTGCGGCTCGTTCCAGAATGCTGGCGGTGTTGGTTAGGACAATCGAGCCGACTGGATGCCGTTGCGCACGAAGCCGGTTGAGGCGCAACGACTCGGCGGTGGCCATTTTGGCGCCGGATCGGTCATCGATGACGACGGTTACGTGGTGACCTTGTTCTGCCGCGGCGACCGCGTGTGCGACGACCAACAACTCGCCCAGGTCTTTCGCCTGTTTCTGGCGCTCGGACCATGACATCTGGGTGAGGCGATGACAGACCGCTTCCAGCTCCTGGGTCCAATCGTCGGACAGAACCTCAATCCATTTGGGTGTCAGCTTGGACCACACCAGACCGACACGTTGGAACCTGTGGTCTGTTCTTGATTTACGCAGCACCTCGTTCTCAACGGTCTCGGGCGTACTGATCGGGCCGAGCACGCTGATCAACAGGCGTTCTTGGTTGATGGCCAGAAAATTGAGCGCGGGTCCAGCATCGATGACCGGCCTTGCCCTCATACGATCCCGCTATCGCCCAAGTCCGCGTCGAGTTCGGTGAGATCGACATCGACGTCGGGAAGATCGCCGGGATCAACCCAGGCCGGGACCAGTTCTGCAGGGGTGAGTCCAGCGTCTGAAAGTTCCTTCTCGACTACTGCGGCGTCGAGACCGCGGAGTGTCGCAATCGTTCGGATCGAAACCGCATTCTGCAGGTAACCCGAGATCGCTCGAGTCAGCAGCCGCTGCGGGGCTCGTCGGCGGTTCGATTCCATCTGCAGCGCCTGATATTGATCCGACCACCCGAACCGCGCCGCCAGCCGGGGAGTGGTTTCGGACATGAACCGTGCCTTGTCAGCGGTGCTGATACATCCGACCTGCTCCAACGCGATCGCGGCGATCGCTGGCGAGACCTGAAAGCGTTGCACAATTTTGGACAACATCGCGAGGTGGTCGTGCCCGGACTCCGCAGCCGTCAGATCCGCGACACTCTGAAGCGGGAGCAGTAGATGCCGGGCGAACGCATTCGCCCGGCTTTCGGTTGGGCTGGCCGAATCGAGCTGTGGTTGGTCTGCCCAATCATCGAAGACCACATGGCCCAATTCGTGTGCGAGAGTGCTACGTTGCCGCATCGGGTTCGGGGTCCGGGCTACCGCGATGTACACGGTCCCGTAGTGCCCTCGCCGCATCGTCATACCGTGCTGATCGACGCCGGTGTCGAGCACAGCAACGTCGGCACCGACTGTTTGCTCGATCAACGTGACAAGATCCCCGAGTGGCTGAGAGCCGAGATGATGTTCCTTCCGGAAGCGCTCGGCCGCATCCCGGCCCTCCGACTCTGCGATCATCCGATCGCCTCGATCGCTTGGTCATCGAGGTAGGCATCGAGCTCGAGGAAATGCAGCATCTGCTCGTACATGGAATCCATCGGCGCGCAGTTGGCTGAACGCGCGGCGCAGCGCACCTGATCTGCCACCTTGGAGGTGCCGGTGAGTTCGGCCAACATCACTCCAGTGGCCTGAGCGATAGCTACCAGCTCATTCATCTTCGCTGGTCGCTCACCGGCGATGGTCCGCGAAAGGGTCGACTGGGAAATCCCCGTCTCGGTGGCCAAGTCGCGCTGGCTCAGCCCGGCAGCGCGCAGTGCACGCTCGATCCGCTTGCCGATCGTCATCGAAGTCATGCCGCGCCTCCCTCTGAATCAGAATCAGATTGTGTGATTCAGTATAGAGAAAACCGCAGTACAAGGCAATATTCCGGCTGCCTGATCGGTCGGGTCCCGAGGCGCGTTCAACGCCGATGGCAGGGATGGCAGTCATGGTCGGATTCATGCCAAACTGGGCTGGTGAAGCAGGTTGTCGCCCTCGCCTTGGATGGCGTTATGACCTACGACCTCGCCTGTGCGGTGCAGGTGTTTCGGCATGGGCCGGGGAAGTTCGGGGTGCCGGTGGGGTTTCAGATGGAGACCTGTGGGGTGCGGCCTGGGCCGGTGTGGACGCCGAACGGGTTTGATCTGCGGGTCGAGCATGGGCTGGAGGCGTTGGCTTCCGCTGACATCGTCGTAGTGCCCGGCATCGGGTTGCCGACGTTGCCTCCCGAGGAGGAAGCGCTTGTGGCACTGCGTGCCGCGGCGGCGCGCGGCGCGACCATGGTGAGCATCTGTGTCGGCGCGTTCGTGCTCGCGCGGGCCGGTCTGCTGGACAATCGGCCCGCCACCACGCACTGGGCTTATTGCGACGAGTTCGCCGCCATGTTCCCCGCCGTCAAACTGGATCCGACGGCGCTTTATGTGGATGACGGTGACGTACTCACCTCCGCAGGCCTGTCGGCGGGATTGGATCTCTGCCTGCACATCGCCCGCCGGGAACTGGGCGCGAGCCCGGCGGCGGAATTGGCGCGCTGGAACGTGACACCGCCGCATCGTGCGGGCGGCCAGGCACAATACATTCCTGATGCCTTGGCGGGCAGCGATTTCCACGGCGGACTGGCCGCGACCTTGGCGTGGGCGACGCAGAACCCCGCTGCGGCATCTGATGTTTCGGCGCTGGCCGCGAACGCGCTGATGAGCGAGCGCACGTTCATCCGCCGGTTCAAGGCGGAGGTCGGCACTACACCGCGACGCTGGCTCGACGCGCAGCACACGATGCGGGCCCGGGAACTGCTCGAAACCACTGACCTGCCAGTCGAAGTGGTCGCGGCGCAGTCGGGATTCGGCAGCGTGACCGCATTGCGTACGCACCTCCGGGCAGCAACCGGCACAACTCCGGCTGACTATCGTCGTTCGTTGCGCCACTGACCGGTCGGTGTGTAGACGCAATCCAGTGCGGTGCGACAGCAACTTTCGGCGCGGCCGCCGTGAATCATGGCGTACCCCAACCTGTCGCGAACGACAGATGTCCGCCCGCCAACCCGCCTTGCGATTAATGACAGATCATCAATCACTGTTATGGCGTGTTTCCCGTCGCGCGAACCCATTGTTGTGGTGCTATTGGTAATGGTCGGTGTGCACAGGTCACGAGCACCATAGGTTTGCCGAAGCTCGATATGGGGTAGTTGCCCGGTGTGCGAGATTTGCGCACAAGTGGCTTATGCTTGCCGTGTTCTTGGTCTCATGACCTGTCAGTCAGATTGCCAACTGTTTACTGATCGACTGAACTACTTCCCTATCGACATCGGGTTTCCGCGATGCTCGCGGCGAACGATGAGATCGACGCGCGAGAGGTGGTTGGAGCATGACCGATCTGGAGACCGGGGCGTCCATCACGCCCCTGGTTGCCGGTTTCGAACTGGCGACCGCTAGCACACCGCTGCGCCGCGCTGCCGGGCGTTTGCAGGCCGTGCTGCCCCCCGGCTGGCGCGTCGAGATCGTCGACGCGCCGAGCCTCACGGGCCGCCACAGCGAGCCCGTGCTGCGGGTGGTCATGCCGACCGACTGATCAGCCTGCCCAGCCCATGGGCATGAGCAGCGACTTCTGTTCGCAGAACGAGTCGAGGCCCTCCGGGCCGTTTTCCCGGCCGAGGCCGGAATTCTTGTAGCCGCCGAACGGTGAGCTGGGATCGAACGCGTACCAGTTGATCGCGTAGGTCCCGGTCCGCACGCGTGCGGCGATCTCCGCGCCGTGCTCGACGTCCGCGGTCCACACCGAGCCGGCCAGGCCGTAGACCGAATCGTTGGCGATGGCCACGGCCTCGTCCTCGGTCTCGTACGGGATCACCGACAGCACCGGGCCGAAGATCTCCTCCTGGGCGATGGTCGACTTGTTGTCCACGTCGGCGAAGATGGTCGGCTCGACGAACCAGCCGCGATCCAGGCCCTCGGGCCGCCCGCCGCCGAGCGCGACACGCGCGCCCTCTTCTTTGCCCTTGGCGATGTAGCCCTCGACCCGCTCGCGCTGGCGCTCGGAAATCAGCGGGCCCAGTTGCACGGTCGGATCGTTGGGGTCGCCGACCTTCATCGTCTTCACGTGTTCGACCAGCGCGTCGAGGATCTCGTCATACCGGCTGCGCGGCGCGAGGATTCGGGTTTGCGCGACGCAACCCTGCCCGCTGTTCATCAAACCGGAGAATGCGAGTACCGGAATACCGGCGATGTCCATGTCCGGCAACAGGATTGCCGCGGACTTGCCGCCGAGCTCCAGCGAGACACTCTTGAGCTGTCCGGTGGCGATCGCGCCGATCTTCTTGCCGACGGCCGTACTTCCGGTGAAGGTGACCTTGTCGACGCCGGGATGTGAGACCAGGTATTCGGCGGCCTCGGCCTCGGCGGGCAGCACCGAGAGCACGCCTTCGGGCAGACCCGCCTCGGTGAAGATGTCGGCGAGTATATTCGCTGTAATCGGCGTCAGCGGTGCGGGTTTGAGCACCACCGTGCAGCCGGCTAGCAACGAGGGCGCGAGCTTGTTGGCGGCGAGGAACAGTGGCACGTTCCATGCGGTGACGGCCGCGACGACGCCGCGCGGTTCCCGGCTGACGCGCGAGGTGCCGAACAGTCCGGTGCGAGTCTCGTTCCACGGGAACGACTTCGCGAGCCCGGCGTAGGAATCCAGGGCGGCCACCGCGGGAATCTGGTTGAGCGTCATCGCGATCATCTGCGGTGCGCCCATTTCCGCAGTGAGCGCGGCCATCAGGTCGGCCGAGCGCTCCTCGATCAGCCGCGCGGCGCGGGTGAGCACCTGGGCCCGCTCTTCCGGCGGGGTCGACGGCCACGGGCCGTGATCGAAGGCGTGCCTGGCCGCGGCGACCGCGGCGTCGACGTCGGCGCGAACCACCGCGGGGACGCTGCCCACCGGCTCGACCGTGGCCGGCGAGATGACCTGAACGCGCTCGGCGGAGGCTGGCGCGGTCCAGCGGCCGCCGATGAACAAGCTGTCGTAATGCATGAGAACACGTTACAGTTTTGCCGCCCGGTTGTCTGTAACCTGTGTCAGTTCTGGGTCCGCGCAGTCCCACTGAGCAGGACCAATCCCAACCTGTCGGTCCGCTTTTCGTAGAACGCACTATTGCGTTCTGTTGCTGGAAAGAGGATGCTGTAGCTACTGATCAGCTCGCTCGATTCCTGAACCGATACCACCATTGGGGAGCCCGAGTCATGGCGGTGCAAGTGGTCGACCGATCGTTGATGACCAGCGATCAAACCGAGCATCAAGCGAAAAGCGTTGGTGCGGGCGGATGGGTGGTCTCCTTCCTACCCGGTCGCACGCTGACAATCGAGCAAGCCACCGCAGCCATGCAGGCAGCAGAGGCCATTGCCGTCGTCGGTGTGCTAGCGGATCAGGTTGGATTGACCACGCTGGAAACCGTCGGACTGGCCATTCAGGAATCGCCGTGGACCCGGCCGATGCACGAGCCGTGCGGCAGGCGCAGCTGGCGCCGCGGCTGGCTGGAGCCCTAGAGCTACTTCTTGGTAGCCACCACCACGAGATTGCTCACCAATAGCTCCCGCATCCCCGGGATACGGACCAGCCACCAAGCCCAGCGCGGGTGATAGCGCGGGAAGATGGTCCGCACATCGGCGGAAGTGTCTGCCGCCCAACGCAACCCGTCGGACGCGCGCACCGCGAACAGTGACTGGCCGAACCGGTTCTTCGGTTCCTTCCCCAGCTTGCGCCGATACCGGCGCGCCGCGTACTCGCCACCGAGGTAGTGCCATGGCCCGGTCTCGTGCCCGCCGAACGGGCCGTGCCACACCGTGTACGACAACACGATCAGCCCACCTGGCCGCGTCACCCGCACCATCTCGTCCGCCATCAGCCACGGCCTGGACACGTGCTCGGCGACATTCGAGGAAAAACAGATATCCACCGCGTCATCGCGGAACGGCAACGCCATTCCCGAGCCGCGCACCGCACCAGCCACCGACAATCCGGCGGCGTGCATCTCCGACGGATCCGGCTCGACCGGAATGTAGCGCGCACCCGTCTTGACGAACTCGTCGGCGAAATAACCCGGCCCGCCGCCGACATCCAGAATCGTCGCTCCGGCCAAACCATTGCCGGTGAGGTCGGTGTAGAAATCGCCGATCATCGCCGCGCTGTCCTCGGCCAAACCGCCGTAGAACACCGCGGGATCGGACTGTTCGAACCGGAAACTGCCGAGCAACCGCAGCGACCGGCGCAACGTCGCCCGGCGCGCGAACCGGGGCGCGCGCGATCGCACACCAGCGGACGGCGTCTTTTCGGCTTTCAACACGGCGCCGAGTCTCGCATAACGTGTTCTTCCCTCGTGGCGAGGACTGGTCGTTCGCCGGACTGCACGGTTCGCGCTGAAAATGAACTGGGCGGACGCCGCCGGTCGACCAGCCGTATTTGCCGACAATGCGCCTGCGGATCGGTCGGTGATCAGGCTTGGGCGTAGCGCTCGGGTTAGGGTGTAGCGCGATATCCGACGTTCCCGACCGGGACCACCTGACCGAGAGAAGCTCGACCGTGCGCGAAGTCCTCCTGCTGTGCTGGCGTGACACCGGGCACCCGCAGGGCGGCGGCAGCGAGCGGTACCTCGAGCAGGTCGGCGCGCAGCTCGCGGCACGCGGGGTCAAGGTCACCCTGCGCACCGCCCGCTACCCGGGGGCACCGAAACGCGAGCACGTCGACGGCATCGACATCAGCCGAGCGGGCGGCCGTTTCTCCGTCTACCCGCGGGCCCTGGCCGCGATGGCACTGGGCAGGCTCGGCCTCGGACCGCTGCGCGGCCTGCGCCCCGACGCGGTGATCGACACCCAGAACGGCATCCCGTTCTTCGCGGCGGCCGCCACCAAGGCGCCCGCCGTCGTGCTGGTGCACCACGGACACCGGGAACAGTGGCCGGTCGCCGGACGACTGGTCGGCCGGATCGGCTGGTTCATCGAGTCGCGGCTGTCCCCGCGGGTGCATCGACGCAACCAGTACCTGACCGTCTCGCTGCCCTCGGCCGAAGAACTGGCCACCCTCGGCGTCGAACAGTCCCGGATCGCGGTGGTGCGCAACGGTGCCGAACCGGTTCCCGCCGGCGCGCCGACCGGCGCCACCGAGACACGCACCGAGAACCCGCGCATCGTGGTGCTGTCACGGCTGGTGCCGCACAAGCAGATAGAGGACGCGCTCGCCGTGGTCGCACGACTGCGGACTCGAATTCCCGGCCTGCACCTCGACGTGATCGGCGACGGCTGGTGGGCGGACAACCTGAAGGCCGACGCGCACAGTCTCGACATCGCCGACGCGGTCACCTTCCACGGCCACGTCGATGAGCGTCGTAAGCATGAATTGCTTTCCCGCGCTTGGGTACACGTGCTGCCTTCGCGTAAGGAAGGCTGGGGTCTGGCGGTCATCGAAGCCGCGCAGCACGGTGTGCCGACCATCGGGTACCGCAGTTCGCGCGGACTCACCGACTCCGTCGTAGACGGGGTTACCGGTCTCCTGGTCGACGATGTCGCCCAATTGTCCGACGCGGTAGGCGAATTGCTCGATGACCGGGCCGCGCGGACTGTCATGGGGGAGAAGGCTCGCTCGCGGGCACGTGAATTCTCGTGGGAGCAAACGGGAAACGGCGTGTACGAGGTGTTGGCCGCAGTCGCCCGCGGTGAGCACTCTTCCGGACTGATCGCCCCCCGATCGGCCCACTGAGCCTGTCCCGGTGCATACGCGCCACGTCCGGTCGAGTTGTGCTGGCTCGGATCGCTGTGGCTCAGCGCTTTTGGCGCGTGATCGTTGCGACGAGTGGGCCGCCGACGAGTAGGACCAGCCAAAGTGCGTGGGCCGCAAGGGTAAGGGCGCGATCTGTCGCTGATCCCCTGCGCTGCCGGATGGTTCCAGGGACCCGGTACAGGGCGAGATCGTTGTCGCTGAATATCGGATCGAGTTGTGCGAGTGTTGATTTCGATTCGCCAAGCGGGCCGGGGGTGCCACGCTCGAGCAGTACCCAGCCGACGCCGTGGTCGGCCAGTTCCTCGGCTGAACCGCCGTGCAGCAGCAGGGTTTCCACTGCGCGGGCGCGGGTGCCTTCGCCGGATACGGTGCGGCCGCGCACCGGGAGTTCGCCGGTTTGCAGGACGTCCTGCGGCAGCAGGCGCGGAGCGGGATCCAGGACAGGCGCTTTCCCGCTGTATCGGAACTTCCGGAACATCCCGCCCGGCAGTACCGCGACGTCGCCGGGATCGTCCATCCGGTCCGCGACCTGCTGCCACCCGGCGGAATAGTGCACAGGTCGCATCGCACCGCCGACGCCCCACGCGAGATCGAGCAGCGGCAGTACCAGCAGGGCGATGAGAATTGTTGCGACCGTACCCGTCACAGTTGGGGATAACTTCGACACCGGGTCGAAAGTGGCGCTCGGCAGCGCAGCGCCGTCGGAGGTGGCGGTCGTCGAGGCGCCGATCTCTTGCTGCGCCAAGGATTCCGAAGGCTGTGTATCGACTGTGCGCGGTGCACTGTCGTTTGGTGTGGATGCTCGGCCAGTCGAGAATCGCCCGGCGAGCACCCCGCAACCTGCGGCAGCGCACAACGCGTAGGCGGGCATCGCCAGCGCCACATACTTCTGGGTATCCCGTAGCAAGCCCGCACCGGGCACGTGGGCTACGAGCCATTCCAGCACGTGCATGCCCCACGGGGTCGCGCCGAGTGTGGGCAGCAGAATGGCGAGCGCTGCGAGTACGACGAGTGCACTGCGGACGTACAGGTCATTGCCGTCGGTCATCACCGAACGCACGCCTATCGCGACGATGACGAGCAGCAGAACGGTGCCGATCAACGCGAGAAGTGTTGTGCGCGAATCGGGTACCGCGTCGCCGTTCCAGATGCCGCCGAGCCCGGCCAGACTGCCGAGCGTGCCGAGACCGGGTTCGCCGCGGGCCGCGAATGCGGCGATGCCTGCCGGATCGGACGGCTCGCCGGCCGCCCCGGACAACGCGGTGGCGGTCAACCACGGCACGGACGCGGCGAGCAGCAACGCCAGCACACCGGCGAGATGCCGTCGCCCGGCCAGCGCCAACGCGGTGACACCGGCCAGCAAGGCGCCGGTCGGCGTAAGCCCCGCTGCGGCAAGACATCCCGCCAAGAACGCCCAACTGCTCGCAGCGTGACGCCCCGCAGCTGTCCGAATCCGATACGCGGCCAAGGCAACCCATGGCAACGCGGCATACCCGGCGAGCAAACTCCAGTGACCTTGCAAAAGACGTTCGGCCACATACGGATTCCACAGCGCCACCGTGGCGGCGACCAACTGCGCGGGGACCGCCGCGCCCAGCAGTTCGCGCGCCAGCACCGCCGCACCGTAGCCCGCCGCCCACAGCGCGACCAGCAGAATGGCTTTGACGATCAGGCCACCGTCGACAACCGACGACAACACCGCGAGCAGCGCGTCCTGCGGCACGGCACGAGGCGCGGCGTCCCCGAGTCCGAGCGCCGAATCGGTCAGATAAGACCGCGGCGTACTCACCGCATCCCGCAGCAACAGATACCCGGATCCGAGCAGCGGACCAACGATGAGCAGCGTGAGCACCGCGCTGTACCCGGCCGGGACAAACTTCACCCACCGGTCGCGTCGCCTCTGCCCGCTCTCCGTCACGCTTGTGCACCCTACGGTCCGAGGTCCCCGCGCACCGTGCTGCCACGGTCGGAAAAGAACTGGGCAGCTATTCCCGGCCGCCATACCGTGGGATCCGTGGTCAGGAGATCCCCGCAGGAGAAGAAGCAGCTGAGCTACGCCAAGGACCGCCGCAACGGCTACGGCGAGAACGTCCGCTGGCAGCTCAGGCGTCGACAGCCCCGTTGAGCGCCTGAACTCACAGACCCTCCACACGCCTCACAGGGAGTACAGGCCCTGTGAGGCGTGTGGAGGAACTGTGAGTCCGCCAGGTCGGGCGCCGAATCGGTAGGTGTGGGCGTCCACTTTTCGGCGAGCCGGCGACCGGCAGCGGTTCGTGGCCGGGCCGGTGCGGCAGGGCGGGACGTCCCTGCTGACAGGCGGGTGGGACGATGGCGGGCGTGTCTGCTGTCCGTCGGTTTCCTGTGGTGGCGGATCTGACGTTGGTTACGGCGGGGGCGATGACCGCCAATGTGGCGGGGTATCTGCTGCAGTTGCTGGCCGGGCGGTGGCTGGGGGTTTCGGGGTACAGCGAGTTCGCGAGTCTGCTCGCGGTGCAGTTGTTGTGTGCGGTGCCCGCGCTGGCGTTGCAGAACGTGGTGGCCAGGGAGTTGGTTCGGGGCGCGAGCGTCGGAGCGCTGCGGGGGTTGCAGTGGCGGTGTGCGGTGATCGTGGCGGTGGTCGTCGCGGTCTTGGTGCCGGTGGTAACCACTGCGTTGAACGTCGGTGTCGCGGCGTGCGCGGCGGCGCTCGGTGCGGCACCCGCATTGGTGCTGCTGTCCGGTGAACAGGGAGTTCTCCAGGGCGGCAGGCGGTTTCGGGCTTTAGGCGTGGTACTCGGTGCCGCCGGGATTCTCCGGGTGGCCCCTGCGCTTGTGGTGCTCGCCGTGGGTGGCGGCGCCGCGCTGGCCCTGTGCGCGGCCGCGTTAGGCATCGCGGTCGCCGCGGTATTCGCGCGCTTCGTCGCCGGGACACCGGCCTCTCGGGCGCGCACCGGAACCGCACCACCCTCGCGGGCGCGCACCGGAACCGACGAAGACGCGGTAGTCCACGCCATCGGCGTACTTCCGGTGCTGCGGGCCGCGCAGGTGCAGGCGGCGTTGATGGCGTTGTCGTCCACGGACCTGATCGTGGTCCGGATGGTTCTGGACGACGCGGACGCCAGCCGCTACGCGCTCGGCACCATCGCCGCGAAGATCGCGTTCTGGCTGCCGCAGGCGGTCGGCGTCGTGCTGTATCCACGGATGGCCCAGCCCACGCACTCGGCGCGCGCGATCAGATCGGCGCTCGCGGTGTTGTCCGGCATCGGCATCGTGGCTGTTGGCTGCGCCGCGCTCGCCGCGCCGTTGGCTCCGCTACTGGCAGGCCAGGATTACGCCCCCATCCAAGGCCTGCTGTGGCTGTTCGCCTTACACGGCGCCATCCTCGCGGTCCTGCAGGGCGCGATGCTTTCCGCCATCGCGGTGGACCGCACCGCCCTGGCAGCATTGACCTGGCTCGGCCTCGCCGTCGAAGTGACACTGATGGTTTCGTTCGCCCGCTCGATCCCCACCCTCATCACGACGGTCGCCTCCGTCGCGGCCGCCACCACCCTCGTGGTCGCGATCATCGTCTTGCGCACCGCCGATCGCGACAGCGGCGCGCCCACCCGCCAACCCGAGCGACTACCGTAGGCAAGCCGCCCGAACCATGGGTTCGCGCGCATTGACGTGGTCTCCGAATCTGACGAGTCCAATGCTGTTGCCTGGCTGGCGATTCCGCGCGCCGGTCCGCCCACCGCGACACCATCGCCCTGCGCGCCGCCGTCGGCGTAGACGCGCACTGATTTGCTCGAAGCGAACGAAATTGCTGGAGAATTCTTGCGCGGCAGCAGAATTCATGCGCGCGATCGGTCCAGCGATTCCGGATAGCGGCTGGAGTTCAGGCAGTCGGTGTGCGAAAGCTGAGGGCGAAAACGAATTCGGCCCCCGGTCGATGACCGGGGGCCGAGCGCTTCAGCTAACTCAAGGTTGCTTCGTGATGTTGATCTGCTCAGTCGGCGGATCACTGTCCGCACGCCGTGCGCCACGACCCTGGCTCAGCGGCCCACCGCCGCCCGCTGCGGCAGGAGTCGAACCGCCGCCGCGAATACCGAGAACCGCACCGACGATCAGCGCGATCACGCCGACGACACCGAGCACGATCGGCATGATCCGCCCGTACAGCGACAGCTTGTCGATGTTCTCCTTGGCCACCGAGATCTGCGACTCGATGGTGTTCTCGTCGAACACGATGTGCGACTTCAGCGCGGTGACCTCGGGCTTGGCGTCACGCCCGTAGTACAGGTGGATCTGCTCGCCACCCTTGATCACGGTGCCGGTCTTCGGCTCGACCCACAGGTCGCGGGTGTTGGTGTACCAGCGCGCCATGGTGACGTCGCCGTCGCCGGGCACGCCCCACTTCGCGGCCGGGAAGGTCAGCTTGTTGGTCGGCGCCTTCACCACGTCGTACAGGTTGGTCGCCGGAATGGCCTGCTGGAAGTGGTAGACCTTCATGTTGTTGATCTCGGATTCCTCGACGAAGTTGATGTCGAAGGTCTTGCGCGCGTTGAGATCGAAGTACGGGTAGTTCTTCTTCTCGGTGCCGATCGGGAAGCGGTACTGCAGGCCGGTGTGCTGCACCGGATCCGCGACCGACTTCATTTCCTTGTCCACGGTGACCGCGATGGAGCCGTTGGGATCCTTCGCGACGGGCTCACCGGACTTGCGGTCGATGGTGACCCGGTCGATGGTCGCGGTGAGCAGGCCGGTGTCGCCCTGCTTGTCGATGCGCCGCAACGTCTGACCCGCCTGCACCGTCATCTCGTCGGCGTCGGAGGGCTCCTCGACGGTGAGGAAGCGCTGCGAGACCAGCGGCACGTTCGAGTCGATCTTCGCGGCCCCCTCCGGCGCGGTGAGCGACTTGGAGTCGAGCACCAGGCTGTCCTCGCCGGGCACATTGGTCGCGATGGTGGTGATCTCGAGATCGAGGGGAGTCTTCGCCAGTTTGCCGACGGTGTAGGTCGGGATCAGCAGCGCGGCGACAATCAGCAACGCGCCGAGACCCACGAGCAGGCAGGCCACCGTCCTTCTGGTTCCGGCACTCAGTGCCATGCAAACTCTCCTCGTCGTAGAACAGGGGTCGTTCCGGCGAGTACGGCGGGCCGCCCGCGGCACTCGTGAGCCCCGACACTAACAGTCCGGTGTCGTACCATGCGGTGCCGAGGCCGGAAACGGCCGAGAAATCGCCCGAGTTTAGCGCGGAATGTGAAACGTCGAGTTATCACCTGATAATTGGCAAGGCAGACTGGAGCCCGAAGAGTGAAAGCATCGCGCAGCGATTCGATGAGGGGTGGTGGCCGGGCGGCGGGTGGGCCTGTAACCGCGTCCACTGCCTCCGCTGCCGACGCCCCGGCGACCGAATCAGTGCCGAACCGCGCCTTTCTGCCCGCGCTCGAAGGCATGCGCGGGATGGCCGCCCTCGGTGTGTTGTTGACGCACGTCGCATTCCAGACCGGCGCCGCGGGGACACCGGTGATCGGGCGGGTGTGGGGCCGGTTCGACATGGCGGTCGCGGTGTTCTTCGCGCTCTCCGGCTTTCTGCTCTGGCGGCCACATGCCGCCGCGGCGCGCGGGCTCGGCCGGGCGCCGTCGCTCGGTTACTACCTGCGGCATCGTGCCGCGCGCATCCTGCCTGCGTATTGGGCTGTGGTCAGTGTGGTGCTGGTGCTGCTGCCGAGTGCGGCGGGGACCGCGGGGTTGCGCGTCTGGGTGTCGAATCTGGCGCTGCTGCAGGTGTTCGTGCCGTTGACGCTGACCGATGGGCTCACGCAGATGTGGAGTCTCTCGGTCGAGGTGGCCTTCTATCTGGTGCTGCCGTTGCTGGCGTTCGCGGCGGTGTGGTTGCGCGGCAATGCCGTTCGATGGCGGGTTCCGATGCTGCTCGGCTTGGCGGCGGTCTGCCTGAGTTGGAACTTCATTCCGGTGCCGACGCCGGACGCGATCCATTCCGACAATTGGCTGCCCGGATATCTGCCGTGGTTCGCGATGGGAATGGTGCTCGCCGAACTTTCTTTTGGTAGCGAACGGCTATCACGCTGGCGTCGGCTGGCAGGTAACCAGTGGTTGATGTGGACCGTCGCACTGGCCGCTTTCCTGCTCTCGGCCACCGATATCGGCGGCCCCGGCGGACTCACGCACGCCGAGCCGTGGCAGTACGCGTCGAAGATGGGACTCGGCGCGATCATCGGCTTCGCGCTGCTCGCCCCGCTGGTGCTCGGCGATACCGGCCGGCCGCATCGATGGCTGCAATCGCGGGTGGCCGCGACCATCGGGCGGTGGTCCTACGGCATCTTCCTGTGGCATCTCGCGGTGCTGTGGGTGGTGTTCCCGGTGTTCGGGATCGTGCCGTTCAGCGGGGATTTCGGCTACGTCGTCGTCCTCACCATTGTGCTGACCCTGCCCGTCGCGGCGGCCAGTTACGCGTTGATCGAGGAACCGATGCGGCAGTGGGCGCGCGGCCGGGACCGGGCGAAGCCCGCTCCGGAAGTCGAAGAGGAAGATCGCCTCGCGGCTCCGTGACAGGTCAGGTATCCAGCTGCCGGTGCATGTCGAGCAGATGGTGCCGGAGTTCGTGCAGGGTGTGCAGCGCGAGCCAGCGCAGCGAACGCTTTTCCGGCTCCGGGTAGCTGAAGATCAGCGTCCGCTCCCAGTCCCCGGCGTCCAGTCGGTCGAGCACATTGGCGAACAACAGTGCGGCGTCCCGGAGTTGACGGCCGACATCGGACGGCTTCTGATCCGCGTAGCCGTCGTGCTCGACCCGCTCGTCGCGGCCCATCGGCGTGGTCTCCGGCGTGTCCGTACGGCGGGCGGCCAGAACGCGCTCCCGCTGCATGAGCAGCACATCCCGCATGTGACAGGCGTATTCGAGCGGGGACCAGGTGCCGGCGTCCGGTCGCTGCCGCAGTTTCGGCGAATCGGTGAGGAGCAGGTCCGCGTATTCCACGGCGTGCTCTCTGGCCAACAGCGCGACATCGGTCGCGCGGGTCAGGTCGTAGACAAAACCGCATTCAGCACAGGTACTCACGCGGGGTCACATTATCAACGAGGTCCGTTGCGGCGCAGCCCGAATGACCGACGGGGTGGCAGCGCGGCGACACCGACGGCGATCACCGCGAGTACGGCGGGCAGTTGAGCCCACAGTGAGCCGCCCATGTATCCACCTGAAGCGCGCCACGGGCCGGTCGATAGCGCCGCCGCCGACAGTGCCGTGCCGACGCCCGCCACGATGACGAGCACTCTCGGTGCGACCTGTGGATAGAAGTGCGCGGCGGCGAGTGTGCCTGCGGCGATGATGGTTCCGGCCGGGCCGGCGATCACGGTCGCCGCGGCCGCGAGGCCGATTGCGCCGAGCCAGCGCGGGCCCCAGGTTCGCGGTGCGGAACCCGATACGCCGCCAACGGCATTCGTCTCGGCGGCCTGCGCGCCTGCTGCCGGGGCGGCGTCAGTCTGGTCAGGCAGGGTATTCGCCTTGGATTCAACCGTTTTCGCTGTGCGTGCGCGACGCGGAATCGCCAATGCGATGAGCGGGAGAAGTAGGAATAGTCCGCCGAAGATGCCGAGCCGGTACCAGCGGTCGGCGGGGAACGAGACGGTGACCGGCCCTGTCGTGCCGGGCGGAAGCAGCCACGCTTGCTGCCAGCCGTCGATGACCACGGGCGCCAGGGCGTGTCCGTCGGAAGTTGTTGCGTGCCAGCCGACGTTCGTGCTCAGCGGCAACACGAGCAGCCGGGTCCCGGCGGCCGGCTCGGCCGGCGCGGCGAGCCCGGTGCGCTCGAGGCGGAGTCGGTCGACGAAGAACAGATCGGTCGGCCCCACGGTGACGTCGGCGCGCCCCCGTGGCAGCGCGAGCGAATCGGGCTGGGACGAAGCGTCATCCGGGCAGAGGTGCGCGGGAATCGGTGCGCCGGAACGCAGTTGAGCCGCGGTGGCGGTGACGGTGGTGCGCCGGAGCTGTCCGTCGATATTGATGGTCGGCCCGATTTCGCACGGGACGGTGATGTCCCGGTCGAGTGCCGCGGCGGCCGGGTAGTCCGGACCGAGCACCGACACTTCGGCCAGGCCCGGCGGCTGCGACTGTACGAAGCCCAGCGCCGTCATGTCCAGGACCGGCTGCCAGGACTGGATGCTGAGCTCGATGCGATCGGTGACGTAGGGGTGCAGGAAAATTCGAGTCGACGTGCCGGGATCGCCCTTGTCCAGCTCGCGCACCTGGGGGCCGTCGCCGAGATTGACCGCCACCGAGGTGGGTGCGGCGGGCAGGCCGCCGAGCGACGGGGTCAGTTCCAGCCCGGTCACCAGCGCGGGCTCGGGGAGCTCGATCGTCAGGGTCGGCTTGGCGCCGGTCAGTGTCCGCACCGAGTCCTCCGGTGCGGTCCAGCTGGTTCGCGGGTCGCCGTCGGTCGCGGCGAACGCGGCGCCGCGCAGGTCGCCGACGTCGGCCTTGCCCCTGGCGACCGGGTGGTCGTGGTCGGTGAGCAGTGCCTCTAGCGCGGGACCCTGCCTGGTCCGGACGGTCAGCTCGGGCGTGACGGACATGGGTTCGGGCACCGAGAGCGTGCGTTCGAAGGTGCCGGGTTCCTCGGGCGCCAAGGCGAGGGCCTTGCTGCAGCGCACGCGGTTCGGCGAATCGAAACACGCACTGCGCCCGGGGAACTCCTGCCCGAGATCCCACCCGCGGACCTGCGCGCCCGCCTGCGTCGGCGGCAGTACCGTCCGGTGCCGGATGTCGACGCGGACCGGCTGCTCGCGGTCGGCGTAGTCGTCCAGCGTGAGCTCGCTGATGCCGAACTGCCCACCGCTCTTGCCGGTTTCGGTGCGGATCGCGGTGATGGTGACCCACTGCGTCGTGCCCGCGGGCAGCGAAACCGACACCGGCTTACCGGGTTCGGGGATGTGACTCGCCACGGTGCCGTTGGCGGTGCGCACCTCGACCCACTTCACCGGATCGCCGATGGCGGCGGCGCTGGTAGTGAAGGTCAGCTGGCCGACCCGGATCGGCTGCGCCAGGTCCAGCCGAAGCCATTGTCCGAGAGCGTGTTCGGCGCCGTTGCTGATCCAGGCCGTGGCCGGATCGCCGTCGACGACCGCCGCGGTGGAGCTGCCGGGTGCCGCGCCGCCCAGCTGGGTGGCGTCGGCGGCCGAGCTGGACGCGGTGATGGTCGCGCCCGACCATTCCCCGCGCACCAGTGGGGCGCCGGGCACCGGGTAGTCGGGCACCAGGTTGTGTGTGCGGCGGGCGTCGTCGGGGGCGCGGACGGCGGAATTATGGTTGTCGACGCGACCGAAGTCGGACTCCCGGTCCATCGGGGTGTCGGTGACGGTCACCGGCCCGCTCGGCAGTCCCGCGCGCGCCGCGTCGGCCGCGAGCAGGGTGGGGGTGTCGCCGGTGCCCGGATCGCGATGCAGTCGTTCGAGCACTTCGGGCCCGCCTTGCACCACGGGTACCGCGCCGAGCGGCACCGTGTACGCGCCCGGGAACGACTGTGGCGCACCGGTTCCGCTGCGTACCTCGGTCGGCGTGCCGGGAGCCGGCGTCTGCACCCGGTAGATCTCGACCGCCGGGTAGGCGGGCCGCAGATCACCGTCGGCGACCAGATCCTCGGCGATCACCTTGGCTTCGATCGGATCGCCGAACTCGGCCACCTTGGTCAGGCCGGGCGAACCGTCGATCGCGCTGTGCGCCAACATCGGCCGGGTCGACCGCGACGTCTCCGGGTCGAGATCGTTGCGCAGCACCAGAATTCCGATGCCCTGCCCGGCCAGCGTCGCCGCGAGCCCGGCCGACGGCCTGCCGTCGGCGATCAGCCGCTGCACCGAGTCCATCGCGCGGATGGTGCCCGGCGGGTTCAGCGGCACGGCGTCGCGGATCGCCCACGGCGTGCTCGCCAACGCCTGCAACGGTTCGTCGCGGGTCAGTCCCCACACCTGGCTGCCGAACGGTGCGCCGGGCACCACCAGCGCGCGGGTATCGGAAGCGTTGTGCTGCAACCAGTCCGCGGTCTGCTGCCAATACCCGGGCACGTGGTCGTAGGCACCGCGCGGGGCCAGCTTGCCGGTCCAGGCCAGCGAGGTGGACAGGGCCAGCGCGGTCAGGATCAGCGCGGCCACCGCGACGGCACGATCTCGCTCCGGATGCGCGAACGCGCTGCGCCACACCGGCATCGGCACCGAGGCGGGCAGCGGCACCCTGGCGAGCAGCTGTGCGAGGCCGAGCACCAACGGGATTCGAATCAGCGGCTCCAGCTTGTGCACATTGCGCAGCGGCGCGCCGCCGGAATCCAGGAAGACCCGCACCGACTCCGCGAACGGCCCACCGAGCTCACCGGCGTATCCGGCGCAGATGCCGACCAGCCCGACGCACAGGATCAGCGTCAGCCGCCCGCGATACGGCATGGACCGCATCGCCAATCCCGCCATGCCCGCCGCCGCGAGCAGCCCGGTGGCGAGCACCGCCGCGGGCTGGGTCACCAGCACCGCGCCCGCGATGCGCTCCGGCGAGACGAACGGCGTCCAGCTGTCGGTGCCACGCAGCACCTCGGCGAGCGAGGCCCATTGCGTTGTCACGCCGGAGGATTCGATGTAGTCCAGGAACGGCGGGCTCACCTTGCCGAGCAGCAGCAGCGGCACCGCCCACCAGAACGTCGCGAGCACCAGCAACGGAACCCAAGCCCTGGTGAATCGCCACCACGCCCGGTTCGGCCGGTAGGACGCCCACCACACCAACGCGGGCAGGAACGCCGCGACCGTCGCCACGGCATTGACCGACCCCATCAGCGCGAGTGCCAGCGCGCTTCCGGCCGCCGATGCCGCCCCGCCGCGTCGCTCGTGTCCCGAAGCCGCTTGGCCGGAGTCGTCCCGCGTGCGATCCGCGTCCGCCGCTGTTGCCGGTGGACCGACCGCGCGCCGTCGATTTCGGTAACCGATGCCCAGCGCCGCCGGTGCCAGCAACACCCACGGCGCCAGCATCATCGGCAGCGTCTCCGAGGAGATCGAGCCGAGCGTGGTGAGCACGCGGGGACACAGCGCGAAGGTGACCGCCGCGATGACGCGCGACCCGCGGGTGCCGATGCCGAGGGTCTCGCAGAGCCGGATGATGCCCCAGAATCCGGCGAGCAGCAGTAATGCCCACCAGATTCGCTGGGTGGCCCAGGCAGGCAGGCCGAGTACATGGCCGAGCGAGAAGAATGCGCCGTGCGGGAAGAAGTAGCCGTAGGCCTGGTTCTGCACCTGGCCCATCGGGGCCTGGCTGCTCCACAGATGACTGGCGCGTTCGAGGAAGCCGAGCGGATTCTGCGCCAGGTCGTATTTGGTGTCGGCGACCGTGAGTCCCGGCGTTTGCAGGAAGGTCAGCAAAAACGCCGCGAGCACCGTCGCGGCGAACCAGCGTTTACCCAGCGGCGCAGTACTGTGCCGCCGCGCCGCCGGTTCGAGCGAGTCGGCAGGTGAAGCGGGGGTCAGCTCAGCGACTGCCGTACTCGACGTTGTTCAGCAGCGCGGAGTCCTTGTCGCCACTGCGGTCGATGTCCGGACGCGAGTTCTGCTGCACCGCCACCGTGACGAGGAGCACCGCGATCACGCCGAGTACGGCGCCGCCGACAGCACTCGCAACACCTGGAACAGCAAACTTCATTGCGGCACTCCAATACATCGATGCAGGCACATTCCCGGTCAACCTAGCAGCCCGGTCCGCCATCCGGTGCGTTCAGCCCGCCGATTCCCGGCAGGTAACGCGGCTGGGCGGCGATCACAGCGGATCGACGGCGCTATCAGCCGCCTGCGCGGACGGCGAGTGCGCCGGGTCAGTGTGCCGGGATGGCGCAGTGCAGCCCGCCGAGCAGGGTGCGCAGCTTGGCGGTGGTCTCGTCCAGCTCGGCCTTGGGGTCCGAGGCGGCGACGATGCCGCCGCCCGCGTAGGCCTGCACGGTGCGTCCGTCGGCCGACAACTCGGCGCAGCGAATGGCGACCACCCACGCGCCGTCGCCGCTCGCGTCGCACCAGCCGACCGCGCCGCCGTAGAAGCCGCGGTCTTCCTCCAGATCGGCGATCGTGTCGAGCGCGAGCTCGGTCGGGGTGCCGCAGACGGCGGGCGTGGGGTGCAGCAGCAGCGCCAAGTCGAGGGCGGTGGTCGATGCGTCGCGCAGCCGCCCGGTGATCGGGGTGGCAAGGTGCCAGACCTCGTGCGTGTTGATCAGTTCCGGGCCGTCGGGGATGGACAGTTCGGCGCAGACCGGGGCGAGCTGGTCCCGAATCCACTCGATGACGAAGGCGTGCTCGTCCCGATTCTTGGTGCTGGCCAGCAGTTCCCGGGCCTGGGCCGCATCGGCGTCCGGGTCGGCGCGGCGCGGCGCGGTGCCCGCCAGCGGCCGCAGCGTGACCGTGTCGCCGTGCCGGGCGATGAGCACCTCGGGTGTCGCGCCGACCAGCGTCGCACCGGTGCGCCCGGCCGGTGTCAGGTCGACCGCGAACACATTCGCGTGCGGATGCCGTGCCAATAGGTGGGCCGCGACGAGCTCGGGCTCGAGCGCGTCGGCCGCCTCCGCCACCACCGACCGCGCCGCCACCACCTTGCGCAGCGGCTGCGCCGAATCCTTCAGCTGCTCAACGAGTTTCGTCACTCGCGCGATATGTTCGGCGGCACTGGGGATTTCGGTGACGAACCGCACGGCGGGCAGGTCGGGCAGCGCCGCGGGCCGCCACGGCCCCGCGGTGTGCCGCACCCGCTCCGGCACACTCAACGCGGCGGGCTTACGTGGATCGAACGGCAGCGCACCGACGATCATCGCCGCGCCGTCCCGCAGCGCGGCCACCGCCCGATCCGCCTCATCGAACGCGACCCGGCTGCCGGAGGCTCGGACCACCTCGTCCGGCTGAGCAAGCAGGAAACCATCCATAGTCTCTCGACACTAGTCCCGTACGGCCCCACCGCGACCTACCCGTGAGCGCACTCACGACTCCAGTTGGTGAGCGTTCGGTTTCGCCGGGAGCACGTCAGGCCGCTGCGTCACTGGCTCATTCGTTCGTGATCGGCACGTAGCCGCGGCGAGCACGATTCAACGGTGTGCCACGTACGCGCCGGCTAGCCCGTTTTGGCGACGGGTTCCTTGCCGGGCGGCACCATCAGCACCGGGCGGTGGCAGTGTTTGAGGACCGCGTCGGCGACGCTGCTGTGCATGAGGGCGCGGATGCCGGTGGCGCCCCGGGTGCCCGCGACGATGATGTCGACGTCCAGGTCGTCGGCGCATTCGACGATGGCGTTCCAGATGGTTGTCGTGCATTCGGCGGTGCGTGCCTCGGCATTGAGCCCGGCGAGCTTGGCCAGCCGGACGCCCTCGGTGTTGATGGTGCGGGCGTCGACGTAGGCGACGTCCTCGATCTCCTCCTCGGGCACCCACTCCGGCTGCATCACCCCGGACAGGCCGGACAGGCGAGCGGCTTGGCGCACCATCGGCTCCCACGCGGTGAGCACGATCGCTTTGTCCGCGCTGAGGAACCGCCCGGCGTATTCAATGGCCCGCTTGGCGTTCTCGGACCCGTCGTAGGCGATGAGCATCAGATCGCAGGGCATGGTGACCTCCTGGTGGGAGACTCACGGCTATTGACCAAGGCTACCTTGACCCAGCCCGGCCCACCTGCTGCCGCGCGGAATCGATCTCGCCTCGCGACACCCAGCTCGGGTAACCAGGCGGGCAGACCCACCGGGGCCGCGATACCGCGATCAGTGCGGCCTCGCGCATTCGCGGCACGCAAGCGCTCTGTACGGTTGACGTCCATGCGGAAGACGCCCCTGCTCATGCTCGCCGTGCTGGCCGCCGTCGCGACCGGCTGCTCGAGCGGCGGTGGCGGCGACTCCGCGCCGTCCCGGGCGGCGAATCCCGCGTCGACGTCCGTATCGTCCACGCAGCCAACAACATCCACGAAACCGGATTGCACGGCAGGCTATCTCGCGCAGTTCACGCTGCGGCAGAAGCTGGCGCAGCTGTTGACGGTGGGCATCACCGGTGACGCCGACGCCGCGAACGTGGTGCGCACCGAACAGGTCGGCGGCATCTTCGTCGGCAGTTGGACCGATCTCTCGCTGCTGACCACCGGCCAGCTCGACCAGGTCAAGCAGTCGGCCAAGGTGCCGCTCATGGTGACCATCGATGAGGAAGGCGGCCGCGTTTCCCGGGTCGGCAGCCTGATCGGTAAGGCGCCATCGGCCAGGGCGACGGCGCAGACCATGACCGCCGAGCAGTTCCACGACGCCACGCTGACCAGGGGGCGCGCGTTGAAGGACCTCGGTGTGACGGTGGACTTCGCGCCGGACAGCGATGTGAGCAGCCAGCCCGACGATTCCGTCATCGGCGACCGTTCCTTCTCCGACGATCCCGCGGTGGTCACCAAGTACGCCGACGCCTACATCCGGGCCATGCGCGAGGCCGGGGTCGGCACCGTGCTGAAGCACTTCCCCGGTCACGGTTCCGGCTCGGGCGATTCGCATCGCGGCGCGGTCCGCACGCCGCCGCTGGCGGACCTGCAGAACGTCGACCTCGTCCCGTTCCGCAACCTGATCAAGTCCGGCGCGGGCGTGATGGTCGGTCACCTCGACGTCCCCGGCCTCACCACCCCCGATGTGCCCGCGAGTATCAGCCCGCAGGTCATGGCGCTGCTGCGTGGGGGGAGTGGTTATGGTGCCGCGCCGTTCGACGGCCCGATCTTCACCGACGACCTCAGCGGGATGGCCGCGATCACCAGCCGTTTGTCCATCGCCGACGCGGTGGAGGCCGCGCTGGTCGCCGGCGCCGACAACGCGCTGTGGATCAGCACCAACGCGGTATCCAGCGTGCTCGATCAGCTGGAGCAGGCCGTCGCGGCGGGCCGCTTACCCGCCGCCCGGGTGGACGCGTCGGTGCTGCGGATGGCCACCTTCAAGGGCGCGCTGCCGCGCTGCTGAGGCACTGTTTCCGCGACTGGTGAGCAAATACGACCCGCGGAACTTACCTTGGAGTAATATATGAGCTTCACCATTGGTAGGAGAGTGGATGGCGGGCGGAACGAAGCGACTTCCTCGGGCGGTTCGTGAGCAGCAGATGCTCGATGCCGCCGTCGAGGTGTTCTCGCGGAAAGGCTTCCACGACACGTCGATGGATGCCATTGCCGCCGAGGCGAAGATATCGAAGCCGATGCTGTACCTGTACTACGGCTCCAAGGACGAATTGTTCCGCGCCTGCATCCAGCGCGAGGGACTGCGCTTCATCGAATCGGTGGTGCCCGCAGGCAATCCGCAGCTGTCGCCGCATGAACAGGTGCGGGTCGCGCTGGAGGGTTTCCTCGGGTTCGTCGACCGCAATCGCCGCTCGTGGCAGGTGCTCTATCGGCAGGCCATCGGCCAGCAAGCGTTCGCGTCCGAGATCGAGAACGCCCGCGAGCGCGTCATCGAACTGACCGCCAAACTGCTGGAATCCAGCGCCAAGCACCCCGAGCCCGGCACCAACTTCGACGTGGTCGCGGTCGCGGTGATCGGCGCGGGCGAGGCCATCGCGGACCGGGTGGCCAGCGGCCGCATCGAGGTCGCCGAGGCCGTCGACCTGCTCGACGATCTCGCGTGGCGCGGTCTGGCGGGACGCAAGAAGGCGGAGTAGGCGACGCCCTCGTTGCGGTTGCCGTGTGGTTGACGGCCGGTCAGAGTGCGGAGATCATCAAGCACGGACCGGCTCCAACCAGGACGAGCCGGGGAGAACGGGGCGGAATTGTTCGGGTTGCTCAGGCCGTGTTCGCACGGCGCGGCGAAGTATGGAATCGATGCGGCCGAATGGCGCACGCATATGTGCGGGCTGTGTCTGGGATTACGGGACGGGCACGGCCAATTGGCCCGTGCGACAACGAATGTCGATGCGATTGTGTTGAGCATGCTCACCGAGGCGCAGTCCGCGGGCGCGGTCGAGCGCACGACGGCGGGACGGTGCGCACTGCGGGGGATGCAGCGCGCGTCGGTCGCGTCCGCGAATTCGCCCGGTGTGCGGCTGGCCGCGACGGCGTCACTGTTGTTGGCATCGGCCAAGGTTCGTGACCACGTGGACGACGGTGATGCGTCCGTCCTGGCTCGTACGCCGATGGCCAAGGCCGCGAGTCGGTGGGCTGGGCAGGCGCAGGTGAGTGCGCAGCGGATCGGCCTGGATGTGGCACCGCTCGTCGCCGCGCTGAACGCGCAGACGCAGTTGGAGCAGGCCGCGGGCGCCGGGGCGGATGCGCTGGCACTATTGACCGCACCGACCCAGCTCTGCGCATCGGAGTTCTTCGCGCACACAGCGGTTTTGGCCGATCGCCCGGAAAATGTCGACGCATTACGCACTGCCGGTTGGCAATTCGGCCGGATCGCGCATCTCGCCGATGCCGTGCAGGACTACGAGCAGGACCTGACGCGCGGCCGGTTCAACCCGCTCGCCGCGACCGGCACCACCATGCCGCAGGCGTACGACCTACTGCGGGAATCGGATTCACGACTGCGCGAAGCCGTCACAGAAGCCGAACTGGATGCAGTCCCCACCGTCCGTTGGATGCTGCTCGACCCGCTGGCGTCCGTGCTCCGCAAACTTGGCCAGGGCATCGGCACGGTAGTCGGCCATACCTGCGGGGTGTCCCACGACCACGCCGACGTGCGAATGGACTCGCGGCGTACGGGTCAGCGGCCGGGCCTGAGTGAATCGCTCACTCTGATCCTCGGCTCGTATTGCACCGGCTATGCCTGCTGCGCCGAACACACGCAGCCGTGCACCGGCGAACGCAAGCAACCGTGGATCAACAACTGCGATTGCAGCCCCTGCGATTGCGCCGATTGTGATTGCGGCTGCGGTGATTGCGGCTGCGGCGACTGCTGTGGCGGCTGCTGCTGCGACTGCAGCTGCTGAAACGACCAGAGCCGCACCCTGATCGGGTGCGGCTCCGGTGTCGTTCGGTGCGTCAACGTCGTTCAGTGCGTCAACGCAGTGTCGCGGTGAGGTGCGGGAACCCCTTCTTCGGGTTCAGCACGGCCAGATCCCAGCCGCCCGCCACCTGATCCGCATAAACGTTCACCGTCGACGGCAGGAAGATCGGCTTGCCGAACTTCACCGCGTAGGTGGCCTTGCCCGGCACCCGGCCCTCGATCGTGCCGAGGATGTGCGCGGCCGACCACATACCGTGCGCGATCGGCTTCGGGAAGCCCAAAGCCTTGGCGCCCAACGACGAAATGTGGATCGGGTTGTGGTCGCCCGACGCTGCGGCGTACTGGCTGATCGTCTTCTGATCGATCCGCCAGGTGCGCAGCGGCGGCGGCGCGGCCTCTTCCGGCTTGGGTTCGGGCTTCGGCCCGCCCGACAGCGAGGTGCGCTGCTGGTGCAGGAAGGTGGTGACCTGCCGCCAGACCAGCTCCCGCCCGACGCTGATCTCGCTGATCGCGTCGACCAGCAGCCCCTTCGGGTGCTCGCGCAGATTCTCGATGTGCGACTTGATATCCAGCGGCTCGCTCACCGAGATGTCGCGGGTCCGCTCGATCAGGTTCTCCGCGTGCACCGCACCGACCGCGACGAACGGAAAGTCGCGCTGCACAACGAGTTGCATCACGATCGGGAAGGTGAGGATGAACGGGTAGGTCAGTGGCAGCGCGTCGCCGAACCGCAGCCCGGTCGCCCGGCAGTAGGCGGCCAGGTGATCCGGATCCACCCGCAGGCCGTCGAGCTGACTCGACCGATCCGGCAGCGTCGGCTTGCGACCCGAAACCAGCGGCAGCGGAATCGCACCCAGCGCGGCCTTCAGGTACAGCGGGCCGTTCTTCGGTGTCTCTGTCAGGGAGATCACTTGCGACATCATGCTCCGATCAGGCTCTGCCCGCAGACGCGAACGATGTTGCCGGTCACCGCGTTCGACGCCGGGCTGGCGAAGAAGGCGATGGTCTCGGCGACGTCGACGGTCTGTCCGCCCTGCAGCAGCGAGCTCATCAGCCTGCCCGCCTCGCGGGTGGTCAGCGGGATGGCGGCGGTCATCGCGGTCTCGATGAAGCCGGGCGCCACCGCGTTGATGGTGATGCCCTTCTCCGCCAGCTTCGGCGCCTCGGCGTTGACCATGCCGATGACACCGGCCTTGGAGGCGCCGTAGTTGGTCTGGCCGCGGTTGCCCGCGATGCCGGCGATGGAGGACACGTCGATCACCCGGCCGCCGTCCTTCAGCGCGCCACGGGCCACCAGGCCCTCGGTGATCCGGTGCGGCGCAGCGAGATTCACGTTGAGCACCGAGTTCCAGCGGCCCTCGTCCATGTTGGCGAGCAGCTTGTCCCTGGTGATGCCCGCGTTGTGCACGATGATGTCGATGCCGCCGAAGCGCTCGGTGGCGAACTCGGCCAGCTTCTCGGCGGCGTCGGGCGCGGTCACGTCCAGCGCCAGCGCGGTGCCGCCGACCTTGTTCGCGGTCTGCGACAGCGCCTCACCGGCGGCCGGGATGTCGGCGACGATCACGGTCGCGCCGTCGCGGGCGAACACCTCGGCGATGGTCGCGCCGATGCCGCGCGCGGCACCGGTGACCACGGCGACCTTGCCGTCCAGCGGGCGGTCCCAGCTGGCCGGCGCGGTGGCGTCGTCCTTGCCGACCCGGATGACCTGGCCGTCGACGAACGCGGACTTGGCCGAGAGCAGGAAGCGCAGCGTCGACTCCAGGCCGGTCGCGCCGGTCGAAGCCTCGGGGTGCAGGTAGACCAGCTGTGCGGTGGCGCCGCGCAGCAGTTCCTTGGCGACCGAGCGGGTGAAGCCCTCGAGCGCGCGCTGGGCGATCTGCTCGTCCACCGTCGAGGCCAGCTCGGGCGTCGTGCCGATCACCACGATGCGGCCCGAGGCGGCGATGCTGCGCATGGCGGGCTGGAAGAATTCGTAGAGCTGCGACAGATCCTCGACCGAGCCGATGCCCGTCGCATCGAACACCAGCGCGCCGAACTTGGTTCCGGCGCTTGCCGAATCGGCGAAGGTGTAGTCCGTCAGCAGCGTGCGCAGCGGCTCGGCCACCCGGCCCTTGCCGCCGAGCAGCACCGGCCCGGGCAGCGGCGCCTCGCCCGCCTTGTAGCGACGCAGGTTCTCCGGCTGCGGCAGCCCGAGCTTGCTCGCCAGGAACTGACCCGGGGAGGAATGTACGAACGATCCGTAGAGGTTGGGAGCACCCTTGCTCTTGCTGGCTGCCACTGTTCCTACCTTTTCTGTGTGGTCGGCGGCGTGCACGGTCCCTGCCGTGTGGTTACGCAAGCTACCGCCTCCGGGACTGTCGCTCACGCCGCGATGCTGTTCTCGGGTCTGCTGGTTCCCCCGGCATTTGGTCTGCTCACGCACATTTGCGGGGGTACGGTGTCGACAACAAACTTACTCCAGAGTAAGTTTAATGTAAACCAACCGCGACGGGGCGCCGATCAGTGGAGACTTCCACGCGGACTCCGGAGCGCCGAACATCCCCAACGAGACCTGGAGACTCGAGTGACAACCAAATCCCGTTCGGCGAAGAGCACCGCCAAGACCGGTAAGACCACCCGCCCGGTCGCGATCGTGGGCGGCAACCGGATTCCGTTCGCTCGCTCCGACAAGGCGTACGCGCACGCCTCCAACCAGGACATGTTCACCGCGGCGCTGGACGGCCTGGTCAGCCGCTTCGGCCTGCAGGGCGAGCGGCTCGGCATGGTGGTCGGCGGCGCCGTGCTCAAGCGGGTCGGCGAGCACGGCATGATCCGGGAGAGCGTGCTCGGCAGCAAGCTCAGCCCGTACACCCCGGCCCACGACCTGCAGCTGGCCTGCGGCACCGGCCTCCAGGCCATCGTCACCGTCGGCGACGGAATTGCCCAGGGCCGCTTCGAAGCCGGCATCGGCGGCGGTACCGACACCACGTCCGACGCCCCCATCGGAGTCAGCGAGGGCATGCGCGAGTGGATGCTCGACGCCAACCGCGCCAAGTCCAACAAGGACCGCCTCAAGCTGGTCGGCCAGCTGCGCCCGAGCATGCTCGGCATCGAGATCCCGCGCAACGCCGAGCCGCGCACCGGCCTGTCCATGGGTGAGCACGCCGCGATCACCGCCAAGGAATTCGGCGTGCCGCGCGAGGCGCAGGACGAGCTGGCCTACCTGTCGCACAAGAACATGGCCGCCGCCTACGACCGCGGCTTCTTCGACGACCTGATCACCCCGTTCCTCGGGCTGACCCGCGACGACAACCTGCGTCCCGGCTCCACGGTGGAGAAGCTGGCCACCCTGAAGCCGGTGTTCGGCGTCAAGGCGGGCGACGCCACCATGACCGCGGGTAACTCCACCCCGCTGACCGACGGCGCCTCCGCGGTGCTGTTGTCCAGCGAGGAATGGGCCACCGAGCGCAACCTGCCGGTGCTGGCCACCCTGGTCGACAGCGAGGTCGCGGCGGTCGACTACATCCACGGCCCGGACGGCCTGCTGATGGCCCCGACCTACGCGGTGCCGCGCATGCTGGCCCGAAACGGCCTGACACTGCAGGACTTCGACTACTACGAGATCCACGAGGCGTTCGCCTCCGTGGTGCTCGCCACGCTGTCCGCGTGGGAGTCCGACGCCTACTGCAAGGAGCGGCTCGGCCTGGACGGCGCGCTCGGCTCGATCGACCGCAGCAAGCTCAACGTCAACGGCTCCTCGCTGGCGGCGGGTCACCCGTTCGCCGCGACCGGCGGGCGCATCGTCGCCTCGACCGCGAAGCTGCTGGCGGAGAAGGGATCCGGCCGCGCGCTGATCTCCATCTGTGCCGCGGGCGGCCAGGGCGTCGTCGCCATCGTCGAGCGGTAGGTGCTCCCCCGCCTCTCCGCGTCTTCAGGCCAGACTGAGGTACAGCACCGGTGGCGTTGGCGGCCGACGGAGGGGTGCCGGGTGAGTTAGCCGGTCCCCGGTGAGTTACCCATGTGCTGACGAAATCAGTTGTCGCGCTGAGGCGATCAGTTGTGGACATGCGACGAAGGCGGTATTCGGTTATTTTGTGACCGAATACCGCCTTCGGCTATCAGCGCACCAAACTGCCTCGGGCGGCGGCGAATCGGACAACGCTCGGTGCGAAGCGGCCGAAGACGTACTGCAGCCGGGCTTCCGGAGTCACCGGGACCACGTCCTTGTTCTTCCGCACGGCCCGCACGATCTGCTCGGCGACCTTGTCCGGACCGTATCCGCGCAGGCGATATAGCCGGTCGTAGAGCTGTTGCCTGCGCTGTTCTTCCTCGGCGGAGACGCCGGACATTCGGGTGTTCGCCACGATATTGGTGTGCACGATGCCGGGGCAGATGGTGCTGACACCGATTCCGCTGCCGGACAATTCGGCGCGTAGGCAGTCGGAGAACATGAACACCGCCGCCTTGCTGGTGGAGTACGCGGTGAACGCCTGCTGCGGGGTGTAGGCGGCCATGCTGGACAGGTTGACGATGTGCCCGCCGAGCCCGCGCTCGGCCATCGCACCGGCGAAAGCGCGGCAGCCGTTGACGACTCCGTGCAGGTTGACCGCGAGCACCCGGTCGAAGTCCTCGGCCGAGGTGTCCAGGAACCGCCCGGCCTGTCCGATGCCCGCGTTGTTGATCAGGACATCGGGCACACCGTGCTCGCGGATCACGCCGTCGGCATGCTTGCGCATCGCGGACTCGTCGGACACATCCAACTCGTAGGCGTGCGCTTTGCCGCCGGACTGGGCGATCAACGCGACGGTCGCCTCGGCCGCGACGCCGTTGACATCGGACACCACGACTTCGGAACCCGCGCGCGCGAAGGCCAGCGCGGTCGCCCGGCCGATACCGCTGCCGCCACCGGTGATCACGACGAGCTGATCCTCGAACGGCTTGCGCGACAAACCCATTCGGGCCCGGCGCAACGCCCGCGCCGGTGGCGCACCCGTCACGGAGTCGATCAATTCGATCGCGGCGGAGGCGAGCAGTTCCGGGTGCGAGAACGGCAGCCAGTGTCCACCTTTCACCACTCGCAGCCAGACCTGATCGGCCCACCGATCCTCGTCGGCGTAACTCGATTGCCGCACTGCCGGATCGCGGGTGCCGATGATGATCTGGGTTGGCACCGTGGTGAATTGGTCGCGGGCCCGCAGCGGATTGGCGGCCCAGGTCGACCGGTAGATGCGCAGCCCGTTCGCCATGTCCTGCTTGAAGGTCGGCGCCAGGTGAATCCGCTCCGGCGGCGCGCCCTCGGCCGCGGAAAGCGCGGAGCGCCAACGCTGCTCGCTCATCCCTAGCTTGATCGCCGCCGTCGGCAGGCCCGGTAGCGCGAGAAAGGTCGAGTAGGCGAACGATCCGAGCTGGGCCAGCGGCAGCGCGATATTGCGCGGCGTCGGCCTGGACAGCCGGGCGCGCGCCCACTTGCTCACGTGCGCGATGCTCGGCCCGGAGACCGAGGTGAACGACGCGACCAGGCGTGTGGCGTTAGGGCCACAGACGATTTCCCAGGTGGCGACGCTGCCCCAGTCGTGCGCGAGCACGTGCACTGGGGCGCCGTTGCCGAGTGCCTCGATCACCGCGACATAGTCGGCGGCCAGCATCGTGGTCGAAATGGCCGCGGTGCCAGGCGGGTTGGAAGATTCCCCGTGGCCGCGGTTGTCCACGCTCAATACCCGGAACCGGTCGGTCAGCTGCGGAACGACGTTGTCCCACAGGTGATGCGAGTCCGGCCAGCCGTGCAGCAGCAGGATCGTCGGCCCGTCCGGATTCCCTTGCTCGTAGACGGCGAGGTCGACCTCGCCATTGCGGACCACATGTTTCTCGGCCATGGATTCACCCCACTATCCGGGCCGCGGCGGTCGCGGTCCGTGGACGTAGCTTCCGACTCATTCTGTCTGAGACGGTGAGATTCGGGTAGCCCCCGCCGCCCTGATGGTCCGCCCGTGGTCCTTGTGAGCTATCTCATGAATTTCGATTCACATGACCTAGGTATATCGCCACGTCCGCAGGGCGATTTATCAGCAACTAGCAGGCAACTTACGTGTTACACGTTTTCTTCGGCTGCTGAACGCTCGTCACATCGAGGTTTGCGGCAGGGTTGATCTGTGTGTTTACCTGCACGTCACCTACTGTGCTACCGGGGCTATGCGACTGGCAGGGCGATTTATCACTGCCTTATCGATAAACAGCTACCGGCAAGACATCTCTTTGGCTTAACGAATTACTCGAATCGAGCTAGCAGAGAGGAAGGCTGAACAGCTGATGCGAATCGGTATGGCGCTGCGCGCCACCGCACTGGCTCTCGCGGCCGCGACCGGTCTCGGACTCGCGGCCACCGCCCCTGCGGGAGCCGCCGGCGACGTGGACCGCTACCTGGACCTGCCGCTGGTGAACCGGGATGCCGCGAGCAGTCCCGGCGGCGTCAATCCTGAACTGCCCTATGACGTGAACGAGCTGCGCGGGCTGTTGGACGAGGCGCGTGCCCAGGGGGTCGCGCCCACCCGATATGCCGCCCTGCTCTATCAGTACTGGCTGGTCGACGCGACGAACAAGGCGGGCATCGACCTGCGGTCCTGGGATCCGCGCGCGGGCGTCGAGGCCAACCGCACCAATCTGATCAGGTCCTACCGCTACTACGAAGACCTGCAGCTGAACCACCGCGAACTGCAGTGGGCCGGCATGGGTGGTCAGGTCGGCGCCGACTTCGGCGGCGGGCTGGTCGATTTCGAGCTGATGGGCAACATCTACGGCCTGCCCGGCCTCTCCGAATCCGCGCGCGGTGTCATCGCCGCGGTCGAGCAGGCCGCGGGACCGCAAGCGGTGGCCCAACTTCCGCACGGGCTGCTGGCGCTGGCCGAGGCGGGTTCGCAGATTTCGCCGGAGGACCTGCGCTACATCATCGGGATGATCCTGGTGATGCAGAAGAACATCTTCTCGGATCTGATGCCGATGCACGACGCCTACGTCACCGAAGGCCTGCCCGCACTGCAGGAGTTCCAGGCGGCCGGGCTGTTCGGCGACGACATCATGGCAGCCTGGCGTGGGGTGGCCTCCGGTGATTACGGCCGGATCGCCTCGGGCAACGGGACTTTGCTGCGCAGGGAACAAGAGTGGGTGATCCGTGACCAGTGGGACTCGGTGCGCGGGTACAAGGGCAGCGTCGGCGAGGCGATCACCTACGTCAGCGGTGCCGCCGGATCGCCGTCGGTCGCGGGCGTCGCACCGCCACGGCAATACAATCCGGTGCGCATGCAGGTCACCATGGCCGACGGCCGGCCGGCACTGGTGACATTGCCACTGCCGGAATGGAATTGGTCCGAATTCGATTCCCGCTGGGACTACATCACCACCGAGCTGCTGCCGAAGTACAAGTTCCAGGTCGAAAACAACTGGCCCGCACTGGAAGCCGTGATGCGCACGCCGTACGAGGTACAAATGGAATCGCATCGACCGCTGTTCAACATTCCCCAGCTGTTGGATTCCGCCGCCCGGCAGATCCAGGTGACCCCGATCGACACGATGGCGGTGCGCTAGATGAAACGCTTCACCGTGGCCGTCGTGACGGCCGCCTCGCTGGTGCTCTGCGCGGGAACCGCTGCCGCAGAACAGGAAATGCCGACGCCGGGACTCGACCGAGTCTTCAACGGCTTCGTCGTGGGGCAGATCCAAGGCGCGCAACCGGTTCCGCCGGATCAGGCGTTCCAGGCGTTGCTCGCCAACGACCCGTTCTATCAGGAGCCGCCGCTGACCGGCGCCGAGCAGCCGGGGACGTTGCTGAAGGCGAAGAAGGTCGACGTGATGTTCCTCGGCAGCACCCCGCCCGACGTCGAGGCCTACAAGCTGATGTACGTGACCACCGGGATCGACGGCGTCACCCCGGCCATCAGCACCGGCATCCTGATGATCCCGAATCACGGTGCGCCCGTTGGTGAGAAGAAGCTGATCTCCTATCAGGAGGCCAACGACAGCGTCGGCTGGTCCTGTCATCCGAGCACGCAGTGGACCGGCGGCGATCCGCTGGACGGTTCGTCGTGGTCGGCGCTCGGGCCGCTGGCGCTGATGTTCGACAAGGGCTACGCGGTGATGATCTCCGACGTCGGCAACGACGGGGATCGCACGCCGCACGGCGTCTTCGCGGGTAAGTTCGCCGCGCACGCCCAGCTCGACGGTGTCCGTGCGGCGTTGGCGCATCGCGAGGCCGGACTCGATCCGAAGGCGCAGACCGCGTTGTTCGGCATCGCGGGCGGTGGTGTCGGCGCGGCCTTCGCCGCCGAGCTGCAGCCGGCCTACGCGCCGGAGCTCGACGTGAAATCCGCTCTGCTGGAAGGGATGGTCGTCAACCCGCGCAACTTCATGCGGGTCGCCGACGGCTCGGTAGGTTCCGGTTTCGCGCTGGCCACGCTGCTCGGTCTGGAGCCCGCGTACCCGGAGATGGCGGTGAATTCGAAGCTGAACCCGGCGGGCGTCGGGTTGGCGAACGCCTTCCGGACCCAGTGCCAGACACCCGCCTACTTCGGGCTGCCGTTCCTGCCGCTGAACACGCTGTTCAACTCGGGGCTGAGCCCCGCCGATGAACCCGCCTTCCAGCGCGCGTTCGAGGACAACGTCCTCGGTCGCTCGGGCACTCCGAAGGCCAAGGTGGCCATCACCTCCTGCGTCGCCGACGACTCACCGATGTCGCTGGTGCCCGCCAAGGACTCGCGGGAACTCGCCGATATCTACCGGGCAGGCGGCACCGACGTCACCTACCAGCCCACCGATTGCGGCATGGTCCGCATGCTCACCGACATCTACGGCTGGGGCACCGACCTGTTCGGCATGCAGACGATCGACTGGATAGATCGCAACTTCGACTGAAAAGGATTACCCGCCATGGCATTTCTCTACGGCATCAACTATCTGTTCTGGTATGGCCCGCTGGCGGTCGCCAAGCTGATGGCGCAGGCGGCCGGCTTCTGACCGGCCGCTGAGTACCGCGGCTCCCGCACCGTGCGGGAGCCGCGGTTTTCGCTACGCCCCGGGTAGCTCGTTGTGCCCGCCGAACGCCTTGCGCATCGCCGACAGCATCTTGTCCGCGTACAGCGATTCGCCGCGCGACGAAAACCGTTGGAACAGTGCGGAAGCGAGCACCGGCACCGGAACGCCGGTGTCGATCGCGGCATCGATCGTCCACCGGCCCTCGCCGGAATCGGAGACCCGGCCGCTGTAGGAATCGAGGTTCGGGTCCGCGTACAGCGCGCTCGCGGTGAGGTCCAGCAACCAGGAGGCGACCACCGAACCACGGCGCCATACCTCGGTCACCTCGGGCACGTCCAGGTCGTATTTGTAGTACTCGGGATGCTCGAGCGGCGTCTCCTCGGCGGAGAACTCGCCGTCGTGCTCGTTGCCGTAGTTCGCCTTGTGCAGGATGTTCAGTCCCTCGGCGTAGGCGGCCATCGCGCCGTACTCGATGCCGTTGTGCACCATCTTCACGAAGTGCCCCGCGCCGGCGGGCCCGCAGTGCAGGTAGCCCTGCTCGGCCATCGACGGCTCACCGGTGCGTCCCGGCGTCCGCTCGGCCGCGTCGACGCCGGGGGCGATGGACTTCAGCAGCGGATCCAGGTATTTCACCGGATCGGTTTCGCCACCGATCATCAGGCAGAAGCCGCGGTTCAGGCCGAAGACGCCGCCCGAGGTGCCGATGTCCACGTAGTGGATGCCCTTGGGACGCAACTGCTCGGCCCGCTTGATGTCCTCGTGGTAGCGGCTGTTACCGCCGTCGATGATGATGTCGCCCGGCTCCAGCAGCTCGGCGACCTGGTCGATGACGGCCCCGGTCGCGCCCGCCGGGATCATCACCCACACCACCCGCGGCGTTTCCAAGGTGCGCACGAAATCCGCGAGGTCGGTGCTGCCCTGGAAGTGGTCGCCGAGCTCCTCGCGCAGGATATCGATCTGATGTGGGCGACGTTCATAGCCGACGGCGGTGTGCCCGTCCTTGACGATGCGGCGCACGATATTGGCGCCCATCCGCCCGAGGCCGATCATTCCCAGCTGCATGCCATCCATCTCCCTCGTGTGTGCGGTGGCCGGACCCTCGTCTACCGGATTGTCCCGCTTCGGTCCGATCCTGGTCCGTCCGGCGGTGTAACGCACGGTGCGCCGCACCGATAATCAGATCGGCTCCGCGTAGTTGCCAGACCCCCGACCCGGCAACTGCGCGGGGCCCTTTGCGTATACCACCTGCTCCTTTGCACGGAGTTTGCTGCAGATCGGTGCTCACCGGCCGATGTCGGCGTCGCGCACTATCGTTGGCGGGAACTCGCATCCTGTGAGTCCCAACTCAACCGAACGGGGAGGACGGTTCGTGACGAGCCAGTCGAGCACCGGACGCCGTGGCCACCAACCGGCGGGCGAGGTCGGCTTACGCCAGTTGCTCGAATCGGCCCAGGCCAACAAGGCGAACCCGGCCCAGGGCTCGGCCGACGACTCGGCACCCACCGAACCGATCCGGGTCGTCCCGACCCGCCGCGCCACCCATCGGGCCGAGCCCGCCGAGCGCCCGGCCCGGCGGCCGATCTCCGGCCCCCCGCCGAAGCGGCTGAATCGCACGGTGGTGCGGCGGGCGAGTATCGCGGTCGGTGCGGTGCTCGCGGTGGCCGGAATCGGCTACGCGGTCGACTGGGTGCTGTGCTCCGGGCAGGTGCCGCGCGGCACCGTGGTCGCGGGTATCGAGGTCGGCGGCCTGGATACCGCCGCCGCGGACGCGAAGCTGCGCGCTGAGCTCACCCCGCGAGCCGACCGGGAGCTGCCGCTGCGCATCGGTGACGTGCAGACCCGGCTGGTGCCGACCGCCGCGGGGTTGGCGGTCGACTGGGACGGCACCTGGGCGCGGATCGGGACGCAGCCGCTCAATCCGCTCACCCGGCTCGCCTCGTTCTTCGCCGCCCGCGATGTCGCGGTGGCCAGCGCCGTGGACGACGCCGCGCTGGACCGCCAGCTGACCGCGCTGCGCGTGCACGATCGGCCGTCCGTCGAGGGAACGATCGCCTTCGACAAGGCGAGACCCGTCGCCGTCGCCCCGGTGCCCGGCCGGGTTCTCGATGTCGCCGCCGCCCGCGACGAGCTGATCGGCAACTGGATCACCGGCATCACGCTCGACCTGCCGGTGCACCCCGCGCCGCTCACCGTGCGGCCGGAAGCGGTCGATCAGGCCTTGCGCACGGTGGCCGAGCCCGCGGTGCGCGCGCCGATCACGTTCGCGGGCAAGGGGGCGTCGGCCAAGCTCGATCCGGAGCAGATCGCCACCGTGCTTTCCTTCGCGCCCGATGGTCAGGGCGGCCTCGCGCCTGCCGTCGATCAGAACATCGCGGTCGGTTTGCTGGCGCCCCAGCTGGTGGCGACGGAGATCGAGGCGAAGGACGCGACGTTCGCGCTGACCGGCGGCAAACCGACGGTGGTGCCAGCGGTCGTCGGCGACAAGATCAACTGGCCGAAGACCTTCGAGCAGTTCACCGCGCTGCTCGCCGCGCCGCAGGAACGCAACGGCCAGGCGGTCTACGAAAAGGTGGAGCCGAAGCTCACCACCGAGGCGGCGCAGGGGCTCGGCGTCGTGGAGCCGATGGGCTCGTTCACCACCAACGGATTCAGCGGTCCGTCCGGCGTCAACATCAAGGTGGTCGCCAGGAAGGTGAACGGCGCGGTGGTGAAGCCGGGGGATACGTTCTCGCTCAACGACTTCACCGGGCCGCGCGGCACGGCCGAAGGCTACGTCGAGTCCGGCATCATCGATCACGGCAGGCCCGGCACCGCCGTCGGCGGTGGCATCAGCCAGTTCGCCACCACCCTCTACAACGCCGCGTACTTCGCGGGCATGGAGGACGCGGGCCACACCGAGCACAGCTACTACATCTCCCGCTACCCGGCCGCGCGCGAGGCGACCGTTTTCGACGGCGCGATCGATCTGAGCTTCCGCAACAACACCCCCACCGGCGTCTTCATCGAGGCCGTCACCACGGATTCCGAAGTGACCGTACGACTCTGGGGCACCAAGACCGTCGAGGTCGAATCCGTCACCGGCGACCGGACCAAGCCGACCGAGCCGACCACCGTCAAGCTGCCCAAGGGCAAGGACTGCATCGCCTCCGAGGGCGCGCCGGGCTTCACCACGTCCGACACCCGCATCATCACCGACAAGCGTTCCGGTCGCGAGGTCTACCGGCACACCAGGACGGTCAAGTACGACCCCATCCCCGTCGTGAAATGTGAGTGAGCGCAACGACTCCGGGGCAGCGCCCCGTCCTCGTCGACGAGCCGCGCGTCGCCGCCACCTGGCTGCTTCTCGCGGCTCGAGCCAACTTCTGGCTATCCGATAACGCGTTGCTGGTCGGTCCGGGGCGCGACGAAACATTCTGCGGCAGGGCGACTTTGGTGAGCGACCCCCCGGCGAATGGGATATAACTACGCCAGATTCCGGGACGCCAGTCCGGTTCTGTCTCGGAGTGGGGCTCAAGGTAGAGCGAGTGAAGGGGATGCCAGTCGTGGACCAGATCGACTCAGTCAGACCGTATGCGGCAGGGCGGGGAAGCAGCGCCGCAGGCACGCTGGGTATTGCTATCGGAGCGGACGTCGCCCTGCGAGTTGTGCAGGGCAGTGGCACGTTGTGCGACGTGGTGCGCGCGGCATGGGCGATGGGTGTTGATCCGATCGAGGCGGTGCTGCAGTACGCCGAGGCGGCAACCGGCGTGATCGTCGATGACATGGTGGTGGTCGACGGCGCAGATCCACGCTGCGCGTAGGCGTTTCACGTGCCGGCAGTCAGTGTGCCCGCACGACTCTTTACGGCGCTGGCGCCGATTGCAGGGCGTGAAGTGCTGCGCCGCAACATTTCGCCGGTAGCCGGTTCGACTAACTGTCCCGCGCAGTAGCTTTCGCACCGCCGATACCTGGGCGGCGACGGCAGTGGTTGGCGATTATCGGTTGGGTCGCGCTACTCCTCGGGGCGTTCGACGTCGCGCAGTGCTGCGGCGACGAACTCGCGCATCGGAATGTCGAGCGCGGTGCACAGTGCGTGCAGCTGCTGCATGTCCGGCGATCGATCGCCGTTCTCGAAGCGTTGGATCGTGCTGACCCCGAGTCCGGTCAGCGCGGCGAGTTGCGGGCGCGTCAGAGCCCGTCGAGCCCTGGCCGCCCTGAGCTCCGCTCCGACCGCACGATTGATGTCCGAAGGTACCTTTTCCACACCCATACGGACCATTCTGAGGTCCGAATGGCTACCTGGCAAACGACATGCCGTAAAAACGCCAAGGATCCCCGCAGGTACCGGGCATTTCACCCATAAAGGTCACGAAAGAGTTGCAACAGGTCCAAACGGACCTTAATGTGCTCCGTATGGAACACCTAGACCACATGGTTGCCGGGAGGGTGCGGCGCGCCATGTCCGACGTGGGACTTTGTCTCGAGGGCCTGGCCGCATGTTCCGGGCTGCCGGCATCCGACCTGCGCAGCCTGCTTGCCGCGCACGGCTCGTTCACGGTGAACGAACTCGTTCGGATCGCCGCGGCGCTGGATTGCCGAGTTGTCGACCTGCTGCCCGACGAGGGGGAAGGGCGATGACCGTCGCCGACCGCCGGTCGCTCGGCGCGTCTCAACTGGGGAGCCCGGCGTGTCGCACCAAACATTTTGTGACGCGAATCACGCAGCGCCGCAAGGCGGATAAGCCGTGTTGAGCGATCGATCAGCTACCGCCGCGACGGCCCTCGATCAGGTCGCGCGCAGCGTGCCGCGGCTCGCCGGATTCGGTGCGTGGCGGCCCGGCATCTCCGGCATTCCCTACCTCGGCGGCGGCGAACCGCATGCCGTCGCAGTAGTTCTCATTCACGATCCACGCGAATCTCGGGTTCGGAGTACAACACTCGTTGCCACGCCGCATCGCGCCGCGGAAGCGACTGCTGACGACGAACAGAGCCCGCGGTGAGAAAACCGGCGCGAACCCGTCGCGCGAACCCCGCTCTCGAAATATTCCGGCACCATATCGGTGCGCGCGTCACCTTCATCGGGCTCGCGGCCGAACGCGGTGCCACCGAACACGGCGTCATCGTCGATGTGGATCACCGAATGGTGTACGTCGACTACGGCTATCCCAATCCGGTGTGTGCCGAACTCGGCAATGCCATCGCCACCCATCCGTCGAATCTTCGACTGGAAACCGCTGTCGCAGCGGCAGATACCTGCGAGCACTGTGGCACCGCGGCAGCCCGCCCCGGCCCGCTGTTCCTCGCTTCCCGCTGATCCGACACTCCTCGAATCTCATTTCCGACCTGATCGGATGGTTCCGTCATGGGCTCATCCGGTCGCGTCGTCGACGAAAGGTAAAGGTCCGTGGCCATTTTCGGCCGCCGTTTATTCGGCAAGTTGCCGACTCCCGGCGAGATCATCGATGTGCTGATGGTCGGAGGTACCTGGAATCCGAACGGCGATGCGATCACCGCCGCGTTCGCCGATGCCCTCGACCCGAAGCGTTTTGTCGTGCGAATGGTGCCCTACCCGGCGGATTACGGACGACACGTCGCGTTCGCCGACAGCGTCGCCATCGGCAGGCGGGCCTTGCTCGAAGCCATCGAAGCGACGCCCAATCGGATACTGCTGGCGGGCTATTCACAAGGCGCAGGCATCGCGGGCGACCTCGCCGCCGACATCGGGAACGGCCTGTTCCCGCACCTGGAGGTGGTGGCCTGTGCGCTGATCGCGGACCCGCTGCGACCGGCCGGCCGGTGCCTCGGCAAGGATCCCGGCGGCTACGGCGTGATCGGACAGCGGAACATCACCGGGATCCCGACGTATTGGGTTGCCGCGGCGGGTGATCCGATCACCGCGCTCCCCGCCGGGAATCCGCTGCGCCTGATCGCCGACCTCAGTGCGTATTTCAGCCTGTCCGGACCGGAAGCCATGGTGCGCTGGGGACAGAGCATCATCGAGATCGCGACCCGCCGCCAGCTGCAACGCTGGTGGTCGCCGGCCAACTGGCGCACCTGGGGCGGCGCCATCGCCTACGCCCGCGGCTATCTGTTCGATGGGCGGCACACCGAGGACTATGTCCGACACGGCCACGCCCGGCTGCTCGCCGAGGCGATCAACCGTGAGGTGGTTGTGGGAGCCCGCTGATGCCCTGGTTCCAGGTCGACGACCAGCTCGGCTTCCATCCCAAGGCCGTCGCGGCGGGCAATGCCGCGATGGGCCTGTGGGTGCGCGCGGGTTCCTGGTCGATGCAGCAGCTCACCGAGGGCTTCGTGCCCGCCGCGATCGTGCGCGGCCTCGGCTCGGCGACCCAGGCGAAAAAGCTTGTGGAGGTTGGGCTGTGGACAACTGCCGACGGCGGCTACCGGTTCCACGGCTGGGCCGAACGGCAGATGTCCAAGGCCGAGATCGAAGACCGACGCCGGAAACGGGCCGACGCGGGTCGCAAAGGCGGACAGGTTTCCGGGCAGGCCCGGCAGCTCCGAGCGCAAGCAAGTGCTGCGCCTAATGCTCGAACACTCACTGCAACAACAGCTTCGGCTCCCGCTCAGCCGGTGGTCAACCAACTGCCCGAGCAATTCCCAACCCCTGTCCCTGCCCATGACCTTGGAAATTCTTCCAGGGGAGCACGATCCGCACCGCCGGCTCGACAATGCTCCATCCACCGCAATCACCCGGCGCCACCACCGTGCGGTGCCTGCGCCGATGCCCGGCGCGCCAGACAGCGGTGGGACCTCGCACACGGCGACGACCTGCGTGCCGATGCGGTCCAGCGCCGCGAGGCCGCCCGCAACTGCGCCATGTGCGACGACGCCGGTTGGCGTAACCCACCCGCCGAACTGCTCGCCGTCAATCCCGATCCGCCCGTGCTCCGCTGCGATCACCGCACGGTGACCTCGCTCGACCACTGGCATTCCACCGAAGAGGAAGCGACACCATGACGACCACCACCGCGCAATGGTCTGCCAAGGCGGGTTCCCGGTGACCGAGCACCCGAACCACCTCTACCTCGACCGTGCCGAACTCCGGGCACTCGCCGAGCTGCTCCGCGAAATCCCCGATCTCGCCGAGGATCTCGACGTTTCTAGGACCAGGCAGTCCCGGCTCAGCACCCGTGGCGACTACCGGATGAACCGTCGGCCGAGCGAACAGCCGCTGCCCTACAACCCTGCCGCCTCGCGTGCCGCCGATGAGTTGCACGCGGTGCTCGTGTCCTGGGTGCGGCTGGTGTGCGAGCAGCGCGGCCTCGACTACGCCGGGTCACCGGCCACGCCGGGCCTCGCGCGCTGGCTCGACCGAAACCTCATCGCGCTGGCTATGACCGAGGGTGCGGAGGGGGCGTCTGAGGAGATCCGGACGGTGGTGCAGGCCGCGCTGTGCATCGTTTGCCCGCCGGCGGCGCCGGTGGTCCTGGACGAAGGGATGGTGGAGCAGGCCCGTCGGCATCGGCTCAACGCGTCCGGGATCGCCTCGCTGGCAAAGGAGCTCGGTGCGCAGTATCAAGGGTTGACTGTACGTCGGATTCAAACACTCAGGAGCGCAGGAAGAATCGCGCCGCTTCCTGGACCGTGGGCGCCGGGGTGGCCGGAGTTGTACACCGTCGGTGCGGTATTGGACGAACATCTGCTGTATCCGACGCGGCGTCGATCCTCGGTCCACGCGAAAGACTCGAATTGATGTGTCTTGAAACAAGATCCGCAGTTCAATCGGTCGTGGTAGACGAAAGTTACAGTGCTTCCATATGAAATGAATCACAACATAACCTCTGAATTGCTGGGTACTCGAAATCGAGTCGGCTGCCCGTGGATTCGTGCTCTGGAGTTGCTGGATACCGGTTCGCGGGTTTGAGACGCTTCGCCTTCCGTGTGCTACTGGCCGGGCGTCAACATGCCGATATGTAGATTTTGACCCTGCATCGGCCGGATGGCCGTAGAAGTCGCAGTAAGACACCAGATTCGCAGGTATTGTTCCGAAGTCCTCACTGTGCATGCCCCGTTATCGATGGGCAATGGCACCGTAGTCAACGGTGTGGCCGAAAGGTCGCTGACCGACGAATCCTTGTGATAGAAAAATCTTGCTCGACGACCAGCAGGTCGCCGATGGAGGGTTCAATTCTTCAAGGGGAAGATTTCCAGATGAGCAAGATTCGCGTGTTCGGCGTTGTGTTCGCGGCTAGCGCCGGCATCATCCTGGCCGGTTCCGGCCTGGCCTCGGCCGCCGACACGGGCTCCGCCAGCCTCAGCGCCGATGCCAAGGGCAACGTGGCGGACAAGGGCACCGGTTCATCCGATGTGCTTGTCGATCTCATCAAGGCGCTGAACACGGGCTCGGGGGCAGCGAAGTAGTAATTGAAGACACCGATATGCCTTGATCCACACCGGACGGCATATCGGCTCGGAGGGCAGACATGATTGCCCCACCTCGCAGGAGGTGGGGCAATTGTCGTTTCCGGGCACCCGGCAGTCCGGCTCGGACTGCTCAAAAGTGGCCGCCTACCTGCGAATTCGAGCCCGATTCGTATCCGGGGGTTGACATCCGCCGCGCTTTAGGTGAAGCTTTGTGCAGCGCCAGAGCTGCGCCCTCACCCGGAACTTTCCGGGAAACTTCCTCACTACCAATCACTTTCATACTTCTATCCTTCGCGGCCCCGTCCACTCTGGTGGGCGGGGCCGCGAACGATGAAGCAGCAGAGCGTATTTCGCTCCGCCCTCGACATGTGGCATGCCCCCGAAACCTCTTCGAGATCGACGACAAGCGGGCAAGAGCTTGCCACATACCCGCCCCGGTTTCCGCTCCAGTCTCCCGCCGACTCTCGCGCTCGCGGTAGCAGACCGAAGAAGCGACCGGGGCGTTTCGTCCCACCCCCGATACACCCCCTGATCGGGGGTGGGGCTCAAGCCTGCCACGCCGCGCCGCGAAATCTTTGGTGCCGTGGATCTTTCGACTATCCGAGGTCTGACATGGACAACACCGTCGCGGAACTGCTCGACATGGCCGACCACGCCACCCCCGCAGCACCACTCACCATCGCCAAGGCGCACGAGTCGATGCGGGTCCACCGCGCCTGCTCGACCGAGCATTGCCGCCGAAAAGCGCTGGCCTTCAGTGCATTGATCACCGCGGGCCGCATCGTGCCGGACTCATCCCGCCGTCACTGAGAGAGGAGGTGAACCCATGCTCACCATCATCCTCGACTTGCTGAAACTGGCCTACGATCTCGCACCCCTGATCCTGCCGCTCCTCGGCCTGTGATCTGGTCGACATAGGCAGTGTCGAAAAGCATTGTCATTTACAATAAGTGGCGACTGTCGTGCAATAGGCACAAGATTTCGGGCCAGTCTCTGGGCAAGTAAACAGAGGTCGGAACAATCGAAATTTTGCCGATATCGTTACGAGATATGGCTGTGACTCTTGTCTCTGAGTTTACCGACGGATAGCTGCTGTCGACCCACGGGATTCCGACGTCATGCCTTCCGGTAAGTGGCTCAACCCGATTCGATCGGTGTCTGCCGCACCGGATACCGCCGTCGCGAAGTCATTCGAACGTAGCTACCCCGCATAGGCTGGTTGTAAACCGGCGAGACATGTTGCGATGTTCGAGAGAACTTGTCCGCTCGAGGCGGATGCTGCGGCCGCGCCCTGCCGGCAACGTGATCACCTCCGAGTCTGCTACACACTGGCTAACTCCACTTGTCGTTGCCGGGAAACGGATTTCGCTCTCTCGTCCCATCATGTGATACCACTGTGTATCGGCAGTCGCAGCTGCCGTACCTCCGCTGTACCGCTCCGAACGGCAGCGGCGCAGGCGGAGGTCGCGAGGGGATGATCGCCATCCATCGAACGGTGGTGAGGCGATCAACGCGAAGGGGATACACCGACCGCAACTTCGTGGCTCATGCCGAGCCGCGAAGTTCTGGTCGCGCCCGAGGCTCCGAAGGGGGGAGCCTCGGGCACTCCTTGAAGAACACCCGCGAGTTGATTCGCACTCGCCACACACGCTAGCCGAGCCCGATCCTGCTACAGGTCGGGCTTTTTTCATGCCCACATTCGGAGGCAATTCATGAGGGAACAGCATGTCTGACAAGAAAATTGTCGAATCCATCCAGTTCGCCAATCATCAACCGCCGCCGGAGTACGTGCAGACCGATGCCGGACAGCTGGTTACTCCGGAGTTCCTGGCGTTCATCCAGCAGGCGCTGAGTGGGAAGCTCGCTGAGTCAGTGGACACCGCGGAGCTGGATCCGCAGGTGAAGGCGCTGGCCGAGGAACTGTCGGTGATCCATCTTCCGCAATGGCAGAGCAAGCAGTCGCCCAAGACAGCGGAACCGACGGTGACCGGCATGAAGCAGGCGACGCGGGTCGCCGAATATCTCGTAAAGCGCGGTGTGCGAGTGCATCCCGAATTGGAGGAGATCCGCTGGGCGGCTACGCCGGGTGGTGCGCCCGGTGCGTTCGATACCGGCCTGCACGTCACCAAAGACGAGAACGGTGAGTGGCCCGTACCGGATCCCGAGTCGTTCTACGACCTCGACGACATCCAGGTCAACCAGACCGACGACGGCCGCTGGTACGCCGTCCATCCCCGCGGCCTGTCCTTCGACGCCGCGACCAAGACCGAAGCCTATGCGGGAGTCGTCGATCAACTGCGTCAGCGGATCGAGCAAGCCCGGCAAGAGCCATAGCCACGAAAGGTGGTAGCGCGATGACTGAACGAATCGTGTTCCCCGACATCGAGAAAACACTGGTCGATTACCTGACCGCGCAACTCGCCGCCGCTTCGGACACCGCGAAGGTGGTCACCCGGATTCCGGAGCCACGGCCGCCACGCATGGTGCGGGTCAAGCGTAATGACCGAGCGCGCCGGCAGGACATCGAAGACCGCGAGGGTCGCCGTGGCCCGAGCCTGATCTTGGATCGTCCTCGTGTCGTTCTCGAATGCACCGACGATTCCGGCGCCGCAGCTGATTTGGCCGGCCTGGTCCGCGCCATCCTTTCGGCTGCCGCGCCGGGTTACCTCGGCACCGTGTGGTGCGAGTACTTCGAAGATGTCGGCATCGAGAACGACGCCGACCCGGCGACCGCGGCCCCTCGGCAGGTAATCGTCGCGGACCTGATCGTGCGCGGCAAAGTCGCCTGAATCATCCAGCAACGCAGGATAACTGAACGTCTGTGCAAGGAGGAAATGCAGTGACACAGCGTGAAATCAGCCTCAAGAAGGATGAAACGCTTCTGGTGAAGTGGATTGCCGAGCCATTTCGGTATGCGCGGCTCGTCCGCGTTCCCGGCAATTCCGGCCCCAGCGCCTATCTCTTCGACATCCACCCGATCAATCAGGTGGGCAGCGAACAGTTCTCGCAGGTCCAGGCCAGATTCTATTGGCCGGACTGCGTAGTCAGTTACGCGTCCGGCGACGACTTGCGAGGCAGTCAGGTCTTCTACAGGAATACCTGGGGCCAGCAGACCGTGAAGCAGCTGCTCGTCTCGATGCTTGCCGGCTACGACCAAGGCTACGAGATCGTCGATTGGGGCGGATTCGCCGTTTCCGACGATCGACCCGCTACCCAGGTCTACTGACCCGAACCGCATCAGCTCGCCGCTTCCCAGCTCTGGGAATGGGCGGCTACCTCAAACGTGCGAGGCTTGCTCCTCGCCTGACTCCCCCTCATGGGAGCCACAACTGAATAACCAATTCCCATGGGCCTGCGCAACAATCCCAAGGGAGAAAACAACATGGCTGCACCTTCCAGCAAGTACATCGGTACCGGTACTCCGGTCTCCGTCTCCGGCGGTGTGCTCGTTGCCCCGATCAACACTCTGCTGCCGGTCGGGGCGAGCGCCAAGCCGGTCGACGCGTTCAAGCCGCTCGGCTACGTCTCCGAGGACGGTATCGAGTCCAAGGGCGAGCGCAAGATCGAACAGATCAAGGACTGGAACGCCGACATCATCGCCAATCTGCAGACCGAGCATTCGGTCCGCTTCGGCCTCACCCTGTACGCGGTGTGGGACGAGGATGTCCTGACTCAGGTGTTCGGCGACGGCAGCGTTGTCCCCACCCCCGCGACGCCGACCTCCGGCAAGCTGTACACGATCCAGGAGACCGGCAAGGTGCTGCCGCGCCGCGCCTGGGTGTTCGACATGCTGAGCCAGGACAAGAAGATGCGCATCGTGCTGCCGAATGCCTCGATCTCGCAGGTCCAGGAGCGCAAGTTCGTGTCCAAGGAACTGGCCGGTTTCAACATCACCATCGAGGCGTTCAAGAACGACGAAGGCATCAAGGCCTTCCGCTACCTCGACGACGGCATCAAGACCGCCGCCTGATAAAGCCCCCAACGGCGGCGGGTCAAACACCTACGCGCAGGCCCGCCCGCCGCCGTTGGGCCCTTATTTCCGAACAAATTCCACTACCTGCGCACCTATTAACGTCATGAAAGGGTCTGCGAACCAATGACTTCCCCGAAAGCTCCGATCACCCTCAACCGTCCGGTCCAGGTGAAGGACGACTTCGTCTACCAGGTGGACGGTGCCGAGCTGCACCTGCCATCGCTGTCTTATCTCAAGCCGGGCCTGATCCGTCGCATCCGCCGCCTCGGCGACGTCGACGCGATGTACACACTGCTGGAGCTGACGCTGTCCGCTGAGTCGCTCGCCGTGCTGGACGAGATGGATCCGGAGGCCTACCACGAGCTGCTCGACGCATGGCGCACCCACTCCGGAGTCAACCTGGGGGAATCCTAAGCCTCGATGCCCTTCTCGAAGAGCATGGCGAGGCAATCGAATACGACCTGATCACGCTCGGCTTGCGCCGGCATCAGCTCGGCACCGAGGTGCTCGGCTGGCGTGAGCTCAAGGCGATCATCAGATGGCTGCCCACCGAATCCGCGCTGTTTCGCGCGATGAACCCCGAAGGCCACCGCTGGCAACTCGACCAGTTCTTGCTGGCCGACATCACCGACTCACTGCGCTGGCTTGTCTGGGCGAAGACCGACGACGCGAGGAACGGGCGCAACCGTCCGGAACTCGTGCCGCGCCCCGGCGTGAAGTCCGGTCGCGAGCGAATCGGCACGGCCACCGGGATCGGCGAGATGAACAAGTTCCTCGACTGGGACGAGTAACAGCGCGCGGGGGTTGATCTGCGCAAGCGGCCGAGAAAGTAGATGCGAATGTGGAGAAACAAATGAGCTCCGATGTGCGGACTCCGCCGGACTCGAAGAGCCCTTCGACCACACGCCCGCCGGTCATGGCGATGCCGGACATCCTCGCCATGGCCAACAGCGGCCAGCCCGCCCCCGGGCACAAGGTCACGCTGCCGAGCGGTGCGGTCTGGGAGGGCGGGAAGGTCACCGGGACCTCGATCATCACCCTCCCCGGTGACGATCCGATTCTGGTAGCCGGCGATTCGTCGGTATCCGCGAACGGAATCACCGGTGATTCCGTTCAGATCGGTTCGCTGGCCAAGGCTTTCCACGAAATCCTCGGCGCGGTACCGAGGTTCTTCACCAACTGGATCGCCGCCGGCGCGCTCAACCGCTATGACCCGGAAGCGAAAGGCGGCAGGACCCGGACCAGGATCGTCCGGGTCAGCTCGACGGCCACCCTGTCCAATCCGGTGCAGGATCGCAAGGGCGACAACAACTCCGGCGACGAGATAGTCGATGAATCGGGCGTGCCCGACTCGGGTATCGGGGGCCGGACGCCGCAGCGGTTCGCGAGCGGCGGCATAGTGTCAGGCCCGGGTGGGTCGCGGGACGATCGGGTGCTCGCTCGGTTGTCACCCGGCGAGTTCGTGGTCAATGCCGCGGCGACGTCCGATACGTTGCCGCTGCTGGCCGCGATCAATGGCGGGTGGGTGCCGTCCGCGTCCTACCTGGGCGGCATGCTGCCGGGCTTCGCGGACGGTGGTCTGGTCGGCGCCGAGGGTTCGGCGGCACAGCGGTGGCGGGAACTGCTTCGCAGCCCGATCGGCACGGCCGGATCCGACGCGGCCTTCCGTCCGCAAGACTTCGGTCTGTTCGGCTTGGTCGCAGATGCATTGGGCGGCATCGGAAATGCCGCCATCAACGCGGGCGGCGCCGCCGGTGCCGCGCTCGGTTCGGTAATCGCGCCCGCATTCGGGCCGGGCGGCATGTTGAGCTCGGTGTTCGGGTCCGGAGGCACCGCGGCGTCCCCGACCCGGGAGTCGGCGACCAGCTCGGATCCGGTCGGTCTCGGTGAACCCAATCCGCTGGGCGCCGCCATGCAGGTGCGGACCCAGGGCACGCCGGAGGCGCTCGGCTTCGGTCGCGCGTATCAGGCTCCGATCGGGACCGCGTCGACCGATAACACGCCCCGTCAGTCCGAGGGCCTCAGTCAGCTCGGATCGTTGTCCAATGCGCTGGCGCAGGGGATCGTCGGCGCGGCAACAGAGGCGGGCGGCCGGGTCGGTGCGGCATTGGGCTCGGTGCTCGCACCGGCGCTAGGCCCGGCAGGCGAGTTGGCGCCGGTGATCGGCGAGCAGCTAGGCAGTCTGATCGGCTCGAAGTTCGGCGGCAGCCTGTCCGCATCGATGACGTTGTCCGGCGAAACCGGCGGCCTCGGTGCCAGCGGGCCGACCAGCCTCGGTACCGGGGAAACCGCAGGCGGCGAGGACGGGAATTCGTTCGTGCCGCGACAGACGGAATCGGGTGCTGACGCGTCCGGCTCGCGGGCCTCGTATTCCGGTGGCGGCGCGTCGAGTTACAGCTACGGTGCCAGTCCGTCGACTGCTCGGCAGTCTCCGACAGGTTCGTACCTGGTCCGCAACCGGCCGGCGAAGAACGGTCTGCAGGGCGCGCCGAGTGATGGGTCGGTCATCCCGGGGGACAATTCCCTCGAGGCGCCGAATAATCTTGTACCGCAGAGTGATTCACCGACTGCGGGAACACCGTCGGTCGGCGCGGCCGGATTCGGCGCGCAATCTCTCGCGCTGAGCGACGAGATCTACGACCCGACGAAGAGCAGCTTCAAAGATTTCCTCAACGTCGCAGGCGGCAAGCTCGGCGGAGACGCGGCCGCCACGTTCGCGCCGCTGCTCGGCGAGAACGGCAACCAGATCATCGAAGCAGGCGCCCAATTCGGCGCCGCGCAGGGCGACGCGCTCGGCGATATCTACAAGAGCGCCGATCCCGAAGGTAAGTGGTCGTCGAGCATCGCCTCGGTAGTCAAGAAGTACACCGGCGTCGACTGGAACCCAACGGGCACACAGGCTCCGACGCCGGAGATGACCGACGATCAGCGGACTGGCCTCGCCGCCTTGCAAGGCGGCATCAGCGGCCTGCAGCAGCACGGCGTGGTCGGCGGTATCACCGGCGCGATCAAGGGCGCGGCGTCCACGGTCGGCAGCACGCTCGGTACGGCGGCCGGGACATTGGTCGCCCCGTTCCTCGGTCCACTGGGTGCGCTGGCTCCCGCGATCGGCTCGATGATCGGTTCGGTAGTCGCCGGCACCGCCGCGGAGTTCGTCACCAAGCCGATCGAAATCGCGGCCGGCGCGGCGAAAGAGGAGCTCGGCAGTGGTTTCGGCCTGACCAACCTGGCCAAGGGTCCGGGCGGTCGCACCGCCCGGGGAGACATCTACAACTTCAACGGCATGGACCCCAAGAGCGCCGCCATCGCGGTGGAGCGGGTTCGCCGGCGTCGCTCGGTGGCGCAACAACGCGGAGGAGGGCTCGGCCGATGACCCACCAGTTACTGGACAGCCAGTACACGAAGGTCGTCCTGTGGGACATCAACGGCAGGGTGTGGCACCTGTCCGGTTCGAATGCCGGTCGGGAAGGCGTGCGGCTCTCGAACCAGACCGGATTCATGTTCGCCCCGGTGCAACTGCTCGTCAACGAGGGCGCCCGCCAGGACGGCGCGACCTTCCAGCGGTCGGTCCGGGCGAAGAAGGAATGGGATTTCATCGCCGTGATCTCCCAATCCGCGAAAAGCCCTGGTGCCAATCCGGTTCGGGACTTCTACGCGGTGCACGACGCCTGGTTCCGCGGCTGGTCCACCGACAAGCCGTCCACCATCGGGTTTTACACCCGTCATCAAGGCTGGCGATTCCAGCAGGTGCAGCTCGACAGCGCACCCGAAGCCGTCGGTGAGATCGATCCGGCACGTAATGCCCTTGCGCTGTACAAGATGTCGGCGACGGCGATGGACCCACTGGAACGGCATTTCGACGAGACCGCGGTGTGGACCAACACTTCGGCACTCAACGAGGGCAAAGTGCGGGCGCGCAACGCGGCCGATCAGCCTGCCTGGCCACGGTACACGATGAATGGCCCAGGTCGTTGGGCGATTCTGGATCCGACGGGCGACGCCCAACCCCGGCTGGTGCATACGCCGCGGCTGACGGCCGGCCAGACGCTGCGGATCGATACGCATCCGCGGCACCGCACCGCCCGCCTGTACTCCGGGAATTCGACGATATTCGAGAACGTCTGGGGCCGGCTGGCCGGTCGCCGATGGCTCGCCGCGCTGCCGCAATGGAGTGCCACCGACATCATCGTGCAGGTCGATGGCGGCACTGTGCAGTCCAGTCTGATCGTCTCGGTCACGCCGCGATCGTCGAGGCCGTTCTGATGAGCATGCCGGCATGGGACCCGCAGGCCGAGGCCCTGCACATGGACAAGGCGTACAAGGACGAGCAGGAATCGCTGCGCGATCCCGATGTCCTGGTGCGCTATTGGGACAAATGGATGCAGGAGGTCGGCGAGGAGCACAGCTACCTCTCGCTGGAATTCACCTATCCCCGCAATGCGCCGGGCGGACTCAAGATGATCTGCCCGCGCGACATGGTCCACTTCGACCACCTGTTCAACAACACCGACCATGAAGACGCCACCATCCCGATCACCGTGAACACCAGGGGTTTTCGCTGGGACGGCTACATCACCAAGGCGTCGATCGTCCGAGACGACTACGGTGTCGAAACCGTCGACATCGAAGCCATCCACTGCTGGAACCACATCGCGACGATCTGTTGCTGGGCAAGTCCTTTCGCGCCGATCCTCGCGCAGTTCCCGCGGCATATGATCCAGTTCGGGCCGGTCCGCACCATCATCACCAACTACCTGACGACCAACCTGATGCGCCTGCAGGCGCCGGGCTGGGTGCCACCCCGGGATGCCGGCTTGCCGGAGTGGGGCGACACCGGCAACCTGCTTTTCCCGATCGCTGTCGTCCCGGTGGATCCGCTGCACGACACCAGCAAATGGAGTGCGGCATCGGCGCGCTTCGACATGGCGGACAAGTTGTTCGCACCCATGCTCGAAGACTCCGGGGTCATGCTGACCGCCAGGTTCTTCCTGCCCGGGGAGGACGAACAGCCCGCGCCGGAGTGGTTCTACCTGGATCGGCCGACCGTCGTGCTCGAGACGGAGGACAAGTCCGGTGTCACCGGTGCGACCGGCACGCTGCTCGACGGAATCCGTTCCTGGTTCGAGGAATTCGCGGGCGACGGCACCACGCCCAAGCGCTACCCGAATTTGAACTCCGCCACCGAATACGAAGCGGTGTACGGCGAGCAGCTCAGTCAGGGCACCATCCGAAACTTCCCGTGGGTGTGGTACTTCGAAGGGGAGTACTCCGGTATCGGGAAGTCCGAGATCGCACTGCACAAGCCCACCGCCACCGACATCATCGTCGGCGGCCGATCGCCCGGCTGGGTGAACGCGGGCATCGAGGTCGTGATCAAGGGGTTGCTGTCACTGATCGGGCTCGGCTGGCTCTACCGCGGTCAGCTCAACGACGTGTTCCTCGCATGGAATGTCTACCGCGATATGGAGCGGGTGCACGCCGCCGGGCCGTATGCCTTCCGCGAGTTGTATATCTCGGGTAGCGACAAGGCCTTCAACCTGGACGGCTTGGTTGCCGCCCGCCAGGGCATCCACCTGACCCGCGGCTACACCAGCAAGCGGGTGAGCGTGGAGGACAACGCTCCCTACATCCTCGGTAAGGACTACGGGCTCGGCGACCAGATCGGCTTCGCCCTGGACGGCCAGATCTTCACCGATTACGTGACCGAGCTGACCTTCACCGACGACCGCGAGACCCCCGCGAAATGGCACATCGTGGTCGGCGACGGATCCGATGAAGAGGATTCGATCGTCAAGGCCTGGCAGCGGCTCGGCCGCGTCGCCGCCGCGATCAAGGATCTGGCTACCGACGTCGGCGCCGATCTCGACCTGCTCATCTTCTGAGCCTTTTCGAAGAGGAGAAACCATGGCGGACTTAACCTTTCCCGCCCACATCACGATCAGGCGGGCGCCCGACGTCGACGGGTTGCCCGTGCTGACCGCACAGACGACCGTCTCCGACGGCTTCGTGAACCTAGACCTCCCGCCCGGCCCACCCGGTGAACCCGGCCGGCGCGGCCGACCACGCACCACGTTCCGGAAAATGGGCGAGATCGCCAACGCGGCGGCCCGGCCGGTCGGGCTCGGTCCGGAGGATCGCGGCAGCTGGTGGCATCGGCTCGATGACAACGGTATGGATGTTTGGACCGGTACCGAGTGGCGGCACTCGCCGGATGCGGTCGGACCGCGGGGGCCGGTCGCCGCGGCGACCACGATCACCGTCACCGAGACCGCGGGCAGAGAAGACCTGACCGTGCCTGCCGTCGAATTCAGCGGTACTGGCGCGGACCAGAAGTTGAAGGTGACCGTCCCGGCCGGCCTGCGCGGTCCGAAGGGGCCGCCGGGCGCGTCCGGATCGATCGCCGAGTCGCCGGACTATGACAAGGTGCGGACGCCGGGGGTCGGCAGTGTGTTCGCCTACGACCGGTCCAGCCGGAAGTTTCGTGCAACGGCCGCGCCCCTCGGGCTCGGCCCCTGGTCTTGGTACCAGGAGGACTTCGCGGCTCTCCAACTGGAAAACACCGGCCGAGTCGAGGCCGCCACGTTGACCATCCCGCCACTGCCCTTCCGCTGGCGACCTGTCGTGTACGGACACATGTTCAGCCGTGCGGACCCCAACAACGTCGGGATCGGCGCGGAAGCGACTGTGCGGGTCCATCATTCGCAGGGCGAGATCGTCGCCACCTCCATCGCCGCCGCCGGCGACTGGCTGTACCTGCCGGTCACTCCCTGCTATCGCGACGGCACCACGACGAAAGCGCTGTCGCCGTCCTCGGATTTCGCCGCCGTTCCCGCAGGGCAACCCGCGAACCTGGTGGTCGCGGTCGAGAAGGTCGGCTCGGGCAGCCTCAAGATCGGGTTCAAGCCCGACCGCGCGTCGCTTGTCGTCTTCGCAGAACCTATCGAGTGAGGTGAGATGTCCACTGTAAGAGAGTATTTCGCATCGACGCAGATACGAGGCATCGATGAGGGTGTCGGTGCACCTGGCGTCGTGCAGGCTATGCACGGCACGCCCCGCGACGGTTCCCTGGAGTTGATGACCGGTACGTCCGGCAAGCGGGGTGATCAGGGTGTACCCGCTCGGCCGTTCCGTTGGGAAGGCGACATCGCGGATCAGCCCGCGCTCTCCGCGCTCGCCCCCAAACTGACGATCGCGCATGCGGGCAAAGCGTGGCGGGTCTTGTCCACCGGCGCGTTGGTGTACTGGAATGGCACCGGATTCGATGAGTTCGCTGCGGCTTTCGGTGCCGCGGGACCGGACGGTCAGCCATGCACGATCACCATCGGTGCGGTGGATACCGGGCCCGTAGGGTCCGAACTCCAGGTAACGGTGACCGGCACGCCGCCCGATCTGACGCTGAATCTCACGGTGCCGCGAGGCGGCAAAGGTAAAAAGGGTGAAGTCGGCGGCCCCGGGCCGATCCGCAATGCACCGGACTATGCGGACGGTCCGCATATCGATCGAGCCGTACCGACGTGGGACTCGACCACCGGGAAGTGGAAGCCTCGGCCGTACCCCGGTCTACGTGGACCGTGGACCATCCTCGAGGGTCGGTCCTGGGATGGTAGCCCGGGCTTTGCCGGCTCGGAGGCCGGTATCACCGCGGCTACGAAAAGCATTGCCCAGCTGACTATCCCGGCACAAGACACCGATTGGCGCCCGATGATCACCGGTGGTGTCGTCGTGCGGTCCGCCGAGAATTACAACGAGTTCACCACCCGTATCGATGCCGAAGTACGGATCGGCTCGGAGGCCGGTCAAATTGTGGCGCTCGGCTCCGGCTTCGTGACCGGCGCCAGTACCCGCGCCCGATTCCAGCCCTTTTACGGGGTGCGCGGAATGACTCCGGACAGCACCGTCGGTGTTGTGCCCGCCGGACAGCCGGTGACGCTGTTTGTGCTGGTGCGCCGGGCCACCGGCACGGCCAGCTACGACTACTTCATGGCCGACGCGCAGATCGTGTGTCTGGCCCGACCCGTGGGGGCACTGTGACCGCCGACGACGCTGTGCACAGCGAGACCGTCGTCTACGAGGACGACATCATGATCACCATGCGCGGCGTCGCCGACTCGATCGGGCTGCCCTACACGGTGAACCCGTTCGAGTTGGTCGACCGGGAAGCGCTGATCGAGCTGCGGGAAGGTAGTCAGGGTGCGGTCGGGCCGGAAGGCGAGGCGGCGTGGCCGTGGGCGTGGCAGGGCGACATCGCCGATGTGGCCGCGCTGAACCAACTTCGGCTCACCACGGCGGACGCGCGGAAAGCTTGGCGCGTCGTCGCGGACAACAGCATCTACTACTGGACCGGAATGGGATTCGTCGCCTTCGGCAACGCCTTCCGCACGGTCGGCAGCCGGGGTGCCTCGAACCAGCTGACCGGAGCCGCCGTCGCGGGCGCCACCGGCTCGGCCGCGGCCGCCCGGATCACGGGTACCGCACCGGCCCAGCAGCTGGAGATCACCTTTCCGCGCGGTGTGACCGGCGACGCGGGCGATCCGGGGGCGACCGGTCGGATCCAGGATGCCTCCGATGTTCTGATCAACCAGGAACGTCCACTCGAGCAGGACCACGTCCTCGCCTGGGATGCCGCAACGCAAAAATTCCGTCCCATGCCGAGCCCGAGGCCGAGCGGGCCATGGGTGATCGGGGAAAAACAGTTCACTGCCGCACAGAACGTCACGGCCGAAGTGAAAACTATTGCCGCTATTACGATTCCGGCGCAGCCGACGGCATGGCGGCCACTCGTCGAGGGTGGCGTGCAGGTGCAGACGGACCAGCCGACGCGCTGCAATGTCGAGGTTCGTATCGGCAGTCCCACCGGTGATCTCGTCGGATTCGGCTGGAGTCACCGGGTCCCGCGCGTCGCGTATGTGTTGGTCTCACCGGGGTTTCAATATCCGACAAAGCCGGGAGCCACCTTCGGCGTGGTACCCGCGAACCAGACGGTCACGCTATACGTCGTCGCGCATCGAGTGGAGGGTACCGGAGGGTACAACATCTACTCCAACTATTCGCATATCAACGTTCGTGCGCTGCCTGTGTAGTCGAACTGCGTCTTCTCATCGGCTGAACAAACGGCCGCTCTCATTTTCCGCAAACCGGCATGCCGTTTCCGGCTGCCTGCTGTCCGAAAGGCATTGATCCATGGCCGATCTGCCCCCGCTGAAGTACGGCAAAGTCGTCGGGCGCTTCCTCGCGAACATCATCGACGACGGCGACGTCGGTGACACCCCCGAGTTCGTGCCACTGACCGGCACGCTGACCTTCACCGCCGATGCGCCGAAAGTGCTTGTCCCAGGCGCGGAGTTGGGCCCGGCGACCTATGTCCAGCTGCCGAGTCATTACGAATGTCAGCTGGACCAGTGGGGTTTCATCACCTGGCGCGGTCGGCCCGGCGTGCGGCTCGTCGCACCCAGCGCCGCCACCAATCCCTCGCAGTGGACCTGGCGGGTGTCGTTCGACCTGTCCTACGACGGTGAACGGGTTCCGATGGACTCCTTCAGTTTCACTGTGCCCGAGTATGTTCCGGGAGCTGATCCGCAGAAGCCGGATGTCGGATCGACCGGTCTGGTCGATCTGACACTGGTGTCGCCGGTGCCTGCCTCGGCGGGCAACGCCGTCGTGATGGGCCCGCGTGGTGAAGGCATCAAGATCGATGGACAGGTCGGCGCCTATGCGCAGTTGCCCGCGACCCCCGCGGAGGGCGCCCAGTATGTGGTGAAGGCGGACGGGCTGCTGTACGTCTATCACGCGGCGGCGGGTGGCTGGACGCCGAACGGACAGGGCGTCGTCATCCGTGGTCAGGCGGGCACCACCGACTGGGCCGGCATCACCGGAAAGCCCGCGACGTTTCCGCCGGTCATCGGTGCCACCGCGACCACTGCGGTCGCCGGTGACGACCCGCGTCTGACGAATCCGCGCACACCTACCGCGCACACCCACCCGGCGAACCAGATCGCCGATTCGACCGCACTCGGCCGGACATTGCTCACCGCGGCCGACGCGGCGGCCGCCCGCACGGCGATCGACACGATCGCCAGCACGGATGCGCGACTATCCGACCCCCGCACGCCCACGGCGGCCGGTCAGATCTACGACATCGCGTTCAAGTCGCACAGTGGAACTCGAGTCGCCGGTGTCGGCAACGTGATGCCGGAAGGTCTGCGGATCGAGCGCAAGATCGCGGTCAGTTCGGTGACCTATCGAGGCGAAACCGCGGGCACCGGGAACCTTGTCGTCGAATTGCGGGTGAACGGCACTACGACGGTGACGGGGTCGTCGGCGACCATCCCCGCGGCGAATCAGACTGGCGATACCACGATTCCGCTCAGCTACACCCTCAATCCTGGTGAGCGGGTCACGGTCTTGATCACCACGCTGGACGCCGGCGCAGGCAAGGGTCTGCAAGCCAGCATCAAGGGTGTGACCGTCTGATGGCGTCCATGTATGTCGGCTGGCCGATGTCCTACCCACTGCCAGATGTCAATGAGCTCCCTGTTTCCAACGGTTCCGGCACAACGCCGAAGCCAGCGGAGCCCGGCGTACCTCCTGCCACTCAGCCCGAGAATCCCACGAACGCGACGCCTGCAGCGGAGGCTTAGCGATGGCATTCATCATTGCGGCCGGCGTGACCGAATCCGCGATGCCGATGGGCATGAACAAGAACGGTAACCAGAACGCCGACAAGAACAAGACCACGCAGCTGGTGAACTGGGTGGTCCGCCCCGACTACTCGAGCACGGTGCTGGATGCCAACACGCTGCTGGTCAACGCGCCGGGAAATGTGGTTGTCCGCACCCAGGTCACCCTGGCCGGCGGCTGGGGTGCGGCGGGCGGCCTGTGGGCTCAGCTCGTGCGCAACGGCACCGAGGTCGCCAGCGTGGAATTCGCTCAGGCACAGACCGTCGCGACGATTCCCGCGCAAGCGATCGCCGTCGCGGCCGGCGATCGGATCGCGCTGAACATGGTCAACGGAAACTTCCTCAACGGTGCCACGGTGCAAGGCGGTGTCGGCACCTACGTCTACTTCGACGCCGCCTGACTCTCAGCTCTTCAGAGAAAGGCAGGACAAGCATGTCTTGGACCGGCGATCCGGTATGGCTCGCGGAGGTATTGCGCGCGGAGGGCCTGCGAGTTGTGGAATTCCCCGGCTGGCGTGAACGCGGCCACGGCGATTTCGGCGAAATATGGGGCATCGTCGCCCATCACACCGGTGGCTCGAATACCCCGCCGACCGAAATAGCCTATGGGATTCCAACGCTGGAAGGCCCACTGTCGCAGCTGCATCTGGCGCAGGACGGGACCGTCACGGTGGTCGCAGTCGGTGTCGCCTGGCATGCCGGTGCCGGCTCGTGGCCCGGCCTGCCGGAGGACAACGCGAACTATCACACGATCGGCATCGAGGCCGCCAACAACGGCACCGAGGGCTGGTCCGACGAGCAATACGACGCCTACGTCGGGATCTGCGCGGCGATTCTGCGCAAGCTCGGTCACGGCGCCGATCGGGTGATCGGGCACAAGGAATGGGCCGGCCCCAAACAGGGCAAGTGGGACCCGGGTGCCATGGATATGAACCAATTCCGCGCCGATGTCGCGGAACGAATGAAAGGCAGTGCACTGATGGCACTTTCAGATATGGAGCAGCGCGAACTGCTCGACAAGCTGCGCAGAGTGCACTTCGAGCTGACCTATGGCTTCCAGTCCCGCGTCGCGGACTCGGAATACCGGGACACCGTCGCGGGCTATGTGCTCAACTCCGACGCCGCCGACTTCCGCAACGAACAGCGCCTGAAGGCGCTCGAACTCAAGATCGACCGGCTGCTCGCCTCGTCGCAAGGGCGGATCTGATGTCTATCAACAGGATTCCCGAACCCGCGCTGATCCGATCGGTGCTCGTCGCCGTCACCGGAGTCATCGCCTTCGTCCTTGGGCACCAGATAGACACCGCGTGGGTCGAAGCGGTACTCGCCGTCTACGGCCTGCTCACTCCGGTGCTGGCCGGCCTGCTCATTCGACCGGCGGTGACCCCGGTCGACCGGCGGGAAGGCAGGCTATGAATGACCCAGCACTGGATGAATCCCGAACTGGTGCAGGCCTTCGGCATCGCCGTCGCCACCGTCATCGGGGCGATCACCGCCTGGCAGGCACGTGAGGTCGGCAAGCTCCGCACCCGCGTCGACACGCTGGAAACCCAAGCGGCAGATGACAAGAAGCGATTCCGCGAAGCGATCCGCCTGATCCGCGCGCTCCAGCAACATATCGACGAACTGCGCGGCTTCCTCCGCCTGCACGTCCCCGGCCAAGAGCCCCCGAAGGCCCGCTACAAAATCCCCTCCTCACTGCAAGAGGAAATCTGAAGCAGGACAGCCCCGCCCATCGCGGGACTCATCACAGAAAGCACAGTACTCATGGCCGAAACCTTCATGGTCGTAGAGGTGCAACCCACCCTCTCCGGTGACACCATCCACATCCCCGGCTTCAAGCGAGTCCAGGAAGTCGAAACCGACGAGCGCTCCAACACCGTCCGCCTGGTCATTCGATACGACAACAACAGCGTCGAAGTGCATAAGATCCGCGTCGGCCTCGGCGGCGAAGAGTTCAACGGCGCTTGGGAACTCGGTGTGCGACGCATGCGCGACGGCCACCAGATCCTGTACTACGCGCACCAGGTCTGGCGCAACGGCACGTGGGTGTACGTCGACGCGCCCCCGATGTAAGCAGACCAGCGGCGGCATCGTATGGCACTCGCCTACGTTGCCGTCGATATTTTTGAAGGATCGCAATGACGAGAATCAGTACATTTTTCATAGTACCCAAGCAGGAATGGACAACTATCAAGGTACCTTTCGGTAGCAAATTGGTGTGGGCAGAACCGATCGCGCCGCCCGGGCCGCGGCCTGCGCCGGCCACGCAGATCAAGTTGTTCTGCAGTGGCTCGGATGAGCCCATAGGTACGTCGACCTGCCTGATCAGGGTCGGGTCGGAACCGACTCAGCCGTCACCGGGTAGCCCGGACCCCAACCCCAAGGGGGGATACTCGGGCATCTCCGAAGCCAACGCCTTTATCAACAATGAGCTGTTTCTGTGGTGGAAGATCGATCTGTACGGTAACGGCGACTATCCGCCGAACCAGCCGAATACGGGATTCGATCTCCCGTAGAGCTTCCGGAGATCATCGGGGCGGGCGATACCGAGCCCTGATCTTCGACTGACTCACCCGAAATGACAAGCGGCCCGGAACTTCCGGGCCGCTTCGTTGTCGTGCCGTCGAGTTCGAGGGGTTGAAATCGCGGCATCTTATCGATTTCTCCAATTCTGATTCTGATTGAGGTCTGTGATGGCTAATGATTCGGCATGGCCGACGCACACCGAGGTGGCGCCGTGGGCGTCGGCGCGTACCGCGCATCTGTCCTCGTTGTCGGCAGGTGTTGTGGCGGTTGATGATTCGACGCGACCCGGTGGCCGCGGCGGTCGCGTCTATGACTTCCATGGAATGACTGCAGCCTCTTCTGGTCAGAAGCTGGCACGAATCTTCGCGGGTAAGGAACTGGTCGAGTCGGCCCGGCCGATTGTGGATTCGCGTTCCACAGTGCCGGATTCGGCTCAGGTCGCGGCTGCCGATGTGCCCTTCGTGTCGCCGTCGGTGATCAAACCGGTGAGCTACCAGACCGGCCCGGGCGACCGATCGATGACTCCGGAGGAGCAGGCGGCAGCCAATCAGGCGCGGCGGGACGAGCAGACGCAAACTCCGCCGGTTCCTGGAGCCAACCAACCATCCCAAGGAGCTGCGGTTCAACCGGCGAACAATCCGGCGCCGCAGCAGAACCCGCAACCGGTCTCGCCGAATCAGAATCCGCAACAGGCTCCGGTCATTACAAACCCCGGCACCGACAAACCAGGTGATAGTGTCGGGCAGCCCGCATCGGCTCCCACCCTGCCGTCCGAAGGCGTGCCTTGGGAGACGACGGCCGACAACGGTGCTGTGGCAACGAGCGTGATCGTCGCCGGTACCGGCGGGCAAACGATCGACACTACAATTCGTAATACCGACGGCACGATTACGCAGGTGCGTTCGGTCTCCGACGGCAACGGCGGCGTAACGACGTGGACGGCCAATGCCGATGGCTCGTACTCGGTGCGGTACCCCGATGGAACCAATGGCGCACCGCCTGGACAGGCAAAGATCTACACGGCGCCGGTCGGCATGGACCCGTCCGGTCCGGCGCAGATTTCGACCGATATCGGTGCCGACGGCAAGAATGCACATACTGAATCTGTGAATCCCGACGGCACAGTGTCTACGGCCGATTCGAAGGTACGCAACGACGGCACCGTACGAACCGATTACACGAATCCGAACGGTTCAACGGGCAGTACGTTATCTACGCCGGTCGGAAATGGCGTGATAAAGACGGCAACCATCAGCGATATCGATTCGAATGGTTACGGATATCACACCGACGACGAGGGCGTCCGATGGGACGTGACACCGACCAGCCGAGAAGGCTTCGACCACGCGGCGCTCGAATTGCATGTGCAACAGAAGGAGGGGGATAACTTCCGTGAGAGGGTCTTCGACAAGTACGGCCACCTGATCAGTGACCAGCTGTACGACCCGGCCGGGTCACTGCTTGGCGGCACGATCCGCAAGAATGGTGTGAGGGTAGATGCAGCTCCGCTGAGTGTTGTCCGAAAGCAAGCTGACGACCAAATGAACCGCGCGATCATGGTGGCGTACGCGACTAGCGGTGACAAGAACAAGCCTGATCTGTCGAACCCAGATTACATTGCTGCACAACAGTTGTCGGATATGATCAGAAATTTAGAAGGCGACAAGAATGCAATGGTAAAAACCGTTTGGCAAGACGGCCTTCTTGTTCAGGTCAGCGTAGCTGGAAAGAATGGTATAGATCATGTCGTGTCGATAGGAGAAAAACCAGGAAAAGCGTCGGATCCGAATAGGTTCCTGCAGTTCGACCTCTATCCAGATGGATCGATGATCGACTCTCATGGAAATCACCTTGTGCAAGTAGGTGACTCGATTATCCGTTATGATGTTGATGGTAGGGCGGTCATTCCTGATAGCAGTGAAGCCAGGAAACCCACTATAGTCGGACACAGTTGGGTAAACGGTGGCGAGTACGACTTCGAGGTAGAGCCCAAGGCGTTCGAAAACACAAGCAATCGTCGGTTCGTGCACCGGCCCGACACCGGCGTCAATGCCGAAATGATCGAAGTTCCGATGCCTCCGGGTGTTTCCGCCGACAAGGTCTACAAGGTGGTCGGCGGCGGGGTAATGATCGAGGATAGCAGCGGTATCCACTGGGCAACCGAACCTGGCCGTGGGCCGAGTGCTGCAGATCAGTTCGAGGATTTGGCATTCGAATTGGCGACCTTGGCAGTTCTCGACGGCACCGGTCGTGTCGCATTCCGCGTCGGTGCCAAAGTCGCCTCTGCATTCAAAGCCCGCGAAGCCGCAGCCCTGGCTCGCGAAGCAGCGGCAGCCGCAACAGCCGCTGCTCAGAGAGCCGCACCCAGCATCGCTGCGAATACGGCTCGTACGGGATTGGCAGACTCCACCGCGCCGGTTGCGTGGCGAGGTTCAGCAGCCTCGGATTCGGTGCCCAAGGCTGGCTTGCCAACGGAGCAGCCGTCCGTCTCTTGGGGTGGTTCAGCGGGAGTAGACGGGTTGCCGAAAATCGCTGTGCCGAAGGAGCCGTCACCGGCTCCCTGGAGCAGTTCGGCGAGTTCCAATCCGGTCCCGCGGGCCGGTCTGCCGGAGTCCGGACCGACTGTCCCAGTGTCAGGTAAGGCAGAGACAGCAGAGTCTTCGTTAGAAGCCGCGGTGCAGACGGAAGGCCCCGCCCATACCAGGGGCGGCCAGTCTCCGCAGGCTTCGATATCCGAGGTCAAGAAGCCGAGCGCCCCGACGGACGCGGTACGCCCGAGCGTTAGTGGTGAACCTCGTATGGCGGTTTCCGGAGAAGGTTTGCCGGGCGGCTCCCGGGCGCTTTACGAGCCTTTCCAATGGGGAGGGAGATTCCCCGGCCTATCCGAATCCGAGCGTAGAAAGGCAGTGTTAGAGCTACAACGTACGTTGCTGAATGGCGACGATCTTGGGGTAATTCGCAGTTCATTATCGAAGCTGAACAATCTGGGCGTCAATGTTGATCGAGAACTTCTTGCCAGGATAAGGCAATACAATTTCAATAATCCAGGACTCGAGCTTCGGGTAGAGAATTTTGATGCTTGGTTCAGGCTTTCGAGAAAGGACGCGCTCGTCGGGTCTGAAAATAAAGTAAAGGCCACGATCGGAGATGCGGCATACATACTGCACGAAGCGGAAGAGTTGGCAGCGCTCGAACGTATCAAGCGCGTTACAGGATTTGATTACACAGGTCAATCACTGGGTTCATCGCCAGGTGCACTTGGAGGATTCCGGATCCAGTTCAAGGACTTCTATCATGAAGCCCATGAAAAGGCGCTATGGGAGGAATATAAGTTCATCTCGAAAGCTGTCAGTTATATCACTAACGGACGCGTTAATCTTTCTCCAATTGTTGCCGCCGCGATTGATCCGGTCCGCGCGGAAGGTTTGGAGTACATGATTGTCAACGGCAGGCCGTTGCACCAAAGTCGAGAGCTTGCGGCGTGGATCGCACAGGGAGAGACTAGGTTGCCAATCGGCGGTACGATTGCCGCGAAGCTAGGGCTCGAACCCGGCGGCAGTGTCAGCTATGCGCGCCTGATCCGCCTGGTCAGAGATAAAGAGCTCGACAGTTGGAAATAGAACTACAACTTCGAAGGGGGAAGTAGATGGCGAAGGAAGAATGTCAATCGGCATCGGCAGAGAGGGAGGAAACCTTTCAGTTCTTCGTTAACGCGCTACAGAATCCGGAGAATCGTTGGACTGCACTTGGTGTCTTACGTGATAGCCCTATTGCCGATGAACGGATAGTTCCATATATTGTGGAATTTATTGACAACGCCACGCCATGCGTCATATCGCTTCCTGCGCTATACGGCGAGGTGCGTTTGTTGGCTGCGTATGCGTTGAAGTCAGAGTATTCGCTGCTCGGTATCAGTGAGACGATTTATCTTCGCGATGTGATCCATCCACTGTCGGTAAGTGAACTGGCATCACTGGCTCGGGAGTCAGGCGTTTGGCAGGATGGTCAGGTATGCGATGCACTCGAGACCTTCGAAAGACTCCACGCTTTGGGCAGGTTGCCGGTCAGCGATCTGCACCTACGCTGAATACCTTGCCGCAGCTCAATATTTGGACATCACGTAAAGATAGTGGGTGTTCCTACCCAGTTGGCGAACGAGTCGCAAATCTGCTGGAGTCGACGAATAGTCTTGTGGTGTTGGCTGATTCGTCGGGAGCGGCAAGGTCCTCGGCAATCGACGCACAACCATAGTCGTAGGTAACGGCGCATACGTACAGATCATCTGACCCGCGCGAAACTTGCCGTGCGCACAGTTATTCAGAAAGTAGGACAACTATGTCTCGGGCTGGCCTCTACCTACGGATTGTTTTCTGATGCCGCTGCTCGTCATCAGTGGTATGGATCCGGCGGCGGCCTTCGTACCGTCGGCTATGACCAAGAACGGCACTCAGCAGCTGGTCGGCGACTTCAGCCAGATCATCAAGTGGAACGCCGACACTGCGGGGTATCCGGGTTCGACAGTCGTCAGCAACGGACTTCAGGCGCTCAAGGCCAAGGCTGGTGCGACCGTGATTGCCAGGCTCCCGTTCTCCGGTGGCGGTGCCGGCCTCGATGGTGGGATTTCCCAGCAGGCGCGGTTGGTTGTCAATGGCACTGTTGTGCTCGGTCCCGAGCAGGGTGGAACGTCCGGTGTGTTGACGGTTTCCGGAACCTTCGACCTCAAGGAGGGCGATGTAGTCAAGGTCGAGGCCCGCTGCACGGTGGGGATCGGTGGCACGGCGTCGACCATCGCTTCCGGCGCCGGCACTTACGTGCGAATCGCCTGAGCGGCATATCGGCTGTCCTGAGCCAAGTGATTATTTCACCAGTCTGGTGGAAAGTGTGCATCGTTTGCGAGAGGGTGTTTCCACTATGAGTGGGCAGCTGGGTGGGGCGAGCGAACGGGTTCGAGCGATTTTCGATGGGGTTGTCGCTGCTGGGTTGCGTCGTGGCGCGGTGGTTGGTGCTTCTGATGAGGAGATCGATCGGTTTGCTGGAGAGCAGGGTGTCGGTCGGGTTCCGTTGGCGCTCAGGGAGGTGTTGCGGATTATCTGTCGGCGGCCTGGGTTGTGCTTCGCTGGTATGAGTTTCGGGGTGCATGGCCGTTGATTTGCAATCCAGGAGGCAGACGTGAGCCAGATGAGTCATGACCCCGATGACGAGCAGCTGCGGGTGACCTTCGACGGTGAGTTCGCGCGTGCGCTGGCAGGGGAAGGCGTCCGCAACCATCGGGGCCTCGACTATGAGACCTTTCGGGCGTTGGCCCGAGTGGCCGGCGCCTATCCGGACGTCGCGCCCGCGCTGATCGAGGCCGCGCACGCGGCATTCGCCGGGCAGCTGGACGGCTCTAATGCGGAAAATCATTCGCTCTTGTTCGCCGATGGGGAGGCGGAAAGGATAGCCGCGGAGACTGAATCTCCGTAGACGAGTTCACAAAATAACGAAGAAGGTCAAGCGGTCCGGTGATCCGGGCCGCTTTGTCGTGTTCGGCACAAGTGCAAACTGATGAAGGAGTGAACACATGGCCAATGTGTATGGTTCGGCTGGTGTGGCGGTCGATACCGCTGGCAATATCTATTTCACAGATAATTCGAACGGGCACGGGCGTGTGGTGAAGTGGACGCCGAGTGGAGGGCAGACGATACTGCCGTTCAACTGGCTCACCATTCCATACGGGGTGACTGTGGATGGATCGGGAAACGTATACGTTACCGATTATTTTTATGAGAAAGCGTGGGGTCTTTGTCTTGTGTGGCGCCTCAGTCCTGCTGGTGTGCAGACCCGTATTTGGATCCCTGAGCTTCGGAATCCTTCGGACGTTCATGTCGATACAGCGGGCAACCTGTATGTAGTGGATCGCGCGAACAATCGTATTGTCCGGGTAGCACCGGACGGCACTCAGGAGACCATCCTGCCCGGTAATCTCGATTTCCCGTTCGGCATCTATGTCGACAGCGCGGGCACCATCACTGTCTCGAACAGCATGGAGCGCGCAGGCACTATTCGGCGCGACGTGGCCGGGAACGAGACCAAGTTGCCGTTCACCGAGGTCGATGGGCCGACGGGTCTGGATATAGATTCGGCTGGGAATGTGTATCTGGTTCAGTCCGGCGCCTTCGGTACCTACGGTGCGCGAGTTTTGAAGATGACCCCGGATGGAGTGCAGTCGGTGGTGCCGTTCCCGAAGAATGCTCTCAGAGATCCGAAGGGTATAGCGGTTACCGATAAGGCGATCTTTGTGGCCGGTGAGCACGGCATCGCGCGATTGGACCTATAACCACAGAGTCGCTGGTAGCTCGGCGGCCCTTTGGTGTCGCAGGGCTGTATTCGGCGGATCGGCCACTGATGTTACATGCATTCCGTATGCGATGAATCACACCGTAGCCGGTGGATTGCTGGGTTAGCGAATGTTTCATTCGGTCGATGAACTTCATCACGAACGATTGCGTGCTCACTGTTTGCTATATCCATCCGATTGATACCGTAATTAGCGATACCGGATGTCTATCGCACCGGATATCAGGCCGGTTGCCAGCAGCTATAGTCTCCGCCCCCAATGAGATTGCCGGTAGAAATTGGGTCATAGCCTGGCTAAACACTAGCTTACACTTTGAAAGTTGTATGACCTGCGACTTGCAATCGATTAGCAATCAATGGCGAAAAGCCGCGATGGCTGAATGGTCGCTGGATGCTGAATCTGCGTGATAGAACTGGCCTCGGTCGATGCCAATGGGGTTTTCGACCAGGGAAGATTCTGTAAAGGAAACAGCTGAATGAGCAAAATGCGTGTGTTCGGGATCGTGCTGGCCGCGGCGGCCGGTGTCATCGTCGCCGGGTCGGGTTTGGCTACCGCCGGTGCGGCACCGGCCATCACGGTGGAGCCGGGTATCACCGTGCAGCCGGTGATCGGTGTCGGTGAGCCGGATCCGACCGGGACGGGCTCGAGCAAGGCCATCACGGACCTCGTCAAGGCGCTGTCGACCGGCTCGGCGGGCGCCAAGTAGCTCGTCGAAGAGATAGAGATACGGCCCCGCGTACTGCTGGGGATGGACGGCGGGGCGTCCGGAATTTCACGAAGCGGCCCGGAGTGATCCGGGCCGCTTTGTCGTATCCGCGACCTGTTCACCTCGGTGGGGCGGATGTCGTCGGCGTTTGCTGAAGGTTCACACTTGCCGAGATTCCGATCGGTCATCTCGGGCGGTGGTTCGCGATGGCGGGACTCGGGCCGCAGCCTTGGTCGAATGCACAAAAGTGCCGTTGATCAGCGATGACCCTTTACAAATGAGCTACCTGACACAGGGCGGACGCGTGCACCACCGGCCAGACAGTCATACACTTGACCAGTTAGCTGGTGAGATTCCGACGACGAAATCTTGCGCTCGGCGTATGCGATGGAATTGCTCCTTCTGCGCTTGGTGGTGGTCCGGTGGCCAATGCTCGCGTGATGGTCAAGGCTTGGTGGCACGATCAGGCCGATTACAACTGGCTGGCGCGCGCCCTCGACTCGAACGCGGCAGTGCACTGGACCAAGGTGATCGTCGGTGCGGGTGGTGTGGTGCTCGCCGGCATCGCCATCCTGGTGTTGGCCTCCGACACCGGTCCGCCCAGCGAGATCGGCCGGGCGCTCGACTGGATCATTGCCGCCTTCGCGCTGTTCTGGGCCGTGCGCTGGTGGTTTCTGCCGTGGCCGAGCCGGGTCGAATCGCTGGCGCTTTTCGCGGCTGCGGACCTGGCGATCACCGTGGCCTGCCTGCAGGAAGCGAATCGGGTGTACGGCGCGCTCGGGGTGATCCTGCTGGTGGTCACGGGTGGCTATCTGGCGGTCATGCACAACGCGAAAGTGCTGGCGGTGCACGCCACCTGGACCGTGCTTTCGGTGGTGGCGCTGACCATCAGCATGGTGGCGGTGGGCGGCGATCCGATGGTCGGCCTGGCGATCGTGCTGATCTCGGTGGCCGCGGGCGTTGTCCTGCTGCCGTCGATGCAGTTCTGCTACTGGGTGCTGCGCCAGGACGCGATCACCGATCCGTTGACCGCGCTGTTGAATCGTCGCGGCCTGGAACTGCATCTCGCGAAGGTGGGTGCGCCGGGCTGCCGGACGCAGACCTGTGCGATCGCGCTGGATCTCGATCGGTTCAAGGACGTCAACGATCGCTTCGGGCACGGGGTGGGCGACGAGGTGCTGGTGCGGACCGCGAACCGGCTGCGTGCCGCGGTGGGAGAGCGAATGGTGGTGGTGCGCACGGGTGGTGAGGAGTTCATCCTCTTCGGGCACCTCGGTGTGGCGACGGCGCGGGCCCAGGCGGAGTTGGTGCGGCGCGTTGTCGCGGAGCCGGAGCCGGTGCGGCGATCGGCCGAGCCGGGGGAACCGGTGGCGGTGACCGCGAGCATCGGCGTGGTGGTCGTCGACGACGCCTGGCTGCCGCACTCGGTATTGATCCAGCGCGCCGACACCGCCATGTATCGAGCCAAACAGCTCGGCGGCAATACGGTCGTCATCGACGAACTCATCGAATCCAGCGCTGCCTGAACACAAAAACGGCCCGGAGTGATCCGGGCCGTTTTCGTCGTTGCTGCGTCAGAACGCCGCTTCGTCGAGCTCCATGATGTCGTTGTCCAGGTTCGACAGGATGGTGCGGACCGAGGTCAGCTCCGGCAGCATGTTGCGTGCGAAGAACTGCGCGACCGCGACCTTGCCCTGGTAGAACGACTCGTCGGCACCGGTGGCGCCGTTGTCGAGCGCCTTGATGGCGATCTCGGCCTGGCGCAGCAGCTGCCAGCCGATGAGCAGATCGCCGACGGCGAGCAGGAAGCGCACCGAACCGAGGCCGACCTTGTACAGCTCGGACGGGTTCTCCTGGGCGCCCATCAGGTGCCCGGTGAGCGTCGCGGCCATGCCCTGCACGTCTTCCAGCGCGGTGGCGAGCAGCTTGCGCTCACCCTTCAGGCGGCCGTTGCCCGCTTCGGTCTCGATGAACTTCTGCACCTGGCCCGCCACGTGCGCCAGCGCGACGCCGCGGTCACGGGCGATCTTGCGGAAGAAGAAGTCCTGCGCCTGGATGGCGGTGGTGCCCTCGTAGAGCGAGTCGATCTTCGCGTCGCGGATGTACTGCTCGATCGGGTAGTCCTGCAGGAAGCCGGAGCCGCCCAGGGTCTGCAGCGATTCGGTCAGGTACTGGTAGGCCCGCTCGGAACCGACACCCTTGACGATCGGCAGCAGCAGGTCGTTGACCCGGTCCGCGAGATCGGCGTCGGCACCCGAAACCTGCAGGGCGACATCGGGATCCTGGTGCGCGGCCGTGTAGAGGTAGATCGCGCGCAGGCCCTCGGCGTAGGCCTTCTGGCTGGCCAGCGAGCGCCGCACGTCGGGGTGATGGGTGATGGTCACGCGGGGCGCGGCCTTGTCGGTCATCTTGGTCAGGTCGGCACCCTGGACGCGCTGCTTGGCGTAGTCGAGTGCGTTCAGGTAACCGGTCGACAGGGTGGCGATGGCCTTGGTGCCGACCATCATGCGCGCGTTCTCGATGACGTCGAACATCTGCGCGATGCCGTTGTGCACCTCGCCGACGAGCCAGCCCTTGGCCGGAATGCCGTTGCCGCCGAAGGTGACCTCGCAGGTGGCCGAGACCTTCAGGCCCATCTTGTGCTCGACGCCGGTGACGAAGACGCCGTTGCGGTCGCCGAGTTCGCCGGTCTCGTGGTCGAAGTGGAACTTCGGCACGAAGAACAGCGACAGACCCTTGGTGCCGGGGCCGGCTCCCTCGGGGCGGGCCAGCACCAGGTGGATGGTGTTCTCGAACATGTCGTCGGCATCGGCGGAGGTGATGAAGCGCTTCACACCCTCGATGTGCCAGGTGCCGTCTTCCTGCTTGATGGCCTTGGTGCGGCCGGCGCCGACATCGGAGCCCGCGTCGGGCTCGGTGAGCACCATCGTGGCGCCCCAGTCGCGGTCGATCGCGATCTGAGCCCACTTCTTCTGCTCGTCGGTGCCGTTGTTGTGGAAGATGGTGTTGAAGCCGGGGCCTGCGGCATACATGTAGGCGGCGGGCTGTGCGCCGAGGATCAGCTCGCTGATCGCCCAGTGCACGGTGCGCGGCACGCCGAGTCCGCCGAGCTCCTCGGGGATGCCGAGCTTCTCCCAGCCGCCTTCCTGCATGGCGCGGAAAGACTTCTTGAACGACTCGGGGATCGCGATGGTGTGCGTCTCCGGATCGAAGACCGGCGGGTTGCGGTCGGCGTCGGCGAACGACTCGGCGAGGGGACCCTCGGCGAGGCGACGTACCTCGTTGAGCATCTCCTTCACGGTGTCCGTGTCGAGGTCGCCGTAGGCGTCGCCGTCGATGATGGACCCGAGACCGAGGACCTCGAAGAGGTTGAACTCCAGGTCGCGGACGTTGCTCTTGTAGTGACCCATGTCAGTACTCACTCTCCGTTGAGTTGGTGCGGTCGGTTGGTTGACCGTTCCCGCCCGTTTCTCGTCTACCGGTTAGCCGGCCCGCGTAGCGACTGCTCGCAGGTCGCTCGAAACGATCGACCGCATGCTACTGGCGGGTAACTTACGACCTATATTACCGGTCGGTAATGGACTGGCAAAGGCTGGAGCGTGAATGTGACGCGAAAAACAGCGACGCGCGTGGTGTCCCGAGTTGACACGCCGACGCCGGGTTACCGTGAACCGTGCGCATCGAGACGAGTGCCGGACCGGCCGAGATCGAGCTCGACCGGCCGCGCAAGCCCACCTTCCTGCTGGTACTGACCCACGGCTCGGGCGGCGGGGTCGACGCGAAAGACATCCTGACCGTGCGCGATGCCGCGCTGGACCTGGGCGGCGCGGTGGCCAGGGTGGTGCAGCCGTACCGGGTCGCCGGACGGCGCGCGCCGGGCTCGGCGGTCAAGCAGGACGAGGCATGGCTGGAGATCGTGGCCGCGCTGCGGACTCGGATCAAGAAGGTTCCGCTGATCCAGGGCGGCCGCAGCAACGGCGCCCGGGTGGCCTGCCGCACGGCGGTTGCGGTCCAGGCGCGCGGAGTGATCGCGCTGTCGTTTCCGCTGCATCCGCCGGGGAAGCCGGAGAAGACTCGGCGCGAGGAACTGCTCGACGCGGGTGACATCGAGGTCGTCGTCATCAACGGCGGCAGCGATCCGTTCGGCATCCCGGATGCTGCCGACGCCGCGGAGGTGCGAGTGATCCCCGGCCAGCCACACTCGTTCCGCACCGGCTTCGACGTCATCGCAGCCACCGTCACGCCGTGGTTGCAGCGGTGGAGTACGTAGTCGGCAGCGGTCGCAGCGCCGTCGGGACTATCTCATGAGGCCGGGGCGATCTCGTCCGATTCGGTGGCCGGGCGGGTGGCGATGACCAGGGCGTCGATGGCGTCGCGACCTTCCGTGGGGCGGAAGATGCGCTCGGCCAGCTGGATTCGTATGCGGTGGTCGGCGATCAGCTCGGCGAGGTCGGCGACGATGTCGTCCGGGGTGAAGAGGACGGCGGGGTTCTGCGGGCCGCCGTAACCGTCGGTCAGATTGGTGGAGTCGTGGCCGAGGACGAGCAGGGTGCCGTCGGGCGCCAGCAGGTCCGCGGCCCGGCGCACCACCTTGCTCCGCTCGTCCGCGGGCAGATGCAGGAAGACCATCAGGACCAGCTCGAACGGACCGGTGATCTCGGCCGCGTCGAAATCGGTGACGTCGGCGCACTGCCAGCTGACGCGGCTGCGCACCGAACGGGACAGCCGGGTGGCGATGGTGCGGCCCTTGTCGACGCCGACCTGCGAGAAGTCGACGGCGTGCACCTGCCAGCCGTGGGTGGCCAGCCACAGGGCGTTACGGCCCTCGCCGCAGGCCAGGTCCAGCGCGCGGGGCAGCTCGGGTGCGTCGCCGTCGGGGCGGTCGGGCCGCAGCGGCGTCCGGCGCTCGAGTCCGAACACGTGCTCCACCACAGTGCTGTTCGGCGGTGCGCCCCAGACCAAGTCGGTTTGGGCGTAGCGCTCGTCCCAGTCGGTCGCATCCATGACCGCGAGTCTATTGATCGTCGAGCGGCAGCCAATGCACCGGCGAGCTTTCCCGGATATGCACCAGTACATCGAAGGCGTCGGCCAGCGATGCCACGGAGATGTTGGCTTCGGCATCCTTGGCGGGGTCGTAGATGCCGCTGATGACGCGTGCCTTGGCCGGGCTTTCCAGCCACTCACGCACCGAGTCCGGCGCGGTATCGCGCAGGTCTACGTAGTAGGCGGGCAGGTCGACCGAACCGAGGATCGCGTCGACCAGCTCGGGCTGCGGGTCGGGCGCCGTGGTCGTGCCGAGGTCGCCGTGGTGGAAGCCGAGGGCGACCGAGGCATAGCCGGTGCCGAACTCGTCGTGCAGGTAGGCGCCGAGGCCGCGGAATTCCGCTGTCCCCATGCCCAATCGGAGGTTCGTGGTGTGTGCGATGCCGTCCCAGTAGACGATCTTCGCGCCCGTGTCGCGCTGCCAATCGATGACGCGCTGTCCGGCGGACCGCTCGTCACGGGCGAATCCGCCCTGTCCGGCGACGCTGTTCTCGTGGAAGTCGAGAATCAACTGCAGATGCCGGTGGACGTCCGCGTATTCCGTTGTGGTCGGCAGGTTTTCGAACACGGCGACGGCATCCCGCGCGTGTTCGGCAAACGGGCGTCCGGGATGAATTCCTTGATGGCGCTGGACATGTTCATCCACCTGATGCGCCGTCCGAATCGGCGCGAGGTGAGCTTCGATGGCGGCCAGCCGATCCGGCGCGACCCGGCGCACATAGTCCAGCACCACGTAGTAGTCCGCGGGCTCCGCGCTCGGCGGCTGGACACCGAACACTCGAACCTGGTCGTCGGGATGCGTCTGGTTGAACGCGCGGATCCATTCCAGTGCGGCAACGGTTTCCGTGGTCCGCCACGGCCGCCACGAGCCGGCGAGCACCGATTCGGGAGCACCGGCTCCGGTGCGCACGTATCGATCCCACCGCTCGCCGGAACGGGCACTGTCCTGAATTGCCAACCCGCGGAAACCATGTCGCTCGACCAGCGCTCGGAAGACCCGCTCCTGCACCCCGTAGATCTGCCGGGAGAACCGGGTCGACTCACCGAGCCAGACCACCGTCGCCGACCCGAGCCGATCGATCAGCGGATCGAGGTCGGATCCGGCGTAACCGGGATCGGTATCGATGATCGGACGGGCATTGGCGCTGAGCCACGCACGGACGGTGGCGATCTCGGGTGCGACGGTTCCCATGGTTCCTCCTGGCGACGACGATCCAACACGGCCAAGCCTCATACATGAAGCATTGTTGAGGTCAAGGCCGCGCGGGAACTCGGCGGTGGAACCCTTACAGCGGCGTGCGCATGAGCAGCACGTTGTACTGGCTGTGCACGGTCGTGAGGTAGTACAGGTCACGCCCGGTCTGGTACGGGAAGATCGACGGCGCATACGCGCTCGGCAGTTCCCTGGTGTCGATCAGCACCTCGGGATCGCTCCACGGACCGGTCGGCGCCGACGCGCGACGCAACACCACCGAGTTGAACGGGTCGGTGGTGAGCGAGATGTACTGGCCGAGATAGGCGTTGTACATCACCGACAGCTCGCCGACGCCCCACATGATCGGTGCCGCGGCATTGACGTCGCCGCGTTTCCACGCCCCGCCGTCCCAGTATTCGTACGCGCCGAGATCGGCGATCTGGGCTTCCGGCACCCGCGCGACGAACGCCTCCTGGTTACGGCCGGACGGGGTGCCGTACTCGTAGACGAATCCGCCGTCCTTGAGGAAGGCGTTCATCTGGAAGTTGCTGTTGCCGCCGTCATCCGGGCGCCGGGTGGCGGGCAGTTCGCCCCAGGTCTCGCCGTTGTCGCCGGACGCGGCGAGTCCGGAGTAGTTGGTGCTCCACTGCCCGACCTCGTCCCAACTGCGCACGGACATGAGGCTCATGAATTGGACGCCGCCCACCGAGATGCCTGCGGTGGGAATGCGGCTAATCTCCAGAAAAGGGATTTTCGGGCTCGGCACCAGATCGCGCGCCTGACCGAATACATCGCGGACCACACTGTCGAAGTAGATGCCGCCCGCCGGATTCTGCGTGTGGCTGCGCGTCAGAATATTCGACCGCCAAGACCACATGCTTCCGGCCAGAAGGTTCGGAAATCCGACGCCCGCGGTGTCGCCGAATGCGGTCAGCAACTCGCCGTTCCCGTTGTCCCACATGATGCCGAGGTCGGTGCCGAGCACGTTGTAGGCCTGGGTATTGTTCGGGCTGGCCATGCCGGTCATCTGGAACACGGCCTTGGTGCGCCCGACGAGGTTGGGCAGGCCGTTGCTTCCGTTGAGTACCGGAATCGGATTGATAGTGTTTGGGTCCGCGATGGCGGGGGTACTCGCGATGATAAACAATGCCGAAGCGCCCGTCAACGCCGAAAGCAAGATGGCTGCCGTCTTGGTCAAGGTTCGTGAGCCCTCCGTGTCCTCGCCGAGAAGCAATGCGAAACACAGACTCCCGCGATACGCAGACCACTCGCGGTGTGTACGCACCACAATTCGACTGGCTGGCAAATCTCTAGGAAATGCTAGCAGTGCGGTCGTCGAAAATGTGGCGCCTACTTCAAATGGGCTGGTTGACCGCTAGCTCTTGGTGGGCTTGCTCCGCGTCGTGGCCAGCCGAATGATCAGCGGCAGTTGCGTCGCGCGTTCCACCGCGAAGGTGCGGCGTGTCGAGGCCTCCCATGCCTTGTCGAACAGTCGCTTGACGCCCGCGACGGCATGCGGCGAGCGGGTCGCGATGCGGTCGGCGAGCTTCTCCGCGGCCGCCACCGGATCCGCGGTGACCTCGGTGACCAGGCCGATGCGCTCGGCGTACGCGGCGTCGACGGTATCCGCGGTCATCGCCAGCAGCAGCGCTTTGTCGACGCCGATCAGCCGGGACAGGGTTGCCGCACCGGTCATGTCGGGCACCAGGCCGTGCTTGGCCTCCATCACCGAGAACTCCGCGTCCGGGGTGGCGAAGCGGAAGTCGGCGGCCAGCGCGAGCTGCAGCCCGCCGCCGTAGCAGCGGCCGTGCACCGCGGCGATCACCGGAACCCGCAGCCTGCGCCAGGCCCAGCACGCTTCCTGAAACCTGTTGGTGCCGCGCCACGGCAGCGGAATGAAGCTGCGCACGATGGACAGCGGGTCGCCGGTCGCCTTGGCGATGTCGAGGCCGCTGCTGAAGCTCGGGCCGTTGCCGGTCAGGATGACCGCGCGCACCTCGTCGCGACCCGCGATGGTGTGCGCGGTGTCGATCAGGTCGCCGAGCATGTCGATGGTGAGGCCGTTGTGCTTGTCCGGCCGGTCGAGGGTGACGTAGGCGCGGTCGCCGTCGAACCGCAGCGCGATGTTGGTGCCCATGCCCGGATCTTACCCGTGAGTCAGTTCAGTGTCCCGGCCCATTGCCCCGGTCGTGTGGCCTCTGTTCTAATCAAACCCGAGTTACCGTCAATGCTGACGGTATCCGCGCCGGCGGTGCCGTCGACGCCCGCGAGATCATCGGAGGAACAATGCTGCCAGCGGGAATGGATCCCCGGACGCCGGTGCTGGTCGGCGCCGGGCAGGTCGTGCACCGAAGCGGCGAATCGGGACTGCCCGGTCCGGTCGAGCTTGCCGCCGAAGCGCTGCGCCGCGCGGGCGCCGACAGCGGCACCGGCGATCGGCTGGTGCGCGCCGCCGACCTGATCGCGGCCGCGGCACCGGTGAGCAGGCCGTACCCGGATCTCGGTGCGCTGGTCGCGGCCGAACTCGGCGCGTCCCCGAAGCGCACGATGCAGTCCGTCCGCTTCGGCGGCGACGCACCGCAGCGCCTGGTCAACACGGTCGCCCAGGCGATTGCCAACGGGCAGTCCGACATTGCGCTGATCACCGGCGCCGAGGCGGTGGCCGCGTGGAACACCGCCACCCGCACCGGTGCCGCGCTGCACTGGCCGGAGCAGTCCGACGACGTGCAGCCAACCGAACTCATCGGCTCGGACCGCGCGCCCAACTCCGACATGGAAACCGCGGCCGGGTTGTGGGGCCCGGTGTACTTCTACGCCCTGATGGAAACCGCGCTGCGCGGTCGGCTCGGATTGAGCGAAGCGGAACACCGCGCGCGGATCGGCGGACTGTGGTCACGGCTGTCCGCAGTGGCGGCGGGCAATCCCTATGCGTGGCAACCCGCAGCGCAATCCGCCGCCGATCTGGTCACGCCGACGCCCGCGAATCGGATGGTGTCTACGCCGTATCCGAAGCTGCTCATCGCGAATCTCTCGGTGAATCAGGGCGCCGGGCTGATCCTGTGCAGCGCGGCCGCCGCCACCGCGGCCGGGGTGCCGCGCGACCACTGGGTGTTCCCGCACGGCGGTGCCACCGCGACCGACGAGTGGTTCGTCTCCGAACGCGCGGACCTGGCCGCCTCGCCCGCCATCGCCGCTGCCGGACAGGCCGCGCTCGGCGCCGCAGGCATCGGCATCGACGATGTCGCGCACATCGACCTGTACTCCTGCTTCCCGATCGCGGTGCAGGTCGCGGCCGAGGCGCTCGGGCTGCCGATCGACGATCCCGCGCGGCCGTTGTCGGTCACCGGCGGGCTGACGTTCGGCGGTGGCCCGGGCAATAACTACAGCACCCATTCGATCGCGACGCTGGTCGGCTTGTTGCGCGAGGACCCGAGCGCCTATGGTCTCGCGACCGCGCTCGGCTGGTACATCACCAAGCACGGCGTCGGCGTGTACTCGGCCGAACCGCCTGCGCAGCTGTTCCATTCGATCGAGGCGGGGGTCCCCGCCGCCCGTCGCGACACCGCCCCCGGCTACACCGGACCGGCCACGGTCGAGTCGTACACCGTCGCCTACCGCAAGGGACCTGCGCCCGACCACGTCGACGAACCAGAAGCCGTCGTGGTCAGCGCGCTGACGCCGACCGGTGCCCGCATACTGATCCGGGCGTCCGACGCCGAAACCGTCGCGGCGTTCGACGACGGCGATCCGCTCGGCGCCGCCGCCGACATCACCGCGGCTGACAAGCTCACTCTGCTCTCCGAGAGGACTGTCCGATGACCGACCTGATCTTGATCGAACGACGCGATGCCATCACCGTGCTGACCATCAATCGGCCCGAGGCTCGCAACGCCATCAACCTCGCGACCGCGCAGGCCATCGAGACCGCCGTCGACGAGTTCGAGGCTGACGACACCGCCAGGGTGCTGGTGCTCACCGGTGCGGGCGGAACTTTCAGTGCGGGTATGGATCTCGTCGCCGCGTCGAAGGGTGAGATGCCGATGACGCAGCGGCGCGGGCCGCTCGGTATCGCCGCGAAACCTCCGGTGAAACCGATGATTTCGGCGGTCGAGGGTTTCGCGCTGGCCGGTGGCTTCGAATTGGCACTGTCCGGTGACTTGATCGTCGCCGCCGACAACGTCCAGTTCGGTATCCCGGAGGTGACGCGCGGCCTGGTTGCTGCCGGTGGCGGTGTGCTGCGCCTGACTCAGCGCCTGCCGCGCAGCATTGCCGCCGAACTCGCACTCACCGGCGGGCGGATCAGCGCCGAACGGCTCTATCAGTTGGGCCTGGTCAATCGGGTCACCGAGCCGGGCGCCGCATTGGCTGTGGCCCTGGAGCTGGCCGCCGCGATCGCCGCCGCCGCACCGCTGGCCGTCGCCGCGAGCAAGCGGATCATCGACGAGTCGCCGGACTGGACGGTGACCGAGGCCTTCGCCAAGCAGGGTGAGATCGCTTTGCCCGCAATATTTTCCAAGGATGCCGCCGAGGGCGCGCTCGCCTTCGCGCAGAAGCGCGAACCCCAATGGCAGGGACGCTGACTTCCGCCGGGGAACGCGTCCGGGAGACGCAGGCGCAGCGCCGCGCGCGCATGCGCACGCGGCTCCTGGACGCAGCGGTGCAGAGCCTGACCGAGGTCGGTTACGCGGGCACCACCACGCTCGAGGTGCAGAAGCGGGCCGGCGTGCCGCGCGGCACGCTGCAGCATCACTTTCCGACCAAGGCGGATCTGCTCGCCGGTGCGGTCGAGCATCTCGCCGCCCGCCGATTCGACCAGCTGACAAGGGAATTCGCGGAACTCCCGGCCGCGGCGGATCGGCTGGAGGCCGCGGTCGAGCTGACCATGCGGATGCTCAGCGGGCCGTCGTTCTGGGCCGCGCTGGAGATGTGGGTCGGCGCGCGCACCGACCCCGAACTGCTCGCCGCGTTCCTGCCGCTGGAGCAGCGGCTGTTCGAGTTGATGCACAACAGCATTCGGGACGTTTTCCGCGCGGAGTTCCCGGATGACCCTCGGGTGCCGACGATTACCGAGTTCACCATCGAGATCATGACCGGTCTCGCCCTGCGGGTGCTGCTGACCGGTGAGCTGGATCGGAACCGAATCATCCAGCAGCGCTGGCGAAATGCGGTACGCATCCTGCTGGGGACGGCGCACCCGGACACGCTGACCGAGCCGCGTCCGGAGCGCTGACCGCGGTCTTACTTCTTGCCGACGGTATTCAGCACTGCTTGCGCGCACGCGGCGGGGTCGTCGTAGAACGGCGTGTGTCCGCTGCCGTGCAGGGTGATGTGTTCGGCCCCGGGTAGTTCCGCGCGGGCGCGGCGACTCTGGGTGCGGTAGGTCAGCAGGATGTCGCGATTGCCCCAGGCGATCGTGACGGGAATGTCTGCCAGAGCGCCGATTTCGTGCAACCTCGCGTCGGCGAACGAAGCCAGCGCGGACTCGAATCCCGGTGCGTCGGCCGCACCGTTCGCGGTATCCACCGCCACCTGGGTGCTGACCGCCCATGGCTTACCGAACACCAGGGTCAGGAAGGCGGTCCGCCCGGCAGCGGTACCCAGGATCGCCGGCAGTGCAGGTTTCAGCCGGCGCGCGAGCAGCCGTGACTTACCGAGCGACTGCTGACACCAGATGCGACCGGCTTTGTCCCAGAAGGCAATCGGCGAAAAGGCGGTGACCGAGCGCGCCAACCCGCGGGCGCCGAGGTTCAGCGTGATCAGCCCACCCATCGAGTTCCCGGCCAGGTGCGGCCGGTCGATCCCTTGCGCGGCAAGGAATTCCGCGAGCGCATCGGTGAGTGTGTCGACGGTAGTCGTGGCCAGCGGTGCCGAATCGCCGAAGCCGGGAAGATCGACGGCGATCACCTCGTAAGACTCGGCGAGCGTATCGATGATCGGCTCCCACACCTGCCACCGGCTGCCGATGCCATGCACCAGCACCAACGGCTCACCCGCGCCAACCCGATGATGGTTCAAAGTAGTCATCCAGCCATCCCAACTCTTCGCCCGGCGGTGCGCCCACCGTAACAGCAGTCACCAGCCATCAGTTGCCGGTCTGCTGCCGATGACCGCATAATTTCCGCTGGCAGCGGCCCGAAAAGTCGGTACGATAAATGGTATGGCAACGCGTAAGGTCACCCTCTCGCTGGACGAAGCCGCCTGGTCCTTCGCCGAGCAGGCTGCGGCCCGCGCGGGCATGTCGCCGTCGGCCTGGATATCGAAGGCCGCTCGGCGTGAGGCCGTGCGCACCGGGTGTGGTCCGGCACCGGACGTGACGGCGCAGGCCGCCGCCGACGCGGCCGAGCTGGCCGCCGCCGAGGAGGCGATGCGTGCGGCGGGGTGAACTGTGGATCTACAACCCGCATGGTTCGCCGCGACGCCGCACCGTCGTGCTCATCAGCAGTGACGGCATCAACGAGTCGCCGAGGCCGTGGCTGATCGCCGCCGAGGTGGTCGAGGACGATCCCCAGGACATCCTCGCGGTGCCGGTAGAAAGTTACGGCTGGGTGCACGCCGGGAATATCGGCCGCATCTTCCGGGGGTGGCTCGCGGAACGCGTCGATGAAATGGAATCCGAGACACTGGAACGCCTGGATACCGCGCTGCGCGCCGCGATGGATTTGTGAAAATCTGTACCCCGCGAAGCTTTCCGACCTGATGGGTACCATCGGGGCCGACGTCCCACAGCGTCCATTCGACGGTGTCCATTTCGACAGATAGGGATTCAGGTGCGGATCTCCCTGATCGCCGCGGCGCTCATCGCGCTGCCGGTGCTCGCGGCATGCGGCAACGACAAAGCGGCGGCAGCGTCGACGGTGACGCAGGCGGACCTCGCCAAGTCCCTGCAGGACAAGGGCCTCAAGAGTCAGCAACTCGCCGACTGCGCCGCGAAACTCTTCATCGACCAGGGCATCTCGCAGGAGGGTCTGCGGGTGATGGTCAGCAACGAGTACGACACGAAGGCCGCCGACCAGGAGACCCTCGGCATGAGCAAGGACGACGCGGAAAAGGCGCGCACCGCGAGCACCCGCATCGCCACCGAGTGCATCACCGCCCCGCACTGACGTCACCGGGCGAAAACCAGCTCGATACGCGGTCCTGACCCGGCGCCGAGTTCTTCGGCGCTGCGGACCGCCTTCGCCGCTGGCAACCGCGCCGGACCACCATTTCGATCGCGGTGCGCGCAACCAGTGAGCCGGGCACGGCGCTGCGCCATCGTGGGGTGATGACATCCATCGAGGCCGAATCCGCCACAGACTCCGAACTGGATGCGGTCTTCGGACCGATCTTCGAGCGCATCGCGCAGGGCGCGGTGGCCCGCGAAGTCGATCGACGCCTGCCGTTCGAGGAGGTGGGCTGGCTGCGCGAGGCGAAGTTCGGCGCGCTGCGGGTGCCGGTCGAGTTCGGCGGGTACGGCGTCACCGTGCGGCAGCTGTTCCGGCTGCTGATCGAGCTGGCGGCGGCCGAATCGAACCTGCCGCAGGCGCTGCGCGTGCACTTCTCGTTCGTCGAGGATCAGCTGCTCGCCGAGCCGGGACCGAGCCGCGAGCAGTGGTTGCGGACGACGACGAGCACACTGGTCGGCAATGCGATCACCGAGCCGGGGGTGGGTGCGGTCGACCGTTACCGCACCCGGCTGACCAAGGACGGCGACCGCTGGCTGCTCAACGGCGTGAAGTACTACAGCACCGGCTCGCTGTACGCCGACTACATCCTGGCCGCAGCCGACCGTGACGGCGAGCGGGTGGGTGTGCTCGTCGACGCGAATGCCGAAGGCGTGCGCCAGCACGACGACTGGGACGGCTTCGGGCAACGTCTGACTGCCAGCGGCGCAACGGAATTCACCGATGTCGTGATTACCGAGGAACGAATCCTCGGCCCGGGCTACGGCGCACCCGGCCCGACCTACGCGACCGCGTATCTGCAATTGGTCCAGCTGTCGGTGCTCGCCGGTATCGCCCAGCGCGCGGAGCTGGACGCCCGGGAGTGGGTGGCCGGACGCACCCGCAGCTACTCGCATTCCGCCGCGGGCGTGCCGCGCCAGGATCCGCTGGTGCAGCAGGTGATCGGCCGCCTGTCGGCCGCCGCGTTCGCCGCCAGGTCCACGGTGCTCGCCGTCGCCGATCTCCTCGACGAGGTGCTCGCGAGCGGCGCTAAAGACGAAAAGTCCTTGGTGGCAGCCGAACTCGCCGCCGCGCAGGCGCAGCTCGCGGTGATCGATCTGGTACTGCCCGCCACCACGCTGCTCTTCGAGGTCGGCGGCGCCTCGGTCGTCTCGGAACGTCAACGGCTGGATAGGCACTGGCGTAACGCCCGCACCATCTCGGTGCACAATCCGGCCATCCAAAAGGCAAGGGCGATCGGCGATCACCTGCTGAACGGCGCCGACCTGCCGTTCGCCTGGAGCGCGGGCGAACGCAAGCCCGCGACGGAGGCGGCGCAGTGACCCGCCGAATTCGCTTCAACGCCTTCGACATGAACTGCGTCGCCCACCAATCACCGGGCCTGTGGCGGCATCCGGACGACCAGTCGCACCGGTACAAGGAACTGAGCTACTGGACCGACCTGGCGAAACTGTTGGAGCAGGGGCGATTCGACGGCGTCTTCATCGCCGACGTGCTCGGCACCTACGACGTCTACGGCGGCACCGACGTCGCGGCACTGCGGCAGGGCGCACAGATCCCGGTGGCCGACCCGCTGCTGCTCGTCTCGGCGATGGCCGCGGTCACCGAGCACCTCGGGTTCGGCATCACCACCGGCACCGGCTTCGAGCATCCCTTTCCGTTCGCGCGCCGGCTCTCCACCCTCGACCACCTGACCAACGGACGCATCGGCTGGAACGTGGTCACCGGCTATTTGCCCTCGGCGGCAAGGAATTTCGGCGCGGACGACCAGCTCGACCACGACGAGCGCTACAACCAGGCCGACGAATACCTCGAGGTGCTGTACAAGCTGTGGGAAGGCTCGTGGGAGGACGACGCGGTGGTCCGCGACGCCGCCGCGGGCGTCTACGTGGACCCGGCGAAGGTGCACCACATCGGCCACCAGGGCAAGCACTTCACGGTGCCCGGCATTCACCTTTCGGAGCCGTCGCCGCAGCGCACGCCGGTGATCTATCAGGCGGGCGCGTCGACCCGCGGCGTCCGCTTCGCCGCGGAGAACGCCGAGGCCATCTTCATCGCCGCGCCGTCGAAACGACTTCTCGCCCAGACCGTTTCCCGCATCCGCGCGGCATTGCAGGAGGCGGGCCGCGATCCGTACTCGGCTCGTATCTACGCGCTGGCCACCATCATCACCGACGCCACCGACGAGGCGGCGCAGCGCAAGCACGAGGAGTACCTGTCCTACGCCAGCATCGAGGGCGGCCTGGTCTTCATGTCCGGCTGGATGGGCATCGACCTGTCCGGCTATGACCTGGACGATCCGATCGGGCAGGTGGAGAGCAACGCCATCCAGTCCGCCGTCGCCGCCTTCCAGGAGTTCGACGACGACGGCCGCGAGTGGACGGTGCGCGACATCGGCCGATGGGCGGGTATCGGCGGGATGGGCCCGGTGTTCGTCGGATCCGGCGCCACGGTCGCGGACCGGCTGCAGGAATGGGTCGACGATACCGATCTCGACGGCTTCAACCTCGCCTACGCCATCACCCCCGGTTCCTTCGAAGACGTTGTCCAGCACGTTGTTCCGGTCCTGGCCGAACGCGGCGCCTACGCCACCGACTACGTTCCGGGCACCCTGCGCAACGCCCTGTTCGGCGCGGGCGACCGGCTGCCCGACGAGCATCGCGGTGCGCGCTATCGGGTGGGCGCACCCGGATCCACCGTGCTGCCCGAGGACGTTTCGCGTCCGGGAGTCGCCATCACCACGCCATAGTCCGAGCGTTCCGGCGAGCACCCGGGTGTTCGCCGGAACGACAGGCTAAGACGGGAGGGAATCGAGAAAAGCCGTGGCGACGGATTCCAGCCCGGCCTTGTCGATGTCGTCGAACCGGTCCGGTTTTGGGCTGTCGAGGTCGAATACGCCGACGAGTGCACCATTGTGCACCAACGGAATAACGACCTCGGAGCGTGTTTCGGCGTCGCAGGCGATATGGCCGGGGAAGGCGTGCACATCGGGCACCAGTTGAGTTTCCCTGGTCTGTGCCGCGGTCCCGCATACGCCTTTCCCGATCGCGATGCGGACGCACGCGGGCTTGCCCTGGAACGGGCCGACGACGAGCTCGGCTCCGTCATAGAAATAGAACCCGACCCAATTCAGGTCGGGCAGCGCATGAAATACCAGCGACGCGACATTAGCGGCGTTGGCGACCCGGTCCGGCTCGTCCGCCACCAACGCTTGCGCCTGCGCGGCGAGCTGCTGGTACTGCTCGGTCCGGTCTCCGGTCAGATCGGCAACGGTGAACGACATGGCCCGAATGGTACGCCAGGCAAAACTGCTGTCCGCCCATTGATTCTCGCTGATCGCAACACTCACGAGGGCCAGGTCACAGCGCGGATGATCCGAACATGACAACGCAGAATTCCGTTCCCCGTTCCATCCGTTCGGCCGCGGTAATCGGTGCCGGCCAGACCGGTGTCACTGCGGCACTAGGCTTACTCGACGCCGGCTTCGACGTCACCCTCTACAGCGACCGCGATCAACGCGCATTGCGCGACGATGTCCCCGCCACCGGCACCGCGCTCGAATTCGGCATCACCCAGCAGGCCGAGTCCGCGCTCGGGCTGGACACCTATACCGCGCGGGCACCGCGGCACACCGGACTCAGTGTCCGCATCGCCGGACCGGACCGCGCCGAATTGATCCAATTCGACGGCCATTTCGACGGTTACGTCGGTATCGCCGTCGACACCCGCCTGAAGGCCGACGAACGACTGACCGCCTTCCAGGAGCGCGGCGGTCGTTTCGTCGTCGAGCAGGTGACCCCGGAAACTCTCGATACGATCGCCGCAGCCAACGCTCTCACGCTGGTCGCCACCGGCCGCGGCGGACTGTCCGACCTGTTCGCCATCGATGAGCAACGCACCCCGTACGACGCACCGCAGCGCACGTTGCTCACCGTCACGGTGACCGGAATCGGTTACGACAAGGACGTTTTCGCGCACCGCAGTGCGGCGGGCGGCGGGCACAGCGGCTTCTCCATCCTGGCCGAGCAGGGCGAGGCCTGGTGGGGCCCGTACCTGCACAAGGACGCGGGCCCGAGCTGGGCGTTCCTCGGCTGGGCGCGTCCGGGCAGCGAGTGGGAAACCCGTTTCGCCGCAGCGGATTCCGCCGAGTCCGCGCACCGGATCGTGCAGGATCTGTACCGGGACTTCATCGATTGGGATCTGCCCGAGGTGCTGGCCACCCAGGTGATCGCCGACGACCCGCATTCCTGGCTGAAGGGTGCGGTCCGGCCGGTGGTGCGGTCCGCCGTCGGGCACACGGCGGGCGGGCACGTGGTGGCGTCGCTCGGTGACACCTCCGCCGCCTACGACCCGATCGCGGGCCAGGGCGCGCAGAGCGGGCTCATCCAGGCGCAGCGGCTCGTCGCGGCTGCGGCGGTGCACGACGGCGCGTTCGACGAGGCGTGGTTCACCGAGCAGTACGCGGGCTTCCTCGCGGTGCGCGGTGACGCCGCCAACAAGGTCACCCGGCTGTTCCTCGGCGATCCAGAGCTGGCCGAGATCGGCAACACGCTTTTCGCCGCCGCGAGCGTCGACCCGAAGTTCGCCGCCGCGCTCGTCGGCCTGCTGCATCACCCCCAGCCGTTCCTCGCGGTCGACTCGGTCGAAGCGGCCAACGACTTCATCACCCGCGTCACCGGCGAAGACGCGGCGGCCCTGCTCGGCCGCTTCGCACCGGCCGGAACGTTCGCCCGATCCACCTACGCGGACACCCTCACCCACGCCTGACAACCCGAACATCGCCAGCACCGCGATCCGATCGCACAGATTCAAACCCTCGTGCCGGTCGGATCGCGGTGCTGGAGTGGGAGGAGATCGACGGCTACCCCCGACCCCATGGAGCACAGCTATGACCACGGAGCAGATCGCCGATGAGATCAAATTCGCCTACTGGGTGCCCAATGTCAGCGGGGGACTGGTCACCAGCGAGATCGAGCAGCGCACCGGCTGGGATTTCGAGTACAACAAGAAGCTGGCGCAGACCGCGGAGAACAACGGCTTCGAGTACGCGTTGTCCCAGGTGCGCTACACCGCGTCCTACGGGGCCGAGTTCCAGCACGAGTCGACCTCGTTCAGCCTTGCGCTGCTCGGCGCGACCGAACGCCTGAAGGTGATCGCGGCCATTCATCCCGGCCTCTGGCACCCGGCGGTGCTCGCGAAGTTCGGCGCCACCGCCGACCACCTGTCCAACGGCCGCTTCGCCATCAACGTCGTATCCGGTTGGTTCGCGGGCGAATTCACCGCGCTGGGCGAGCCATGGCTGGAGCACGACGAAAGGTACCGGCGCAGCGCCGAATTCCTCGAGGTGATCCGCAAGATCTGGACCGAGGACGACGTGAACTACGGCGGCGACTTCTACCGGATCCGCGACTTCACGCTGAAGCCAAAGCCGCTGAACACCCCCGAGCGCCCGAATCCCGAACTGTTCCAAGGCGGTAACTCGACCGCGGCCCGCCGCAACGGCGGCCGCTACGCCGACTGGTACTTCTCCAACGGCAAGGATTTCGACGGCGTCACCGAACAACTCGACGACCTGCGCGCGATCGCCAGGGCCAATAGCCGGGAGGTGAAGTTCGGCCTGAACGGCTTCATCATCGCCCGCGACACCGAGAAGGAAGCGCGCGACACCCTGCGCGAGATCATCGAGAAGGCGAACAAGCCTGCGGTGGAAGGTTTCCGGGACGCGGTGCAGCAGGCCGGTGCGTCCACCAAGGACCGCACGGGCATGTGGGCCGACTCGTCGTTCGAGGATCTCGTGCAGTACAACGACGGTTTCCGCACTAAGCTGATCGGCACGCCGGAGCAGGTGGCCGAGCGCATCGTCGCCTACCGTGAGCTCGGTGTCGACCTGATTCTCGGCGGCTTCCTGCACTTTCAGGAGGAGATCGAGTACTTCGGCGCGAAAGTGCTTCCGCTGGTGCGGGAATTGGAGGCCGCGCGACGGCCGGTCGCGGCGGTCGGCTGATGACTGCGGTCGCGGCCGATCGAATAACGTCGGCCGCGCAAGCTTTTTCGGTCGCCGCGCAGCTGGCAGCGGACTTCGCCCAGGGGGCGGCCGCGCGGGACCGCGGCCGGGTACTGCCGCATCAGGAGGTGGAGCGGCTCGCGGCCAGCGGGCTGCTCGCCATCACCGTGCCCGCCGAGTACGGCGGCGCGGGCCTGCCGCCGAGCGCGGTGGCGGAGGTGGTGCGGATCCTCGCGGCCGCCGATCCGAATATCGCGCAGATTCCGCACAGTCACTTCGTGTACGTGAATCTGGTGCGCTTGGCCGGCACCGCTGAGCAGCGGCAACGCTACTTCGCGCAGGTGCTCGACGGTGGGCGGATCGCCAACGCCCAGTCCGAGCGCGGCGGTGCGACCATCGCCGATATTTCCACCACTTTGCGACCCGCCGGGAATCGGTTCCGCGTCGATGGGCGCAAGTTCTATTGCACCGGTTCACTGTTCGCGAATCTGCTCGCCGTGCTGACCAGGCTCGACGATCCCGAGGGACGCAGCGGCCTGGAGCCGGGGGAGTACATCGCGTACCTGCCCGCCGATACGCCCGGCGTGCGGATCATCGATGACTGGAACGGCGTCGGCCAGCGCACCACCGGCAGCGGCACCGTCACGTTCGAGGAGGTGCTGGTCGGGCGAGATCAGCTGATCCGGCGGGCCGCCGCCGTGCAGGCGCCCACCGGTTACGGCGCGTTCGCGCAACTGCTGCATGTGGCGATCGATGCCGGGATCGCGCGTGGTGCGCTCACCGCCGCAACGGAATTCGTGCGGACCACGAGCCGCCCATGGTTCGAGTCCGGTGTCGCGAACGCCATCGATGACCCGCTGTTGATTCAGCGTTTCGGCGAACTGTCGGTCACGGTGACCGCGGCCGAGGCGACCCTCACCGCGGCGGGTGCCGCCGTCGACGCGGCCACCGGAACCGGACAGCAGGGTATTTCGGAACCCCCCGAAGGGGGGCTTGCCAGATTCCCGTCGAGTGGCACAGTTGATAGCGGACAAGACAATGCCGCCGGTCGGGCATCGCTGGCGGTAGCCGCAGCGAAGGTGCTCGCCGACCGCGCGGCCAACGAGGTGTCCAGTGCGCTGTTCGAAGTGGGGGGAACCCGCAGTGCCGCATCCGATCTCAATCTGCATCACTTCTGGCGCAACGCGCGCACACATACCCTGCACGATCCGATTCGATGGAAGTACCAGCACCTCGGCCGTGCGCTGTTGCACGGCACCGCGCCACCGTTGCACGGCGTGATCTGACCGGTCTACCGGTCGAAACAGCATGTGATTGAAAAGGATACGAAAAGTGACAGTGACGGTCGTAGTAGGCAATCCGAAGCCCGCCTCCCGCACCTTGACGGCGGCCACGCTGGTCGCGAAGGGGCTGCGTCCCGAGGTGGAGCCCACCGTCATCGACCTGGTCGATTTCGGCGCCGCCCTGCTCGGCTGGGGTGATCCGGCCGTGGCGGCGGCGGTGCGCACCGTATCCGAGTCCGAGCTCGTCGTTTTCGCGAGCCCGACCTTCAAGGCCACCTATACCGGGCTGTTGAAGTTGTTCCTCGAGCAGTTCGACGGTGGGACCGGACTGGCGGGCGTCCTCGGCGTTCCGGTGATGCTCGGCGCGGGCCCCGTGCACGCGCTGGCACCCGATCTGTTGCTCAAGCCGGTGCTCGTCGAGCTGGGTGCCACCACGGCGCTGCCCGGTCTGTATCTGTCGGACCGCACCTTCCAGGAGGACGGCGTGATCGATCGCTACAGCGACCGCTGGCGCTCCGTCGTGCAGGCGCTGGCCGATACCGCCGCGGTGACCAATCATGCATGAGCTCTTCGAGTTTCCCGCGGACGGCAGTGGACTGCGCGGCGCCTTCGCCAATTTCCCCAGCGGTGTGGTCGCGGTGTGCGCCGAAATCGACGGCACCCCAGAGGGTCTCGCGGTGAGCACCTTCGTGCCGGTCTCGCTGGATCCGCCGTTGGTGTCGTTCTGCGTGCAGAATTCCTCCTCGACCTGGCCCAAGCTCGCCACCGCCGGTCATCTCGGCCTGAGCCTGCTCGGCACCGATCAGCAGGACGCGGCCCGTTCGCTCGGCGCCCGCAACGGTGATCGGTTCCGGGGCACCGAGCTGCATCGGGGCACGGGCGAGGCGATCTTCATCGACGGCGCGTCCGCCTGGATCGAGGGCGTGCCCGAGGCGCACGTGCCCGCGGGTGACCATGCGGTGGTCATTTTGCGGATCCACCGGATCGCCACTCGTACCGATGTCGATCCACTTGTCTTCCATGGCAGTCGATTCCGTCGATTGGATGCGGAGGCCAAGGTGCGCAGCCAGATCGCAGGCTGACCGATCGTGCGCAGCGGGCGACCCGATCGGCCCTGGTCCTCGGCCGGTGTGGGAAACTGCAATTGCATCTATTCGGAAGGGTCGGTCATGGCAATGGGCATGGTTCTCGGTGACGTTTCCTCGCGCACCTCGACGCGGTAGGAACACCCAACCGCAATAACTCCTCGTCGCGGTGCACTCCGTGTCCCCGCATGCTCGACAACGAGGAGCCGCCGATGTCCACGATGACCTGGACCGAAGCCGATACCGTCCGATCCGCACCCTGGCATTCCGAAAGCGCGACACCGTCCCCGGCCCGGATCGTGGTGGCCGACGATCGGATGACCGCCGAGACCGCCTATCGCCTGGCCTGTGAAGGCACGGCGTTGCTGTGGCGCGGCGATTACCACAATGGCAGGCAGCTGCTCCAGGCGATGAGCCGCCGCGTCGACCGGAAAACGCCTGGACCAGGCGATAGTCCGGCCGAGTCGTTCCGGCTGCAGCGCAGGGCGCGCAACCATCGCGCGCGGGTACTCGGCAAGTTGCTCGTCCAGCTGGAGGGCGACCACACGCTCGCGCTGCGCCGCGCGCCCGACGTACGCAAGGCGTGTGACGACGTGTACGGGCCGCCGCACGAGCCCATGCTCATCGCCCTCACCGAGCTGCTCGGCGTGCTCGGTGCCGCCCAGTGGCGGGAGAAGGGTGTGCGGATACCGGCGCTGGACGCCAGCATCTACCCGCACTACGGCGTCTTCGCCCCGATTCGCGGCGAGTACGTCGACCTGGTCGCGCGCACCCCGCTCGCGTCGTCCGCCGTACACACCGCCTTCGACCTCGGCACCGGCACCGGAGTGCTGGCCGCGGTGCTGGCCCGGCGCGGGGTCGGGCACGTCATCGGCACCGACGACAGTCCGCGCGCCCTGGCCTGCGCCCGGGAGAACATCGACCGGCTCGGGCTCGCCGCGTCCGTCGATATCGTCGGGCCTGCGCTGTTTCCGGAGGGCCGCGCCGATCTCATTGTCTGTAATCCGCCGTGGCTGCCGGCCCGCCCGACCTCCGCGATCGAGCACGGTGTGTACGACCAGGACAGCGGCATGCTCCGCGGCTTCCTGGCGGGCCTGGACGACCATCTCGAGCCTGGTGGTGAGGGGTGGCTCATCCTGTCCGACCTTGCCGAACATCTCGGGCTGCGCACCCGTGCCGACTTGCTCGCGATGATCGGCTCGGCTGGACTGCGCGTCATCGACAAAACCGACACCACCCCGCGCCACCCGCGGGCCAAGGACGCCACCGACCCGCTGCACGCCGCCCGCGCCGCGGAAGTCACCTCGCTCTGGCGGCTGGTTGTCTCCCCGTAGTGATCGGGGTGGCACCTGGTGCGCCCGCTCGGCGGCCTTGATCAGGCTGCGGGACAGCGGTTTTGGGGGATGGTCAGGTTGATGAGGTACTGATCGGCGGCGTTGGTCGTGCAGGGGGAGCGGTCATAGACGCCGTGACCCCAGCCCTCATAGGTCAGCAGGGTGGCGCGTGGCGTGTTCTTCGCGACGCCCAGCGCCCACTCGTACGGCGTCGCCGGGTCGTGCAGTGAGTTGATGATGAGAACCGGTGGGCCGTCCGTGATCTGCGGGCGGTGCGCCGGGTTGGGCGGCGCGATCGGCCAGCCGGAGCACAGCGAGCCTGCGCCCCAAGCGAAGTGGGCGCGCAGCGGTGCGGAGTTGGCGTTCTGTTCGCGCCACAGTTGTGTCCACTGATCCTGGCCCGCGATGTCGAAACGCCAGTCGGAGCAGACAATGATCTCCGGCATCGGCGCTGGTTTGCCCAGCTGCTGAGGCGTCGCAGGCGGCAGCGGGCTACCTGCGGGCTGGTCTGCCCATGCTTTCAGATCCGTTGCCAGCCGGACCCATTCGGGACGAAAGAGCAGTTGAACGACCTGCGCGTTCAGGTCGAACGGTCCCACCTGTTTGGTCGCGTCGGTGAGGTCGCGCAGCTCGCCGCGCACAGCCTTGGCATACACATCACCGAAGATCCGGTCGACCTCCACCCCGTGCAACACGCACTGTGGATCCCGGGCACACCATGCCGCGAACTCGCCGAAAGTGTCCTTGCCCGCCCGTGCTTCGCTGGCCAGGAACGCCCGGCCGTCCAGGCTGTGATCGTCCACGCTGTCCAACAGCATGGCCCGCAGGTGTTTCGGGAACAGCTCCGCGTACGCCTGCGCGGGCATCGTCCCGTAAGACCTGCTGTAGGTACTGATTTGATCCACCCCGAGCGCCACCCGCACCGCCTCGACATCCCGTGCGACGCTCGCCGCATCGAGATGATCCATCAGCGCCCCGGTGTACTGCCGGCAGCTCGCCGCGAGATCCCTTGCATACGACTGCACTTCATCGATCCGCCCACCCAGCTCCGGCACCAGGTTCGGCCGATACGCAGCCAGCCCCGCATCACACCGCACCGGATGACTCCGCTTCACCCCACGCGGATCAAGGCTGACGATATCGAACCGCGCCCGCAGCTCCGCGGAAAACTTTCCGCCCTTGATGATTTCGTCCACCCCTGACGACCCCGGCCCGCCGGGCAGCGAAACCAAAGTCCCCACCTTCTTCGACGGCTCGTCAGCCCGATCCCGCACCACCGCGACCTCGATCCGCTCCCCGTCCGGCTTTGCCCAGTCGATCGGCACAGTGACTGTGCCACAGTCGAACTCGGCATTCTCCGAACAAGGCTGCCAAGTCAACGAGGCGCTCGGCTTCGCCTCCGCAGTACACGCGGCCAACACCCCCGCCCCGAGTCCGACAGCCAGACCTACTACCAACACAGCGCGACGAACCAACATGCCCCAGATCGTCGGCCCACCTATTCCCCGCCCACATCCCCCCACCGGGCCACCCCAACTCACCCCCGGGTGCTACAAACAAGAAAAAGCCCTGCACCAGGATCCCTGGCCAGGGCTTTCGCGATAAGAGCCGATGACGGGAATCGAACCCGCGCTGTCTGCTTGGGAAGCAGAAGTTCTACCATTGAACTACATCGGCCTGCGCGCTAGCGCGTCCGCGAGCCTATCAGACCAGGCACTATGTCGGTCAACTCCCTTCCGGGTCGCTCTGGATCGAGCCTGGTAGAGGCCCAGGTCCTTACTTACTCCTCATTTTCAGCTGAGGTCGGCGAAGTCCTCCAGATACTCCCGGGCGTCAGGACCTTCGTGAGCGGGCTCGACGTAGTGCCGCCTGGTGGTGACGCTACTCGCGTGCCCGAGCTGCGAGGCGGCCTTCTCAATGTCCTTCTGCCCGATCTTGGTGCCCACGGTCTTGCGGTAGGTGTGCGGGTTCATCGGGATATCGACCAGGCCGACGCGGTCGCGAGCTTCGTAGATCTGGGTGCGGACGTTGTTGGGGTGACGGATCGTGTTCGCCCGTGACGGGAAGACCAGATCCTCGGGGTCGTGGTCGGCTGCGTCCCGCAGAGCTCGCAGCACGACGACGAGCCAGTCCGGCAATTTCAGTCGTCGGCGGGCCTGTGGTCCACCCTTGGGGTATGGCTGGGCGTAGACGCTCTTGCCGTCGCCCCACGCGGCTGTCGCTTCGATCAGCAGGGTCGGGATCTTCGCGTCGAGGTCGAGGTGTTTCCACTGGAGCACGACGACTTCGCCGATGCGTGCACCTGTGCCGAGCATGACGTCGACGATGTCGGCGACGGCGTTGTGGCATGCCCGCCGGTCGGAGCGCAGCAGTTTGCGAATCATCTTGATCTGCAACGGTTTCAGTGAGATTACTGGCTTGCGACCGAGAGAGATGGCGGAGGTCAGTTTGACGAGGTTGCCGAAGATTGGGGCTCCGAGCCGAGTGGCGAGGTCATACATTCCGGTCAGGCAGACGCGAGCCAGATGCGCGGTCGGCACTCCGACGTCGGTTTTGAGGCGGTCGAAAAACGCCTCCATCTTGGCTGCTGCCAACTCGGTTATGGTCAGGCCGCCGAGCTTTTTCACTATGTGGCCCAACGTGACGCTGCGGTAGCGCCGATAGGTCGACCATCGTTTAGAGCTCTTTATCTTGGCAAGCCACATCTTCGCCAAAGCTTCGATAGTGGATTCCGGAGCTAGTTCACCTGTCGGTTGGCTGGTTCTATGACGGTTTGTGAGCTTGTCTTTAAGGGCGGATTCAGCTTTCGGTCCTGATGGCCCGGTGGCTGTCACCTGCCGACGACGTCCGTCGAGGTCGCGGTAGTACGTATTCGCTTCCCATTTCTCCGGTTTCACCCCGTCCACGCTCAGTTTCTTCCGGGTGATTTTGCCGTGAGTGCCAGGCTTTGTTCTGGACCTAGGCATGGCAAGTCCTATTTATGACGCGCGCAGCGTCATGGACATTCTGCATTTGTGCTCCCGTAGATGATTCGACCGGTGCTAGCCGGTGTTGTGCTATTCAATTCTACGGGACCACAACACTATTCGGTGATTCAGTGCGATTGAATCACCGAATAGCTAATAATTCCAGGTTGTTTGGCTAGTCGTTGGAAAGTACAACGACGCCGGTAGTCTGAATCTTCAACGGAGGCCGGGGGTGTCGATTGTTCGCGGCCAGGGCGCGAATGAGGTCAGAGACGAGTCTGCGCTGGTCGCGGTCCAGGATCGCGGCTTCTGGCGGTGGGTTGTAGGGCTCGTCGAGTTCCAGCGCGATGCCGGACCAGTGTGCGACGTCGCGGGTGTCGAGCTTGAGTGCGGTCGCGATGGCGCGGATGGTATCCAGGGCGGCTGGATGTTCGGGGTTGTCGATCAGGCGAGTGACGGTGGTGGCGTGCACGCCCGCTTCGTCGGCGAGCTGGTTGCGGCTCTTGATACCGACCGCGGCCATCGCGGAGGCCCACGGTTCGGGTATCGGGCGGGTTCTTGCCATGTCCACAAGGGTAAGGCATGTGTCCACACCAACTCTATACACGATATCGAATGTCTTGAACCTATGCGGAACATATCTGCTATCTGTCGCTTCTAGCTGCTGCGATGGTCTATACCGAAGTTCATGTCAGTAGACACTGATGCCTTCAGTTGTTAGTGTCTGTGGCAGGGGGAAGGAGTGCAGAGGGAGGGAACTTTGATGGTGAACGGCACGCGTTTGAGAAGTCAGACGGCGTTGCGGGATGCGATGACCACCAAGGGCTGGTCGGTGCGCCAACTGGCCGACCGGGCCGGATGCGGCAAGAGCATCATCGGTCTGCTGCGCTCTGGAGCACGAAGGTCATGCAGCCCGGAGCTGGCAGCGAAAATCGCTGCGGCGCTGGAGATCCCCACTCACGAGCTGTTCCCCGACGAGAAGGACGGAGGCATGGACTGAGCAAATGCTCAACAGATCTACGGGAGAGAAATAGTTGACCCGGCGGGCTAGCACTCCGCCGGGTCGGCGCACATCTACGGGAGTAGTTATGCGATATCAGTTTAACCCGACTGCCGCGAAGCCGACAGACGGGCGCACCGCGTTGCCGCTGAGCAGGTGGTCGTGATGGCGATCGAGTTCAAACCCGCCGTGCGGCGCAAGACCCCGGCACGGCTGGCCTTGGCCGGCCCGTCGGGGTCAGGCAAGACCTACACCGCGCTGGCGATGGCCTGGGAATGGGCACAGCGCGAGAAGACGATGATCGGGATGGTCGACACCGAACACGGCCGCGCCAGCATGTACCAGGGGCTCAATGGCTGGCAGTGGGAAACCTTTGAACCCGAGCGGTTCTCACCGCTGGGATTGGTCGAGATCCTCGGTGCCGCGGCCGGAAAAGGCTTCAGCCCCTTCATTATCGATTCCTGGTCGCACTACTGGTTCGGTCCCGACGGGATGCTCGAACAGGTCGACCGCCGCAAGACCGGCACCAACAGCTTCTCGGGCTGGAAGGAAGTCACCCCCGACGAACGCAAGATGATCGAAGCGATGCTCACTTATCCAGGGCATCTGATCGTGACCCTGCGAACCAAGACCGAATACCTCGTCGAAGAGGATTCCAAAGGCAAAGCCGTCCCGCGCAAGGTCGGCACGAAACCAGTGCAGCGCGACGGGCTGGAGTACGAGTTCGACATCGTCGCTGATCTGGATCTGCGCAACAACCTGCACATCTCCAAGACCCGGCTGCCGTTTCTGGCCAATCAGGTCATCGCCCAGCCCGGCGCCGAACTCGCGACCCAGATCGCCGACTGGCTCGACGCCGGGCAAGCCGTGCCGACGGTTTCGGAGTTCCGGCAGCGGATTCTCGATGTCGAAGAGATGACGCAGTTGCGTGAGATCTACCTCGAGGTCGAGTCCTATCGGATGCTCGGCGCACCCACTGTCGATCACGAAGGCACCCCGACGACGCTGCGGGAGCTGATCGTGGCGATCAAGGCGGCCATGGAGGCCGTCGAGCAGCAGCAGGCCGCGCAACGCGCTGCTGCGGCGGCCGAAGAGGGCGATGACTACGCAGAGGGGAGGGGGTGAGAACAGATGGCAAGACCGAAATGCGAGGCACCGGCCTGCATGCACGGGTTGATCGAGATCGTCGAGATAGCAGACAGGCTCCGTGTCACCGAACAGCTGGTGCGGCAGTGGAGATCCCAGACGAAGCCACACCTGCTGGCGGACAAAGGGTTTCGGCTCAACGGCGACTCCGGTCCGCTGCGGTGGGTCGAATGCGACTACTGGGCCTACCTGGCTGAGCTGGTCGAACTGAGGTCGGCGTGAGCGGGCGCAGGCGTCCTTCCCTCGACGCGATCACGACGTCGAAGGAGGACGCCCAGCGGATCTTCGTCGCCGAGTATCGGTTCCTGCGCGAAGCGAACATGACCCATGAAGCGATCGCGGCGCGCCTCGGGCTGACCGTAGCCACCTTGCGTACCCGCATCTTGCGCTACGACTGCCTGGTCCTGTCCAAGGCCGAGCAGCGGATAGCCGATCGGCTCGATGAATTCATCGCTGCTGGTGAGCCTTTCACCCTCGAACAGCTCCACACCCTCGACGGTGGGATCGCGTTGATGCTGGTGCAGATCGCGCTCAAACGTAGCCGCATCCGCTCCTCGCAGTCACGGGCTCAACGCCCCAGGCGCGCACCGGTCTACACCCCCGTCGATACCACGCCGTGAGGACAGTCGATCCGTTCGGTGACGGCCAGGACTGGGTGGTCATCGACGAAATCATCGACCAGGACGGCTATCTCACCCGCGTGCTGTGGCAGTGCCGCTACGTCGTGGAAAGCGGCAGCGGCAGCGCGCGAGTGACCGAACGCCGCTGGCATGACGGCCAGCACGAGTCCCGCGAGGTCGAGCCACTGACCTGAACCTCACACCCTCTCGTGCCCGTGGCACGCCGAACGGCTCCACGTCACTCCTGGTGACGTCGAGCCAGTTTGGTGCGCAATGACTTTCGGAGTACACGCATGCCTGTTGAAGCCCGCGAAGGCCCCCGAGACAGTCGCGGATACATCAAACTCGCCCTGGACTTCCTCGAGAACCCCAAAACCGGCCCGCTGTCACCGGTGGCCAAGCTCAAACTCATCGAGCTGTGGCTCTACTGCGCGCGCAACCGCACCGACGGCGTTATCGCCGCAGCCCAGGCCCGCCGCGCGATACCCGGCCGCATCCGTGAGGTCTTCACCCTCGCGCGCTGCTGGCATCACCACGAATGCGCCACGGCGACACCGTGTCAGCACGGGGCGTGCACGCCGTCGGCGCCGTGCGGGCGCGACTACTTCACGATGCACGACTACCACCGCCACCAAACCGTGCACGGCCCTGCCTCTGGCCGTCGTGTGAAGGACACCCGCGGCTACCTCAAACTCAGCCTCGACTTCCTCGAGAACCGCAAAACCGGTCCGCTCACGCCGGTGACGAAGCTCAAGCTGATCGAGCTGTGGATCTACTGCGCCCGCAACCGCACCAACGGTGTCATCGCCCTCGGTCAGGCACGCAGGATCGCGCCACCACGCATCCGTGACGCGCTCACCACGGCCGGATCATGGCAGCACCACACATGCACCACAACGGCACCGTGCCAGCACGGTGCATGCACACCGGACACACCATGCGGTCACGGTTTTTTCACCATGCACGACTTTCGACGCCACCAAACCCACTACCTCGACCCCACCGCAAGGACCGAACAGGCCAGGTCAGCAGGTAGAAAAGGAGGGCTCGCCAAAGCCGCGAACCGACGAGACACGGCTAGCGAAACCGCTAGCGTTGCGGCCAGAGCTCCGGCTACCAACGCGGGCGCGTCTCACAATTCACAAGTCATAAATATCTCTACTCCAGTAGGTTTCCCCCCTTACGAGGGTGACGCGCGGGAGGAAAAACCTCTCCCGCCACCACGCCCCGCACCGCGTCCTCGCCATGGCGGCGACGAGGTCGCCGACCGGCTCAACGCCGCCGCACCGGAAATCCCGGCGACCCCGGCGCTGCGCCGCCGCGTCTTGGCTCGCCTGGCCCCCGATGCCGTCGCCGTGCTGGCCGACCCTGATGCCGGCGCGATCCGCCACGCCCGAGCCCAAGCCGAACTCGACCGCGCCGAGGCGGTCATCGATACCCGCGCCGAGTACCTCGCCACCGCCGACGTCGTCGAAAACCCGGCCGTCGACCGGCTTTTCGATCCACACGGCGACCACGGCTACGCCCGCCGCATGGCGGCCGCGCACCTCGCGTTGCCCACCCCGGACCCGGTGACTGCGGGTGAGCGGCGGGCGATGGCCTACCGGCTGGCGCGCGATCACATCGACGCCATCGCCAGCCAGGGCGGTAACCCTCCGGGACCGGCCCGCGAGGCACTGCGCGCCGAACTGGAAGCCCTGCTCGATACCGGTGTCCATCAAGACCGGCTGCGCGCCGAAGTGAGCGCGATGCGGGAGACCGGGATGTGGGCGGCCTCGAAACTGCGTGAGCGTCTCACCAAGGCGACCGCATGAACAACCCAGATTTCGAGTACCCGGAGATGTGCGACATCGAAGCCGAGCAACAGATCCTCGGCGCGGCGCTCTACACCGAAGACAACGCCGAGGTAGCGGCCATGGTCGCCGATGTCCCGACCGAGGCGTTCTACCGGCCCGCCCACCAGCTGCTGCACGCCATCCTGGTCGAGCTCGTGCGCGCCGGACAACCCGCGGACCCGGTCGTGGTCCTGGAAAAGGCCAGCGCCAGAGGCGAACTCGGAGCCGACACCGGACGCCTACGCCTGATCACGTTGGAGCTGCTCGGCAGGGGCGTACCCGGATCGGTCCCGTATTTCGCTGATCGCATCATCACGCTGTGGCATGCGCGCACCGCTGTCGCCGAAGCGACCCGGATGATCCAGAAACTGCATGTCCTGCACCGCAATGGCGAGCTGTCGTTAACTGGTCAGGTCGTCGCCCGCGCGCGCGAGGCCCTCGACTTGGATTTCACCGACCCGGCCTCACCCGGTGAGGCGGCGCTACCGCCTTCGGTGGCGGAACTGCTGGCCGGGAGCGACTCCTACGACTGGTTGATCCCGCAGCTGTTCGAGTACGGCGACCGGATGATCCTCACCGGCATCGAAGGTCTGGGGAAGTCGATGCTGCTGGCCCAGATCGCCTGCGCGGTCACCGCGGGCCTGCACCCGTTCCTGGCCGCGCCGATCATCGGCGCCGGAGCCCCGCGTGCCAGCTCGCACAGGGTGTTGGTCCTCGACGCGGAGAACCTGCCCGGCCAGCTGCGCCGCCGCTACCGTGATCTGGTCTCACGTATCGACGCGGTGTGCGCGCAACAGAACCACCCGCGCCCGGACTGGCACGACGAACTACGCATCGAAGCCCGCCCGGACGGCGTGCGCCTGGAAGACCCGCGCGAGTTGCGCCGCATCGAGGCCGCTATCGCCGCGCACCAGCCCGCGCTCGTGGTCGCCGGCCCGCTGTATCGACTCAACGGGCTCGACACCGAGGTCGCCGAAGGCGCACGGGAGCTGGTGCGCATCCTTGATCGGCTCCGCGTGAAGTACCGGTTCACCTTGATTCTGGAGGGCCACATCCCCCACGCAGCCGACGGCCGTTCACGCTCGGTGCGCCCGATCGGATCCTCGCTGCTGCTGCGCTGGCCTGAGTTCGGCTACGGCCTGGTCCCGGCCCGCGGGCACGAGGAAGAAGAACACCCCAGCGTGGTCAATCTGCGCCAGTGGCGCTACGCCCGCGACGAGCGACTGTTCCCGCACGATCTCTACCACTCCACCCACGGGCTGCCCTGGACACCCGGCGACAACTACTTCCGGCTGTGCGGCAGCCGAGGCATATTCCAATAGACGACCGTCATTGAAATTAATTGCACTGCAACCGAATTAAGGTATTGAGTACGAATAGTGAGTGAAATACAATGGGGTGCAGGGGATTTCATGTGGCTAGCACCACCGATGCCCTGCGAATTGAATACCGCATCTACGGGAGAAACGATGACAATCGTCATGGAATTGCACTGCCCGCTCGAGCACGAGGGGGCCGAAGAACCCAGGTCAAGGCCCGCATCACCGCCTAGACCGGGCCTCGAGGACCTGGCTGGTATGCGTTGCCCGGCATGCTCGCCGCTGACCCTGGACCCCGGCCTGACTTTCATCGGCGGCAAGACCGTCGCCACGGGCTATTGCCCGTGCTGCCACGCCACCTGGCTACCGGCGTTGTCCTTGCATCTTTTGGCAGCGGGACGCCTCGTTGGTGCCGAATATACTGCCGGACGCGGTGTTTCGTCATGATTCGTCGCGCCACACCCGATATTCGGTTCGCGCGCAAGGTGATCCAGACTATCGCCTTGCTGCCCGATCAACGCCGCCACCCTGGCCTGACATGGGATCAGCAGTTCTTTCGGATGGTCGACATCTCCACCATCGTCCGCGCCGACACCGGCGCCCCGCTGTGCCCGATCGCGATGTGCGTCGCGGGCTGGGTCGTCGAACTCGATCCCGAGGTGGGCTGGGCCTACGACACGATGACTCTGCGCACCACTGGTCTCACCGATAACACGACCCTGCCTCCGGTGCTCCTGGACGCCGATCTGACCACCGCACGAGACCTGGCCACCGGCAAGCAGATCCGTGCCGCCGAATATGCCACGCGGCGACTCGGGCTCTCCGAACCTCAAGCATCCGAGTTGTTCCACTCCGCCAACACCCTCGATGACCTCACCGAGATCATCGACCGCATCGCCAGGGGGCGGCTGTGAACACCACGATCACCGCGACCGCGCTGGTCTGCAAGGTCCGCGAACTCGTCATGACCACCCCGGACGCCGTCATACCCACCGCCCACCGTCATCCCCATGGCAATCGCTACTTCGTGCGTGACGCCGACGGCGGCTGGCAGGGCTCACGGCTGATCGGGCGCGCGTTGCTCGAACTGGGGGCCGACCCCGACGCCCTGGCCGAGCACGATGCCTTCGCCCTGAGCGCGGCAAGCACCGTCATGCATTTCGTGCGTTTCGACATCTGGGGTCAAGACCTGTTGTGGCTCAACGTCGTTCAATCCCAAGAGAACAAGGGCCATCCCTGGCAGTGGGCGATGACCCTCGCGGACCTGCGCATCAAAGGTGTCATCGGGAGTAGCCGATGAGACCACCGATCGAGCCAGGCACCTGCACGGCCATCGAGATCACCTACTTTCCCGCGCGCGGGAACGAGCCCGAACGGTGGCGCGCCAGAGTCATCTACCGCGACATCGAGGGCACCGTCCGCCGTCTCGAAGCGCTGCGCCCCGACCCCGACGAGGCCGCAAATGCCGTCGAGGACCGACTAGACAAACTCGGAATTTACTGATGCCGCACCATAATCCGACCCCTGATCGCCTCCTTGTCGATGCCATCGACGCCCTGGTCGATGAACAACTAGCCCGCGAACCCGACAGTGGCACCGTCGAGTACTGCCTGCACTGCCCCCAGGAATGGCACTCCTTGCCGGTCCGTATGGGACTGTTGGTGCTGCGGCTGCGGTACTGCGGCTGCGAGGACTGCGAGGCAGCCCTCAATGCCTACGACTACGCCGCAGACGACAGTCCCGTGTTCTGTCCTGGATCCCAGTTCCACGGCCCGGTACAGCCGCTCCTCCAACGTGTTCTGGCGATGCGAGGACGGATCCCGATCCCGATTCAGATCAACATCATCGAGCTGATCGAAACCGACACGACCAAGGTTCAGGCCGAGCCGCCGCCCGGCCCGGTGCCGCCGGACGGCTGCGCCTACCGCATCCCGTTCCACGGCAACGCCGACCACTACCGCGGCCGGATCTGGACCTACCGGCTCTCGCGGCCGTGGCGGGACACGCTCTATGTGTTCGTCTCCCACATCAAGCGAACCATCGCCGCCGACGGACCAGAGTTCGAGACCGCGATCTTCCGCTACCACCCACCAGGAACCACACAACCCGAGGTCGGCAACCGTTTCTCCGTTGACGGGCACTGGCACGGCGTCCTCGCCAGGGAGGACGCCAGTCACTACCAAGCAGCCATCGACGAGCACGGTGTCATCGTCGAAGTCGACCCGAACTTGCGAGCCCGCTACCACGCGGACGGACGTGTCGACCCGGACCTGTTCGTCCAGCAGATCACCGGCCAAAGGGTCATCGCGATAGCCGACTGAGGCCCTCGCCCATGGAACGGCGGGCTTGACGTAGGTAATACCACCTACTGTGAAGCCCGCCGTTTCCACTATTCTGGGACAGATGCTGGGGGAATGGCTACTGATCGAATGCATCCGTAAAGATCCGAACGTCATGGCCATCGGGCGCAAATCCGTACGCCTGCAACCACTCCAGAAGGTCCTGCGCAACGAGACGCTCAAAGCCACTCGGCGTCTGACCAACCAGGTCCGCCGCAGCGGGCATCGCTGGGAAGAGACCTCCACCGCACGCGGCGAGCATCTCATCGCCGAGCCGATCACGAACACCACCGGCCACATATATGGCATCCGAATCTGGGTCGGACGCACCGGGATCGAGGTTCCAGCACCTCCGCGGTCGGCGGCGTGCGATTTGAATCTCGAAACGATGACCGCCTTCTACACTGATGAAACTCACGACATGTACCAGGTTCCGGATAATCGCCGACGCGCCGAGATCTCTCGGATGACTGCGTTTCAATACCTGAACTTCGCCGAGGACGAAGGTGCTGCCTTCGCGCTGGCCATGCAAGCCGACGACACCACGCTCTACCAGAACACCTGGCCCATCATTCGTCACGACGGTGTAGCTCGCGACCTCCACTTCTGTGCCCGCGGAGCGAGAGTCGATGGTCGGCGGTTCCTACAGGGTCTGGTGATCGACATCAGCCCGGGCCGCGACGAGCCCGCCTCACCGCCACCGCAGAGCTTCTCCCAAGCATTGATGGCCGCCGAGCTCTCCGTGCCCGGCGTCTATCACGCCCTGGTCGATCTCAAAACACTCATCGCCCACCGGTGGCTCGGCGCTGAAATGCCCGGTATCGCTTGGGAACTCACCGGCGATCCCGACCGTGATCCCGCACTGCACCCTGACGACCTCCCCGCCGCGCGCAAGGCGGCGCGCGCGACAAGGGACGGACCCGCCAACGTGACGCTACGGCTGCGAGACATCCACGGCGGCTGGGCACGAGTCCGAATCGAAGCCAAACGTGTGCTGCTGACCCAAGATTCGGATGCAGCGGCCATCTTGGTCAGCATGGTGCACACCACGGCAAGCGAATAGCGGTGCGGGGGTTCCTCTATGATGGATGACACGTTTAAGATCGTCTGTTCGGGGTTAGGCCCCCTCGACCCTGGCCAGCCCCCCTCGTGAGAACCGTTGTCATCAGCTTGATTTGTCACGCCGGGCCGGGCCGACCACTGACGAGTCGCTGATTCCAGGGCCGAGGCTAACTCGGCCGGTTGGGGGATACTCATGTTGCCAGCCCGGAGGTTCCGGTGCCTATCGTCCTGAATCTGCCGCTCGCCAACACAGTTCTTCGCACCCTGAGTGCGAAACCACACCTGCACGATCATCGAGTCTGGGCCGACGCGCGCCCCGAAGGCACCGCCCACAGCGTCGCCGGATGGACTGTCACCCTCGCCGGAGCCGAATGGACCCAATGCCACGAAATCGTCATCTACCGTCGGCAAACGCCGCTCAGTCCCCATGCTCGCCCAAGAGCTGCTGGGCCTGTCCTACAACCAAGCGCGGACACTGTTTTTCCACTGCGACGAACAACAAGCCGTCAATATGCTCTGCGGGCTGGTCGGCCACGCCTACCAACAGCAGTTTCACCAATTGATAGCCGCTGCAAGACAATTCAACCGCGCCAGCTGACCGCGATCGACTCACCAGAAACGCACTGCTGCCATATCTACTGATGCACGCTAGGGTAGATATATGGTGATCGTCGCTGTGACACAACCGGATTCACGCCCATGACCCGCACTATTCCACGAATCGTCGTATCCACCGAGCTCGAGGACGCGGTCCACGCCCTCATCGGGCACCGGCTGCGTAGTCACACCGACAGCGACGGCGAAACTCGCAGCGGCTACGGCGAATCGGTCTACGACGAGATCCGCGCCGAACTGGCCGCACGCCAAGGCGACGGCGGAACCTTGCGGCCACGCAGCCTGCCCCCGGCCTGGGTCGAAGGCCTGGACTGGCTCACCGATATCGACACCACGGTCACCGCCTGGTGTCCCGACGCCGGCCCCGACAACGGCCAATCCGAGACCGTGCGCCGCCTCAACCAGCTCGCCGCGACCGAGTGGGCACCCGAGGACCTCGAGCACATACACGCGTGGACCTCACTGCTGATGCACTGGGCCGGAGCCGGGAAGGCGCTGCTCGAGCCGGTTCGCCGGTGGGAACTGGTCGCAGCATGCCCGGCCTGCGCAGTCCGCACCGTCCACCGCCCCGACGCCTCCGGCGAACTCGTCCGCCAAGCTGCCCTCCAGATCACCGCAGCGGGCTGCACCTGCCAAGCCTGCCGCACCAGCTGGGCGCCCACCCACTACCGGCTCCTCGCCGCCGCACTCGGCTGTCAGCTTCCTCTCGGTGTCCTCGAATAGCCAAGGCACGAGCAAGTTCCACACGATATGCGGCATAGCGGATGCATTTCCGAGATGTTCACCATCCCCGGGTATGCGGAACTGAGAACACGATGTGGCATCAATCCCGGTCGGTTGTGGCTACGAATACACCGTTGGCCAGCACGGCCAGTCTGGCTGACACAGTCCATGGCGGACGGTTGGTCGGAAGCCCTGTACGTGAAAGGTCTTGTCTCCGTTCCGGCCAGACTTCGATCGCAGAGGGCCGGTGTGTTCCGCCTGGAATGACTTGTTCGGGTTTGGTCGGCGGCTAGTGTTTGCCGGACTTTTGTCGTGTCGTTGAGGATTCGCCGATTGTGGAGGTTTGACCTGCATGCTCGTGTCCGAAGGTAGGCTCGGCTGGTTCGTCAGGGCGGTGTGCCCGGTGTCGTTGGTGTTGCTGCTGGGTGTGCCTGTTGCTGGTGTCGGGTTCGCGGAACCGGGCGTCGATAAGGCTCAGACGATGCAATCCCCGGAGGGCTGGGAGATTTCGGTAGCCAAGACCGAGGAGACTTTGGATCCGGTTCCGCCGTTGAACGCTGCGGCGTTCTCTCGGGAGGCGTTCTTGTCGGTCACGGCCAGTGCGACGATCGGTGGACAAGGCAGCACCCCGGTGCGGGCGGGAGTGATCGCGGCGGGGGTGATGATCGGCTGCAATACCGATGTTTCACCCGGGCTGACCTTGGGGCTGAACGCCAACCTCGGCGCCAACCTCGGAGCCTCCGGCAACGGGACGCTGTCGCAGTCCCCTGCGGGCACAGCCGGTCTCAACGGTGGTGCCAACGCAGGACTCGGCGGCAATGTCGCGGTGACGCTGCGGCCGGGTTCGATCACCACCGTGACCCTGGGTTCCAAGCCGATCGCCGCCGCGACGGGGGACTTGGCGTTGAAAGGGGTGGCGTTACATGTGGATGCTTGTATCGGGCAGGTCGCGATGCGCACCATCGCCTCGTTCACCGTGTCGACCGCCACCCGCGACGACTCGGTCACCGTCTACGGGGAACCCCAGTCGTTCTGATCACCATCACTGGTCTCCCTACAAGTGACCGGATCGTTGCAAACGGTCGTCATTGATGCAGGTCAAGGCAGTGAGCTAGCGGAGTAGCATCCCGACGGTACCGATCTTGAAGATGCTGTCGCGTCAACAGCTCTCCCGCATTCCCCCTAGTTCGACCACGGCTGTAGAAGCAGGCGAAGGGAGCATGGGCAGTGACTACAAAAGCATCGACAGCGGCAGGCAACCCCGCGGAGTCACCGGCAGCGGATTCCAGTGAAGGACTGATTCGTCCAGTGGCCGCGTTGGTGGTTGGACTGGGCGTGCTGATCGCCGCGTTTGCACTGTTGAACCGGATACCCGGATGGGCCGATCACTACGGTGCGATCTGGGTGTATTTAGGCTATTTCGTGGTCATGTCGATCGCGGGCCGACTGTTCTGGCAAGGCGCCGACGCACTGATCGCACGGATCCGTACCGGTGAGGCCGGGCCCGGATCAGGCCGGTGAGGACCTCGGCCACGGTGTCGTCAATGAGGCGGCGAGTAACCGGGTACGTGATGGCGGCCGCGGTCCTCGCTGGTAGTGTCGCCGCCTTGTTGGCCAGTCCTGTTGCAGCACAACCGATCTGTATCCCCTCCCCGATGGTGTCGTGCCCACCTCCGCCCCCACCGCAACCCCAGCCCGGAGTGCCGAGCACCGCACCGGTACCTACACCCGTGGTCCCCGCGTTCCCGGATCAGCCTGGCACTGGCGGTGGACCCAACGGCGGCGCCTATGTCCCGCCCGCACCCGGCCCCTACAACGGGACCCCCATCATCCCGGTCCCCGGCGCACCCGAACCCGTCCTACCCGGCAACCCGCCGCCAGCCCCACCCGCCCCGGCGCAGCCGGGAACGCTACCGGCCCCCGTGCCTGAAGCGCCCGCACCGCTCGGCGCGGATATCGTGTCCCAGTTGGAACGGGCGGCGCGACTGCATGAGCGGGGGGTGCTGTCGGATCAGGAGTTCGCTGATCTGAAACAACGCCTGCTGCGCGGTTCGGTTGCGCCACCGTCGACACCGGCCACGCCCGAGGACCCCGCGCAACCCGGCGGGGACTCCTCCACCAATGTCGTCGTGGCTCCGACAGGCCAGCCTCACGGCGGTGGGCCGGAACTCGTGTCTGCTGATGCGGATCGACGGATGCCAGCGATTCTGCTCGTCGGTGTCACCGCGTTCTTGGCTGGCGGTGTATCTACCACACGATCGCGGGGCAAGCTCGGCGGCACCGCAGACATCTCTTCACGTACTGACTCCGCGCCAGCGGGCAGCACTCGCCCCGGGCGGGTACCAGCGGCGATGGCCACACCCAAACAACCACCGCAACAGGAGAACAAGCCCGCTCAACCACACACGCCCCCACCGGACGCGGAATCGCTGCGACCCGCCCAACCGCATGTCGAGGACCCACCCGCCACCGGCAACGGCGGTGGTGGCTACGGGAACGGCGGCACCTCCGGCGGCAGCCCGCCCTCTAGCGATGAAACCGGTGCAGCAGCGACGCCAGGCTCCGGCGACGACAGCTCGGATCAGCCTCCGGGCGACAACAATCCAGACGAGGACCCGGAAAAGTCCGGGCCGAACACGATGGTGGCGTTCTTCGTGCTCGCGATCCCGTTCGTCGCCGGTGCCATAGCGGCGATCGCGTCGCTGCCGTTGTGGGCGATCATCCTGGGCGTCGTCCTCGCGGTCGGGGCCGTCTGGGCCCTTTTATACCCCGATCAGTTCCAGAAAATGATCGAAGACGCCGCTCGCGCCGCCGGCGTCGGCCTCGATCGACTCAAAGAGCTGATGGGCAAATGGTTCAGCCAGAACAAACCAAGCGACACTCCTCGCTCAAAAGTCCCCAAACCCGGATCTGATAAGGAGCGGGCAACGAACGTGCCGAATTTCGCGAAAGGCAAACCGCCTCGCGAAGGGGAGAGCGGAAAAGACTACGCGCGTAGACTGATGGACGAGGAATACGGTGAGGGGAACTGGGACCTGAAACCGGAGGATACAGGACCGCGCAGCGAGTACAGCAAGATCAAGAAGTACGGCGATCGAGCGTGGCAGGACCCGCCGAAGCCGAAGGGTGAAAGATAGGAGGTAATCGAATGAACGAACCATATCTATTACAGCATTACTACGAATTACCAGACGGTGCCGAGAAGCTGCGCATCATCGGCGTCTACTCCAGTGAAGCCAATGCGAAACGGGCGATCGAGCGAATGGTGAAGCTGCCAGGATTCAGCCACCGACCAGGCGATTTTCAAATCGTGAGACACTCGCTGAATAGAGATCACTGGACTCGCGGATTCGCGACCGCATGATTGATGTCGACAGTTAAGGAGGCGCTTTGTGGAGTGTGTTTTCCTCGTTAACCATGAGTATGAATTGAATGAGGGTGAGGACGAAGTAAAGGAAATCGGGCTGTACACCTCCGAAGCGGAGGCGGAGGCGGCGATTGAGCGGCTACGCGTGCTGCCAGGCTTCCGTGACCTTCCCGACCGGTTCGTTATCCATCGCTTCGAAATAGATAAGGACTACTGGACGGAAGGTTTTGACGATTCCGAATAGGGGCGTTGCGTGCGGATCGTACTGGCGTACACGGAGGCCGGGGTGGTGAACAAGCAGGTAGCGGCCGACCGGCGGATCGAGCCGATTACTGCGAACTCTGGTAGCGAGGATGTCGAGGTGGCACCGTATCTGTACGGGCTCGCGCCCGCGCCGGTGTCGGGCACTGCTCGGTCTTACTCGCATCGTGTGACTTCGTGTCCCACGGCATGTGCGGACGTTCGTTGGCTGAGATGCTGCGTCGGAGCCATCCGAGGGTGGGGGGCGCCTGCCTTCGGCTCAATCGCCGCGGACCAGCTCTCTTTTACCGGTTGTGTGGGCGGTTCGATCGGGGCCGATAGTCGTCTTGTTGGGTGATGCTGAAATTGCGGTAATACTCGTCCTCGTCTTCGTCCTCGTAACTGACGACATCGACTGATTGCCTCGGCATATGCGGCGCGGAGGCGGCCGCATCTGGCGGTGGGCAGGCGGCCGCCGGGGTTTGCATCGGGGTCGACGATGAAGGTGGGTGAGCGACACCATTACCGGCTAACACGCCACCTGGTTCCTGGCTCGTCTCCACTGCGCGGGATCTCCCTGCGAAATCTGTTCCTTCGTCCGCCGTTATCGGCGGTCAGGATTAGGCTGTGGTGCAGTAAACCCCTCCGGCCACTGCGTACCTTCATCGGTAGTTATTTCGGTCAGATTCACGTCGGTCAGGTTCGCACGGTTCAGCTTCGCGCCGTTTAGGTTCGCGCTGGTCAGGTCCGCACCGGTCAGGTCCGCGCCGTTTAGGTTCGCGCCGTTTAGGTTCGCGCCGTTCAGGTTCGCGCGGGTCAGGTCCGCGTCGATCAGGTTCGCACTGTTCAACCTCGTGTCGGTCAGGCTCGTACCGCCTAAATTCGCGCTGGTCAGGTCCGCGTAGAGCAGGTCCGCGCCGTTCAGGTTCGCGCCGTGCAGCTTCGCGCCGTGCAGGTTCGCGCCGTTCAGGCGCGCGCCGTTCAGGTCCGCACGGTTCAGGTTCGCACGGTTCAGGTTCGCACCTATCAGGCTCGCGCCGCTCAGCTTCGCGCCATACAGGTCCGCGCCGTTCAGGTCCGCCTCGATCAGGTACGCGCCGCTCAGCTTCGCGCCGTGCAGCTTCGCGCCGTTCAGGTTCGCATCGATCAAATACGCGCCGCTCAGGCCCGCTCCGTTCAGGTTCGCGCTGGTCAGGTCCGCTCCGTTCAGGTTCGCGCTGGTCAAGTCTGCTTTGGAAAAACTCAGATCAGACAGGTCGTTACCTTGAAGGACGCAGTTCGGTAGTGATGCCTGATTCATGCTGATGGCGGTGGCAGCCCAAGATTTCGAATGCTCGACAGGCCGACGACGGCGTTCAGCCAGGATCACGACGATGGTCTGACGGATCTCCCGCTCCGACAGATCCGGCTTCTCCGGATCTTCACCCTCCGGAAAAGGAACGCGCAGGTACCACTGGAGCAGGTTGATGCAGACCTGTCGTTCGTCGTCTTCGCCGAAGGCATGCCAGTCGTCGGCGAGCGCGGTCAGCGCGTAGACGCCCGCTTGCCGGATGGCAGCGGAGTTGTTGTCGGCGATCTGGGCGGCGATGGCGGTGTAGCGGTCACGCAAGCCCGTTACTTCTGCGCGGCGTGAGTCTTCCGCGTGCCGCTCGCGCTCACGGTCCATGTCGGCCTGGTGGCGCTCGCGCTCACGCTTCGTGTCAGCTTCGTGTTGCTGCTTGGTGAGGTTGCGGGTGCGTTCACCGTTGAGGTAGGCGAGAACACCAGCACTCAGCGCTCCGGCACCAGCGAGGAATGTCGCGAGCGGCTGCGAAAACCCTGCCTGCACACCGAACAACAGGGCTGCACTGAACCCCGCGACGCCACCACCGACCGTTGTGCCTACGAGGCCGAACCACAGCGATCGGTTCCGCATCAAGACCAGCCCGCGGTTAGGGCTTTCCACCGGGGCCGTCTCGGTCGTCGCTTTCTCCACCTCGGACACAGCAAAACGGTACAGAGACCGCGCGCTGACGGTAGCTTTACAGCGAACCGAACCTGTCGGTCTGCGCCGCTAACCTGCACACGGGGCAATCGAAGAAGGCTCCAAGGTCCGCCTCGTCGCCGGTGGCGTCCACGTCTTCCGTGTCGTGGAGATCGGCGTCGACGGCGACCCGAACCGCGCGCTCGTCGAAGCTGTCGACGAGCCGAAACCCGGCATCTATCAGTGGCCTGCGGATCTCAGGCGACTCGTGCCCGTCGACGACGAGCAGAGCCAGACTTCCGACGCGCGATAATAGCCGAATATCGGATGTTCGCAGCTTGCGGATACGTGCCAGGAAGAGCCACCCGCATCACATGTAGATGGTACGAATCGTAGTTCGGGGCAGCTGGGCCGCAGTGTTGAAAGCATAGGTGTCCCGATGATTCGGGCTAGAAGACGAGGGATCTGGTGGGAGCACCTGGAACACAGTCGTTACGGACAGTCGCCAAGTTCGACATCGTGTTCGTCACGGCGACCGCCACCGCAACGCTGTTCACTGCACTGACGTCCGCTGCCGCTCACGCACTTAACGATTAGTCCTCGTATTTGACATTCCACCACGGGATCTCATGGTCCTCGTCTGGCATGATCGGATTCACCTCCTCCATCGGAAATCCTCCGGGAAGTCGCACAACCATCGGTCCGATCGGCACGGCGATCTCCTCGGCGAGTCCGTCGGATGGAACTGATCGCAGTGTTTCCCATGGCTTTTCGCCATCTCCGCCCATTCCGATTCCAGTCCTGAGCTCGATATCGTGCGGGTGAATGCGGTCTGCCAGGTTGTTCAGAGCATGCATCATCGTAGATATGTAGTGGTCCAAGTACTCTTCGTGAACCACGTCGTAGTACCTCGTCCGAGTCTTCTGCCCGAATTCGTCTGCGGCACCGAGTGGCTCGTGGTGCAAGACTCGATACCATGGCATCGAAGAGACCTGGGGCACACCGTCTTTCACCCAGACACCCAGCATCGGAGCCCGTAGGACGACGAGGCAGACGATGATGCTGACCGATCCCCTCCTAGTGGAGTCCTTCATCGCCAGCGAGTCGAGATAGTCAGCAGCCTTCAGGAGTGGCAGGGTCAATGAACGGTGCGCCTCGTCTCCCGACACCTCAGGCTTGGGTGATCGCTTGATCTTCGTTACGGAAAATGCGTGCGGTGCTGGGCAATTGAAGAAGCGGAAGTCCAATGCACCGAAAACGTCCCGCACCTGCATCAACCGCGGTCCGCGGGTGTTGTTCGGACTCTCGGGAATCATGACCATGATCGAGCTGCGCGCTTCGGGGATGTGGAGGTCGATGCTGTCGGTGCGCGTCTGCCGTTGCAAGAAGAAGGTGAACGGCAACTCGCTCTGCTTGCACTCGACGATAAGCTCCAGCGACGGGTACGTCAGGGCGCCGCCGGGCTTCTCGGAAGTCCCGAGCGACGCGCTGGCCATGATGTCGACAGCGCGTGTCTGCCCCGTGTCGGTGTCGGTGTAGCTCCACTCCTCGTGCACACCGGAGAACCCAGAGACCTTGACGTGCCGGTTGATTGCTCTGGCCAGCCGATCCGCAACAACGGCCTGAAACGGGTATCCGGACCTCGCGATGGCCACCTCGACGTCCTGGCGGCTGAGGCCGGCCAACAAGGTTGCGTGTGCGGGTACTGGTGTTTCGTCTGCTGACATGTGGACCCCCAAATTTCCTCACGGCTGGCGTTTCTGCGCTGTATGAAACCGTAACTGACACAGGAAGTTACCCGCCGCAAGGTCCGGCGGTGACTGCTCGGCCGCGCTCAGCTGCTCGGTCAACTCAGTGATCTGGACGTTCAGCGAGTCGAGGAACGCGAAACCTGCGAGCTTCAAGAAGAAGATCAGCATGACTCCACCGAACATACGGCAGAGGCATATCGCGCAACGACTACCTCCGCCCGCTGTGCGACGTGGGCCGCCCGATCAACGCGCTGACATCAATTGATGCGAGTGGGCTGTATTGCCACGTGCAGCGAGTTCGCGATCTTCCGTAATTGGCGCGCCTATCGTGTGCCTCACCGGCTACTCGCTGTGGTTCTCCCGCAACCGGCCGCGGACACACGCCCGATGTAGGCTCTGACACGTCAACGGCCCCGCTCCGACGTACGTTCGAAGCGGGGCCGTTGACGTTTGACTTACGTGCGATTCAACTCGAACTCGCCGTCCACAACGCCCTTGGCGAAGGCATCCATCTCGGTAGGTGTAAAGAAAAGGTCCGTGTCCTGACCACTGAAGGTGGCCGAGCCATCGGGGTTAACCTCTTCGTGAGCCGTGGACTGCTAGTCCATTGGTCGCGGGTTCGTGGTCGAGTTTCATCGGGCCGCCGCTACCCAGTGAAGGTCCTTATTTACTCCGTATTTTCAGCCGAATCCGGCCGAATTGGATGCGGCACAGGAGGATTCGAAAGAAGATAGTCACAGGCTATTCATGCTGATGAGAGTATATAAGCGAAGATGATCGCAGAGAGCCGAATCCTGTTGCGGCAGAAGCAGAAGTTCTACCATTGAACTACATCGGCGAACCTGTGAAGGTACTTCCGAGACTTTAGCAGAGTCCGCCAGCAGGCGAGAAAAGTCCAGGTAGATGCCGCTGACCTGCGGTGATGCCCCGCCTTGGACAACGAGCAACCCCCTGTCGGACAGGAGGTCCGGCAGGGGGTTGAGGGGTCGCTTACTTTTCGCCGTGGTGTCCGGGTGCGGCGCTGCCGCTGTATTCGCCGAGGTCGGAGACCAGCTTGGTCAGTTCCGGGTCGCTGTCGTAGCGGCGTTGGTGCAGTTCGGCGATCTTCTCCGCCATCGCCGGGTCCTCGTCGTCGGTGATGTCGAAGGAAGCGAACTTGTCGACCAGGGGCAGGCCGACCCGGTCGGTGTTGCGGTGGGCCGGGTGGATCAGATACTCCCAGTAGCCGGCCAGATCCTCGATGACGAACACCGCGCCCCACTGGTATTCGCCACCGAAGTCGGGGCCGACCACGAACGACTTCACCGAGGGGATGGACCGGCCCTGGTTGCGCAGGCTCTCGAGGGCTTCCTCGACGGCTTCGGGGGAGGCGTCGGCGCGGAGGGTGAAGCGGTTGCCGTGGTAGATCATGTCTTTCATCCTTCATTCGGGTGAACCCGCGGATGCGGACTCGGTGGTTGGTGGTGAATTCGTTGGTGTTACTTGGTATTACGGAGCAGAGGCAGGGCGATGCCCGCGCCTACGGTCATGGCGATTCCGGTCCAGCCGAACGCGGCGTTGATGCTGGTGGCGTGGATGAGTGGTGCGACGATCAGCGGAGAAACGAACTGGCCCAGGAAGATCGCGGTGACCAGGCCGCTGAGGATCCGGCCGCGAGTGGCCGCAGGTGCCAGATCGCTGAGTCGCAGGTTCAGGTTCGGCACCGCCAGCCCGACACCGAACCCACCCACCAGTAGCCCGGCCACTACCTGCACCACAGTGCCTGCGGTGCCGACCAGCATCCAGCCGATGCCGAGCAGTGCGATGCTGGCGGCGGTCAGGACACTCGGTGACCAGCGGCCTCGCAGTGCCGGGAAGGCCAGTGCGCCGGCGACGCTGCTCAGGGTGGTCGCGGCGATCACCGCACCGACCAAGGCCGGACCGATGTGTAGTTGGGCCAGCAGGAACGGCAGTTGGGTGGGGGCCATGTAGAAGGCCAGGGTGACCAGGAAGGCGAGTAGGTAGAGCCCGGCGATCGGAGCGACAACCCCCGACCGCGCACCGGTGGCTTCGGCACCCACCGGTCCGGAAACCTTGTCGCGTCGCAGTTCACGCAAAGCGAGCAGTGCGAACGGCGCGATCAGCGCGCCGACGCCGTAGATCCAGAATGGCAGCTTCCAGTTCGACGCGGCCAGCACACCCGCCAGGGGCAAGAACACCACACCGCCGATGCTGGCCGAGGCTTGTTGCAGGCCAAGGAATTTCGCCCGCTGTGGTCCGTCGAACCAGTCGGTGATGATGGCGCTGATCGCGGTCATGATGCCACCGACCGCGACACCGACCAGGGCCCGGCTCACCAGCAGCGCACCGATACCGTCGAGGAAGAACCCGGCCACTCCCGCCACCGCGTACAGCGCGAGGCTGCCTACCAGTAGTGGTTTGCGCCCGATCCGGTCCGCGGCCATGCCCGCCAGCGGTGCGCTCAGGCCGATCGCCAGCGACGTGATGGTCAGCACCAGCCGCACCAGCACATCCGCGCCCGCCACCGCCGAGAACGCCTCGCGCATCGCGGGCAGGCTCGGTGCGATGACCGCCGGACCCATCACCGTCAGCGTCGCGGCCGCCAGCACAGTGGCACGAGCGATACGTGCTGGGGTGGCCGGCTCTGTCTGCACCGCCTCGTAAGGTGCCGCGTTCATGGTGTTCCTCCTCGTGTCCGGCAAGTCGTGCTCGCCTTGCTGACATGAAGATTTCCATCCACGCACCGGCATTCGCGTCGGTGATTTTCACCTAGATACGCAGTCGAGACGGCGAATAGGTAGTGGCTCGTCTGCACCGCGCGGTCGACGGCGGGGCAACCGCCGCCGGTCGCGTTCGGTCAGGTCCGAGAAGCTTGATGCAGCTCCACGACGTTCCCGTCGGGATCGGACAGGAAGGACTGGCGGCCTCGACCTATCCGAACGGGATCGGACACGGTCAGTCCCTGCGTTCGCAACGTGGACACCACGAGGTCGAGCTGGTCGACGAGAAGGGCGAAATGCTGACCGAGGGCGGACGGGACGTCGGGTTGTTCGATGAGGTGGAGCTGGCGGTCGCCGACGTCGAGCCAGGCACCCTCGATCCCGAGGTTGTCAGGGCGATCGGTCCGCTGAGTGAGGCCCAGCACGTCGACATAGAAGTGCAGGGCTCGATCGATGTCGCGCACGTTGATCGAGACGTGATGCAGCGAGAGCACTTTCGCGCCGGCCGCCGGTCCCCCGTGGATGCCTTCTGACATGATGCTGGCCTCGTCTCTCCCGAGGAGCCTAAATCAGTTGTCCACCAATACCTTAGCGCGATTGTTCACCCTGAGTAGGGCAGAACGGGTAAGAAGTACCCGCAGGGCGGAGGCCGAAGCGGTAAGGTTGTGGCCGTATAGCGGGTCGGTGAGTGATTCCCGTCCGGGGGTTCAGATGCCTTGGCGGGTATTCGTTTTCGGAGTGCCCTGCCAGGTAGGCGAGGGAGTCGGGTATGGATTCAACGTCCGGTATCAGTCAGGCTGAGCGCGATGGATCGGCGATGTACTCGCCGAGAGTTCTGTCCATCTATGACTTTTGGGTCTGGTTCAACTGTCGTTTCGTGTGGCGCTGCCCCCTCCGGCAGACGCTTGCCCTGTACAACGCCAACATGTCCGGCGATCACCTGGACATCGGCACCGGTACCGGGTGGCATCTGTGTCACACCGTGTACCCCACGACCCAGCCAACGGTCACCCTGGTCGATTTGAACCCGCATTCGCTCGATGAGACGAGTCGGCGTCTGCGTCAACGCGGCATCGACCCGGTGACCCGGATCGGGAGCGTGCTGCAGCCGTTACCGGTCGACCGCCGCCGGTTCGGCTCGGTCTCGGCGACCTGGCTCATGCATTGCGTGCCGGGCGGGTGGGACAGCAAAGGCAACGCCTTCGGTCACATTGCCGATGTCATGGCCGATGACGGGGTGTTCTTCGGAGCGAGCGTCCTGGCCAAGGATGTCCCGCATACGGCGTTGAGCCGGGCCACGCTGCGCCGCTTCTGGCGGACCGGCGTCTTCCACAACGCGGCCGACGACCTGTCGGGCCTGGTGGCCGCGCTCGAGCGCGCGTTCGAGTCGGTGCAGGTCGGCACGCGTGGTTCGGCCGCGGTGTGGACGGCGCGCGGGCCGCGCCGCACACCGGAGGCGGGCGCCACCGAACCGGACTGACGGGTCACCTGGCCGGGACGAGCAGGATCCCGATCAGCGAGCCGGGCCGAACCTGGCCGGCGGGCATCGCGAACAGCGCGGCCTGAAACAGTGATCCCTCGATCGAAATCGTCTGCTCGACAACATCGTTGACGGGCGCCGCGATCAGGCGGTCCAGGTCGATCTGGGTGAGCACGCGGGCCAGGCGCGGTTCGTCGGCGAGCAGCGCTTCGGCGAGATCTCCGGAGCCGGACACGACGTAGCGGGAATGCACGTCGACCATGATCAGGCTGGCGCCGGTGTATCGGACCAGGGTGCCCAGCCGGGTGTCGAGCTCACGATGGGGCAGATGCAGGGTGAGCCCGTAGACCGAGCGCCCCGGCCGTGGTGCGCCGAGATTCGTTGCCGACGACCAGAAATGCACCCAGTTGTCCGCCGGGCGGATCGACCATACGGCGTCGACGGTGACGCCCTCACGCTCGTGCCCCGCGTCGTACACCAAGGCGGTCCATCCGGGTGCGTCATCGGGGTTCAAGTTGCGGAACACCCCCATGATCGGTTTGTACTCACCCACAGTGCGTTTGACGCCGTAGAGCTCCAAGTCGTCGCCGTCGGGCGAGGTGGCGAGCTTGCGCAGGTCCATGATCCAGCTGTTGTACACCGGGCGCGATGTCACCGGCGGCGATGCCAGCCACACCAGCAGCGCAACCGCGGTGCCGTCGGCGGCGGTGATCCAGTGTGTCCGGCATTCGATCCCGGCCTCGGTGCGAGTGTGGTCGATCTGCGGTCCGTTCATGAGGTCCGCGACGACACCGCGAAACAGGGCTTCCCCGGTGTGGTCGAAGCCCAGCTTCGGCGCGATGCGGCGGAGCCGCCGAGCCACCGGCTGACCGCCGGCGGAATGCACAACGATCTCGCCGTGCAGCAGGGTGCCGATGAGGTCGATGCCAACCCACAGCCTCGGTAGGTCCATGACCGGGCAGCCTAGTTCGGCAGGGAGCGGATTTCGACGTGTTCGCCGCGATGGGAGGATGTTAAACTGGCGCTCGTACCCGGCTGGTGAGCGACTCCCGCGTCGGAAGCTAATTCTCTTGTGCGAATGAGGCTTTCGGCTGCAACGGGAGGGGTCTCCACATGTACCAGCACGCGTCGAGGGAGCAGGTTGCGGGTAGCGCCGGCTATTCGGTAGCACCGCACGGCATTCACGAAATCGTTGCGTCGTACGGCGTCGACGCTGTCCACACACGGATTACGCAACTGCGTGATCGCGGCGATCATCTAGCGGCGGACTGCATCGCACGCGAGCTGGGTTCGCTGCCCGCTCATGGTGATTCGTCCGTGCCCATACGATAGGCCCGTGCGGAACTTTTTCGATTCACCACATCTCGACTGGCCCCAGCTGCATGGCTCGCTGCACGTCTACGTGCTGCCCGATCCGGAGTTCATCGCGTCGGTACAGCCAGCGCTGGACGCCGTCGAAGCATTCGAGGGCTGCGCCGCCGTGCAGCCGCGCTGGCAACACGCGACAGTCACTCGAATCCCCTGGTGGCGCAACGAAGTAGATGCCGAAGCCCTCGACCGCTACTCCACCGCGCTGGCCGCCCTCGCCGCCGACACCCCTTCGTTCGCGATCCCGATGCAGGGCCCATGGCTGCACGACTACGGCGTCGGCGTAGCCGCCCCCGAAGACACCCAATGGAAACACCTCTACACCGCCACCCGTGACGCGGCTGTGCAAGTCTTCGGAACCGACCGCTCCCTACCAGCCCCGCCACCGATGCCACACGTATCCCTCGGCTACGGCACCGCCGAACGCGACTCCGCCCCACTGGAACTCGCCCTCTCCACCATCAAAACCCCCGCCTCCCTCGACGTCGCGACCCTCCACTTCCTGGCGGTCGACGTGGATCTCGACGAGGGTATCTTCACCTGGAACGCGATCTCATCACATCCCTTGAAGCAGTAGTCGGCGAGACGACAGGCGGGGCGGAATCGAACCCGCGCTGAACTAGTCGAGGGTCTTTTCGAGGGCTGCGATCCACGGGAGCCAGCGGGGGTCGGGGCCTGCTACGTCGTCCACGAGCATGTTGGTGCAGGTGTAGCCGATGGCGAGGCCGGATGCTGGGTGGGCGAAGGCGATTCGGCCGCCGGTGCCGTTGTGGCCGAAGGATCCGTTGCCGAGCATGGCGTGGGCGGGGCCGGGGATTTCGTAGCCGTTGGCGAAGCGGTGGGTGATGGGGAGGATGTCGAGGGGTGCCGGTCCGCGCAGGTGGTCGGTTTGGGGTTGCTGTGCTTGTGTCACGGTTGCCGGTGTCAGCAGTCGGATGCCGTCGACCTCGCCGATGGTCGCGGCATACATCCGCGCCAGTGCGCGGGCGTTGCCGATCGCGTTGCCCGCCGGGACCTCGGCCGCGTGGCCCTCGCGGGTATTGAGCAGGGCTATTCCGGCCTCTCGGGTTTCCACGGTCGCGAGGAGTGTCCGGATCAATGGCGCGTCGAGGTCTATCCCCATCCTGCCCAGTACCGACGCTATTTGCGCGGGCGTGGGCTGCTCCTGGCGGCTGAACTGCGGAACAACCCGGTGTTCCTCGTTTTCTGGAAGCCCGATCCACAGACTCAACCCGAGCGGTTCCGCGATTTCGGCGGCAAGGAAATCGCCGACGGTCTTGCCGGTGATTCGCCTGATCAGCTCGCCGGCCAGGTATCCCCAGGTGATCGAGTGATAGTAGAACGCGGTTCCCGGCTGCCACAGGGGAGTCATCGACGCGAGGGCGGCGGTGCACATCGACCAGTCCGTCAGCTCTTGGGCGCCGATGCCCGCCGCCGGGTCGAAGCCGGGCAGACCTGCACGGTGTGCCAGCAGATCGGCGACGGTCACCTCGCCTTTGCCGCCTGCCGCGAACTCCGGCCAGTACTCGCGGACCGGAGCCGACAGGTCGAGCTGCCCGCGTTCGACCAGCATGTGCACGCAGGTCGCGGTCACCCCCTTCGACACCGACATCAGCACCGACAGCGATTCCCCATCCCACGGCATACCGGATATCGGGTCCAGCCCCGCCCAGAGATCGACGACGACCCGGCCATGCCGATACACGCACAACTGTGCGGCCCCCTCGTCATCGGCCTGCGCCTGCGCGAACGCGTCACGAACCCCCTCGAACCCACCCTCGACCAATCCGTCCACCACGACACCGCCTCCTCGACCAACTCCGGCGGGGCACGCCAACCCAACGAAACCCCCTCGCCGCCAAGACACTATTCGACAGTCCGAGCCACCGCATTCAGCGCGTACCCCAGCACACCTCAATCACGGTCGGAGACGGCAATATACACGTGAAATGCCTTGTCGGACTCACCAATTCGTCGATGATCCTGGATATTGAATCCCGCCTCTTCGATGAGACCCGCCACCTCCGTCATCGGCCGGTTGAGCAGTCCGTTGCGCCAAGGCGTCGTCGCTATGTACGACGGGTCACCCACCCCGACCACGAGTCGACCGCCCGGCCGCAGGACTCGCGAGACTTCGGCGAGCGACAGTCGTTGCCGCGGCCAGATATAGGTCATCAGTGGGTCGTCCGCGAAGGCCTAGGTGCGCACTTCGACTTCCTGGATCGTGCGACTCACGCTGCGCCCGGTGCGAGCTGAGTCAGCAGCGCGGATTTGATGGGGTCGCGGGTCGTGCACACGAGCGCGAACGCCGCATGCCGCATCAGGCGTTCGGGCGTGGAGCCGATGGCGGTCGCCCGGCTGCCCGCAGCAACGACAGCTGCGGCCGCCGCTTCGACGGCGGCGTGGGCGATGTCGGCCCGGAGGGCGTAGGTCGCTTCGGCGTTACCCAGTGCGGGACCGAATCGGTTTCGCAGAGCGGCGTATTGGGCCTCGTAGGCGGTCACATCGACACCGTGTTCGGCGAGCTCCGGTAGGCAGCCCGCGAGGACGCCGAGCGGGAGCGCGCTGTTGATCCAGTCCGCCAGTCCTTCTCTGCTCGACTTGAATTCGGTGACGGGCGTGCTGCTGATGACCTGGGTTTCCGCGACCACGGTGTGCGCAAACGTGAGTCGTACGGTGTCGCTTGCGTTCGCCGCGATCAGGGAAATCGGCTCGGGTATCAGGCCGTCGGCCTCCTGCAGCGGAATCAGCAGGGTTGTCACAGATTCGTCCGAGCCGTCGCGAACCCGCACCGAGGTGGCCAATCCAATGATGTGGCCCCAACCGGTGACGAACGGTGCGACGCCATCGAGAATGAATCCTTTGTCGGTTCGCTCGGCGAAGAGCGTCGGCGTCGATCGTGCGCCCGCGTAGGACACTCCGCACCGGAAATCCCCGGCGGTCATGGCCGGCAGATACCGATTGCGCAGCGACTCGTTGTCGGTGAAGGCGAGGGAGCGGAGGGCACCGAGGTGCTGTGCCCACACGAACCCGGTGGCCAAACAGCCACTCAGGACCGTAGCGACGGTGTCGATCAGTACATCGGGTGTCATTCCCTCGGAAAGCACGAACCCGTAGAACCCGCGGTGGGCGAGTTCGTCAAGATTCCCGGGCGGAATGTGGCCGGTCCGATCGACCTCGGCGGCGTGTTTGCCGAGAACTTCTTCAACGAGCAACTCCGCTTCGCGTGTCCAGACTCTTGGCATGCAGGCACCCTCCCTTCGACATATCGCTCGCACTCGACGGTAGGCGCAGAGTCGGCCTGTCCAGATGCTATCGGAGCGTCGATGTGGCCGCATTCATCAGCGTTGACCCCTCGGAATTGCAGGCGGACAATAAGTTTGGCCCACGACATCGAAACTGGTGGTCGATAAGAGACGGATAGCCTTCGCATACGCGAGCGGTTCGCCAGGTTGGCGCGAACGACGAGCGGGGCTATTTCATGCAGGATCGATGTATGCCGAGCCGCGACGACCTGCTGATCGAAACACTGGGCCGCGAACCACGAGTCGTCGCGGAGAACGGTCGCGTCCGCGATTTCCGGAAGATCTCCAGCGTGCTGCGTCCGGCCGGGGGGCTGATCGTGACGAGTCCGGTCGGTGGCGTCGTGTGGACGGGTGCACCGGCGTCGCGGCAATGGTGGCGGCGATGGCCGCCGCATTCAGCGCTTACCCAAGGACGCCTCGAGCACGGTGGGAAACGCCAACATTCCCATTAAATACCTTGTCGGACTTACTGATTCGCGGCCTCGACGCTGGTGGCCGGTGATTCGATATCATCCCAGAGATCGTGAGGAACATCGCACATCACCGGCATCGCCGGACTTCGCGTGATGCCGACGGTGTTCGTCACCAGGTGGAGCTGACGTTTGTGATGGTTGGTCAGTGGGGGGATTAGCAGGGTCGGCATTCCGACAGTAGCTGCGGCTCCGTCGCGGGTGAAGCGGTCGCCGACCATGAGGGTGTGTTCGGCAGCAGTGCCGAGTTCCTCGAGCATCAGTTCGAATATGGCGGGGTCAGGTTTCTGGATGCCGCGCTCGCCCGACAGGACGAAGGTGTCGATCGAGGCGAGTAGGCCTGCTTCGGCGAACTCTGGACGGATGTCGAAGTGAATGTTGCTCAAAACGCCGATCTGGCAACCGTTCGCACGGAGGGCGGTGAGTGTGTCTGCCGCATCGGCCGCGAACTTGTTGTGTTTCGGGTCGGAATCCACGGCGAAGAGTGCCTCGGCGAGGCGAGTGTCGAGTCCAGCGTCGCTGAATACCGAGTGGAAGGTTTCTTTGTGGCGTTCGTAGCTGGTGTTGCCGTGCGGCGACTGGAGTCGGTTCGGTTCGCCGGCGGCTTTTCGGATGTCTCGCAGTAGCGTGTTGACGGCCTCGTCGTCGTCGGGGCGGTCTGCCAGACGCAGTGCCTCTCGCGCCCAGCCCTGCGGGGTCAGTTCCGAGACGAGTGTGCCCCGCCAGTCGAAGACGACCGCACGGATGTGATCGGGGCGTGAGGTGGGTGCCGGCACGAGGGTGAACCGTACGGCTAGACCGTGTCGTCTGTCCGAGTGGGTTCGCCGGAGTGTGGGAGTTCCGCGGCGGCCCGGTCCCGCCGTTGGTTGACATACCGGTAAGCGCTGAAGGACAGGATGACCCAGAGCGCGCCGAGGGACCAGCCGCCGAGGACGTCGGTCGGCCAGTGGACGCCGAGGTAGATGCGGGAAAGGCCAACTGCGGCAACGAAGGTGGTGGCGGCGATGGCCGCGATCCAGTGGGTGGCCGGGTGGCGCAGCCGGGGGATCAGCAGGATGGCGAGGATGCCGATCACGGCGATCGAGCCGAGGCTGTGGCCGGACGGGTAGGCGAAGTTGGTTTTGACGACGAGGTGATCGTGGATGGGCGGGCGTGGCCGTCCGATGAGGTTCTTGCCGCCGTCCACCAGCACCCAGGCGCCGAGGCCGGTGACGGCGACCAGCACGGCCTCCCGGCGGTACCCGCGCGCGCCGAAGGCGACGACGGCCAGTACTGCCAGGATGGTCATCGCGACGGTGCCGCCGAGGTTGCTGATTATTTTCGCGAGGGGCGTCAGTGTGCCGTTGCGATGTGCGATGGCCCAGTCCGACACGGGTCCGTCGATCGCGGTGAGCCCGTCTTTCCCGAGCACATTGCTGGTCAATCCGACGACGAAAACGGCCAGAACCGCAGCAACCACGGCGAGTACCGGCACTCGGTTCCGGATCCGCTCGGGTGGGGAATTCGTGGTCACCATCCCACGATCCCATCTCAGCGCTGAGGATTGGCTGAGGAGCGCTCAGAACATGCTGTAGCCGCCATCGATGAGCAGGGTGTCCCCGGTGTGATACGAACTGGCGGGGCTCGCCAGGTACACCGCGACCGCCTCGAAATCGGTCGGCCGCCCCCAGCGCTTCGCGGGGATGCGCGGCTGCACCCGGTCGCGGAACCGGTCCCACGCGAAAACACCGTCGGTCATGGGTGTTTCGATCCACCCGGGCAGTACCGCGTTGGCGCGAATGCCGTGCTTGCCGAGCTCGACCGCGATGGAGTTCATGATCGCGATCAGCCCGGCCTTGCTCGCCGCGTACGACTGCCCACGCGGGACACCTTGGCGGGCAGCGAGACTGGCGGTGCCGACCAGGCTGCCGCCATCGCCCTGCGTCACCATCACCTTCGCGGCCTCGCGCAGCGTGACGAACGCGGCGTCGAGGTTGATCGAGGTGACCCGGCGGAACTCGGCGAGATCGGTATCCAGGAACGGTGCGGCACCGGCAGGCACACCGGCATTGACGAAGCACGAGTCGATCCGGCCGAGCTCGTCGGCCGTCCTGGCGATGGTGTCGATCACCTGCTGCTCGTCCCCGACATCGCAGGACAGCGCGAGCACCCGGCCGCCATAGGCGCGCAGGAGGTCGGCGGCATCGGCATTGCGTTCGGTATTGCGACCGACGATGCACACATCAGCGCCCGCCCTGGCGAGTCCGCGGGCGAAGCCGAGGCCGATGCCGGAATTGCCGCCGGTGATCACGGACACGTGGCCGGTCAGGTCGAACAGCGAAGCCTCGGTCATGCGAACATCCCTTCGGTCGCGGGCCACCGCGCCCGAACGAACGCGAGAATATCGGCCGCGCTGTCTCGCCGCGCGGCGAAGGGCGCCCCGGAGCGGCGCGAGGCCGCCTGCCGCTGTGCGGCTGCCGAGCACGGACGAGCAGGCGCTACGCTGCTCGGCGTGCTGCTTTCCGATCGTGACATCCGTGCGGAGATCGCCGCTGGGCGTCTCGGCGTCGAGCCGCTCCTGGAGAGCCTGATCCAGCCGTCGAGTATCGACGTGCGGTTGGACGGGATGTTCCGGGTGTTCGACAACTCCCGCTACACCCACATCGATCCCGCGCAACGCCAGGACGAGCTGACCAGTCTGGTCGAGCCCGCCGCGGGCGAGCCGTTCGTGCTGCATCCTGGCGAGTTCGTGCTCGGCTCCACCCTCGAGGTGTGCACGCTGCCGGACGATCTGGCCGGCCGGCTGGAGGGCAAGTCGAGCCTCGGCAGGCTCGGCCTGCTGACGCACTCGACCGCGGGTTTCATCGATCCCGGCTTCAGTGGCCACATCACCCTAGAGCTCTCGAACGTGGCCAACCTGCCGATCACCCTGTGGCCGGGCATGAAGATCGGCCAGCTGTGCCTGCTCCGGCTGACCAGTCCGGCCGAGCACCCGTACGGCAGCGCCACCACCGGCTCGAAGTACCAGGGGCAGCGCGGTCCGACGCCGTCGAAGTCCTACCTGAACTTCCCGCTGCCCACCGAGGCGGTGGACGCCGCGAAGTCGCGGTAGCGCTACACGTTGTCGAAAGTGACTGTCACTCGGTCACTTCCGCGACCGGCGCGGACTCCGGCACGGCCACGGTGCGCGCCCGGCGAAAGTAGCGACGCGTCGATCCCGGCACCCACAGCAGCGTGAGCACCACCACCGACAGCGCCCACCCGCCGAGCAGCGCCAGGTGCGCGCCCGCACTGGGAAACATCACCCATACGACGAACCGTCCGAGGAACTGGCCACCGAGAAAGAAGGTGATCAGGATTCGCGCCCAGTTCTTGCCGAGCAGCACCGGCCACACCAGGGCGGCGTAGAGCGGTGCGTGGATGAGATGGAAGACGGTGCCGACGTTCCAGCTGAACGGCGAGAACACCAGGACGAGAACATGGTTGATCGCGTGTATGGCGATGCCGAGGGCGGCAATCCGCACGGTGATCGGTGAAGCGGACATCGTGGACGTTCCTTCGCGGTCGAGGTGCGTGGAACGCTACGTTCGGCCGCCGCCACGGTATTGGACGAATAGGACATGCTCAGCCGAGCAGGCGGCCCGGTGGTGCACCGGCGAAACGCTGGAAATCCCGGATCAGATGCGATTGGTCGTAATAGCCGAAATCGCCGGCGAGACGGCTCATGTCGCACCGGGGTTCGCGCGTCAACGCGGTGAGCGCGGCGGAGAAGCGCAGCAGTGAACCGTAGTCCTTCGGCGGCAGCCCGACCTGTTCGGCGAATCTTCGCCGGAAATGTCTTGCGCTCCAGCCGCTTTCCGCCGCGAGGGTAGCGACGGGCAATATCCCTTTGGACCGCCGCAATTCCCGTACGGCATGCGTGATCGCGCGGTCTTCGTCCAACTCGCCGGATCGCGTGCGGAGATAATCGGCCACCAAGTCGAATCGGTCGGGCCAGGTTGGTGTTTCGGCGAGACGTTCGGCAAGTCGCCGCACCGACCCGCCATGAAATTCGGCGAGTTCGACTGCACCATTGCGTAATTCGTCCATCGGCGCCCCGAGCAACCGGCGCGCGGTCAACGGATCGAGTTGCACCTGAACGCTACGCATCCGCCCGACGTGCCCGGCCGTCCCCGCCCGATCGTGTAAACCGATGACCAGCGCGGTCGGGTCGAGGCTGCGTCCCTCGAAGGTGCCCTCCAGCGCGAACACGATCTTGACCGTGCCGCCCGGAATCTTCCTGCGCCGCACCGGACTCGGCTCCAGCACGTCGAACCCGAAGCAGCGAACCACGTCGAGCCCGGCGAAGGCGGCGGCCGGCGCGGGAACGACCTGGTGCGCGCGCACCTGATACGTCCCACGCAGGTCACTCAGCCGATCACTGCCCATCCCGCAACAGTAAAGGCAGCTCAGCCGGACCGGACCGAGTCGAGATAGGCCCGCACCATGGTGGTGAACGCGGCCAACTGGGCACTGTCCTGTTCGGGCGTCGGGAACGCGGCGTCGGTGCTCGCGCTCGCGTCGAAGTACTGCAGCGCAATCGATCCCACCGTGCGCAAGGCCGCGGGCGGAACCCCGGCCGCGACCGGCAGCGTGACCGCGTATTCCACGATGGCCGCGCGGTATTCGGCGCGAGCGACGGCCATGTGCGCGGCCAACGCCGGATCGGTGCGTGCCGCCACGTTCAGTTCGATCCAGACCGCGTTCGTCGGCACCCGCGCGCTGTCGCGCAGCAGCTCGAGTATCGCGGCGAGGTCGGCTTCGTCCGGCAGTTCGGCGACCGCGGCGATGAACCCGGCGGTCAACCGCCGCCCCGCCTCCACGGCGGCGGCCACGATCAGGTCGAACAGCGTGTCGAATCGGCCGAACAGTCCACCGTGCGACACCCCGGCGCGCTGACAGATCTCCCGCACCGACATGCGGTGATAACCGATCTCGACGATGCACTGAATCGTCGCGTCGATCAACTTGGCCTCGGTGCCGGCCCGGCGTTCGGCCTGCTGGCGCCGCGCTTGCGCGGTCATGTCGCGGGCCATCGAAAGCCCGGTCCGAGTCCGCCCCGTCGACTGCCAAAAAAGGGGCGGACTCGGCCCGGTCCGGCGCCGGACGGCAACGGGAACCGATCGCGGCGCGTGATCAGTCCCCGCCGCCCGCTCCCACCGCCAGCGCCGTCGTGATGATGACGGATAGCGGTGGCAGCGTGTCGCCGCGCCGCGGCGGGGATACCCAGAAGCACCCTTCCCGGGTCCACCGTCCGAGGCCGGTCGGCAACATCACGGCACTGCCGATGGCAGGAATGCCGATATCGAGACGATTGAGCACCTCCAATACCTGCGTTCCCGGCCTGCTGTCCGGCTCGGCCAGAAAGCTCCACCGGATCTGCCTGGCCAGCATGGGCCCCCTGGTCCCTTGCTGATCCAGTGCTGCGCGCACCTTTTCGGCACGAGCGGTAGGCAGGTGGACAACGCAAACGCGGCCGGTGATCGGCAGCATGACGAAGCCGCCACGCTCGGTCACCGGTAGCCCGAACTCGTGCCGATAGAACGCCACCCAATCGTCAACAGTCCTGAGTTTCTCCACATTCACGGCGAACTCCTTGCCTCCGCCCTCAAGGGTCCCGGTCCGGCCCCGGATGCGGTATTGCCCGCACGCCCGCCTTCTGCTGCCTTTCCGCTGCCTCTGTCACCAGCCACCGTTTCGGATTCTTCTGATACCAGGTCTGTTTCGTATATGGCCGAGCTCACAAACCCCTCGTACCCTGGGAAAGAGTTCGTTCGGAAGGGATGACATCGTGGTCCGGCAATGGTCAGGTAAAGAGGCCCGTGCCCTTCGCGATGCCAAGCGCATGAGCATCCGGCAGTTCGCGGCCCACCTCGGGGTACACGAACGCCTGGTGTCGAAGTGGGAGGCCGGCGGCGTCCGGGTCCATCCACGTCCGATCAATCAAGCCGCTCTCGATACCTCCTTGGCCAGGTCGGACGACGTTGTGCGGGCACGGTTTGCGGCGATGATCGATCAGACTGTGGCCGACCGACTGACTGCACCGGAGTTCGATGCGCCCGCCGATACCTCGGCGCGCGCCCAATATTCGAGCGACGCGGACCTTTTGGCTCTCATAGACGCCGGTGCGATGAGAGGCGATGCGTTAGCAGAGATTTCGGAGAGGGATCTGATCATGGCGGCTGCCCATGAGGCCAGCGAGCACGCCGGCCAGGCGGAGAGCACGAATGTGGGTGCGACCACCTTGGAACAGCTCGACGCCGATGTCACCCGCATCGCGAACGACTACGTGCATGTCCCCCCGGTGCCCATGATGGTCGAGATGTTGCGGGTGCGGCGCCGGGTCTATCGGCTGCTGGAGGGGCATCAGCGCCCTGCGGACACCAGTCACCTGTACCTGGTCGCGGGCACGCTGTCCGGTCTGCTCGCCAACGCCAGCACCGACCTCGGTTATTACGACGCGGCGGGTGAGCAGATCAGAGCGGCGTGGGCCTACTCGGAACTGTGTGAGCACAACGGGTTGCGGGCTTGGACTCGGGGCATGCACGCGCTCATCGAATACTGGTCGGAACGGCCGCGGCGCGGGGTGCTGCTGGCGCAGAGCGGCCAGCAGTTCGCGCAGTCGGCGACCGCGAAGGTGCGGCTGCTCAATATCGAGGCACGAATCTGGTCGAAGCTCGGCAGCTCGTCCGACGCCGATCGCTGTATCCGCGCGGCCGACGATGCCCGCGAGGTGTCCGAGACCGACACACTGCACGACGAAGTGGGCGGCGTGTTCGGCTTCAGCGCCGCGAAGGCCCAGTACTACGCGGGCGCAACCTACATCCATCTGGGGCAGGCGGCACCGGCGCTCGCCGCCACGCAACGGGCCATCGAGCTGTACGCGAGTGGCCCGTCCGAGCAACGTTCGTACGGTGCCGAGTCGCTTGCGCGAGTAGATTGCGCGGCCGCGCACCTGATCAACGGCAGTCTGGAGGGTGCGGCCGAAGCACTGAGCCCGGTGCTCGGTCTCGCTGAGGACAAACGCATCGCCCCCCTGGAGGAGCGGCTGACCGGAGTCCGCCGCAGGATTGCGGATCCCGCCTTCCGGGACGTGGTCGAGGCGCGCTTCCTGGACGAGCGAATCGAAGAATTCTGCGGCGCCACCGCCGCGAAAGGGATACCTCCTGGCAACCCCGCTTCCTGAGGTCCTCATCACATCGCCCGATTCCGCAGCGGGCGTGCTCGCATCGGCGCAGTGAAATACGGGCAATTGCTGACAAGCGGGGCTTTATCCTCTTGCGACGGATGGCACGATAGGACGGGTGAGCCCAAGTCATCTACCGCATCGCCCGCCGCGTGTTCTGGAGCAGTCCACGAAGCTGCAGAACGTCGTCTACGAGATTCGTGGACCGGTACACGCGCAGGCAGCACGGCTGGAGGCCGAGGGGCATCGGATCCTCAAGCTCAACATCGGCAACCCGGCCCCGTTCGGGTTCGAGGCCCCCGATGTGATCATGCGCGACATCATCGCGGCGCTGCCGTATGCCCAGGGCTACTCCGAATCCAAGGGCATCCTGTCCGCCCGGCGCGCGATCGTCACCCGCTATGAGCTGGTGCCCGGCTTCCCGGAGCTGGACGTGGACAGCGTCTATCTCGGCAACGGCGTCTCCGAGCTGATCACCATCACCATGCAGGCGCTGCTGGACAACGGCGACGAGGTGCTGATCCCCGCGCCGGACTATCCGCTGTGGACCGCGATGACCAGTTTGGCCGGCGGCACGCCGGTGCACTATCTGTGCGACGAGTCCAGCGGCTGGCAGCCCGACATCGCCGATATCGAATCGAAGATCACCGACAAAACCAAGGCGCTTTTGGTGATCAATCCGAATAATCCGACCGGCGCCGTATATTCTGCGGAAATTCTTCAGCAACTCGCCGATATCGCGCGCAAGCATCAGCTGCTGCTGCTCGCCGACGAGATCTACGACAAGATCCTCTACGACGACGCCAAGCACATTTCGCTGGCCTCGGTTGCGCCAGATCTGCTGTGCCTCACCTTCAATGGGCTGTCCAAGGCGTATCGGGTGGCCGGCTACCGCGCGGGCTGGCTCGCCATCACCGGCCCGAAGGAGCACGCGTCCGGCCTGCTGGAGGGCATCGATCTGCTCGCCTCGTCCAGGCTGTGCCCGAATGTGCCTGCGCAGCACGCGATTCAGGTCGCGCTCGGCGGTCATCAGAGCATCGAGGATCTGATCCTGCCCGGCGGGCGGCTGCTCGAGCAGCGCGATGTCGCGTGGGAGCGGCTGAACATGATTCCCGGCGTGTCCTGTGTGAAGCCGAAGGGCGCGCTGTACGCGTTCCCCCGGCTGGATCCGAATGTCCATGAGATCCATGACGATTCGAAGCTGATCCTGGATCTGCTGCTGCAGGAGAAGATCTTGATGGTGCAGGGCACGGGCTTCAACTGGCCGGCGCATGATCACCTGCGGATCGTCACGCTGCCGTGGGCCAGGGACCTCGCGGTGGCCATCGAGCGGTTCGGCAACTTCCTGTCGAGCTATCGCCAGTAGGTTGCGGCGACTCGGCGGGGCTGCCGAGTCGCCCCGCTTCTAGCTCTTAAACAGACCGAATGTACGGATATATGCGAAGTTTGGAGACTAGCTAGCGCATTAGAAGTACTTTTGTGTACAGTAGGACTCGGCACTTTCGAGTGCCCGGCCGGGTTGCCTACCCCCCTGGGTTAACCCGGTCTCGGGTTCGGCCGCCTACCCCCCTGGGCCGCCGACCTGTGGGCGGCGGAGACATCCCCCTGCTCTCCGCCGCCCCCTCCGAAACCTTCCACCGCGCCGACTCCGGCCCGGCCTTTCCGGTCGCCACGCCGCTTTTGAAAATGAAATCCTTTAAGCTCGGCTGCGGGCAGCCGACTCCGGCTGAACAGCCGTTCCTGCCCGCTGGGAACAACCCAGTGCATACGACGGACAGGGTAGGAGCCCCGCGCAGCCATGACCGAGCACCACCATCACCACGACCACTCCGGTCCGATCGCGATCGGTGCCAACGCCGCCCGCGTCGTCGTCGGGTTGCTCACCGTCATCGGCGCCGTCGTGCTACTCGGCGCGGTCCTGCTATGGCCGAGCAATCAGCACATCGACATTCCGCTGCCGATGCAGAACGCCGGCGGCGGCGCGGTGCAGACCGAGGCGGGCACGGTGGTCATGCAGGACATCGGGCCGTGCGGCAGCACCTCCAACGGCAAGGTGTTCGTGGAGAAGCCGGACGTGCCGCGCAACAGTCCCTACACCTGTCAGCGCAGCCTCGTCGACATCGAGTCCGGGCCGCACAAGGGCAACAAGACGCTGTTCGAAATCCCGCCTGGCCCAGGGCAACCCGATCTGCACGCGGGCGACAAGATCCGGATCGTGCGGCAGGCGGATCCGAGCGGCACCCCGATGTATTCGTTCGAGGATTACTCGCGTGGCATGCCGTTGCTGCTGATCGTCGCGGTGTTCGTCGTGGTGGTCGTGGTGGTGGCGCGCTGGCGCGGGCTGCGCGCACTGCTCGGGCTGGTGTTCGCCTTCGCGGTGCTGGTGATGTTCCTACTGCCCGCGCTGCTGGACGGCAAACCGGCGATCCCGGTCGCGCTGGTCGCGGGTGCGCTGATCCTCTATGCCGTGCTGTATCTCGCGCACGGAGTGAACCTGCGCACGAGCTCCGCGCTGCTCGGCACGCTGACCTCGATGCTGGTCGCGGCGCTGCTGTCCTGGGTCGCCATCAAGATGACGCATCTCACCGGGCTGTCCGAGGAGCAGAACACCAACGTCGCCACCTATATCGAGCACGTCAGTATTACCGGGTTGCTGCTGGCCGGGTTCATCATCGGCTCGCTCGGTGTGCTCAACGACGTCACCATCACGCAGGCGTCGGCCGCGTTCGAGTTGGCGGCGATCGACGAGTCGGCCACTCGGCGTGAGGTTTTCACGGCGGCCATGCGGGTCGGGCGGGACCACATCGCGAGCACGGTGTACACCCTGGTGCTCGCCTATGCCGGTGGCGCGCTGCCGCTGCTGATGTTGTTCAGCGTCGCGGGCCGATCCATTCGCGATGTGCTGACCGGTGATGCGGTGGCCATCGAGATCGCCCGTTCCTCCGTCGGCGGTATCGCGCTCGCGCTGTCGGTGCCGTTGACCACGGCTATCGCGGTGGTGCTCGCCAAACCGTTCGGCCGGCGCGAACACGTCGAGCCGCCGCGTCGAGCCCGGCACGCGCGCAACTGATTCCGCGTGAACGCATACCGCCGATCAGCGCGGCGGAGGCGGTGGGAACGGGAACACCTCGGGCGGGATCGTCGGCACCACGATCGGCGGAAGGCCGGGCACGACAATGGTGTTCGGGCCGGGCGCGGGTGGCGGCGGATCGGTGGTGGTCTGGCGGCGCGGCGGGGGCGCGGCGACCGATTCCGCCGCCGACTCGGTCGGGGTGGCGGGCGCGACCGCGATCTGCGGGGCCAGGTTGGTGGTGCGCGGCGAGGTGGTGGTCGGCGCCGAGGGCGAGCCCTCGCTGTGCGAATCGCGTTGCAGCACCTGCGGGCCGTAGCCGAGGCCGAGACCGATCGCGGCGACCACCGCGAGCGCGCTGACGGTCAGCACCGCGCCGCTGATCTCGCGCTTGCGACGCTTGGGCGGGGCCGACAACCACGCGGGGGACAGCTCGGGGTCGAGGGTCGCGGGCGCGGCCACGGGCTCCGGCAGCACCGGCCGGGCCAGCAGCGCCGCACCGCGGGCGACCACCGTCTCCGGGCTCTCCGGCACGATCACCGGCACCCCCATCCAACGCTCGAGCACCCTGGCCACCAGCGGAATCCGGGCGCAGCCGCCGATGGCGAGCACGCCGTGCACCGGCCGGTCCGAGCGGGTGATCACGTCGCGCGCCATCCGCGCCGACGATTCGACCGCCAGCATGATCAGCGACTCGAAGTTCTCCTGCGCCAGCAACACCAGGCCCTGCTCACTGGGCAGCGCGACCGCGGTGTTCGTGGACAGTTGCTCCTTGGCCTCGCGACACAGTCCGTCCAGCGCGGCCAGACCGGCGGCATCCGGCGGATGCGCGATCCGGCCCGAGGCGATCTGCTGTTCGCGGATCAGCGAGTCGAGATAGTCGCCGCTGATATCGCTGGTGCGCTCGCTGTAGCGGACCTCGCGCGATTGGGTGTCGACCACGCTCACGGTGAGCCCGGAGCTGCCGAGGTCGTAGACGACCAGCGAGGAGATGCCGCGGATATCGCCGGTGGACTGGGCGAACTCGAGCGCGGCGACGACCTCGGGGACGAGTTCGTAGTTGGTGAGCTGCTGGCGCGCCATGGCCGCCCGCACCGCATGCGCGTGCTGCTCGCTGCGGTACGCGATGGCGGTGGCGGTGATGCCTGGCGTGGTCTCCAGCGTGACGCCGATCGCCTCGGCGGCCAGCTCCTCCACCGTCTGCTCGGCAACCGGAATGGTCTGCAGATCGAACGAATGCGCCTCGACATGTCCGTGGGGGTTCGCGGTGTGCGGACGCGCCATACGGACAGCGCCGGCCCCCACCGAAACTCCCAATACCGAACTCATCAGCTGCCCATCTCGTTCACACTTCACGACATGCGAGCCAGCGCGAAGGCCCGCTCCCCGGACCATACCGTCGACGAGCGTCTGTGCATACGGCAGGACTATTCGTCCGGCCGTAGACCCCGCCTTCGCGACGCCACTCTACGGTGTGCCGAGTCCCGCGTACACCCATCCGGCCGCTCGCCAGTTGGCACGATTGAGACAATTCCTCCCGTCGATGATCGACTTTGTCCGAACTACCCGATTCAGATCCTCCGGGCGCAGCGCCGTGAACTCGTCCCATTCGGTGAGCACCAACACAACGTCGGCTCGCTCACACGCCTCCGCCACCGAGGTCGCGTAGTTCAGCGTCGGGAACACCCGGCGTGAATTCTCCAGCGCCTTAGGGTCATACACCGTCACCACCGCGCCGTGCAGTTGGATCATTCCGGCGACATTCAGCGCGGGCGAATCGCGGACATCGTCGGATTCCGGTTTGAACGCCGCGCCGAGCACCGCGACATTCGCGCCGAGCAGCGAACCGCCGCAGGCGCGCGCCGCCATGTCCACCACCTTGGTGCGGCGGCGCATGTTGATGTTGTCGACCTCGCGCAGGAATGCCACCGCGTGGTCGGCGCCGAGTTCGCCGGAGCGCGCCATGAACGCCCGAATATCCTTCGGCAGGCAACCGCCGCCGAAACCCAGTCCGGCATTGAGGAATCGGCGGCCGATGCGCGCGTCGTAGCCGAGCGCGTCGGCCAGCATGGTGACATCGGCGCCGGTCGCCTCGCAGACTTCCGATACCGCGTTGATAAACGAAATCTTAGTTGCCAGAAAGGCATTCGCCGACACTTTGACCAATTCGGCGGTGGCCAAATCGGTCAGCAGGAACGGCACCTCGTCGGCGATCAGGTCCGCGTAGATCTCGCGCACCAGGTCCTCGACCCAGCCCGCGGCGGCGCGAGCCCGATCCACCCCCAGCACAAGACGATCCGGGCGCAGCGTGTCCTTCACCGCGAAGCCCTCGCGCAGGAACTCCGGGTTCCAGGCCACCTCGACGTCGGTCGAGGTCAGCTCGCGGGCCCTGACACCGAGCGCCGCGGCCGTGCCGACCGGCACCGTCGACTTGCCGATGATCACCGACGGACGCTCCAGCATCGGCGCCAGCGTGTCGACCACGGCGTGCACGTACTTCAGGTCGGCGGCGTACTCGCCCTTTTTCTGCGGCGTGCCGACGCCGAGGAAATGCACGTCGGCGTGGGCGGCCGCCTCAGCGTAGGAGGTGGTGAATCGCAGCCTGCCGGTGTCGAGGTTGCGCCGCAGCACGTCCTCGAGACCCGGTTCGTAGAACGGCACCACACCATCGGACAGCTTCGCGACCTTGCCCGGGTCGACATCCACCCCGATGACGTCATGCCCGAGCTCGGCCATGCACGCTGCGTGCGTGGCCCCGAGGTACCCGGTTCCGAAGACTGTGCATCGCATGATCGATTGATAAGCCCTGCCGGTGGCCGCACCACGTCACCGAGGCAAGGGTCACGGCAACGGTAGGTGTACATGTGGCGACATATATCGGGCTGGACACCCTGACCTGCGATGACGCCGCTAGCATCGATCGGATGCGACGCCGCCGATGGGCCTGGACCGGGCTGATCCTCGCCGTTGTCGCCGCCGTGATCGTGACCGCCCTGTGGCCCGTCTACGTGCGTCCGCGCACCGACACCCCGGCCCCCGCCGACGCCATCCTCGTGCTCGGCGGAGCCCACGACGGCCGCGAACAACTAGCCCTCCGCCTCGCCCACGAGGGCCTGGCCCCGCGCGTCCTCGTCTCCAACCCCTACGAGCACAGCGCCATGATCAACCGAATCTGCCACGGCGGCTACAGCTTCGAGGTCGTGTGCTTCGACCCCTCGCCCCGCACCACCCGAGGCGAAGGCCGCGAACTCGCCCGCCTAGCCACCGCCAACGGCTGGCACCGCGTCATCGTCGTCACCTTCACCCCGCACATCTCCCGAGCCCGCTACATCCTCGAAAAGTGCTGGCCCGGTGAACTTCTCTTCGCCGACCCCGAGCCCCGTCTATCCGTAGCCCGCTGGACCTACGACTATGTCTATCAATCCGCGGGCTACCTCAAGGCCGCCTTCGAGGGCTGCTAGCCGCGCCCTCGGTTTACCTCAACGGCGCTTTCCGACAAGTGCTGGCAGCTGACATCAGTTTTGGTACAGTGCGAGGGACATGACTTGGGTCTGTCTCGCTTCGGGCGCCTGTCGGATGCGATGCAATGGTGCGCACCCTCTGGGAGGGCTGATGGATTACGACTGGTCAGCGGTGGATTCGGCGTTTCGGGATGAGGTGCGGGAGTTTCTCGAGGCGAAGCTGACGCCGGAGTTGCGGCGGGCGGGGCGGCTGGCGACGAGTGTGTATCCGGACCACGCGGCGAGCATGGCCTGGCAGCGGATTCTGCACGAGCGGGGGTGGGCGGCGCCTGCCTGGCCGGTGGAGTTCGGCGGGTGTGAGTGGAGTTTGACGCAGCACTACATCTTCAATCGGGAGTCGACGTTGGCGGGGGCGCCCGCGTTGTCGCCGATGGGGATCAAGATGGTGGCGCACGCGATCATCGCGTATGGGACGGCGGAGCAGCAGGCGTTCTATCTGCCGGGGATTCTGACCGGGGAAGTTTTCTTCTGCCAAGGGTATTCGGAGCCAGAGGCGGGGTCCGACCTGGCGTCGCTGACGATGGCGGCAGTCGAGGACGGCGACGACCTGGTATGTACCGGCAGCAAGATCTGGACAACCCATGCGACCGAGGCGAATTGGATCTTCTGCCTGGTGCGCACCTCGCGATCCGGGAAGAAGCAGCAGGGCATCACGTTCCTGCTGATCGATATGCGCACGCCGGGCATCGAAATTCGGCCGTTGGTGATGACCTCGGGTGAGCAGGTGCAGAACCAGGTCTTCTTCGACAACGTCCGGGTGCCGAAGAGCAACGTGCTCGGGCAGATCGACGACGGGTGGACCGTCGCGAAATACCTGCTCGTGCACGAGCGCGGCGGGTCGATGGCGCCGTACCTGCAGGCGATGGCGCAGGAGATCGCCGTCGAGGCGGCGCAACAGCCTGGGCCGGACGGCAATTCGCTGATCGACGATCCGGCGTTCGCGGCGCGGCTGGCCGAGGCGCGGATTCGCACCGAGGTGCTCGAAATCTTGGAGTACCGCACGATTTCGGCGATGGCGCGGGGACACAACCCGGGACCGGCCGCCTCGATGCTGAAAATTCTGGCAACCGAACTGAGTCAGAAACTGACCGAACTGGCGTTGACGGCCGCCGGTCCGCGCGGCCGCGTGTATCAGCCGCACGCCACGAAACCGGGCGGGCCGATCGCGGAATTCACGCCGCCGGCCGACGATTACCGCAGCGGTGCGGCGTGGCAAGCCGTCGCGCCGTTGCGCTACTTCAACGACCGCGCGGGATCGATCTACGCGGGCAGCAACGAGATTCAGCGAAACATCCTCGCCAAAGCAGCATTGGGGCTCTGATGGACTTCACCCTGACCGACGAGCAGGAACTGCTCCGCACCGCGATCGCCGGATTCCTCGGCGCCCGATACGAACTGGCGAAGAGCCGCACCGCGGCGAAGGTCGGCGCCGGGTGGCAGCCCGCGGTGTGGCGCGGATTCGCCGACGAACTCGGCATTCTGGGCGCGACCCTGCCCGAACGGGTCGACGGAATGGGCGGCGGCCCGGTCGAATTGATGGTGATCGCCGAGGAACTCGGGCGGGCGCTGGTGGTCGAGCCGTTCGTGGACACCGTTGTCATCGGCGCCGGACTGTTGAACCGGTCCGGTGGTGAGCGCGCGGATGCGCTGTTGCGGCAGATCGTCTCCGGCGACGTGCGCACCGCATTCGCCGCACTGGAGCCGACTTCGGGCCAGACGCTGCACGATGTGTCGACTACCGCCCGGCGCGACGGTGATTCGTGGCGCATCGACGGTACGAAGACCGTGGTGACCAGTGCGCCGCTGGCGACCCACCTGCTGATCACCGCACGCACCGCGGGCGGTCGCCGCGACGAACACGGTATCTCGTTGTTCTGCACCGACTTCGACGCGGACCACCCGCCCACCGGCGTCGAGGTGCATTCTTATCGGACCATCGATGACCGCGTCGCGAGTGACATCACCTTCACCGGCTTCGTCCTGCCCGCCGACGCATTGCTCGGTGTCGACGGAACCGCCTGGGTCGCTATCGAACCCACCGTGGACGAAGCGATCGCGGCCATCGCCGCCGAGGCCGTCGGCTGCATGCGCAAGGTGCTCGCCGACACCCTGGACTACGTCAAGCAGCGCAAGCAATTCGGCCAGCCCATCGGCAGTTTCCAAGTCCTGCAACACCGCATGGTCGACATGTACATGGAACTCGAACAAGCCATCGCCGCGGTCTACCTGGCCATCTACTCCCTGAAAGCCGACACCCCGGCCCGGGCCCGCGCGGTCTCCGCCGCCAAGGTCACCGTCACCCGCGCCGCCCGCTTCATCGGCCAGAACGCCGTCCAACTACACGGCGCCATGGGCATGACCGAAGAACTGGCCATCGGCCACTACTTCAAGCGGCTCACCGCCATCGACCAAGAATTCGGCACCGCCGACCAGCACCTCGCCCGCTACGCCGCCCTGACCCGGCCTTAGACCGGCAACCCTCCCGGACCTCGACGCGGGGTGGAGGTCCGGGATGCGGTGTGGCTCAGATCTTTTGCCATAACGCGGGGGTGTTCGGCGGTTCCCAGCCGGAAATCGCGGTGTGCGATTGGAGGCAGATGTAGCGGAGGCCGTCGTAGCTGACCTCGTTGCCTGCCTCGTAGCTGGTGCCCGCGGCCCATGGGCGGGAGGCGGGTGGGGTGGTCGTGGGTGGCGTTGTGGTGGTCGGTGGCGCCGTTGTTGTCGTGGGTGGGGTGGTCGTCGTGGTGGGAGTGGGGGTTGTCGTGGGCGGGGTGCCGCCGATGTTCAGGTCTACGCAGGAGTAGAAGGCGTTGGCGGTGTCGGCGATGTTCCAGATGGCCAGGAGTTTCTGGCGGCCGGTGATATTGCCGAAATTCACGGTGTGCGTGACGGTTTGGCCGGGCTGCTGGTTATTGCCGGGGACCACGCCGACGCGCGTGTTGCCGATGTAATACTCCCAATTGGAGGTGCTGTGCCGGGCGGTGTTCGTCCAGGTGAAGGTGGCGGACTGGCCGACGGTGGATACTTTCCACGGCTTGCTGTCGTCGTTGAGGTCGGCGAATTGGGAAAGATTGCCGTTGCAGGTGCGCAGGCCCTTCGGTCCCTCGACGCTTTGCGGCTCGTACTTGATCGGGCCGCAGGACACGGTGCCTGCCGCGCATTGGGCCTGCCTGCTCGGCGGCGACGAAACGTAACCGTGTGCGTTCGCCAGACCGGCCGGGAACAAGACCGCCAGGAAAGGTGCGACTCCTATTGCTGTCCCGAGTACCGTCAGCTTTCGTTTGTTGATCATTGCGCTCCTAATAGCCTGAGCAGCAGGGGCCGGCATACTGATCAGTAATCAAACGTCATGGCAGAGGGAACATTTCGAGCTCTTAATGTGCCGAAAACGATAGGGCGCTGACTGGAGCCGAGCAAGGCGCCGAGGTATCCGTACGGCGGGCGTTTCGCGCCTCGCGGCTATTCATGACCGGGATCGACAGTGGCGTAAGGGAACTGGTGGGTATTGCGCTATATGCAAGGCATTCCCCAGTGCCTCCCCACTCGCCCGCCGAGATTTCGCTGAATGCCGAAAGTATGTTGGCGCCCAGCGGAATCCGCTAGCGCGTCAACGGAATGATCGAATTGTGCCGCGACCCGATCATGATCGGTAATCGGGCCATCGAGAGCGGTGGTCGCTGGATCAATTCGATCGAGGTGCCGGAAATCGACTCGACCCGGATCCATCGTGCGGATCCGGGTCGAGTCTGGATAACTATGTAGTTGTGGCGATCAGCCCTTGCGGCCGGGAGCCTTCGCGCCGGACTTGAAGCCGAGACCGCCCGGCTTGGCTGCCGGGGGAGTCGCTTCGGCGGCACCGTTGCCGTTCGTGGGCTGATCTGGCTCCGAAACCGACTCTGCCGCAGTCGAGTCCGCTGCCGAAGTGGGCTCTGCCGAGGTGGCATCCGCGACGGGTTCCTCGGCCGGCGAGGGCTCAGCCGGAGCCGCCGGTGCGGAGCCGCCCGGTGCCTTCGCCCCGGGACGCTTGAACCCGGACTTCATGGCCAACCCCTTGGCCGGAATCGACGGCTTGGTTTCGGTGGGTTCCGAAACCGTTTCGGCGGCCGCGGTTTCGGGGGTAGCGCTGCTCTCGGCGGGAGCCGCCGGGGCCTTTGCGCCGGGCGCTTTGGCACCGGGCGCCTTGGCCGCACCCTTCATCCCCAAACCCTTGACCGGCTTGGGTGCCGGTGCCTCGGCCGCAGGAGCGGACTCGGGAGCGGTCTCAGCGGCCGGGGCCGGAGTCGCCTTGGCGCCGGGTGCCTTGGCGGCCCCCTTCATCCCGAGCCCACCTGGCTTCTTGCCGGGGCCCTTCATGGCGAGGCCCTTGACCGGTGCGGCCGGTGCCTCGGGAGTCGAGTCGCCTTCGGCCGCAGGGGCTTCGGTATCGGCCTTGGCGCCGGGTGCCTTGGCGGCCCCCTTCATCCCGAGCCCACCTGGCTTCTTCGCCGGGCCCTTCATAGCCAGGCCCTTGACCGGCGCGGCCGGTGCCTCGGAAGCTGATTCGGCCTCGGCCGCAGGCGATTCGGACGGCGCGGTCCCGGGCGCCTTCGCGGCGCCCTTCATGCCGAGCCCGCCCGGCTTCTTCGCCGGACCCTTCATCGCGAGCCCACCACCGGTGGGTGCCGCCTTGGCCGCGGGTGCGGCCGTCTCCGGTTCGGGCTCCGGCTCGGAAACCTCTTCGACCACCGGCGCTTTCGGCTGCTGGATGACAACCAGGTTCTCGGTGAGCTTCGCCGCGTCCACCCGATCGATGGCATCGAGCATCAGCTGCGCGACATCGACGACCTCGACCCCTTCACCCTCGCCCTTCTCTTGACGGGCGGTGACACCGTCGTTGAGCATGACGCGGCAGAACGGGCAGCCGGTCGCGATCTTGCCGGGCGTGGCGCCCGGGTTCGCCGCGAGCGTGTTCAGCCCCTCGTCGACCCGGTCGACATTGATGCGCTTGCCCAGCTGCTCTTCCATCCACATGCGCGCGCCACCGGCACCACAGCACATGGAACGTTCGCCGTGCCGCGGCATTTCGATCAGCGTGGAGCCGGAGGCTTCCATCAGTTCACGCGGCGCGTTGTAGACCTTGTTGTGCCTGCCCAGGTAGCAGGGGTCGTGGTAGGTGACGTTCTGCGACACCGAGGCGACCGGGATCAGCTGCTTCTGGCGCACCAGGCGGTTGAGCAGCTGCGTGTGGTGCACCACCTCGTAGTTGCCGCCCACCTGCGGGTACTCGTTGTTGAGCGCGTTGAAGCAGTGCGCACAGGTGACGACGATCTTCTTCTTCTTCTTCTCCTCGACCCCCTCGAACACCGAGTTCAGCGTCTCGATGTTCTGCGCGGCGAGCTGCTGGAACAGGAACTCGTTGCCCGCGCGCCGGGCCGAGTCGCCGGTGCAGGTCTCCTCGGCGCCGAGCACCATGAACTTCACGCCCGCGGTGGCGAGCAGCTCGGCGACCGCCTTGGTGGTCTTCTTCGCACGGTCCTCGTAGGCACCGGCGCAGCCGACCCAGAACAGGTAGTCGTAGCCGTCGAAGCTGTCGGCATCCTGCCCGAACACCGGAACGGTGAACTCGACCTCGTTGATCCAGTTGAGCCGGTCCTTGGAGTTCTGGCCCCACGGGTTGCCCTTGTTCTCCAGGTTCTTGAACAGGCCTGCGAGCTCGGACGGGAACTCCGATTCGATGAGCACCTGGTAGCGGCGCATGTCGATGATGTGGTCGACGTGCTCGATGTCGACCGGGCACTGCTCCACGCACGCACCACAGGTGGTGCACGACCACAGCACCTCGGGATCGATGATGCCGCTGACGTCGGCACCGCCGACCAGCGGACGCTCCGCCTCGGCCTTGGCCGCGTCCGAGATCTTCGCCAGCGCGGCTTCGTTGGGCTTGCCCTCGGCGTCTACCAGGCCGATCTCGTCGCCGCCCATGTCTTTCCGGCCGCCGGCCAGCAGATAGGGCGCCTTGGCGTTGCCGTGGTCGCGCAGCGACATGATCAGCAGCTTGGGCGACAACGGCTTTCCGGTGTTCCAGGCCGGGCACTGCGACTGGCACCGGCCGCACTCGGTGCAGGTGGTGAAGTCGAGCCAGCCCTTCCAGGAGAAGTCCTCGATCCGCCCGGCGCCGAAGGTGTCGTTGTCCGGGTCGGCGGTCTCCATGTCGACCGGCTTGCCCTTGGACATCATCGGCTTGGCCGCGCCGAGCGCGACGCCGCCGTCGTCTTCGCGCTTGAAGTAGATGTTGAAGAACGCGGAGAACCGGTGCCAGGCCACGCCCCAGGTGATGTTGCGGCCGACCAGGTAGAGGAAGGCCATGCCGGACATCAGCTTCACGAACGCGAACAGCGCGACCATGGTGGTGCTCGCGGGCAGCAGCTTGGCCACCTGCATGGTGAAGAAGTCGGTGTAGGGGTCGGAATGTCCGTAGGCGGCGATCTTGCCCGCCTTCACGAAGATCATGCCGAGGCCCTCGATCAGCACGATGAGCTCGATCACGTACGCGGGCGCGAACTTCGAGCCGCTGAACCGGGACAGCCGCTCGGGCAGCCGCGGGTGGTTCAGCTGCCGGATGATGATCAGCGTGCCGATGCCGACCACGGTGCCGATGCCGAGGATCTCGTCCCACAGGTGGTAGATCGGCCAGGCGCCGATGATCGGCCAGTGGAAGGACGGGTCGAAGGTCTGACCGTAGGCCTCGAACCACAGGATGGCGCCGCCCATGAAGCCGATCATCACGAGCCAGTGCGCCCAGCCGACGGTGCGGAATTTGGCCATCCGCGTGTGCGCGAGGAACTCGATGACCATCTGCTTGAAACGCGGGAAGAACGGTCGCCAGCGATCCGGTGCGGGCTGTCCGACCATGATGGCGCGGACGATGCTGCGGACGCCGCCGAAGAACGACGCCCAACACAGGAGGCTGAGCGTCGCCCCAATCGTGCCCAGCGTCACTGTCAGGGCATTCATGTCGCGACCTTTCTCTAGAGGCAACACGAGCGGGGGCGGTTCGGGACCGCCCCGATTGGCTCGTATCCTAACCGGCAGTAAGTTACCCACCGGTAACTTATGCTATCCGTCGTACCATTTACAGCTGGGCTATGCCCCCTCTTACTGGGGCTTGACTCAAATTAAGTCTGTGATGAACGTCACACGAGGGTTGCCAATCCAGGCGCGTCTTCAGGTGATCACCACCGTAAACGTCGAGGCATCCGGCCTAATCGGTAAGGACAGGCTTAGTCTGCAAGGCCCGTAATGGATCTCGCTTATGGCTCGTCGGTGGATTACGCTCACGACGTTCTGTCTGCTGTGCCTGTCTTCACACTGCTCGGGGAGGATCCGGGGCGACCGCCCGGATTTGATGAAGAGCGCTCTCGCGTGCGGGGATCGGCGGGCAGGCGACCTGATGATGGATTGGAAACTGAATGAACCTCCGCAGAACCACCGCGGGTGCCGCGTTGGTCATCGGCGCGATGACCATCGGTCTCGGGACCGCGCATGCCGAGCCTGTCGCCGCACCGGCCGACCCCGGCATCAACTACTCCGTCAAGCTGGTCGACAAGACGGTAGTCGCGTCGCTCAAGGGGGGCACCTTCTCGGTCACCGAGAAGGACGGAGCTACCGCCACTGATCCGAAGATCTCCGTCGCCAACGTCCGGGACGGCCAGGGCAACACCCTCGTCTCGTTCCCGCTCGACGTGGACGTCGACGGCAAGCTCGTTCCGGTCAAGACCGAGGTGAAGAAGGACGGCGCCGTTCTCGAGGTGACCCCGCAGAAGCCTGCGGACCTGGTCGTCACGGACAAGCCGGTCATCGCCAAGCCGACGGTCGCGCAGGACATCGCGTCGCCGATCGAGAACCAGCGCGCGCAGAACGAATTCGCGAGCAACTTCGGCATCGCGACCGCGATCGGTGGCTTCGTCGGCACGGCCATCGGTGCCACCATCGGTTGCATCCTGACCATCCCCGCGTTCTGCTTCCCCGGCCTGGTGGCCGGTGCGGGCATCGGCGGCATCCTCGGCACCATCGTGGTCGGCGGCCCGACCCTGATCGCCGCGGGCCTGGAGCTGCTCAACACCTTCCAGGCTGCGGACGGCACCACCAAGTGGGCCGACAAGCCGCTCCCGGCCAAGTAGGAAACGCTCTCTGACAACTGGCCCGCCTCTCGTCGCGAGAGGCGGGCCAGTCGTCGTTTTCAGGCCGGAAGATCCAGGGTGCCGTGGAACGACACCGCACCCTTGCGCCGCCCGAACCGCCCGAAGGTCCGCTCCGCCATCTCGAACGAGCCGTCCTCGCGCACCAGCAGCACCGTGCTCGCCCGGGTGCCGTGCGCGGCGTCGGCGATGAACCGGGACGACACCCGCCGCTCCAGCAGGCGCGGCACCCCGGTGTCCGGCAACTCCGAGTCGGCGGCCTTGGTGCGATCGGCCAGCACCGCGAAATAGCGGTCGACGGCACCGGGATCGGACTCGACCACCGCCCGCAGTTCGATCACACCGCTGCGTACCTTGGGCCAGATGGGCTGTGGGGCGGTCAAATCCGGCTCACCCGGGTTCAGCCCTGCCGAGCCGACGAATGTGCCGTTGGAGAGGCCGTGGAAGCCGGGAGTAAGCTCGCGCGGCGGCGTGTCGCTGCGGTTGGAATGCCACCACAGCGATTCCAGGTCGGACACCACCAGGTTGTAGCCGTTGTAGTCGTCCGGGGCGGTCGCGATGTCGAGCACGTATTTCTCCGGGCCGAGGAAGTCGACGCCGGGGTGCCGAGCCGAGGTGCCGCGCAGGAAGTCCATCAGCAGCGCGCCGCGGGAACGGGCGTCGGCGCGTTCGTTCTTCGGGTTGCGCACATTGGTCACCGTCGCGAATCGGTTGTGGCCCTTGTCTTCCCGCATCAGACCGAGCCAGGTGCCCGGCGGTTCACCCTCGGGCTTGTTCTTGGCCCCCTGATCCCGCCCGGCCAGTAGCCCGGGTACCTCCGGCCACCAGCGCATGGACTCGGTCGGCCGGGCATAGAACTCGTCGCGGTTGGCCGCGACGATCAACCGATACTCCGGATGAGCTCGCCAGCCGATCAGTACCAAACACATACAGTCCAGAATGCCGGAACATTGCCGGACGCAGCACGCATTGCCCGCTGGACGGGCCGCGCAAGGCCGGTGGAACCGTCGCCGGGACAGCGAAAAGGCCGGCCGCGTGTCGCGGCCGGCCATCTCGACTGGGTGAAACTAGTTGGTGCGAATCTTCAGCCCCGGGTTGTCCGAGAGCACCACGCTCACCGGCTGCGCGAACAGCTGCGGCGCGTTGCCGGTCAGGGCACCGATCAGGTTGGGGATCTCGCAGATCGGGTAGTCGGCCACCGACGACGCGCTGGAGATGCCGAGGGCGAGCCGGCCGGTCACGATCGGGCCGCCGCTGTCGCCGGGCAGCGCGCAGATGTTGGCCGAGAAGGCCTGGGTGAGCTCACGCTCGCCGACCTGCACGGTCTGGTCGACCGCGTTCACGACGCCACAGCTGAAACCGGTCCGCGAACCGGACTTGCAGACCGGCGCGCCGACGACCGGAGTCGCGACGCCCTCGATGCGCACCGACGCGGCACCGGGCACCCGCACCTCGTTGTTGCTGAACCGATCCCGCGCCTGGTCGGCGATCCGGACGATCGAGTAGTCCTGCGCGCCGAGCACCGACTTCTCGAAGCGGCCGAGCTCGTTGCCGAGCCGGTCACCGTTGAGCTCGTGCACCCGCGCGGCGTTGTCGTTGCCCGCGGACGGGATGTCCGGGTTGCAGTGGCCCGCCGTGACATTCACGATGTTGCCGTTGCGGTCGGTGCCGTTGAAGCCGAGCGAGCAGCGCAGCGAGAGGCGCCCGGCGACCGAGGCGTAGCCGTCGCCGCCGGCGAGCACGCCGTTCGCGGCGCCGGCGATCTCGGTGGCCTGCAGCGTGCCCTGCTCACCGGCCACCGGCGGCGCCATCACGATGACCCGGGCCGGGTCGATGAAGTTCGGCATCGGCAGGCCGGGCTTGTCGACGCGGACCGCAATGCTGTTGTTGACCGTGTCGATCACCACGCCACGCACGAGGGCCGACACCGCCTCGGGCTGACCGTCGAGCCAACGCTGGAACGCGGTCTTCTCACCGCGCAGCGCGGACTCGCTCTTGGCGACGTTGCGAACCTCGAAACCCGCTGACTCCGCGGCCTTTCGGGCATCGTCGGCACCGGGACCCTGGGCCAGCGCGACGACGGCCTTGCCGCTGTCGTCCAGCCAGGAACCGGCGAAGACCGCCGGGAACTGCCGCTGCGCGGTGGTGGCGAATCCGGCAACCTGCTGGGCCACGTCGGCGCGGTGCAGGTACTCCTCCGGGGAGATCTTCAGATCTCGGGCGATGGCACTGACCAGTTCGGCGGGCAGACTCGGCGCCGGATCGGGTTGTGCCGTCGCTACTGCCGCCGTGGGCCCGAACAGCAGTATCGCCGCCGAGGCGGCGATAACTGTTTTTCGGACCCGGGTCTGTCGCGCAGCTGATCGGAGATGACCTATACGTGGCAGGAGCATGCCCAGACTATATGGGCTCCAGCGCGGTATGCCTACTTATAACGAGGCCCGGTTTTGCCGCCCGGCGCTCAGCACGTCTTACCCGGCGTTGGGCCGGGTCCGCACCGCGATGCCGCTGCCGACGCCGCCGCCCGACGACGCGTCGATATCGGCCAGGATCGGCCGGATCGGAATGCCGAGACTGGCCGTGCCGCCGTACTGCGCCAAGGCGATATTGGCCTCGTTGCAGTCCGGTGCCTCGGCCGCGTTGGAACCGCTGGTGATGCCGAGGGCGAGGGTGCCGGACACGATCGCGCCGCCGCTGTCGCCACCGAGGGTGCAGGCCGAGCTGGCGAAGCCGCGCACGGTCTTGCTCACGCCCTCCGCGGTGTACAGCTGGGTCTCCACCCGATCGGCCACCACGAAGCCACACGTGAAGGTGGACGACTGCCCCGACTTGCACACCGGCGCGCCGGTGATCGGGTCGGCGGTGCCGGTGATGGCGATCGTGGTGCCGTTGGCGCCGCGCACGGTCGGCTGGTCCATGCCCGCGCGCACCGCGCGGTCGTTCAGCTTGATCACCGAGTAGTCCAGCGCGCTCTGCCCGCCCAGCTTCGCCTGGACGAAGGAGCCGAGCTCCGGGCTGTTCGGGATGTCCTTGACGTTGGGGAAGTAGACGGTGGCGCCCTGGTTGCCCTGGTCGACGTTCGGATCGCAGTGTCCCGCACTGATATTCAGCGCGTTGCCGGCCGCGTCGATGCTGTTGAAACCGAACGAGCAGACGTCGACGCCCTTGAGCGAGGCGTCGTGCAGCGAAACCGGGGCGCTGATGTAGGTGTCGCCGCCCATCGGCCGCCGCTCCACCCCGCCGCCGCTGCCGGGCGAGAGGATGACCTTGACGTTGGCGATCAGGGTCGGCAGGTTCAGCAGGTGGCCTGCCGGGGTGTTGGCGACGCTGAGCACCAGCTGGCTGTTCAGGAAGTCGATGGCGACCGAGTTGATCGCGGTGGAGATTTCCTTGGGCAGGCTGGTGATCCACTGATTCAGTTGCATCAGCGAGCCTTCCAGGCCGTCCGCGGACACCGGGGCGAGCCGGGTCTGGTAGCCGTCGGCCGCGGCGATCTTGGCGGCGTCGAGCGAGGTGACCGCGACGACGGGCTTGCCGTCGGTGCCGATCCAGGCGCCGGCGAAGGCCTCCGGGCGTTCCGAGCGGAAATCGCGGGCGTAGTCGCGCAGCTGCTGGGCGCGGGCCGCACGGTCCAGGTACTCCGTCGGGGTCATCTTCAGATCTCGGGCGATCGCCTGCACCAGTTCCGACGGCAGGTTCTCGGCATTCAGCTGTGCGGGTGTCGCCGGTGCCGCCGCGGCGATGGTTGTGCAGAGCAAGGGTGCGAGGAAAACGGTCGAAGCGAGGGCGACAGCTTTGACCGTGGCGCGGCGCGCCACCAACTTGCGCATGAAATCCCTTCGTTGGCACGCACGTGCCAGCTCAATCCGCGGCAACGGGCCTGGAATCCGTTGGCTCACAGTCGTCCGCCATCAACAGACCGGGCGCCTGCAATTCATCCGACAACACCGGTCAGCGCATCACTTTAAGGCACAAACCGGGGAAGGTCTCTACTAATCACCGACTGCCCGGTATCTGCAGGCCAGGGATCGTCGGAATCTGCGGCAAGGGGTTGTACGGCGTCGTGGTGGTGGGCCGTGGCCGCGTGGACGGGCTGGGCGTCGTCGTCGGTGGCTCGGTGGTCGGTGGCGGCGGCGGAGGTGGCGTCGTCTCCGGCGGCGGTGGTGGTGCGATGGTGGTGGTGACCGGTGCCTCGGTTGTGGTCGGTGTCACCGGAACGGTCGGGAAGTTGATCGGCGGTGCGGGAGGCGGCGTCGGACTCACCGAGACCTGATCGGATTTGGCGTCGCGCATCGGCGGCACCGGCGTGCTGCCGTCGTCACGGAACAGCACGGCCATCGCGAAGCCGCCGAGCACGAGTCCGATCAGCGCGGCGGCGGCGATCAGCAGTGGGAGCTGTTTGCGGTCCTTCGCCGGTTCGGTTTTGCGCGCGGGCTCCTGCGGCGTGGCGGTTTCCGCCGTCGCCACCGGTTCGGCCATCGGGATGGCCGCCGAGTAGGCCTGCGGCGTCGGTTCGGACGCGGGCACGGCCGGGATGATGACGGTGTCCACCGTCGAGTTCTCGGCATGGCTCGGGTCCGGCGGGGTACTGCCCGCCGGCGTGGACAGCACCGCGGCCAGTGCCGCGCGGGCGGCGTCGTAGGCGTACGTGCTGCCCGGCGCGCCGGCCTCGGCACTCGGCAGGTCGGCCTCGCTGACCAGCAGCACCGACCGCAGACCCAGGTAGTCGAGTGCGTCGCGCAGGGCCTGCACGTATTCGCGCGGCCAGTCACCGGGGTGGGTCGCGTAGAACTCGGCCGGACCGTTGAGGTGGTCGGCGGTGAGGTTGATCAGGCAGAACAGCGCGGTCGCGACCAGGTCCTCGGCCCGATAGGCCTCGCCGTCGTCGACCGAGATGCCCGCCGGATCGCCGACGGCTTGTGCGAAGCCGGTGATCGCATGGGCATTCTCGTCCGGCGGTGGTCCGCCGAGTGTGGCGTCACCGTCGTCGGACATGTACAGCAGCGACTCGCGGACGATGAACAACGGTTCTTCGCCGCCGTCGGTGACGATCGCCGCCGTGCACTCGTCCTCGGCGATGCGTAGGCCCACCCCTGTGGCCATCCTCAGTACCTCGCTTCGGCTTCCCGGCTGACGAATCCGCACTCTGTCACACCAGTAGGGAGCCGTGTCCCATGGCGCGGAGCATCGACAATAACTCCGATCGGGACCGAGCACCGATCCGGCGCCGAATACGGGCGACATGATGCTCCACCGTCTTGGCGGAAATGTACAGACGAGCACCGATCTCCCGGTACGTCAGCCCGAGCAGGACCAGCTCGGCGACTTCCCGCTCGCGCTCGCTGAGGATCGCGGTCGGCTCGCCGACCGCCGGATCCGGGGCGGGCTTGCTGCCCGGCTGCGGCGGTGTCGCGGCCGGCGGCAGGATCGGGTCCTGCGGTTTGGCGTCGGCGCGGACCGTGCGGGCCAGCTTGAGCAGCGCGGTCGCGGTCGCCGAATCGGCCGCGGCGAGGGCCGCCTCGCTGGCCAGCCGGGCGGCGTCCCAGGTCATGCCGATCTCGCTCAGTCCGGCGACGGCCGCTTCGACCGGTGCCGCCGACACCTCGCCGCGCAGCACGAGCACCCAGGTGCGGCCCGCGTCGGCGAGCACGGCGGCGTGCCGGTCGCCCGCTTCGGCCGCGGCCTTCAGCTGCCGGGCATGCGGCAACAGCTCCTGCGGGCTCTCGTGCAGGATCGCGGCCTGCACGCCGTACCAGTGGAAGGCGTTCGCCCAGGCGGGCGGCTCGGCCAGCCGGTGCAGCAGTGCTTGTGCGGAGTCGATCAACGGCGCGATGCGGCCCTCGTCCCGCAATCGGATTCCGGCCAGCCACAATTCGCCGATGGGCAGCAGTGCGAGCAGGTCGGCCTCTACGTCGTCGAACATCAGATAGGCCGCCTGCCAGGCCTTCGACAGCGCGGCGTGGTCGCCGGTGCGCCTGGCCAGGCCGACGGCGACACCGTGCGCGAGCAGGCGGTCGCGGACGTCGAGCGAATCGTGATCGAGCGCGGCAACCGTTGCCGCAGCGGCGCGTTCGTCGCCGCCGAGCATGGCCGACCAGGCCGCGAGCACCTGGAGCTGATGGCAGCGCAGGCCGCTGGCGGTGGCGCGGCGCAGTGCGTCGCCCGCGCGGCGCGGCTCGCCGGTACCGAGGCAGAGCAGCGTCGCGATGGACACCGCCGTGCACGGGAGGAAGCGGTCGACGCCGGAATCGGCGTGCGCGGCTTGCACCAGTGCGGAGACCGCTGCGGGCGTGCCGTTCGTGGATAGCGTTGGCGCGGTAGGGATGCCGCGGCCCAGGGTGCCGGCCAGTGCGGTGGCGATCAGTCGGGCATGGGCGGTGGCCTCGGTCGGCGGCCACTGCGTCGACGAGCCGGACATCTCCGCCGCGCCGGAGACGTCGCCGGCCAGCGAGAGCACCGTGGCCCCGATGGCCCAGTCCGCGCCGACCCGTTGCGCGCCGAGCCACGAATACAGTTGGGCCGCACGGGCAACCAGGCCGCGCCGGGTCAGCGCGGCGGCGCAGATCCGCACCGCGTCGGCGAGTTCCGCGCTGGACACACCGGATCGGGCCAGCACCGGCTCGGCCAGCCGCATGGCCGTTTCGCCGTCGCCGTTGCGCCCGGCGGCCTCGGCCCAGCGCAGCGCGATGAGATCGGGGTCGGCGCCGGTCGCCGCGGCCGCCGCGTAGTAGCGCACCGCCTCGCGGCCCGCCTTTTCCGCTGCGGCGGCGAGGAATTCGGCCAGGCGCGGATCGCGGACGCCGGATTCGGCGAGCAGCAGCGCGGTGTGGTCGCGCAGTAGTCCCGCGTCCAGCCGCGCGCCGAGCAGCTTGCGCTGGACCGCGACGAACCGGCGGTCGCCCAGCAGCGTGCGCAGCGGGCCGACGGCCGGGGTGAGCAGCAGGTCGGCATCGGTGACCAGGGCGCTGGCCCTGGCTCGATCGATGAGATGCTGTGCGGCAACGGGTTCCACGCCGAGCACCTCGGTGAGCTCGCTGGCGTCCAGGCCGGCGCCGGTGGTGGCGACGACGAGGGTTTCCAGCAGGTCCGGCGCGAGGTTGTCCAGCAGCGCGCGGGCCCAGGCGGCGATGGCCGCGTCGACCGCGCCGATGCCCGCGTCGAGCCGGGCCGAGCAGGCGGCGGTCAGCGCGGCGACCACGCCGCCGCGGATGCCGTCGGTCTGCCGATGGATGTGCTGGGACACCGGGCGCGGCACCATCATGCCGAGTTCCCTGGCGAACGGGGCGATGTCGGCGACGCCGAGGGCGCGCAGTTCCACCACCCGTCCACGCCGGGCTACCGTGTCGGCCAGCGCGCGCAGGCGCAGGTCGTGCGGGCGCGGCTGGGCCGCGATCACCACCGTGCGCTGGCCGGATTCGATAGTGGTGCACAGGTATTCGAGTTCGGACGGGCTCAGCGTGTGGGCGTTGTCGACGATCAGGGCCGGGCGCAGCTCGGCCGTCGGCGCCGGGCGGGCGCCGGAACCGTTGGCGGAGCTGACGTTATCGGTGGGCGCCTGCTCGACGGCCGGGGTGTCCTGGAGGGGAATGCCGCGTGCGCGCAGCCGCAGGCGAATCTCGTTGAGCAGGGTCGTTTTACCGGTCTGCGAGCGGCCGCGAATAAGGAAGACGACCGGCTGATGGTCGGCGGACTCCAGTTCCCGGAGGATCTCGCGCGCGGACGGCAGGGTGTCGAACGCGATGTCAGCCACCGTTGCCTCCGAGGATCTGGCCGGGGGCACGCAGCACGGTGCCGACGGTGTTGCCGACCGTATCGATCGGGTCCTTCAGGACACCGGTCGGCAGGCTCGGTGCCTGCGGCGGGGTCGGCGGCGCGGGGTAGTTACCCGGGGCGGGAACAGGCGCGGGCGCCGGAGCGGGCTGTGGCTGCGGGGCTGGTTGCGGCGCACCGGGTTCCGCGGGCGGTGCGGCGGGCTGGTCGGCGGCGGGCTGACTGTTCACCACGGCCACGGTCGTCGCGGCGGGGGAACCAGGTTGTCCCGCAGCGGGTTTCGGGCGACCCGCGGTCGAGTCGGTCGCGGCGACCGGCGCGTTGGGATTGGCCGGATCACCGGTCGGTGCCCCATTGGTCGCGGCGATCTCCGCCGCGGTCGAGTGTCCGGTCGAGGGCGAGCTCGGGCCGGGCTGGGCGCCGGTGCCGATCGCGACGGTGCCGGTGGCCAGCAACCCGATCACGACCGCGGCGCCCGCGACAATGGCGGCGCGCTGCCTGCCACTGAACCGCGGCTTGCGCGGCGCGTCGTCCTGCGGCAGCGGCGAGATGGCCACGGAGGGAAGCTCTTTGGTCTGCGGCGCGGCGGGCGCGGGCGGTGCGACCGGCGCGGTGACCGTCGCCAGGTCCGCGGCAAGCGCGGCGGCACCGCGGGCACTGGTGTTGGCCGGGTCGGGGGCCGCGACCACCGGAAGACCGAATTCGGTGGAGATCAGCTCGGCGACCAAGGGGATCGCGCCGCCGCCGCCGGTGAGCAGCACCCGGCCGATATCGCCGATGCCGAGCCCGGCCCGGTGCACCGCGTCACGGATCAGGTCGATCGAGGTCAGCAGGGGCGCGCGGAGCAGGTCCTCCACCTCGCCGCGCACCAGCCGGACGTTGCCGCTGTGCGTATCCGCCGGATTCAGCCGCACCTGCACGACCGTGGCGGTATTTATCGACAGCTCTTCTTTCGCTGTTCTGCAGCGCTCGCGTAATGCCGACAATTCCCGCTCGACCACTGGGTCGTACGGGTCGAAATCATTTGCCAGCGCAGCGTTTGCCAGCACGTAGCGCATGGTCAGCAGATCGAATTCCGCACCGGCGACGTCCGTGGTCCGCAGCGGTGTGCCGAGCAGGCCTGCGTGATCGCCGGTGCGCACCACCGAGACGGTCAGGCCGGCCGCACCGAGGTCGTACACGATCACCGCACCGTCGCCGAGCGGGCCGTGCGCCGACTCGAGCCAGCGGACCGCGGCGACCGGCTCCGGCACCAGGGTCACCTCGCGCAGGCCCTCCCGATCGAGGGCGGCGCGCTGGATGTCGACGGTGTGCCCGGGCCACCACGCCGGGTGGCAGGCGACCGTCGAGCCGTGCTCGCGGGCTTGCGTGCTGATCTCGTCCATCAGGCAGGCGACGGCGGCGGCGACGAGGTCGGCGGCGGAATGTGCGGTGCCGTCCTCGGCGAGCATGTCCACCGGATCGCCGACCCGGGCGAGGAAACCCTCGACCAGCACGTCGCTGGAATGCCCTCCGGCGGCGTGCGCGGCGGTGCCGAGGGCGGGCGGCGTGTCCGCCGCGAGGCGGAGCACGCTGGGATGGGTGACCACGCGGTCGCCGCCATCCTCCGCTGCCGCCACCGCGACCGAATTCGACGCCCCGACAGTGATGCCGAGCGCCAGACGCTGTGTCATTCGTGAACCCCGTTCGAAAACTCTGTGGTCCGGTGTCGCTGCTGTCTAGTCCGTGTGCGGAAGGCGGTACGAGCACGCCGACGCACTCGGTGTTTCGGTTGCTGGCCGTCAGCCGTTACCGCTTCCGGGGAACTTCCGGGGAAATTCCCCTAATGCCGCGGATGCCCCTAAGGGCGGGATCGGGTGAGTTGTGGGGGTCGGCCCCGTTACGCGTAACGAGCGGCGCCCCTAGCGTGAAATGCATTCCAACGATGCGGATCGCGAAGGTCCGCCGGCTCTCAGGAGATTTTCTGATGACACCCAACGCGATTCTCGAGTTCATCCTCAACCTGCTGCGCGACCACGAGGCGGCGGTCGGCTACTGCGCCAACCCGACGCAGGCGCTGGTGGCGGCGGGTTTGCCCGCCGTCACGCCGGAGGACATCGCCGCCGTCGCCCCGATGGTCGCCGAGTCGGCGCTGGTCGCGGGCGGCTCCCAGCTGTCGGCGATCGTCGCCGCCGGTGCGCAGACCGGTGCCGCCGCCGTGCTCGGTGCGGCGGGCACCGTCGGTACCGCCGCGGCGGCCGATGCCGGGTTGAACCTCGGCGCTGATCTGGGCATCGACCTGGGTGGCCAGGTCGGCACGGGTCTCGACCTCAACGCGGGCTTGAACACCGCGATCGGTGCCGGGCTGCAGGCCGGCGCGGATCTCGGCGCGGGGCTTTCCGCAGGTCTCGGGACTGTTGCCGATATCGGTGCGAATCTGTCCGCCGCGGTCGGCGGGGCGCTCGGTGTCGCCGGGCAAGCGGTGACCGGTATCGGTGCCGATGTGCAGGGTGCCGTGGATGCCGGGCTGCACGTGGGGACGGGGCTCGAAACGAGTATCGGAGGTGCCCTCGGCGCGGTGGGGCAGGCCACGACCGGAATCTCCACCGGACTCGATGCCGCGATCGGCGCGGGCACTCAGGCCGGGGCTGACCTCTCCACCGGACTGCAGGGTGCGCTGCACGCGGTGACCGGTGTCACGACCGGACTCGATGCGGCGGCCGGTGCGGGTGCTGATCTCGGTGCCGGTCTGAATGCCGGACTGCACGGCGCGGTGGATGCCGGGAGTCAGTTGGCCGCCGGTTTGTCCACGGGATTGGGTGTCGACGCTGCGGCGAATCTCGGCACGGGCTTGTCGGCCGGTGTGGGCGGTGCGCTCGACGCGACCGGGCAAGCTGCGGCCGGATTGTCGACCGGGCTCAATGGTGTCGCGCAAGGTGCGGCTGATCTGAATGCTGATCTCGCCACCGGGCTTGGCGGTGGATTGTCCACAACCGTTGGCGGCGTGGCTAATTCGACGGCGCAGGCGACGGCCGGGCTGGCGACCGGACTCGATGCGGCGGTTGGCGCGGGCACCGGCATCGGTGGTGGGCTCAACTCTGCAGTGGATGGCGCAGTGAACACGGGCGTGCAGGTCGGATCGGGTCTGGAGACCGGGCTTTCCGGCAGCGCGGGTGCGGTGCTCGGCGCCGGTACGCAGGTGGGCGCCGATCTCGGCACCGGGTTCGCCACGAGTGTGGACAGCTCGATCAATGCTGGGGCACACGTAGGTTCGGGTTTGGAGACCGGGCTGTCGACGGGACTGGGCGGCGCCTTCGATGGTGGCGCTCAGATCGGTGGCGCGGTTGATGCGGGCACGCACGCGGCAACCGGTTTGGCGACGGGCTTGTCCACCGGGATCGGAGCTGCGGCGGATGCCGGTGCCGGTCTGGGCGGTGGGCTTTCCGCCGGGCTCGACGGTGCGGCTGGTGTCGGTGCGCAGGTCGGGACGGGTCTCGAGACCGGTCTCGGCGGTGGCCTCGATGCGGGTGCCCATGCGGCGACCGGCCTCGAGACCGGGTTGTCGACGGGGATCAGTTCGGCCGCGGGTCTCGGTGGCGATCTGTCCACGGGTATCGGCGGCGCGGTGGATGCCGGTGCGGGACTGGGTGGTTCGCTCGATGGGAGCACCCACGGTTCGGTGGATACCAGCGCGGGCCTGGGCGGTTCGCTCGGCAGCATTGCCCATGGTGCTGTGGATACAGGTGCGGGCATTGGTGGCTCGCTCGATGGGTCTACTCATGGAGCGGTGGATACGGGTGCGGGCATTGGTGGTTCGCTCGGCGGCGCGACTCATGGTGCCGTGGATACCGGCGCGACCCTCGGTAGCTCGCTCGGTGGCGCAACGCATGGGGCGGTGGATACCGGCGCGGGGCTTGGTGGTTCGGTTGGCGGCGCGACTCATGGTGCGGTGGATACCGGTGCCGGGTTGAGCGGTGACATCGGGTCGACCGGTAACGCCTGGTCTTCACTGGATGTTTCCAGTGCCTTCGGATCGGGGCTGGACAGTACTGCCGGTGCGCACGGCGACGCGGGACTGTTCGGCGATACGCACGCGGGCGCGGATCTGGCCGGCAGTGCCGGTGCGGATCTCGCCGGCGACGCGATGCTGCACTGATCGCGCCACCGCACTGACAATGCTCGCTCCACTGGAAGAGGTCGATACCGCGATGGGGACGCCCGCACCGAACGCCACGCCACCGGCGATACCGCTGCTGTCGGTACTCGGCGAAACCATCGCGGCGGCACGCGCCGCCGGTCGCAACGATCTGGTCGGCCGCCTAGAGGTGGCGGCCGATCGGGTCCGCGACCCGCGGCGGCGCATTGTCATTGCGGGACAACTGGATCAGGGCAAGAGCCGGTTCGTCAACGCGCTGCTGAATCTCGAGATCTGCCCGGTGGGCGACGACGTGACCACCACGATCACCACGATGCTCGCCTACGGCCCCGAGCCGAAGGCGGAACTGGTGCTCACCGGCCCCGGCGGCGACTCCGGTGGCCCGGAGACCCGACTTCCGGTGCCGATCGACGAGATCGGCACGATCACCGCGCGTTCCCCGATGGCGCAGGGGCGGCGCATCCTGCGCTTGGAGATCCAGGTGCCCAACGCCTTGCTGGCCGACGGCATCGTGCTGGTCGACACCCCGGGCGTCGGCGGGCACGGAAGTTCTTACGCGGCAGGCGTGTTGAGTATGGTGCCGGCCGCCGACGCGGTGCTGGTGCTCTCGGACGCCTCCACCGAACTCACCGAGCCGGAGCTCGCGTTCCTGCGTCAGGTGCGCGAGCTGTGCCCCACCGTCGCGCTGCTGGTCACCAAGACCGACCTGTACCCGCACTGGCGCCAGGTGCACGAGGCCGATCGGCGGCACCTCGACAAGGCGGGTCTCGATGTGCCGATGATCGCGGTGTCCTCGTTGCTGCGCAGCCACGCGTTGCGCCTGCAGGACCAGCAGCTCGGCCTGGAATCGGGCTTCGGCGCGCTCTACCAGTTCCTGCGTGATCAGGTGGTGGCGCGTGATCAGCTCGCCACTCGCGCCGCGGTGGCTCGGGACATCCGTTCCGCCGCCGAACATTTGGCGCTTGCCCTGGGGAGCGAGCTGGTCGCGGTGCGTGACCCGGAACGCGGCGCGGCGGCGGTCCGCGAACTCCAGGCCGCGCGGACCTCGGCCGAAGAACTGCACCGCCGCACCGCCGCGTGGCAGACCACCCTCGCCGACGGAATCACCGACCTGGCAGGCGATGTCGACCACGATCTGCGAGAACGGTTGCGCGGCATCGCCAGAACCACCGAGGAGTGGATCGACGACCACGACCCCGGTCGGCACTGGGACAGCATTGCCGAATACCTCACCGGCACCATCGATACGGCGGTCGGTGACAACCTGCTGTGGACCCATTCCCGCGCACTGCAACTCGCGCAGCGGGTGGCCGAGCATTTCACCGAGATCGGCACCGCCGATCTGCCGGACGTGCGGTCCGATGCGGCCGTCGAGGGCAGGCACGTCGGTGCGGGCACCCTCGCCGACCTGGAGCCCGACATCGGTTTCGGCAGCAAACTGCTCGTCGGCATGCGCGGCTCCTACGGCGGTGTGCTGATGGTCGGGCTGGCCAGCACGTTCGCCGGGCTGGCGCTGCTCAACCCGATCTCACTCGGCGCGGGACTCGTGGTGGGCGGCAAGGCTTTCCGCGACGACAAGCAGGCCAGGCTGGCCAAGCGGCGCAACGAGGCGAAGGTCGCGGTCCGCCGGTTCGTCGACGACGTGGCGTTCCAGACGGGCAAGGAATCCAAGGACCGGCTGCACCGCATCCATCGGGCGCTGCGCGACCACTACGCCGGTATGGCCGAGCGGAGCCTACGGTCGATCGACGATTCGCTGCGGGCCGCGCAGGAGGCGGCGACCATGGCCAACGCCCGCCGGGCTGAGCGCGGCTCGGTGCTCGAGCGGCAGCTGACTGTGGTCGCCGAGCTCGGTCGCTACGCCGACGCCATGCAGGCCGCGCTGCCCGGCGCGACCGTCGGTACGGTGGCCTCGTGAGTGAGCGTCGGCGAGTGAACCAAAGACACAGCGCGCCTTCGCGAAAGGTGGAGTCGTGAGGCGAGAGGTCGGCGCGGCGCCAGGGATCGTGGCCGAGGCGCATCGGCTGGTCGGGGCGGCGCGTGCGGCGCTGGCGAGCGAGCCGAGGCCGCGGGCCCTGCTCGCCGACTGTGCCGGTCGCTTGGATCAACCGTTGCGCATCGCGCTCGCCGGTTCGTTGAAGGCCGGTAAGTCCACGCTGCTCAATTCCCTTGTCGGACAGGACATCGCGCCCACCGATGCGACCGAATGCACCAGAGTTGTCACCTGGTACCGCTACGGCTCCACACCAAGCGTGACGGCCCACGCGGGCGACGGCGCCCGCGCCAACGTGGTGGTGCGACGCGGTGGCGGCACGCACGGGCTGACCTTCGACCTGGATCGCCTCAACTGGAACGCGCCCGCGGCGCGCGAAGTCGATCACCTCGAGGTCGAGTGGCCCGCCGCCGCGCTGGCCCACACGACGATCATCGATACGCCGGGCACCTCGTCGCTGTCGCGGGAGGTGTCGCGGCGCACGGCCCGATTGCTCACGCCAGGTGTGGATATGGAGCAGGCCGAGCAGGGCGTTGCGGTTCCGGGCGCCGATGCGGTCGTGTATCTGCTGCGCAGGCTCGATGCCGCCGACGTCCGGTTCCTCGAACGGGTCGGCGCCGGAACCGGAGCGGCGCAGGGTGTTTCGGGTCCGCTCGGGGTAGTCGGCGTGGTCTCCAGGGCCGACGAGATCGGCGCGGGCCGGATCGACGCCTTGCATTCGGCGCGCGACGTCGCGACCCGTTTCGCGGGCGAACTGGAACGAACGGGCCTGTGCCAGGCCGTGATTCCGGTAGCCGGACTGCTCGCATTCGCCGCCGCGACGCTGCGCCAACAGGAGTACGCGGCGTTCGAGGCGCTGGCCGGTGTCCCGGTCGACGAACTGAGCACGGCACTGCTTTCCGCGGATCGATTCGCCCGCCCCGACGTCGCCCTACCGGTGGCCCCGGAACTCAGAGCCCAGCTCGCGGAACGATTCGGCCTGTTCGGCATTCGCATGGCCGTCACCCTGATCCGGCTCGGCGTACGCGATTCCGCCACGCTGGCAGCGGAATTGACCAACCGCAGCGGCGTGGACGAGCTCCGCTCGGTTCTCGACGTCCAATTCGGCCAGCGCGCCGACCAACTCAAGGCCCACTCCGCCCTGACCGCCCTCGCCCGCGTCCTCACCGCCTACCCCGGCAGCGAGGCCGACGCCCTCCTGCCCCGCGTCCGCACCCTCCTCGCCGACGTCCACGGTTTCGCCGAACTCCGCCTACTCGGCCGCCTCCGCACCGACGAATTAACCCTGCCCCCACCAGATCTAGCCGAACTCCACCGCCTCATCGGCGGCTCCGGCATAGCCCCCCACCTCCGCCTAGGCCTCCCAGTCGACGCCGCACCTTCGACGCAGCGAGACCAGGCCATAGCCGCAGTCCGCAAATGGCGCTCCCGAGCCCGCCACCCCCTAGCCGACCAATTCACCACCACCGCCTGCCTAACCGCCGCCCGCAGCGCCGAAGGCACCCTCACCCAGTTACCCGAGTAGGCTTCGCGACATAGATGACTCGAAGCGCGCCGGTGTGATCACGCACCCGTATCTCGCGGACGCCTAGGCCCACGCTGGGCATGACCTTCCAATCCACAGGCTCCAGACCACGTTGAACCCGATCTAGCTGATACCCGCGGTCGTCAGAGTGTGGTGGCTGGACTTGTTGGGTCGATGAGGATTTTGGCGTGGTGGTCGGGGGTGGCGAGGGTGGTGAAGGCGGATTCGATGCCGTTGAGGCCGACGGTGCCGGTGATCAGGGGGGTGGGGTCTACTTTGCCTTCGGCGAGTAGGTGGAGGGTGTCGCGGAATTCGCCTGGGTCGTAGCCGAGGACGAAGCGGAGTTCGATTTCCTTGTTGATGGCCATGGCGGGGTTGATGCGGTCGGGTTGCATGCAGACGCCGACGACTACCACGCGGGACAGTGGGGGTGCGGCGGTGAGGATTTGGTCGAGAATGCCTGGGACGCCGACGCATTCGAAGATGGCGGGTCCGGAGGGGCCCGCATTGAGGGTGGTCGCGAGGCGGAAGATGTACCACCAGGGCAGGTTCGGGACGCGGCGCAGGCGGTCCATGGTGTCGAAGCCGAGGTTGAGGATGTCGGTGACGCCGTTGATGCGGCCGTGTTTCGGGGCGGCGGTCCATGGTGAGTCGGTGGCGGGGTCGACGACGATGTCCGCGCCGCACGCGGTCGCGAGTTCGCGGCGGCGTGGGGAGAAGTCGCTGGCGATCACGGTGCGTACGCCCGCGGCCTTCAGCATGCTGATCACCGCGAGGCCGATGGGGCCGCAGCCGATCACAAAAGCGTGCTGCCCCTTGCCTACTCGCCCTTTGCGCACCGCGTGCCAGGCCACCGCCATCGGTTCGGTGAGGGCGGCGTGTTCGGCGGACAACCCGTTCGGCACCGGCAGGGTCATCGATTCCTGAACCACCACCTGCTCGGCATACGCGCCGGGCGCCTCGACCGAAAGCCCGGTCAGCTGCGGCTTCGAACCGTGCCGCACGATCGGCAGCGCCACCACCGGCGTGCCCGTCGCCCACCGCTTGCGACACCCGGGCCCGTAATCGACGACCTCGCCACTGAATTCGTGGCCGAGCACCACGCTCTGATCCGACCGCATGAACGAGTCGTAGCCGGTTGCCACGCTCAACTCGGCCATCTCATCGGCATGAGTTCGCGCATGCAGATCGGAACCGCAGATGCCGCAGCGCGATACGTCGATCAGCAGCTGCCCGCGCCCCGGTATCGGTGTCGGCAGGTCGGTGACCTCGAACTTCGAGTTGGTGACGACGGCGGCCCGCATAGTGAACTCCTCGTATCGGCAGCGGCTCTCACGCTACGGCGCGCCGCTCGGTAAAACAGTGATCAGACTGCGGCCAGTGCCTCTTCGGCGGTGCGGCGGTCGTAGGCGTTGCGCGCCGAGGCGATTTCGTTCTGATGTCCCTCGGTCCAGGTGACCAGGGCCTTGATGGTGGTGTGCAGGCTGCCCCCGAGCGGGGTCAGCGCGTAGTCGACGCGCGGCGGGACCGTCGGATAGACCGTGCGCGAGACCAATCCGTCGCGCTCGAGCTGGCGCAGCGTGCGGGTGAGCATCCGCTGACTGACCCCGTCGATCTTGCGCTTCAACTCGGTGAACCGCAGGCTCCGCTGATCCAGCAGCGCGATCACCAGCAGCGACCACTTGTCGGCGACGCGATCGAGGATCTGGCGAACCTCGCAGTCGACGCGGGTGTCCCACTGGAGAACGTCGTAGTCGGCGGCGGTATCCCCGCAGTGCCCGGGTGACTTCAATGTGCCGTCTTCCATGGTCGTCGATTCTGCCCGAGACTTTCCCTCGGTATCAAGAGGTAACCGACCCCACTATGGGGAACCAATTCTGTTCGGGGAGTCGTGATGATGAAATCCAGAGCCGCCGAGGTCTTCACGGAGATGTCCGGCCGCGCCTGGGGCGTGCTCGCGGTGTTGTGCGGGGCGATCTTCTTGGAGGGCATCGACGTCGCGATGCTCAATGTGGCGCTGCCCTCGATCCGGGCCGAACTCGGCCTGTCCACCGGGATGCTCAGCGGTGTGGTGTCCGCCTACGTGCTCGGCTACGGCGGATTCGTGCTGCTCGGCGGCCGCGCCGCCGACCTGCTCGGCCGCAGGCGGATGTTCCTGGTCTGGCTGACCGTGTTCCTGGTCTTCTCCGGCCTCGGTGGTTTCGCCACCACCGGCTGGCTGCTGCTGACCGCTCGCTTCGTGACCGGAGTGGCCGCGGCGTTCCTCGCCCCGGCCGGACTCTCGCTGATCACCACCAACTTCGCCGAGGGCCGGGTGCGCGACAAGGCGCTGCTGTTCTATGCGGAAGTCGCGGCGGGCGGATTCTCGCTCGGCATGGTGGTCGGTGGCTTGCTGACCGCGTTCGGCTGGCGCTGGGTGTTTTTCGTGCCGGTGCTTGTCTCGGCCGTGCTGTTACCGGCCGCGTTCGCGCTGGTCCGGGATTCCGGTGTGCCGGAACGGGTTCGAGGCGGCTTCGATCTGCCCGGCGCGTTGAGCGTGACCGGCGCGATGTTGTTGCTCGTCTACGGCGTTGTCCGGCTGGAACATCCGAGCGACGGCCCGGTCCTGACCGTCGCTGCCTTCGCCGCGGGGGTAGCGCTGCTCGGGGTGTTCGTCGTGAACGAACGCCGCAGTGCCACACCGCTTGTCCGGCTCGGCATCCTGCGATCGGCCGCGCTGGTGCGCACCAATCTGGTCGCGGTGCTGTTCATCGGCTCGTTCATGGGCTTCCAATTCCTGGCGACGCTGTACTTCCAGGAATTGCGCGGCTGGAGCACCGTGCAGACCGGCCTCGCGATGGCGGTGCTCGGTCTGGACGCACTGCTCGCGCCGCTACTGACACCCTGGTTGGTGCGCAAGTTCGGCAACGTCCGGGTGGTATTCGGTGGCGTGGTGCTCGCGGCGCTGGCGTACGCGCTGTTCCTGCCGACCGATCTCGATCGGGCCTATCTCGCGATGCTGCCGACGATGTTGCTGCTCGCCGTTGCCTTTTCGCTCGTCTACGGGCCGTTGACCATCGCGGGCACCGACGGCATCGCCGAGGCGGAGCACGGTTTGGCGGGCGGTTTGCTCTACACCGCGATCCAGTTCGGTGCCGCGCTGGGGATTTCGGTGGTGACGGCGGTGAACGTCGCGGCTGTCGACGCGGGCGAGGTGGGGATGGACGGACTGCGTACCGCGCTGATCGTTCCGGTGCTGGCCGCGGTGCTGGCGGGCGTGATCGCTGCTACCGGCCTGCGCCGCACCATACCCGCCGAGACCGGAGAGGTGCCTGAGCTCGTGCGCGCCTGAGGTCGCGCTGGCCATCAGCCGCACGCTTCTGATCTCCCGCACTCGAAATCGGGTGCGGGAGATCAGAAGGAGTGCGTCACTGCTTGGCGCGCAGGATGGGGAAGACCTCCTCCTGGAGGTAGGTTTCGAGGTCGCGGCCCTTGCGGTTGGCTTCGATCACCGAGGTTCCGTACTGCTCGGCCTTTTTGATCAGGAGGTCGCGTGAATCGCTTTCCACGCCGCCGCCGATCAGTAGGTAGTCGACCGGATCGGCGGCGAGCACCGCGAGGGCGTCCTCGTCGGCGATCACGCCGTGTGCGCTGAAGCCCTGTGCCCGGAGCTGGGCGATGCCTGATTCCACCACGCTCGGCCCGCGGCCGATGACCAAGATATCCATTGTCCTCATACTCCTATCGGTGTCAGATCCGCTGTCGCGGTATCGGTTTCGTGGGGTTCGAGCTTGGCGTCCTTCGGCAGCGCGAAGAACCCGAGGCATACCAGCAGCAGCATGCCGATGCCGTACCAGAGCGTGTAGTCGAAGGTGTTCGCGAAGTTCGCCGCGTTCGCGCCTGCTTCGGCCAATATCCGGCCGGCTTCGTCGCTACCGCTGGGCGCGAGGCAGCTGTCCGGCACCACGGTCGGATCGATCTCGGCGGATCGATCCCGCACGCAGGCACGGAAATTGGCGAGGATCTCGTCCTGCGCGGGCAGCGGCAGGCCGGCCACCGCGAGCTCGGCGCGGATCTGCGGGGTCACCGCGTCCACCCCGCGGCCCGAATCATGGTCGAGCTGAGTGAAGAACACGACACCGACCAGTGCCACGCCGAGCGCGGTGCCGAGCTGCTGCCCGGTATTGAGCAGTCCGGACGCCGCGCCCGCTTCGCCGGCGGGTACCTGACCGAGCAGCAGATCGATGGTCGGCGCGACCACCACGCCGAACCCGGTCCCGATCACCAGCAGCGGGAAAACCATTTGCCACGAGGCGATCTCGGCGCCGTAGTGCGCGGCAAGCCAGCCGTAGAGGCCGAACCCGATCGCGTTCACCACGCCGCCGGCGATCAGCACCCGCCTGCCGAACCTGGGCGCCAGCACGCCGACCGAAACGCCTGCGCCCACACCGGCGCCCACGGCGAAGAACACCGCCGTCAGTCCGGCCCGCATCGGCGACCAGCCGAGCCCCGACTGCATGAACAGCGTCCAGACCAGGAAGAACCCGCCGAGCCCGATCCAGAACAGCAGCCAGCTGCCGAGCCCGATCGCGAACGCCCTGGACCGGAACAGGCCGAGGTCGATCAGCGGCGATCCGCTGGTTCGCGCCCGTCTGCGTTCGTAGCCGACGAACAAGGCAAAGGTCAGCGTCGCTGCGCCGATCATGACGAAAGTCCAAGCGGGCCAACCGAGTCGGCGGCCTTCGGTGATCGGATAGACCAGCAGCAGCACGGCACCGACGGCCAGCACCATGCCGGCCACATCCAATCGCGGCGGCGCGGGCGAGCGAGAATCCTTCAGCACGGCCGCGGCCGCGAACAGTGCGGCAATGCCCACCGGGATATTGACCAGGAAGATCGGTCGCCAGGCCAGCTCGAACAGGTCCCACTGCACCAGCAGCCCGCCGAGCGAAAGACCGACCGCCGACGCGGACCCGCCGACCGCGCTGTAGAGCGCAATCGCTTTAGCGCGTTCGTTGTCCGGGAAGGTGACCCGGATGATGGCCAGGATCTGCGGCACCATCAGGCCGGCCATCGCGCCCTGTACGAAGCGCGACGCGATGAGCATCGTCGGGTCGGTGCTGAGCCCGCAGGCCGCGGAGGCCAGCGTGAATCCGGCCATGCCGACCAGAAAGACGCGTTTGCGTCCGTAGATGTCGCCGAGCCGGCCGCCGGTGATGAGCACCGCGGCGAACGCCAGCACGTAGGCCGCGACAATCCATTCGATCTGTGAGTACTGGGCTTTCAGGTCGGACTGGATGCTCGGGACGGCGACGTTGACGATCGTGACGTCGAGCAGATCCATGAAGCCCGCGGCAAGGACGACCGCGAAGGCGATCCAGCGGCGGGGGTCGAGTGGGGTTGTGGTGGAAAGGTCGTGGTCCACGGCGGCTCTCTTCGATTCGATGGGCGTGGCGACCTCTCAAACTATGCACATGAAGTGATTATCACGCAAGATGGCAATCATTATGGGTGCATTAACGGTATGCTGGGTGCGTGACCGAAGCCGATCCGAGGTTCCCGCCGCTGTCCGACCAGCCTGGCTTCCTGCTAGGCCAGTTCGGCTCCTACACCGGCGGCCGCTTCGGCGAGTTGCTCGCGCCCCTCGGCATCAGTCCCCGGCACTTCGGCATGCTGCGGATGCTGCGCGAACACGATGGGCAAACGCAGCAGCAGCTGTGCGAGACGCTCGGCATCCATCGCAATGTGATGGTCGGGCTGGTGGACGAGTTGGAGAAACGACAGCTCGTCGAACGACGCAGGCATCCGACCGACCGCCGCGCCCACGCCGTCTATCTGCTGCCCGCCGCGCACGACGTACTGGTCCGCGCGCAAGAGGCGGTGACCGTCCTCGACGGCGAGCTGTTCGCCGACATCGACCCGGCGGAACGAGCGACGCTGCTGCGGCTGCTGCAACGGATGGCCGCGAGCAACGGCTTACGCCCTGGCATTCACCCCGGTCTCACCCACGAGCGAATGCGCCCCTGCTGACCTGGGTTTCGGTAATTCAGAGCAGCACACCGGGATTCAGGATGCCCGCCGGATCGAGGGCGGACTTGGCCGCGCGCAGCGCGAGCGCGAACGGTTCCGGGCGTTGCTTGTCGTACCAGGGCCGGTGATCCCGGCCCACCGCATGGTGATGCGTGATCGTCCCGCCTGCGGCCGAGAGTGCCTCGGACACAGCGGCTTTGATCTCATCCCACTGCGCGACCGTGCTGCCCCAGCGGCCCGTGGCGTAGATGCCGAAGTACGGGGCGGGCCCATCCGGATAGACGTGGGTGAACCGGCAGGTGACCACGCCGGTCGCGCCCACCGCGCGGATCGCGTCGTTCGCCGCGGCGGTCACGGCAGCCTTCAGTGCTTCGAATTTGTCCCAGGTGCAGGCGGTTTCGAAGGTTTCGGTGATCATCGACTGCGCGGCAAGGGCATCGCGCTGGTAGGGCATGCGCAGGAACGACGAGCGCCAGGTGTCGGCCGTACCGCCACTGTGCGTGTTCGTATCCGAATCCGAGTAGCGCACGGGTTCCGGCAACGTGCCGCCGTGCTCGACGGCGATCTCGACGGTGCGCTCCATCCACGGCCGCGTCGGGTGATCCGCGGATTCGAAGCCGAGTACCAGCACTCCACCCGCGGTCGCCGCACCGGCATTGAGGAAGGCCTCGGCCGGATCCAGCAGTCGGCAGTTGGTCGGATACAGCCCCGACTGTGCGATGGCGCGAGTGGCGGCGACCGCGCGGCCGTAGTCGGCGAAGTGCACGGAAGCCGTTGCGCGCCACCGCGGCCGGTCCTGCAACCGCACCCAAGCCTCGGTGATCACACCGAGCGTTCCCTCGGAGCCGAGGAACATCCGGTCCGGCGCGGGCCCGGCGCCGGAACCGGGCAACCGGCGGGATTCGCTGATACCCGCAGGCGTCACCACCCGCATCGACTCCACCAGGTCGTCGATGTGGGTGTACAGCGTCGCGAAGTGCCCACCCGCCCGGGTGGCCAGCCACCCGCCGAGCGTGGAGAACTCGAACGACTGCGGAAAATGCCGCAGGGTCAGCTTCGCTTCGCGCAGTTGGTCTTCCAGCGCCGGCCCGAACACGCCGGCCTGAATTCGTGCGGCACGACTGGTGGGATCGATCTCGAGCACGCGATCGAGCGCGGCCAGATCCAGGCTCACCGCACCGGCGAAATCGCCGTCGAGTCGCGGCTCCACCCCGCCGACCACGGAAGTGCCACCGCCGAAAGGGATTACGGCGATCTTGGCGCGACTCGCCCAATCGAGCACATCGACGATATCGGCCTCGGTGCGCGGCCGGACGACGAGATCAGGCGGAGTTCGCACGTCGCTCAGCAGATTTCGCACCACATCACGAAATGCCTGCCCGTGCGCGTGCGCCGCCCGATCGGCCGGATCCACGGAAACCAACTCGGCGAGCGCGTCCGGCGCGGCGACCCGGGGCGCGGGCAGTGCGAGCGATTCGATCGTCGGCGGCTCGTGCGCGGTCAGATCCGCACCGGGCAGGATCGCCGCGACCCGCGCCGTCAGCGCCGCCCGCTCCGCGCCGTCGACCGCGTCCTCGACGTTGCCCCACCCCCACCATGACCGCGTCTTCGTCGACACCGTGACTCCTCTCGCCCGCAGCGGGAGCTATTGCACCACGGGTGGCCCGGGTGGGTCCGGGAGACGAGAATCGCGAACGGACGAAATTGGGGTCGGCGTTCGGGAATGATCCTCGTCGGTCGGCCGTTGAGCTATTCGACAGTGTTGAGTGTGTCGGACTCAAGTTTGAGTTGACTCCCGGTGATAATTGGGGGCAGGATTGAGCCGACCACGCTCAGCGTTGCTGGGACCGTGCTCCGTCAGGTGCTGGGGCGAGGTCTCACGGCACAGGGCGACCTGGCCGTAGGGCGACACTTGCCCAGCACCGACACCAGTAAGTACGTCAAATAGGAGGAACAACAATGGCTCGTGCGGTCGGAATCGACCTCGGGACCACGAACTCGGTCGTCGCCGTACTCGAAGGCGGAGAACCGGTCGTCGTCGCCAACTCGGAAGGATCGCGCACCACCCCGTCGATCGTCGCCTTCGCGAAGAACGGCGAGGTGCTGGTCGGCCAGCCGGCCAAGAACCAGGCCGTCACCAACGTCGACCGCACCATCCGCTCGGTCAAGCGCCACATCGGCACCGACTGGACCGTCGAGATCGATGGCAAGAAGTACACCCCGCAGGAGATCAGCGCGCGCACGCTCATGAAGCTGAAGCGCGACGCGGAGGCCTACCTCGGTGAGGAGATCACCGACGCGGTCATCACCGTGCCGGCGTACTTCGAGGACGCCCAGCGGCAGGCCACCAAGGAAGCCGGCCAGATCGCCGGCCTGAACGTGCTGCGCATCGTCAACGAGCCCACCGCGGCCGCGCTGGCGTACGGCCTGGACAAGGGCGACAAGGAACAGACCATCCTGGTCTTCGACCTCGGTGGCGGCACCTTCGACGTCTCGCTGCTGGAAATCGGCGAGGGCGTCGTCGAGGTCCGCGCGACCTCCGGTGACAACCACCTCGGTGGCGACGACTGGGACGAGCGCGTGGTGACCTGGCTGGTCGACAAGTTCAAGGCCAGTGCGGGCATCGACCTGACCAAGGACAAGATGGCGCTGCAGCGGCTGCGTGAGGCCGCCGAGAAGGCGAAGATCGAGCTCAGCTCCTCGCAGAGCACCTCGATCAACCTGCCCTACATCACCGTCGACGCGGACAAGAACCCGCTGTTCCTCGACGAGCAGCTGACTCGCGCCGAGTTCCAGAAGATCACCTCGGACCTGCTCGACCGCACCCGTGCGCCGTTCCAGTCCGTGATCAAGGACGCGGGCATCAATGTCGCCGATATCGACCACGTCGTGCTCGTCGGTGGCTCCACCCGCATGCCCGCCGTCTCCGAGCTGGTCAAGGAACTGACCGGCGGCCGTGAGCCGAACAAGGGCGTGAACCCGGACGAGGTCGTCGCCGTCGGCGCCGCGCTGCAGGCCGGTGTGCTCAAGGGTGAGGTCAAGGACGTCCTGCTGCTCGATGTGACCCCGCTGTCGCTGGGCATCGAGACCAAGGGTGGCGTGATGACCAAGCTCATCGAGCGCAACACCACCATCCCGACCAAGCGCTCGGAAACCTTCACCACGGCCGACGACAACCAGCCTTCGGTGCAGATCCAGGTGTTCCAGGGTGAGCGCGAGATCGCCTCGCACAACAAGCTGCTCGGCTCGTTCGAGCTGACCGGCATCCCGCCGGCCCCGCGCGGCGTGCCGCAGATCGAGGTCACCTTCGACATCGACGCCAACGGCATCGTGCACGTGACCGCGAAGGACAAGGGCACCGGCAAAGAGAACACGATCAAGATCCAGGACGGCTCCGGCCTGTCCAAGGAGGAGATCGACCGGATGGTGAAGGACGCCGAGCAGCACGCGTCCGAGGACAAGGCCCGCCGCGAGGAGGCCGAGACCCGCAACCAGGCCGAGTCGCTGGTGCACCAGACCGAGAAGTTCATCAAGGAGAACGAGGACAAGGTCCCCGCGGACATCAAGTCCAAGGTGGAGGCGGCCATCGCCGAGGCGAACGAGGCGCTCAAGGGCACCGACATCGCCGCGGTCAAGGCGGCCGTGGAGAAGCTGGCGACCGAGTCGCAGGCGCTCGGCCAGGCCATCTACGAGTCGTCGGCCAACGAGTCGGCCGCGTCCAGCAATGGCTCCTCGGCGACCGACGCCGATGACGAGGTCGTCGACGCCGAGGTTGTCGACGAGCCGGTGGACACGGAGAAGAAGTGACCCACGGCAACAATTCGGAGCAGCGCAACTCCGAGCAAGAGCCGATCACCTTCGTGGACAATCGCAAGATCGACCCGGAGACCGGTGAGGTTCGCGAGCCGGCGGCGCAAGACGCCGCCGGCTCCGGCCAGGACGCCGGGAACGGCACCGAGTCCATCATCGGTACCGCGCAGGGGGCCGAGCTGCTGGCCGACGCCATCAGCAAGGAACTCGCCGAGCGCACCGCCGACCTGCAGCGGCTGACCGCGGAGTACGCCAACTACCGGCGCCGCGTCGAACGCGATCGCAAGACCGCGATCGACACCGCCAAGTCCGCCGTGGTCACCGAATTGCTCGGCGTGCTCGACGATCTCGATCGGGCCAGGGCGCACGGTGACCTGGACAACGGACCGCTCAAGTCGGTGGCCGACAAGCTGGCCACCGCGCTGCACAAGCAGGGGCTCGAGGAATTCGGTTCGGCGGGTGAGCCTTTCGACCCGACCCTGCACGAGGCCGTGCAGCACGAGGGCTCCGGGCACGACCCGGTGATCGGCATCGTGATGCGCAAGGGCTATCGGTTCGGCGATCGGGTGCTTCGGCACGCGCTGGTCGGGGTAACCGATGGCGTGGCCGATGCGGCCGGCACCGATCCGAGCGAGGCATCGGACGCTGATGCCGGCGCGAACAAACAGTAATAAGACGCGAGAGGAGGAGATATCCGGTGAGTCAACGGGAGTGGATCGAAAAGGACTTCTATAAGGAACTGGGTGTCTCCTCCGGCGCCTCGCAGGACGAGATCAAGAAGGCGTACCGCAAGCTGGCACGCGATCTGCATCCGGACGCCAATCCCGGTGATACCAAGGCCGAGGAGCGGTTCAAGACCGTCAGCGAAGCCCACGCGGTGCTGTCGGATCCGGCCAAGCGCAAGGAGTACGACGAGACCCGCAAGCTGTTCGCGGGCGGCGGCTATCCACGCGGCGGCGGGTTCACTCCCGGTGCGCCGGGCGGCTTTTCGCAGGACTTCAACATCGGTGACATCTTCGGCGGCGCGAACGCCGGCGACGGTGGCCTCGGTGACCTGCTCGGCGGCCTGTTCAACCGGGGCGGCCAGCGCACGACGAGCCGGCCGCGCCGCGGGGCCGATGTGGAGACCGAGACGACCCTCGGGTTCCGCGAGGCCGCGCAGGGCGTCACGGTTCCGCTGCGGATGACCAGTCCGTCGCCGTGTACCACGTGTCACGGCAGCGGCGCCAAGCCCGGCACCAGCCCGCGGGTCTGCCCGCACTGCAACGGCACCGGCATCATCAGCCGCAACCAGGGCGCGTTCGGCTTCAGCGAGCCGTGCGATGACTGCCGGGGCACCGGCTCGATCATCGACGACCCGTGCGTCGACTGCCACGGCAGCGGCATCCAGAACCGCACGCGCACCATCACGGTGCGGATTCCCCCGGGGGTCAGTGACGGACAACGGATTCGGCTGGCCGGTCAGGGCGAGGCGGGCCTGCGCGGCGCGCCGTCGGGCGACCTGTTCGTCAGCGTGCACGTCAGCCAGGACAAGGTCTTCGGCCGCAACGGCGACGACCTGACCCTGGTGCTGCCGGTCAGCTACAGCGAATTGGTGCTCGGTACCACGGTGTCCGTGCCCACCCTGGAGGGGCGGGTCGGCGTCAAGGTGCCGCCGGGCACCGCGGACGGCCGCATCCTGCGGGTGCGCGGTCGTGGCGTGCCCAAGCGCGGCGGCGGCGCCGGTGACCTGCTGGTCACCGTCAAGGTCGCGGTGCCACAGAAGCTGGACGACAATGCGGCCGAGGCGCTTCGGCGTTTCGCGGAGGCGGAGAAGGCCAGCGGCTTCGACCCACGGGCAGGATGGGCAGGTGCTTGATGTCCAATGATCCGAAGCAGGCGGGCGGCGGTTCGTCGCGCGTCGAGTTCTTCATGATCTCGGTGGCGGCCCAGCTGGCGGGCATGCACGCGCAGACCCTGCGCACGTATGACCGTCTGGGACTGGTTACGCCACAACGGACTTCGGGCGGCGGGCGACGCTACTCGACCAGGGACGTCGAGCTGTTGCGCGAGGTGCAGCGGCTGTCTCAGGACGAGGGCGTCAACCTGGCGGGCATCAAACGCATCATCGAACTCACCAATCAGGTCGAGGAATTGCAGCAGCGCGTCGCCGAACTATCGGCCGAGCTGGATCGGTTGCGAGCGGGCTATCGGCCCGATCTTTCGCCGCCGCAACGCAGTACCGCACTGGTGGTGTGGCAACCGCGTAATCGCCGTGGTATTTGAGCGAACAACAGTGCCGCAACAATACTGAATACGGCTAGCTAACTATCGGGCCGCGGGCCTCGGCATATTGATCATGCGCCGAGGTCAGCGGCCCGAAGTCATGCCGCACTCGGCATTTCGGAGGTTAGCCAACGGTAAGCCGAGACTCGGTGTGCGACAGCGCATCAGGTCGGCCGTTTTCGGTCGATAGCCGACTGGTCAGTTTCATCGGGAGCCCCGGTGGCGTGGCGTGCGGCACGGCCCGACTCAGTCGGTCGGGTGTCCAGTGGTGTTGCCGCACGGTCGCTCTGAGATCGCCATCGAAGCGAAGACTGCATAACGAGTCTTGCAAATTCGGTGTATCCGTGACCGATTTCATCCAGTTTTTGCGGTCTGCCAGTCTGTTTCATGAGTGTTTTACGCCGGGTGTCCTCGTTTCCGAGGAATTACACGCTTGTTGTTTAAACGGAGGATTCCGCTCCTGGCAAACCTCGCCTACACTCCTTGGCAACGGCTGCTGACGAGTGTCCCGCAGCACCTCACTCGCCGGCACAGTTTGTGTTCGAGTGCGAAATGGGGTTGTGACACAAATGGATTCGCGGACTGTCGCTTTGATCAGAACGACGTTCAAGGCGGTTGCTGCGGAGGAAGGGGGGCCGGAGAAATTAGCGAGATCGTTCTACGCGATCCTATTCACCGACTACCCCCAAGTCCGCGATTTCTTTCCAGCAGCCATGGACGCACAGCGAGACCGCCTGGTCAAGGCCATCGCCTATGCCCTGGATCGGCTCGAGGAGCCGAACAAGCTGTTGCCCTTCCTTTCTCAGCTCGGTCGTGATCACCGCAAATACGGTGTGCAGCCCGCGCATTACACGGCGGTCGCGGTCTCGCTGAAGACCGCGATGCAGGTGTACGCGGGCACCGAGATGTGGACCGACGAGGTCGACCGGGCCTGGGACGAGGGCCTGAAGATCATCGGCGAGACCATGATCGGCGCGGCGGAGAAGGAAACCACGCCACCGGTCTGGACCGGCACCGTGATGGAACGCCGCAACGTGCTGCGTAATCTCACCGTGCTGCGGTTGCAACTGGACCAGCCGATGCAATACGCCGCCGGTCAATACCTGAGCGTGCAGATACCGGCCCGGCCGCGGATGTGGCGCTACATGTCGCCCGCCGTGCCCGCGAATGCCAACGGGGAGATCGAGTTCCACGTCCGCGGCGTGCTCGGCGGCTGGGTCAGCTCGGCCATCGTCGGCCAGACCGCGGTCGGCGACCAGTGGCTGCTCGGCTCGCCGCTCGGCGGCCTCGGCATTCCGCGCAACACCAAGCGCAAGATGCTGATGGTCGGCTGCGGCACCGGCATCGCGCCGCTGCGCGCCCAGCTGATGGCGATGGCACAGCGGCGCACCAACCCGAAGGTGCACCTGTTCGTCGGCGGCCACCATCCGTGCGACCTCTACGACCTGGACACACTGAACAGCCTGGCCGTCAGCAACCGCTGGCTGACCGTCACACCGGTCACCGAACACGACGAAAACCCTTGGTGGTACACCGAATCCGGTGAACTGTCGCCCGCGCACGCGGGCCTGGAGCCGCGGCTGACCGGCCAGATCGGCAAGGTGGTCGCCAGCTTCGGCGCCTGGGCCGACCGGGACGTGCAGATCGTCGGCTCCCCATCGATGGTGCAGACCACCAAGTTCCGCATGATGGCCGCGGGGACGCTCACCAAGAACATCCGCCACGACCCGCTGTTCTGACCGGCCGTCCGGGATTTCGACCCCTCCCGTTATCCCGGGCTCAGTCGGAATCCGGTCGCGCCCAGTTCCGCGGCCGGATTCCGGCAGGGCAGGCGATCACACGCCCTCGAACTGAATCCGCTCCGCCGGAGTTCCGGTGGCGAGCAGGCGATCCACCGTGGCATTGACCATGGCGGGGGAGCCGCACACCAGCACCTGATGGTTGTCGAACGCGCCGTGCGAGCCGACCACCTCGGCGAGCGTGCCGAAGAGCATCTCGTCCAGCGGGAAGCCGATCTTCACCCGGCTGCGCTCGTACCACTCGTCTTCCCAGCTCGGGTCGTCCGGGCTCTCCACCACGGGAATGACCGTGAGCCACGGCAATTCACCGGCCAGCAGGTACAGCATGTCCGAGGCGTACAGGTCGCGCGGGGTGTGCCCGCCGAAGAACAGATAGGTGTGCGGCGGCTCCGGCTCGCGCGCCAGGTCCAGAATCTGCGCCCGCAGCGGGGCCAGGCCGGTGCCGCCCGCGATCATCACCACCTCATCGCCCGCCGGATCGATCGCGAACCTGCCGAACGGCGCACGGATCTGCCATTCGTCGCCGGGGCGGGTGTCGGCCACGATCGAACCGCTGCACCAGCCGCCGGGCACCGTGCGCACATGGAACTCCAGCTTGCCGTCCAGCGACGGCGGCAGCGCCGGGGACAGCCTGCGCCGCATGCTCGGCTGCTGCGGCACGGTCACCTCGACGGACTGGCCCGCGAGGAACGGGACGAACTCGCCGATCAGGCGAATCACCGCCAGGTCGTGGCGGATTCGATGGTGCCCGACGACCGTAGCGGTCCACTCGGTCTGCAGGGGTGCGCCATTACCGAGCGCACTGGGGTCCCCCATGGGGGCCTCCTTCGTCACACAGGGTCGGAGCTGATGATGTGCTCCGGAGTTCCGACCGCGATCAACGCGCGCCGGGTGTCCGCGATCATCTTCGCCGACCCGGCGATCTGGATCTGCCGGTCCGCCCAGGCGCCGAAGCTCGCGACCACCGCGCCCAGGTTACCGATCAGCCGCCGGTGCATGCCGTACGGCTCTTCCTGCGGCGGATGCGGATACCACCACGGATTGGTCTTCTGTTCGCAGACCGGGACGATGGTGAGCCACGGATTGCTCTGCGAGAGCTGCCACATGTTCTCCACGTCGTAGAGATCGCAGGGGTAGCGGCCGCCGATGAAGAAGTGCACCCGCGGGTTGATGCCGCGCTGCCCCATCTCGATCAGCTGGGCACGCAGCGGGGCGATGCCGGTGCCCGCGCCGATCAGCAGCACGTCGCGGCCGCTGTCCCGGTCCACGTGCAGCCCGCCGAGCGGCCCGGCGATCTGCCAGCGGTCGCCGACCCTGGTCTCGTTCACGATGGCCGGGCTCACCCAGCCGCCGCGGATCTTGCGGACGTGGAACTCGATCTCGCCGTACGGGTTGGCCGGGATCGCGGGCGAGAAGTAGCGCCACATCTTCGGCCGCTGCGGCACGGTGAGCGGCACGTACTGGCCGGCCTGATAGGGGATCGGGCTCTCCGATTGCAACCGCACGATGGCCAGGTCCTCGAGCACCCGGCGATGACCGACCACGGTCGCCTCCCAGTACGGCTGGGACTTGTCGGAGTTCGCGCCGATGGCCATGGACGCCGAGATCAGGATGGTGATGTCGCGCCAGCCCTCCTCCAGCCCGCGATGCCAGGTCCCGATGCCGTTGTACGCGCGGAACGCCGAAAGCAAGGCCCGGCCCGCGGCGTCGTAGTGCGCCGCGTCGACTCCGTATTTGCGATGGTCACGGGCCAACTGCTCCAGGAACTTCTGCGCCCGCCCCCAGTCCTCGAGGTGATCGAGCACGTACTGGATGGCGGTGACGATCCGCTTTGCCTGCATTTCCATCGCAGGCGGGAACAGTTCACGCAGTTGCGGGTTCTCGGCGAACAAATGACCGTAGAACGCACTGACCAACCGTTCGGGTCCGTGCGGTGACTCGATCACCGAACGGAAGTTGGCGCGGACCAGCGCAGCCGAACGCGCATCCACGACGCGAAGCTTCCTTTCCCTCAGTTCTGCCCGGGGACGTATCCGTAACCGGCCGTCCTCGCGATCAGTATCCCTGAAAAAGCCGTGGTCGTGTTGGTATGCACAACCTGCTTGTGACGACGCCTCGTCGGCGCTCGGCTAGGGCGCGAGCCTGTCATGTCCACAGGGCTTGCTCACCGGCGCTCGCGCGGCATGCGCCGCGCGGGTGGGATACGGCCTCGCTGGAGCTTCGGCCGCTGCTGACAGGTTATCTGTCGGATTGCCCGGCCCGTTCGGGCAGGGTGTTTACCGAGGGCGTTTGGTCGGCTGGTTACCGGGCAGCGTGCAGGCTAGATGGTGAGGACCGTTTTGCCGCGGGCGCCCGCCGCGCCGATGGCCTTGGTGCCGTCGGCGAGCGGGATGGTGGCGTCGATCGGGACCACTACGTCGCCTTCGGCCACTCGATCCAGTAGTCGGGCCAATTCCGGTGCGCCGCCGCTGGATTGGATGTTGCCGCCGCGGATGCCTCTGGTGCGCAGGGCGTCTTCGTCGGCGGACCAGATGGTGGAGTAGACGGTACCGCCGTCGCGGACCAGGGTGGTCAGGTCGGCGAGGACCTCGGGCGGGCTCACCAGGTCGTAGAGGACGTCGACGCCGTCGGGGTGGGCGGCGGCGACCTGGTCGCGCACGGGCCCCGCGGTGTAGTCGACGGTTTCGGCGGCGCCGAGCCGGGTCATCTGGTCGGCGACCTCGCCGCGGGCGGTGGCGATGACGTCGGCGCCCGCCATGTTCGCGAGTTGGACCAGGAAGGAGCCGACGCCGCCGGTGGCGCCGACGATCAGCACGGTCTGGCCGGGCTCGATCTTGGTGGCGTCCACCATGTCCTGGGCGGTGACGCCCGCGGTGGGCAGTGCCGCGGCCGCGACGGTCGGCACGCCCTCGGGGATATGCACCAGCGTGCCGCCCTCGGGAATGACCGCGTATTCGGCGAAGGAGCCGTGGCCGGCCGGTGGGGTCAGGAACTTGCCGACCACCCGGTCGCCGACGGCGAAGTGGCCGACGCCGGGGCCGACGGTGGCGATCGTGCCCGCGCCGTCCACCCCGAGGATCATCGGAAAGTCGTGCGGCAGCTTGCCGTCCAGTATCCCGTCGGCCATTTTCGCGTCGAACGGGTTGACGCCTGCCGCCTCGAGCTGCACCCGCACCGCGCCCGGTCCGGGCTCGGGGACCGGCATGTCGGTCAACTCGGGTGCGGCTCCGAACTTCCGTACGACGATCGCGCGCATCCATTCGCTCCTTGAATCGGGCTGAAGAGTGATGCATCAACTAACGACAAAGGTCATCGTATGCATCCATACCGCATGGACGCTGTGATTCGCGGCATTGGCAGGGTGTCGCGGCGGTACCGTGCAGACGCGGCGAAAATTTCTAAACTTGAGCGGAACAGACTCAACCTTTCCCACGTTGGATGGAGAGAACGGCGCGGAGCCGCGCGAGATTCGTGCGGATCAGGCTTCGGCGCCAGCACAATCGACCAGTAGGAAGGTGACTCGTGGACTCGTTCAATCCCACCACCAAGACCCAGGCGGCCCTGACCGCCGCGCTGCAGGCGGCCTCCGCCGCGGGCAACCCGGAGATCCGGCCTGCCCACTTGCTGGTGGCGTTGCTTGATCAAACCGACGGCATCGCCGCCCCGCTGCTCAAGGCGGTCGGCGTCGACCCGGCGACGGTGCGGCGCGAGGCCCAGGACATCGTGGACCGGCTGCCCAGCGCGACCGGCGCGACCACGACTCCGCAACTCGGCCGCGAGGCCCTGGCCGCGATCACCGCGGCCCAGCGCCTGGCCACCGAGCTGGGCGACGAGTACGTCTCCACCGAGCACGTCATGGTCGGCCTCGCCGCCGGCGACTCGGATGTGACGATGCTGCTGAAGAAGTACGGCGCGAGTGCCGACGCGCTGCGTGAGGCGTTCACCGCCGTGCGCGGCAGCGCCAGGGTGACCAGCCCCGATCCCGAGGGCAGCTACCAGGCGCTGGAGAAGTACTCCACCAACCTCACCGAGGCCGCCCGGGCGGGCAAGCTCGACCCGGTGATCGGCCGGGACACCGAGATCCGGCGTGTGGTCCAGGTGTTGAGCCGCCGCACCAAGAACAACCCGGTGCTGATCGGCGAGCCCGGCGTCGGCAAGACCGCGATCGTGGAGGGCCTGGCCCAGCGCATCGTGGCCGGTGACGTGCCGGAGTCGTTGCGCGGCAAGTCCGTGGTGTCGCTCGACCTCGGCGCGATGGTCGCGGGCGCGAAGTATCGCGGCGAGTTCGAGGAGCGGCTCAAGGCCGTGCTCGAGGACATCAAAAACAGTGCGGGACAGATCATCACGTTCATCGATGAGCTGCACACCATCGTCGGCGCCGGTGCCACCGGCGAGTCCGCGATGGACGCGGGCAACATGATCAAGCCGATGCTGGCCCGCGGCGAGCTCCGCCTGGTCGGTGCGACCACGCTGGACGAGTACCGCAAGCACATCGAGAAGGACGCCGCTCTGGAGCGCCGCTTCCAGCAGGTGCTGGTCGGCGAGCCGTCGGTGGAGGACACCATCGGCATCCTGCGCGGCATCAAGGAGCGCTACGAGGTGCACCACGGCGTGCGCATCACCGACTCCGCGCTGGTGGCCGCCGCCACCCTCAGCGACCGCTACATCACCTCCCGGTTCCTGCCGGACAAGGCGATCGACCTGGTCGACGAGTCGGCGTCGCGGCTGCGGATGGAAATCGACTCGCGCCCAGTGGAAATCGACGAGGTCGAACGCGCGGTGCGGCGCCTGGAGATCGAAGAGGTCGCGCTGAGCAAGGAGACCGACGAGGCCTCCAAGCAGCGACTGGAGAAGCTGCGCTCGGAACTCGCGGACGACCGGGAGAAGCTGAACCAGCTGATGACCCGCTGGCAGAACGAGAAGAGCGCCATCGATCAGGTCCGCGTCCTCAAGGAGGAGCTGGAGTCGCTGCGCGGCGAGTCCGAACGGGCCGAGCGCGACGGTGATCTGGGCAAGGCCGCCGAGCTGCGCTACGGCACCATCCCGGCGCTGGAGAAGAAACTCGTCGAGGCCGAAAAGGTCTCCGGCACAGCGGCCGACGGCGAAGTGATGCTCAAGGAAGAGGTCGGCCCCGACGACATCGCCGAGGTGGTGTCGGCCTGGACCGGTATCCAGGTGGGCAGGCTGCTCGAGGGCGAGAGCCAGAAGCTGCTGCGGATGGAGCAGGAACTCGGCAGGCGGGTGGTCGGCCAGACCGAGGCGGTGCAGGCGGTGTCCGACGCGGTGCGCCGGGCGCGCGCCGGTGTCGCGGACCCGAACCGGCCGACCGGCTCGTTCATGTTCGTCGGCCCGACCGGTGTCGGTAAGACGGAGCTGGCAAAGGCGTTGGCGGACTTCCTGTTCGACGACGAGCGCGCCATGGTCCGGATCGACATGAGCGAGTACAGCGAGAAGCACTCGGTGGCGCGCCTGGTCGGTGCCCCGCCCGGCTATGTCGGCTACGACCAGGGTGGTCAGCTCACCGAGGCGGTGCGGCGCAGGCCGTACACCGTGGTGCTGTTCGACGAGATCGAGAAGGCGCACCCGGATGTGTTCGACATCCTGCTGGCCGTGCTCGACGAGGGACGGCTCACCGACGGCCAGGGCCGCACGGTGGACTTCCGCAACACCATCCTCATCCTGACCTCCAATCTCGGTGCGGGTGGCGATCGCGACCTGGTGATGAACGCGGTGCGTTCGGCGTTCAAGCCGGAGTTCCTCAACCGCCTCGACGACGTGGTGATGTTCCACGGGCTGGACGAGGAGCAGTTGGAGCACATCGTCGACATCCAGCTCGACCAGCTGCAGAGGCGGCTGTCGCAGCGCAGGCTGAAGCTGGACGTGAGCGACTCGGCCCGGTTCTGGCTGGCCGTGCGCGGCTACGACCCGGTCTACGGCGCGCGGCCGCTGCGCAGGCTGATCCAGCAGTCGATCGGTGACACCCTCGCCAAAGAGCTACTGGCGGGCGAGGTTACCGACGGCGACGTGGTGAAGGTGACGGTCACGCCCGATGGTGACGGGCTCATCGTCGGCAAGTAAGGAACAGCAGTGAGTCGGCGGTCGATGCCTACGGGTATCGACCGCCGACTTGTCGAATGGGGCGACACCCCCGACCGCGACGGGCAGTACAGCCGCCGGAGCAGGGCCCATCTGGCGCGTCACGACTTCAGATCGCGCAAGACCGGAGCGAACGCGACGGAACGCCTAACCTGGAACCCATGACCAACCCGAACGATCCGTGGGGGCAGCGGCCGGCGGAGGCACCGACCGAGCACCTGGGCGGCAAGTCCGGGTTCGAGCAGCCGCTGCACACCACGGAGTACGCCGAGGCGTACGGGACCGGCGCACCCTCGGCATATCCGGCGACCGAACAGTTCGAGCCGTGGGCACCGCCGCCACCGAACGCCACCCGCGAGTTCCCGCCGCATGACAACCAATGGGGCGCTTACGAAAGCACTTACGGCGATCAGTGGGCGGGCGCCGCGCAGCAGCCCGGCGGTCCCGTCCCGCCCGGCGGCATGCCGCCCGCGGACCTGCCGCCGGAACCGCCGCGGCGGCGCAACACCGGGTTGTGGATCGCGCTCATCCTCGGGATCGTCGCGCTGGTCGCGGTGCTCGGCATCGTCGGCGGAGTGGTGTTCGCCAACAAGAATTCGTCGTCGACCAGCGCCGCGAGCACCTCGACCGTCCCGACCGCGAGCCGTCCGCTGCCCGGATCGCCGCGCCCCACACCGAGCGGGCTGCCCGGCGTGCCCGGCCTCGGCGGCGGCATCGACAATCTCGGCGCGACGATGGGCACCATCACCGCCAACGACGGCGGCACGCTCACCGTCAGCACCCTGCTCGGCGCCACGACCACCGTGCACACCGACGCCAAGACGCAGGTGATCTCGATGTCGGGCACCAAGGTCTCCGATCTGCCCGTCGGCGACATCGTGTTGATCCAGGGTGACAAGGCCGCGGACGGATCGATTCAGGCCAAGGTCATCATCAGCACCGCGCTGCCCGGCGGCGGAAGATGAACGACCGCTGCTTCGCTCGGGCCGGCTCGGGCTGTCGACGGACGTTGTCCGTCCGCGCCCATTAAGCTGGACACCGATGACGGCAATGTGGTTCGGCTTGGCGGCGATCGCACTCGTGGGTGCGATCGTGCTGCTGTATTTCGATCGGATCCAGCGACAGCGGACCGGTCACGCGCGGCAGGTCTGGGCGAAATCCCAGGGCTACACGTATGTGTCGGTGGAGCCCGCGCTCCCCTCGACCTGGCGGCGCGGCGCGCTGGCCAAGCTCGGCTACCTCTCGGCGGTCGATGTGGTGTCCGGCATTCGCAAGGGTGAGAAGTTCGTGCTCTTCGATCTGGAGGACTCCGCGACGCTGATCGCGGTGCGCCGCCAGATCGGCTCGGACATCGATGTCGACATGCGGCTCAAGACCGCGTCGCCGCCGAAGGACGCCGATCTCGAACTGCTCGGCGCGATCGGCGATCGGGTGGTGTTCGCCACCAACCCGGAAATCGCCAGGCACGCCGTCGATCAGCGGATGGTGGCGTTCATCGAGACGCTGCCCGACACCGTGCAGATGCTCTGGAGCGAGGGCAACTGGACCCTCGGCATGTTGTCCGTCGGCACCTCCTCGCGCGAGTGGGAGACCTCGATCGACGCGGTACTGCGCCTGTCCGGGCTGCTGCACGTGCTGCCGCCGGTCAGCGAGCCGCGCTTCGACAACGGCGGGCACGATCCGGGCCGCCCGCGTCCGCGCGGCAGGCAGCGGCCGGAGGAGGCCGCGGCCGAGGAGCTCGACGAGCCGCTCGGCGGTGCCAGGGTGCAGCCGCCGCGGCTGCGCAAGGACGAGGAGTTCGACGAGGCGCCGTTCGTCGAACAGGACTACGACGAGGACCGCGCCCCGCTGTCCGCACCCGAGGATCCGGAGCCGCCGCGCCGCCCGTCGCTGGCCGTGGTGCCGGACGCGCGGGCCCGGGTCCGCGAGGACCGCAGGACCGCCGACGAGTGGACCCCCGAGCGCCGCGACGAATGGTCGCCGGAACCGCGCGACGAATGGTCGCCCGAGGCGCGGGACCAGCGCACGCCCGAGCCGCGCGACACGTGGGCGCCGGCGCAGCGAGACGAACTCCCCGCCGACGACGACTGGGCCGGCGAGCCCGGCCGTCGCCCGGCGGCGCGCGAGGAGGACGCCGCGGCCGAACCGCCCGGCGGCCCGTTCCATCCCGGCTTCCGTCCGTACCAGGGACCTGTGCCGCAGTGATCGGCTCGGCCCGCGTCCGCGCGGTTCTCCGGCCGATCGAGCGCAGGTGACCGAACACCCCGCGGTCACCCGGCTGCCCGGCGCTACCCGTCCCGTGGCGTTGATCACCGGACCGACCTCCGGCATCGGTCACGGCTACGCGATGCGCCTCGCCTCGCTCGGCTACGACCTGGTGCTGGTCGCCCGCGATCAGGAGCGGCTGGCCACCCTCGCCGCGGCGCTCGAGCATCGTTTCGGCACCCGCTGCGAGGTGCTCGTCACCGATCTGACGCAGCGGGCCGACCGGAACCGGGTGGCGGCCCGGCTGGCCGAAGGCGTCGAATTCCTGGTCAACAACGCGGGATTCGCGCACTCGGCGGAGTTCTGGGCGCTCTCGCCCGAGCAGCTGCAGGACGAGGTGGACGTCAACATCACCGCGGTGGTGCAGTTCACCCGCGCGGCGCTGCCGTCTATGATCGCCGCGGCCAAGGGTTCGGTCGTCAATCTGGCCAGCGTGGCGGGGGTGATCCCCGGACGGGGCTCGACGTATTCGGCGGCCAAGGCCTACGTCGTATCCTTCACGGAAGGGTTGGCAGGTGGACTGGCCGGAACAGGTGTCCGGGTCCAGGCCCTGTGCCCGGGATTCGTGCACACCGAATTCCATGAGCGAGCCGGTATCGATGCGTCGTCGCTGCCGAAAGCCTTGTGGCTGAGTGTGGACCAGGTAGTTGCCGGTTCCCTGCGTGATCTGGAGAAGGACCGGGTGCTCAGTGTGCCCGGTGTGCAGTACAAAACGCTTACCACCGTCGCCGGGATGATCCCGCGAGCCCTGGCGGCCCGACTGAATCGCGGCTTGTTCAACACACGCGGAAGGACTTAGGAATGATCGACGAGGCAACCACGAACGAGTCGGCGCTCGGCATCGCAGCCGGTGCCGACCGAGACAGATTGGCGGCGCTGGTGCGCGAGCTCGCCGTCGTGCACGGCAGAGTCACCCTGTCCTCGGGCAAAGAGGCCGACTACTACGTCGACCTGCGCCGCGCGACGCTGCACCACAGCGCGGGACCGCTGATCGGCAAGCTGCTGCGCGAGCTGGTCGCGGACTGGGATTTCGACGCGGTCGGCGGGCTCACCATGGGTGCCGATCCGGTCGCCTTCGCCGTGATGCACGCGGCGGGCCGCCCGATCAACGCCTTCGTGGTGCGCAAGGCGGCGAAGGCGCACGGCATGCAGCGCCAGATCGAGGGCCCGGACATCGTCGGCAAGCGGGTGCTCGTCGTCGAGGACACCACGACCACCGGAAACTCCCCGCTCACGGCGGTGCGCGCGCTGCGTGACGCGGGCGCGACCGTGGTCGGTGTCGCTACCGTCGTCGACCGGGAGACCGGGGCCGACCAGGTGATCGCGGCCGAGGGGCTGGAGTATCGATCCATCCTCGGGCTGAAGGATTTGGCCCTCAGCTAGCCTGGACAGCGGTCTAGTTCTTCAAAGGTGAAGGGTCATCTCCAGTGGTGAGCATTGCAATCAACAAAAATCGCGACAATGTTGCGATGCTCGGTATCGGTGCCTATCGACCGCAGCGAATTGTCAGCAACGAGGAAGTGTGCAAGGTCCTCGATTCCACCCCGCAGTGGATCTTCGAGCGCACCGGCATCGAGAACCGGCGGTGGATCAGCGGCGACGAGACGTTGCAGTCGATCGCCGCGGCGGCCGGTGAGCGCGCGATCGTCAACAGCGGCATCGACCGATCCAAGATCGGCGCGCTGATCCTGGCCACCTCGAGCTGGCTCATGCTGACCCCGCACGGTGCCCCGTCCATCGCGCACGACCTCGGCATCAACGGGATCCCGGCGTTCGATCTGACGTCCGGGTGCGGCGGTTTCGGTTACGGCCTCGGCGTGGCCGCGGACCTGATCCGGGCCGGCTCGGCCGAGTACGTGCTGTTGATCGGCGCCGAGACGATGACCGTCGGACTCGACCCCACCGACCGCGGCACCGCGATGATCTTCGGTGACGGCGCGGGCGCGGTGGTGGTCGGGCCGAGCGCGGAGAACGGCATCTCGCCGACGGTCTGGGGCAGCGACGGCGAGAACGCGGGCGCCATCGCGCAGGACGTCAACTTCCTCGAATACATGGAGAAGGCGCAGGCCATGCAGGGCACCGACCCGGCGGTCGAGCCGATCGGCCGGATGTCGCTGCGGATGCAGGGCCCACGCGTGTTCCGTTGGGCCGCAGTCACTTTGCCGCGCGCGCTGTCCACCGCGCTGGAGCGGTCCGGGGTGGCGAAGGAAGACATCGAGGTCTTCGTCCCGCACCAGGCCAATGCCCGGATCAACGAGCTGATGAAGAAGAACCTCGGCCTGGCCGACGACATCCCGATGGCCAACGACATCGTGCAGACCGGCAACACCTCCGCCGCGTCGATCCCGCTGGCGATGGAGGAGATGCTGGTGACCGGCAAGGCGAAGGGCGGTCAGCTGGCGCTGCTGCTCGGCTTCGGCGCCGGACTCAGCTACGCGGGTCAGGTCGTCACGTTGCCGCCCAAGCCGGTCGAGCCGAGCTTCTGACCGATGCGGTGGTTCCGGGCCGGGTTTCTCGCCGCGGCCACTGTCACCGTCTATGCCGCCGTGATCGGTCGCGAGACGGTGCAGTGGATCGCGAAACCCTTGCTGATGCCGCTGCTGGCCGCCGACGTGGTCAGCAGCGGCACCGACATCGATCCCACGGATCGCGCCGTGCTGCTCGGCTCGCTCGGCGCCGCGACGCTCGGTGACATCCTGCTCATCGACCCGGACAACGACCGCCGCCTGATCGCCGGTGCGTCGTCGTTCGCGGTGATGCAGGCGGGGTATTCGGCGCTGTGGTTGCGCAAGGGCGCGCGTCCACGTGCCGAGGTGGCGCTGCCGCGACTGGGTGCCTGGCTCGGCGCGGCGGCCCTGCTCCGCGCGAAGGCGCCTGCCGTCGCCGCACCGTTGACCGCCTACGGCGCGACGCTGAGCATCGCGGGCGTGCTCGCCTCGGACCCCGCACTGGCGCCGGGCGCGAAATCCATTGCGGGCGTGAACATTCCCAACACCGACCCGCGCAGCCGACTAGGCATCGGTGCCCTACTGTTCACCATCTCCGACGGCCTGATCGTGCTCCGCCGCCTCTTCGCCCACACCGAACGCACCCGCCGGCTCACCGAGGGCGTCATCCTGGCCACCTACGCCGCCGCCCAGTCCCTGCTCGCCGACCCCGCCGCGCACCGGTCGCACCACTCTTGATTTCCGGCACCGGAAATCGCATGCGATTCCAGGTGCGACGAATCAGAACCGGTGCCGCTGTACGGGTTACAGCACCACGATGATCCGATCCCGGTTCGCCGGATCGACCCGGATCGAGATGGTCTCGCCGACCGCGAGGCGCGGCTTGTCCGCCGGCGTGACGTCGAAAATGATTGTCCCCCGGTAAGTCTCGGATCCTGGAATGGTCAACTCCAAATCCAGTTCGGTCAGCTCGGTGTGATGATCGGTCCGCTCCAGCGGATGCACCCCGTGCACCGTCGCCCACCCTTCCAAGCCCTCCCGCCACAATCGCCGATCCGCCTTGGACGGCCGCGACGCCACCATCATGCCGATCCCCACGCACGTCCCGAACAGCCCGACCAACGCCACGATCTGATACGGCAACGTCCCCGACGGCGTGTGCTGAACTATCCAGCCCAACCACAGCCCGAGCACAACCAGGTACGCGGCGGTCACCGCGAGCACCGTGCGCAAAATTCGCCCGTGATCCATCCCAGCCTCCACCGGCGACTGCCGGACCTTCAGGATAGGCCCGCAGCGGCACTGACGTGCGCAAATCAGGGCGTGACAGTCGGGCCGTGGCGGCCGTTCCGGTCGGTTCGCTATGCGCCGGATCCGCTACCAGGCGTCGGCGAGATCCGCGTGCTGGCGGACCCAGGCGTGCATGGCGATTCCGGCGGCGACGCCCGCGTTGATGCTGCGCGTCGAGCCGAACTGGGCGATCGAAACGGTCATGGCCGCAGCGTCTTTCGCGTGCTCGGTGACGCCGGGGCCCTCCTGGCCGAACAGCAGCAGGCAGTCGCGCGGCAGCTCCGCGGTTTCCAGCGGGACCGAGCCCGGCACGTTGTCCACCGCGACCACGGTGAGCCCTGCGCGCGCGGCGAAATCCAGCAGCTCGGCGATGCTCGCGTGATGCTCGATGTGCTGATAACGATCGGTCACCATGGCGCCACGCCGGTTCCACCGCTTCCGGCCGACGATGTGCACGGCCGCGGCGGCGAAGGCGTTGGCGGTGCGGACCACCGTGCCGATGTTGGCGTCGTGCCCGAAGTTCTCGATGGCGACGTGGAACGGGTGCCTGCGCCGGTCGATGTCGGCGACGATGGATTCGCGCGTCCAATAACGGTAGGCGTCGACCACGTTGCGGCGGTCGCCGCCGCTCAGTAGTTCGGGGTCGAGCCGGGGATCGTCCGGCGGCGGCTCGGCATGCTCGGCGGCCCACGGGCCGACACCGTGCGGGTGCTCGCCCCACTCGGTCGGCCCGGGTGGGTCCTGCTCCGCCGCGTCCGGCACTGGGTGATTCACTCCGACGATGCTAATTCCGTCCCCGGCCGCGCTGTCATGCGGCCGGATCGGCGCGGGTCAGTACGTGTTGGTGCTGCTCCAGACGCCGACCAGGCCGAGCACGACGAACAGCACGACGAACAGGATGCCGACGATGATCAGCGCCGAGGCGATGATCCCGCAGACGTAGCCGACCATCACATTCGAGCGCCCGCCCAGCGCACCGCCGGACGCGTCGATCTCGTTGAGCGCCCGCCTGCCCAGCACCCAGGCGACCGGGCCGATGATCTGACAGAACACCAGGCTGAGAATGCCGAGGATCAGGATGATGGTGGCCTGTGGGTGTTCCGGCGGCGGTCCGTAGGCCCCGTAGGCTGGATAGCCGTACGGCGGCTGCTGCGGCGGGTAGCTCATCAGCTGGATGGTAGTGGGTGTAGCTGGCTACACCACATATTCGGCGGACAGCTCCATCGAACACCGCCGCCGCGCCGACAACCATGGGAGCCATGACCGAGACACACGCCGAACCCACCCTCGTGCTCGACCCGACGCCCGGAAAAGCCGGGCGTTCCGCCGAGCGGGTGGCCCGTGCCGTGCTACGCGCCCCGTTCCAGGCCCGCTTCTGGAAAGAACTCGTCTACGTATTCACCGTGTTCGTCCTCGGCTGCCTCGCCGTCGCGTACATGTACCTCATGGGCGGCGGTGCGGCGATCGCGGTCACCATCGTCGGGCTGCCGCTGCTGGCCTTGATCCTGCTCGGCGGCCGGACCTGGGCCCGGATTTATCGGGCGCTGGCCAAGGATCTGCTCGACACGGAAGTGACGCCACCGCCGCCGTTTCAGTCGGGGCCGGGCGTGCTCGGCTTCGTCAAGAGCGCGTTCACCGATCGGGCCAGTTGGCGGGCCGCGTTGTTCCTGCTCGCGCAGTCGGTGCTGGGTGTCGTGGTCGGCTGGCTGCTGCTGATCGTTATCGCGATGACGGTGTTCGTCGCGCTCTCACCGATCCCCTGGTGGCTTTTCGATCCGATCAACATTGATGCCCAAGGCGTGGAACATCATTCGCTGGCCCAGTTCGGTGACTACTACATCGAGACCTGGCCTCGGGTGCTCGGCCTCGCGGCGCTCGGTGTCGTCGGCTGCTTCGCGCTGCCCTGGCTGCTGCGTGCGGTCTGCTGGATTCATCGACTGCTGACCATCGCGCTGCTGAGCGTGACCGCGGGCGATCGGCGGATCGTCGAGCTGCAGCAGGGCAGGAAGGCTGCGGTCGACGATTCGACGGCCACGCTGCGGCGGCTGGAGCGGGATCTGCACGACGGCACCCAGGCCCGCCTGGTCACCATCGCGATGGCGCTCGGCCGGGCCGAGGATCGGCTGTCCACGGGCGGCGATCCGCGCGACCTGATCGCGGACGCGCACGCCAGCTCCAAGGAGGCGCTGACCGAATTGCGCGAGCTGGTGCGCGGAATCCACCCGCCCGCACTGGAACTCGGGCTCGCCCCGGCCCTGGAGACCCTGGCCGCGCGCAGCTCGGTTCCGGTGGAGCTGCGGGCACACCTGCCCGAACGGCCGGATCCGGCGATCGAGGCGATCGCCTACTTCTCGGTGGCCGAGTTGATCACCAATGTGATCAAACACGCCAACGCGACCCGGGCCTGGATCTCGGTGGTCCCGACGGACGCGCGGACCATCGCGGTCACCGTGCGGGACAACGGAATCGGCGGTGTGCTGCAACCCGCCCCGGGCGAATTCGCCGCGGGCAGTGGGCTTTCCGGCCTGGCCGCGCGAGCGCGCACCGTCGACGGCACCCTCACCGTGCAGAGCCCGACCGGCGGCCCCACCGTGGTCACCATCCTGCTGCCGAAAGACGGCTCGCGATGAACGAGTCGCTGCGCATCGTGATCGCCGAGGACAGCGCGATCCTGCGGGACGGGCTCGCGGGCCTGCTGACCGAACGCGGTCACGAGGTGGTCGCCATGGTCGGCGACGCGACAACATTGAGCGACGTGGTCGGCCTGCACAATCCCGATGTCGCCGTGGTGGACGTGCGGATGCCACCGAGCTTCACCGACGAGGGCCTGCTCGCCGCCATCGAACTGCGCCGCAAGTACCCGATGACCGGCGTGCTCGTATTTTCCCAATGGGTCGAAACCCGTTACGCCACCGAACTTCTCGCAAGCGGCGCGAGCGGTGTCGGCTACCTGCTCAAGGACCGGGTGGCCGACGTCCGCGATTTCGTCGACGCCCTCCACCGTGTCGCCACCGGCGGCACCGCCCTAGACCCGGAGGTGGTGAGCCAATTGATGGGCGCATCCCGGCAACAGGATTCCCTGACCCGCCTCACCCCGCGCGAACGCGAGGTCCTCGAACTGATGGCACAGGGCCTGTCCAACAACGCCATCGCCACCAGCCTCACCGTCACCGAACGCGCCGTCGAAAAACACATCGGCAACATCTTCACCAAACTCGACCTACCCCCCTCCGACACGCACCACCGCCGCGTCCTCGCGGTGCTGCGCCTGAAGGGCTGATCGGTGCTGCCGCCGGAGATTCGGCCGAACAGTGCGGGTCCGGCGCATCGGATGTCTGTAGGACATGGGTGCGAGAACAAATACACATCGCTTGTGTAACAAATCGGGCGCGGAAATCCGGGCGGGGCTGGCACCATTGGTGCATGACCACGCGGAGGGCACAGGATCCGCGGCGCGCGACGCCGCGGTCGCTGGGTGAACGCTCGCAGGCCGGGCGGGATGCCGCAGTGACACCTGCGCTGTGGTCCGAACGCGCGGACATGGCGGAATCGGCGATCGTGTCCCGGCATGTGCGCGCGCTGTGGGCATTGCCGGGGACCGAGCTCGGGGTGGTCGGCTGGCCGGCGACCAAGCGGGAGCGCGCGTTCGGGTCGTGGCACTACTGGTGGCAGGCCCACCTGATCGACTGCGCGGTCGACGCCGCCAACCGGCTGCCAACCCCGGTGCGGCGCAAGCGGATTGCCGCGATCGCGCGCTCGCACCGCATCCGCAACATCACCGGCTGGACCAACAAGTACTACGACGACATGGCCTGGCTGGCCATCGCGCTGGAACGCGCCGAGCGGACCGCAGGCGTCACCGAGGCGCGCGGCGGGCTGATCGCGTTGGAGAAGCCGCTGTACGAGGGCTTCGATCCGACGGTCGGCGCCGTGCCGTGGCGCATCGGCTCCGACTATTACAACGCGCCCGCCAACGGCCCGGCCGCCATCGCGTTGCTGCGGCTCGGGCGGCACGCGCGAGCCCAGGAGATGGCCGACTGGCTGGACGCGACGCTTCGCGATCCGGAGAGCGGCCTGATCCTCGACGGCATCCACCTGCCCTCCGGCGAGATCGAGCGTCCGGTGTTCAGCTACTGCCAGGGCGTGGTGCTCGGCGTGGAAACCGAATTGGCGATGCACACCGGCGAGCCGAGACACGGCGAGCGCGTGCATCGATTACTCGAGGCCGTCGAAGAGCACATGACCACCCGGGGCATCGTCAACGGTGGCGGTGGCGGCGACGGCGGACTGTTCAACGGCATCCTGGCCCGCTACCTCGCGGTGGTCGCGCTGATGCTGCCCGGCGACGACAAGGCGCAGCAGGAGACTCGACGCTGTGCGGCCCAGATCGTGCGCGCCTCGGCGACGGCCGCCTGGGCGAACCGGCTCGAGGTCGAGGGCGAGCCGCTGTTCGGGCACGACTGGAGCCAACCGGCGACGCTGCCCGGTGGTATCGCGGGTGCGGGCCACTTCACCGCCGGCGGCTCGGTGACCTCGTCCAAGGTGCCCGAACGCGACCTGTCGGTGCAGCTGTCCGGCTGGATGCTGATGGAGGCCGCCTACCTGGTCAGCGCGGCCGGGTTGTAATCAGTCGGACTGTAATCGGCCCTGCGACTTCGCTTTCCGCTCAGCCGTCCGCGTCGGTGATGCCGCTCGGCGAGGTCTCCAGCTCGAATTCCTCTGCGGGCTTGGCCATTTCCTGCCGGTAGTGCCGGATCCCCAGCACCGTTCCGATGATCAGGCCCAGCACCAGCGTGCCGATCACGATCGGCATCAGCCACGGCACCCGATCCAGGAAGCCGCCCGCGTAGTACCCGATGAGCAGCAGTATCGGCGCCCAGATGATCGCGCCGACGGTGCTTGCCACCGTGAACTTGCGATGATCCATGCCCGCCGCGCCCGCGACCGTCGGGCACAGCGTGCGCACCCACGGAATCCAGCGGGCGACGAGCACCGCGACGAACCCGTGCCGCTCCAGCAGTTCGGTGACCCGTTGCAGATTGCGGGTGTTGATGTAGCGGCCGTTCTTGCGCGCCACCAGGCGATGCCCGGTCCGCGCCCCGATGACATAGCCCACTTGATTACCGGCGATGGCCGCGAGCATGGTGCCCACCGACAGCGCCCACACCTGCGCTTCGCCGGAGGCGTTGGACGCCATCACGATGCCCGCGGTGATCAACATGGAGTCGCCGGGTAGGAAGAGCCCGAGAATGACCGCGCACTCGATGAAGACAAAGGCCAGAACCACTGTCCAGACGAGCGCGGGCCCCGCTGACATCAGCGGATCGAAATTGCCCACTGCTAGGGGCGAGGACGCCGCGATCACGAGCTCAGCGGGTCGGCTCGTTCGTCGAGACGGACAACTCGGCTTCTTGCCGGGCCGCCGGCTCCGCGCCACGGTTGAGCAGCTTCTTCGCCACCGCGAAGATGCCGGGCAGCACCGAGATCAGCACGATGAGCAGGAAGATCGCCTCGACGTGGTCGCGGATGAAGGCGACATTGCCGAGGAAGTAGCCGAGCACGGTCACGCCGCCGCCCCACAGCACCGCGCCGACGATGTCGAACGCGACGAACTTGCGGTAGTCCATCTTGGACACACCGGCCAGCACCGGCATGAAGGTGCGCACGATCGGCACGAACCGGGCCAGGATGATGGTCTTGGGACCGTACTTCTCGAAGAACTCGTGCGTCTCGGTCACGTAGTGCTTCTTGAAGAAACGGGTGTCTTCCTTGTGGAACAGCGCGGGCCCGATCGCCCGGCCTATCCAATAGCCGCTCTGGTCACCGGCGAAGGCGATCGCGATCACGGCGGGCAGCAGCAGCCAGATCGACACCGGCGGATTCGCCTGCGCCGCGAGCAGGCCGCCGGTGAACAGCAGCGAATCGCCGGGCAGGATCGGGAACAGCAGGCCGGTCTCGATGAAAACGATCACCAGGATGGCCGGGAGCACCGCGTTCTTGAGCCACGTCTCCGTGAGCAGGTGCATCGGGTCGAGCAACTCTTTGAGAGCGAGGTTGCTCGTCACCGATTCTGTCGCTGCCAGCAGAATCACGCGGTCTCCTGTTCTGGATACGGCTGGCCTGATCGCTTGCCATCGCATCGGAAGCTGCCAGCGTAATTACCGGCCCCACAGTACCGGGTTCGACTGAGAAACCCCGCGCTGTGCGCGAAACTACCGACTGGTCACCTGATGGTTCCCGGTCGACTACCGGCTGGTCACCGGTATTGACCCGGCTCCGGCCTCCCTGGATACCAGGCGAAACACCGCTGTCCTAGTGTGGTGGCTGACAAAATAGGTCTTTGCCGCAACAATCACGGAGGTCTTACTGTGCCCATCGCGACTCCGGAGGTCTACGCCGAGATGCTCGGTCGGGCCAAAGCGAACTCCTTTGCCTTTCCCGCCATCAACTGCACGTCGTCGGAGACGATCAACGCGGCCATCAAGGGCTTCGCGGACGCGGGTAGCGACGGCATCATCCAGTTCTCCACCGGCGGTGCCGAATTCGGTTCCGGCCTGGGCGTGAAGGACATGGTCACCGGTTCGGTCGCGCTGGCCGAATTCGCGCACGTGATCGCCGCGAAATACGACATCACCATCGCGCTGCACACCGACCACTGCCCGAAGGACAAGCTGGACGGATTCGTCCGGCCGCTGATCGCCATTTCCCAGGAGCGGGTGAAGAACGGGCAGCCCCCGTTGTTCCAGTCGCACATGTGGGACGGTTCCGCGATCCCGATCGACGAGAACCTCGAGATCGCCAAGGAACTGCTGAAGGCCTGTGCGCAGGCCAACATCATCCTCGAGGTCGAGATCGGCGTCGTCGGCGGTGAAGAGGACGGCGTCGAGGCCGAGATCAACGACAAGCTCTACACCTCGCCCGAGGACTTCCAGAAGACCATCGACGCGCTGGGCGCGGGCGAGAACGGCAAGTACCTGCTCGCCGCGACGTTCGGCAACGTGCACGGCGTGTACAAGCCGGGCAACGTCAAGCTCAAGCCCGAGGTGCTGGCCGAGGGCCAGCGGGTGGCCGCGGCCAAGCTCGGCCTGAGCCAGGACGCGCAGCCGTTCGACTTCGTCTTCCACGGCGGCTCCGGCTCACTGAAGTCGGAGATCGAGGATTCGCTGCGCTACGGCGTGGTGAAGATGAACGTCGACACCGACACCCAGTACGCGTTCACCCGGCCGATCACCGGCCACATGTTCACCAACTACGACGGTGTGCTCAAGGTCGACGGCGAGGTCGGCAACAAGAAGGTCTACGACCCGCGCAGCTACCTCAAGAAGGCCGAAACCTCGATGGCGGCACGTGTCACCGAGGCGTGCAATGATCTGAAGTCCGCGGGAAGGTCGATCAGCGCCTGACCCACTCATCAACCCACCGGGGGCTCGACAGCTCATGTGTCTGGATGTGCGCGTGCTCGGGCCCGTCCGGTTGCTCGTCGGCGGTGAGCCGGTGGCGGTCGGCGGGCCCAAGCCGCGGGCTCTGTTGGCCGCGCTCACCGTGAATCGGCGGCGCGCCGTGTCGTCGGCCGCGCTGGCCGACATGGTGTGGAACGAGGATCCGCCCGACTCCTACGCCGCCAGCCTGCAGGTATTCGTCTCGAATATCCGTAAGGCGCTGCGTAATTCGGGAGTGGATCCGGCGACGGTGTTGCGCACCGAATCCTCCGGCTATCGCCTGGAAGTGGCCGAGACCGCCTGCGATCTCGGCCGTTTCGAGGCGACGCGGGAGGCGGGCAGCCGGGCGGCCGCGCTCGGCGATCACGCCGGTGCCGCACAGCTTTTCGGTGCCGCGCTGCGTGAATGGAGCGGCCGCGCGCTGGCCGATCTCACCGGCCTGCAGTTCGCCGACGGCTTCGCCACCGCGATGGACGAGGAGCGCCTCGCCGTCGCCTCCGCCCGGATCGACGCCGAAATCGCCCTGGGGCGTGCGTCATCGGTGATCGGCGAGCTGGTCGCGATGACCGGCGAGCATCCGCTGCGCGAGCCGCTGTGGGGCCAGCTGATCACCGCGCTGTACCTGTCCGGCCGACAGGCCGACGCGCTCGACGCGTGCCGCCGGGTGCGGGCCGTGCTCGCCGACGAACTCGGCATCGACCCCGGTCCCGCGCTGATCGAGCTCGAACATCGGGTGCTGCGCCAGGAACCGCTCGGCGCGGCCGAACACCGGCAGGTCGAACGGATGGCCGCGGCGATGACCGAGACCGTCACCGAGGCGCCGAGCACGGTGCGCAACGGACAGCTGCGGATGCCCGACGGACGGGTGGTCGCGATCGCGCAGGGCGGCCTGCGGATCGGCCGGATGACCGACAACGACCTGGTGCTCGACGACCCGAAGGCCAGCCGGTACCACGCGCACATCATGCCCAGCCGGGCCGGTCTGCTGATCAAGGACCTGCACTCGGCCAACGGCGTCTACGTCAACGACGACCCGATCGAGAACGGCGCGCTGCTCGCCGACGGGGACCAGATCCGCATCGGCGCAACGATGTTGATCTTCCAGGCGGTCTTGTAGGCGTCAGTCGCAGGCGATGCCGTCGCCGTCCTGGTCGAGGAAGGAGTTGTAACCGGGCTCGCCGCGGTAGAGCGTTCCGACGCCTTCGGCGCGCACCTGATCGCAGTCGGTGTAGATCTTGGTCGATCGCTTCTTCTGGTCGCTGTCGCCGTTGCCGTTGCGATCCGGCGTCGGCAACGAATCATTCGGGCTGTCGATAAAGGTTGCGGTGGTGGGTGCTGCGGCGGAGGCGGTCGACGGCACCAGTGCGACGACGCCGACCACGAGACATGCGGCGCCGATCGCCGGTGCCACGCGGCGCATTACTGAGTAGGTCACGACTCCATCGTGCGCCGAAACAGCGCGCCGCGGGGTGTGGATCAGCTGTGAGCCGGAAGCCGTGCCGGAGACCTACGCTGACCTGCGACGGAACGGGTCCTCAGGATAGTCGGACCTCGGCGATGGCCCGCCCGAACAACTTTCGGCCCTCCGAGGTGCCACCGAGCACGATGGTCGCGGTCCGGGTATCCGGATCGAGCGACTTGATCCGGCCGACGAAGTCGACCGTGCTCGCCGCGTTCGCGGTCACCGGCACGAAGCCGGAGAACCGCACGCTGAACTTCTCGATGGCGGTCGGATCGCCGAGCCAGGAGGTCAGGTAGCCACCGGCCAGGCCCATGGTCAGCATGCCGTGCGCGACCACCGTCGGCAGGCCGACCAGCTGGGCGGCGTGGTCGCTGAAGTGGATCGGGTTGGCGTCGCCGGACACTCCCGCGTAATTGGCCAGGTCGCCGCGGGCCAGCCGGAAGGATCCGGCGGGCAGCTGGTCGCCGACGGCGAGCTGGTCGAAGTCGGGCAGCGTCTGCACCGGCAGGATCGCGCGCTCGGCCGCCGGGGCGGGCAGCTCGCCGAGGCCGAGCGGGATCAGCGCCGAGGTGTCGTCCAATCCGTCTTCGGCCGTGGGGAATTCGACCACCTGGCCGTGCATCATGATGTTGTCGACCACCTCGGCGAGGCTCGGGTCCACCTCGACGCCGCGGCGCGCCACGATCGTGGTGGAGCCGATCAGCGCGAGCTCGCCGTGCTGGTTGACCAGGGCGGAGCGGACCACCACGAAATCGTTGTCGCCGAACTGCCGGATCGACTCGATCAGGATCTCGCTGGTGAGCCGGTCGCCGGCCAGGATGGGCCGGTAGGCCTGGAAGACCTGATCGGTCTGCAGGATCTGGGACAGGTCGTATTCGGTGAGCACCGATTCGAGCAGCGAGCGGGTGCCGGACGAGCCGATGACCGAGGCGAAGGTGGGCGGTGCGATGACGGCGTCGTGGCCGAGCTTGTGCGCGTCGGTTTCCTGGTGATGCGCGCCGTGGTGGTTCTGCACCGCTCGCGCGAACTCGCGGATCTTCTCCCGGCCGACCTCGTAGTGGTCCCGCACCCGGAACCGCTGTCCGGCCAGTGTCGCCGTCTGCTGCACGTCATCGGTTTCGAGCGCCATCGTCTGTTCACTGCCCATGATGCGGCCACGCTACTAATGAACAGGACCGTTGACCAGCTGAGTGTGAGCAGCGCTACCGCCGATCGATGCGGAATTGCTATCGAATTCGCCAGGTCTTCACTTGCGGGCTCGTGACGTGCGATCTATAGCGATCGGCGGTGATGTATATCGGCTATAAAACGTGAAAAGGCTGCCCGGCGGACGGGCAGCCTATTTCACGTTTCCGGTCGATTACGGAGTGCTGGTCGGCGGGTCGCAGACCTTCCAGCCGTTGTCCGTCTGCTGGAGATCGAAGGTGCGTGCCGAGCGCTTGTTCGGATCGGCCTCGGTGTAGACGGTGGCCTGGGCGACCGCGGTCTTGTCCGTGATCTTGACCGCATCGACCTCGTCCACCACCGGAATAGTGCGCCGGTCCATCGACAGCTGGTGCACGCCGGCGAACTGATCCGCCGGAATGCCCTTGTAGAAGTCGTGCAGTGGACCGCAGGTGGTGCTCTGCAGGGTGGTCAGATCGCCGGTCTTCAGCGCCTGCGTGTAGTCGGTGATCGCGGCGCGGACCTTGGTCTCCGGCGAATTGTCCGTCGAGTTCGCGAACACCGCCACGATCACCCCGACCAGCACGACCACCAGCGCGGCCGCGCCCGCCACCGCGAGCAGCCAGCGCTTGGAGCGGCCCGGTGCGGACGCTGGTGCAACCGCGTCGACCGGGGCCTGCGCGGGTGGGGCGATCCGCTGCGGTTGCGCGATCGGCCGCGGTTGCGGCGGACGCGGTCCGCCGAGCTGCTGTGCGGGCATCGTCGGCTGGATGTCCGCGGGGGAGGGCGCGGAACCCGGTCGCGGCAGGCCGGGCTGCGGCGGGGCGGGGCGAGTGTCCTCGACCGGTCCCGGTCCGCTCGGCGGCGACGAAGGTCCTTGCGGACCAGGCTGTTTCGGGCCGGGGGCGGAGCGCGGCGTGGCCGGGGGCTTGGTGATCGGCACGCGCCCGCCGCTCGGCGTGACCCGGTCGGTCCCGGCGGGCTTCGGCGCGTCGGCGGGGCGCTGGATCGGCAGCGCTACGGTCTGCGCGTCGTCCGGCTTGATCACCGGCATGGCCATGGTCACGTCTTCGGACCCGGGCGGTGCCTGTTGACCGGGGCCCGACTGCATCTTGACGGTATCCGCCTCGGGCGCGGCGTCCTCGACCGGCGGGCCGGGCCGCTGCACCCGCATCACCGTGGTCGGCGCGTCCCCGTCGGGCACCTGGTCCTTCGGGGCGGCTTCCGCAGGTGGCACCGCCGCAGCGGGCTTGTCGGGTGTGCCGGCCTGGGCCGCAGCGGCTTTCGTGCCACCGAACCAAGGGCTGGCCTTCGCGCCCCGCTTGATCGCTTCGGTCTTCGCCTCGGACGCGGCTGTGCCGCTGGCGATTCCGCCTTGGGCAGCTGCGGCCGCCGGCGCGCCCGACCCACTGGTTGTCTTATCGGACCCGGCGGTATCGGGTGTCGCTGTCGCGGCGTTGCCGGGCACGGGGCTGTTTTGTTGCGCGGCAGCGGGTGTCGAGCCCGGCTGGCCCGTCGGCGCAGACGGTGCCGATGCTCCCGTGCTAGCCGGAGTGGAGCCGGGCGCGGGCGAATCGCCGCGCTTGATCGCGGCACTTTCCGCAGTACCGAGGGCGCCGCCCTTGGCGATGTCGGAAACCACGTCGCCCGAAGCGGGCTTGTTTTGTTGCGTTCCTGCGGTTTTCGCGCCCGGGGCGGTAGCACCAGTTCGGGAAGACTCGGCGCCGGACTTGTTCCGGCCGTCGCGTTGGATCGCTTCGGTCTCGGCGCCGTCGGCCGCCGGGCGATCACTCGAAGCGGGGCCATCCTGTTGAGCCGCGCCGGTTTTCGGGCTGGCCGAAGCTGTTTCAGCAGCTCCGCTCGAGGCGCTGGCTCCGGCCGCACCGGCGGATGCGCCGCCCGTAGACGTTGCCGCGGCACCTGGCGCTGCCTGCTTTGCCGCGTCGGCTGAGCCGGGTCGCGGGGCGGCGGTGCCGGGTGGATTCGCGGGCTGTGCGGGTGGACTGATCTTGGGCACGGACCTGGGGTCCACCGCGCCGGGTTGTTGCCCTGCGGCACCGGCCGGTGTCGAGGGAGCCGCCGGGCCGGACTTCGCGTCGGCCGCTGCGGTTCCCTGCGCGGAAGAGGCTGCCGCTGCGGTATTTCCGGGCGTCGCACCGGATGCGGCGGCGTCCTTGCCCTGCACGGCGGCGGCACCACTCGCAGCGGCTGGCTTACGCACGCCCGCTTCGGCGGAGCTGCCGGAGCCTCGGCCTGAGTTCGGGGCCTTCGGCGCGGCGGAGTCCGTACTTCCCGAACTGGCGGTTTCCGCAGCGGAGCCCGTTGTACCCGCGCTACTTCCGGCCGTCGCACCTGGCTTGCCGGGAGCAGTGCCGGACTTCTCGGCAGCCGGTGCGGTCGAGCCCGGGTTCGCCGCACCCTTGGTCGTCGGAGCCGAGCTGTCCGGAGCGGGGATGGGCCGGGTGGGAGCGGCGGGCTTGGCCGCCCCGGCGACCGGGTTGCGTTCCGTGGTGGCGTCGGGACGTGCGTCAGCTGCGGCCGGGGTTGCCGGGGTGGCGCTCTCCCGCGCCGGGTTCTTGTCGTCGTTCGGGTCGGACACGCACTACCCCTCGCTCAGGCGGAACAGTTGAACTCGACGGCCAGCTTAACGGGCACACCCGAACGAAGTCCGACTTCACAGCGCGCATGGCCGCGGCTAAATGTCTGTCCGTTTGTCCGGAGTGAATGCGGAGGTAACCGGTCATCGGTGCACAATGAACCGCATGACCTCGTTCGGTGATCTGCTCGGCCCCCAACCGGTACTCCTCCCCGAAATCTCCGACGCGGAAGAAGCGTTGCTCGACAAGGCCGATCCGGTCCGCGTCGCGGCCGACCATCCGGCCGCGTCGATCGCCTGGGCCTACCTGGCCGAGGCCGCGTTGACCAGGGGCGAAGCCCAGGACGAACCGATCAACCACGACATCGTCGCCGCATACGCGTTCGCCCGCACCGGTTACCACCGCGGCCTCGATCTGCTGCGCCGCAACGGGTGGAAGGGTTTCGGCCCGGTCCCGTGGAGCCACGAGCCCAACCAAGGTTTCCTCCGCAGTGTCGGCGCGTTGGCTCGTGCGGCCAAGATCATCGGCGAGACCGAGGAGTACGCGCGCTGCCTCGATCTGTTGGAAGATTGCGATCCGCGTGCTGCGGCTGAGCTCGGTCTCGACTGAGACGTAGTTGATCGACCTCAATATCAAGCCGCGCGTCGGAGTCGCCCGGGCCAGCAGCATGGATCGGCTGCGTTCCTCGTGGGCGCGGTTGCGGCTGTCCGCGTTGCCGATTCTGCAGTGCGCGGTCGGTGCCGCGCTGGCCTGGTTCATCGCGCGTGAGCTCGTCGGACATCCACAGCCATTTTTCGCACCGACCGCGGCCGTGGTCTCGATCGGCATCTCGTTCGGCGCCCGGCTGCGGCGTTCGGTGGAGCTGGTGGTCGGTGTCGCGGTCGGCATCGGCATCGGTGACCTGTTCATCACCAGGGCCGGTACCGGCGTGTGGCAGATCGCGCTGGTGGTCGCGGTCGCCATGGCCGCCGCGGTGTTCCTAGACGGCGGCTCGATCATCACCATGCAGGCGGCCGGTTCCGCCGTGCTGGTCGCCACCCTGCTGCCGCCCTCGGCGGGCGGCGGCTTCTCCCGGATGATCGACGCGCTGGTCGGCGGCATGGTGGGAGTCGTTGTGGTGGCGTCGATTCCACTGCACCCGGTGCGGCGCGCCCGTGAGCAGGCGGCGGAAATCCTTGCGGTGATGAGCAAGTCGCTCACCGAGTGCGCCGACGGCCTGCTCGAACAGGATCCCGACAAGCTGCGCTCGGCGCTCACCGCGGTCCGCGCGACGCAACCGCAGCTGGATACGCTGCGCGCCACGCTGGAGGGCGGCAAGGAGATCAGCCGAATCTCCCCGCTGTACTGGAATTCTCGTGCCCGCCTCGAACGCATCAAGGCCACCGCCGATCCGCTCGACAACGCGGTGCGCAATACCAGGGTGCTGCTGCGCCGCTCGCTCACCCTGGTCCAGGACGACGAGATACTCGACCCGCGCCTGATCGACGAGGTCGAACGGCTCGGCCAGGCAAGCGAAGTGGTGCGCCGGATGATGCTCGCCGATCCGGGCGAGCAGCCCGACCAGGCCGAGGCGGCCAGGGTGCTGCGCACCGTCGCCAAGGAGGCGCGTCCGGAACTCGTTGAGGGCGCCGGACTTTCGGCCCACGTCGTGTTCGCCCAGGTGCGTTCGATCGTGGTCGATCTGATGCAGGTGTGCGGCGTGAAACGCATCTCCGCGATCGCGCTGCTCCCGCCGACGGTGCCCAAGCCGTTCGTGACGCCCGAGGACTGACGACTACTCAGCGGATTCTGGACACTCGTGCCAGCAGCGGGTGGTCATTCGCCGCGGTAAGAACCCCCGCGCTGCTCTTTGAGGTAGTCCGCTACTCGTGTTCCGGCAGTCCCCGCCCCATAACTTGAACAGGTGACCGCGATCGAACGAGGGGTGTCGCGGTCGACCACTTCGCACACAAGCGAACTGCCCCATCGGCCATAGGTGTGGTGGCCGGCGGGTCGGGGCAGTTCGCCCGCTGCGAGGAGTGGAGCCGCCTGGGCCGGGGTCCGACCGGGCGGCTCCGCGTTCGTCAGCTGTCGCCTTCGGCCTTGCTGAGCGGGAACATCCTGGCCTGGCCCGGGCGCAGCGTGAAGCGTCGCCGGTCGAAGTCCCACAGCCGGTAGATCGGCCATTGCACGGTGTGCGCCAGCCAGGCGCCGACGATGACCGCCCGGTGGAACGGCAGCACCTGGTAGCCCTGATTGGTGATGGTGCGCAGGCCACCCAATTGGAACTGCCACCAGCGACTCGGGCTGGTCCGACGCCGCCGCGCCGACGTCTCGACCCGCATGTTTTTGAGCTGGTCGATCGGCAGGCCGCGCTTGCTGAGGCACAGCGCCAGGTCGAGGTCGTCGATCACGTCCGGCCGCACCACGGTGTCCTCGCGCACCGTCAGCCAGGCGGTGCGGCGGATGGCCATGTTCGGGCCGTGCATGTTGCCGACCCGACCGCCCAGCTTGCCGCGCCGATCCTGCAGGTAGTAGCCGAATTTCAGGAAGAAGCCGACCGGCGAGTCGTAGTAGGTGGTGATGCCGGTGACCGCGGCGACGTCGGGATGCTCGGTGAGGTGCTGCCGGATGACGGCGCCCCAGTCGGGCGCGACCAGGCAGTCGGCGTCGGTGCGTCCGATGAAATCGCCACGCGCCTTGTCGAATCCGGTATTGCGGGCGCGCGCGACACCGCGCTGCGGTTCGTCGACGAGTTCGACTTTCGGGTGGCTGAGCGCGTAATCAGTCACGATTTCGCGGGTGCCGTCGTCCGAGCCGTTGTCGACCACGATGATCTCGTCGATCGAGTCCTGAATCACCAGACGGTCGAGGGTTTGCGTGATGCACGCGGCCTCGTTCAGCACGGGGATGACGATCGATAAAGCCGTCACCGAATCGGGGGTGCTCATGGGTGGTGCTGCTCCAATTTCTCAGTCGGGCATGCCAAATACCGCCAGAACGGTCTGTTACCTGCCCTGAACAGACGTGCGGCTTAGATGATGTGAGGTGTTCGAGCGCGGACCCGGCCGCGATTGTGGCCAGGTCCGCGAAAGCTGCTGATTATCGGATGGGCCCACCCGATGAGATCACTGGTTCGACCCTAGTTGTCTTGGGACACAGACAGAATCCCCAAGGCTTTGGGGCACCACCGCTCAGGTGGGACTCGCCGAGTCGCCGACCGCGGAGACCCGGGCCGGTGCCGGTCGCAGCGTGAAGCGTCGGCGGTCGAAGTCCCACAGCCGGTAGATCGGCCACTGCACGGTGTGCGTCAGCCAGGCGCCGACGATGACGGCCCGGTGGAACGGCCGCACCTGATAGCCCTGGTCGGTGATGGTGCGCAACCCCGTCAATTGGAATCGCCACCAATCGCGCGGACCGGTCCGGCGGCGCCGGGCGGAGGTCTGCACCCGCATGTTCGTCAGCTGGTCGATCCGCAGCCCGCGTTTGGTCAGGCACAGCGCCAGATCCAGATCCTCGGCGACATCGGACCGGGTGGTGGTCTCCGCCCGCACCGCCCGCCAGGCGGACCGGCGGATGGCCATGTTGGGGCCGTGCATGTTGCCGACTTGCCCGCCCAGCTTGCCGCGCCGATCCTGCAGGTACAGGCCGAATTTCAGGAAGAAGCCGATCGGCGAGTCGTGATAGGTGGTGATCCCGGTGACGGCGGCGGTGTCCGGATGCTCGGTCAGCGTGTGCCGGATCACCTCGCCCCAGTCCGGCCCGACCAGCGTGTCCGCGTCGGTCCGCGCGAGGAAATCGCCTCGGGCCCGGTCGAATCCGGCGTTGCGCGCGGCGGGGATGCCGGGCTTCGGTTCCTCGATGAGGGCGACCTCCGGGTGGTCGACCGCGTAGTCGCGCACGATCTGCCGGGTGTCGTCCTCGCTGCCGTTGTCGACGACGATGATTTCGTCGATCGCGTCCTGGACGACGAGACGATCCAGCGCGCGCACGATCGACTTTTCTTCATTCAATGCTGGAATGACGACGGATAGCACCGTCGCTGTTGCTGTGCTGGTCATAGCTCGAGCTCCAACGTCTGCTGATAGGCAGCGGAAACCCCAACGGAGCGGCCGGTTTTCGCTGCGATGCGCGCGTTCGCGCGCGGTGGCGGTCGGCCGGACGCGGACATCTACGGTGACGCCGGTCCGAAGACGGCAGTTCGGCCACTTATCGCGTGGTGTGCCGATACCTTGCACGACGATCGTGGTTACTACCGATCTCGCATGCGTGAATACCCCATTCCCCCCGAAACGATCATCGAGTTCGCACCCTACTCGATCGAATCGGTCGCGGCATCTCCCGGTGCTAAGTCCAGAAACGCGTCAGATAGCTGCCGAAGCGGGACCAATTCGATGGCACCCCAGACACTTCGAACAATGCGTACACCGCGTCGAAGAAGATCCCATTGATAGCGGGGGTGAACAGCAGCGCGAACAGGATCAGCATGCCGAACGGCTTGAACTGGTCGAGCGCGCGCCGGGTCTGGTAGCTGAGCGATGGCTCGAGAATCCCGTAGCCGTCGAGCCCGGGCAGCGGGATCAGGTTCAGCAGGGCCGCGGTGATCTGCAGGAAGCCGAGGAAGCTCAACCCGAACCACAGCGCGGGATGCGAACTGGCACTGCCGAATACCCGCACGAGCACCAGCAGCAGCACCGCGCAGAGCGCGTTCACCGCCGGGCCCGCGCCGCTGATGATGCGCTGCGTGCGCGGCGAGAAGTTGTGGGTGTGCACGTATACCGCGCCGCCGGGCAGGCCGATGCCGCCCAGCGCGATGAACACCATCGGCAGCACGATCGACAACAGCGGATGGCTGTACTTCAACGGATTCAGCGTGAGGTACCCGCGCAATTCGACCTCGTGATCACCGGCCCGCCAGGCCATGAACGCGTGCGCGAATTCGTGCAGGCACAGCGTGATGATCCAGCCGAACACCACGAGCACGAACACGCCGACCTTGGCGCGGGTGGAGTCCAGATCGGCGTCCCAGGCCAGCGCGCCGCCGCCGATGGTGAGGAGGACAACGAGCAGGAAGATCGGGCTGGGCCGTACCGCGCGCGAGCGCCGTTCGGCGGGGAACTGGGCGGTCATCGGACCAGCAACCAGGGCTCGTGATGCCGATAGAAACTGGACCGCGGCACCGTTCGCTCGCTGCGGATACCGTCGCGGGTCACCACCGCGCCCGGTGTGCCGAGCTGGGCGGCGCGCCCCTCGACCCAGCGGCGCTTGCGCATGCCGCGCTGCGCGGTGGCCCGCACGCCCGGCTGGTGCAGCGTCGGCGACACCAGCATCGCGGTGATCTTGCCGGAGAACAGTTGCACGTCGTCCACGTAGGCCTCCCCCTCGAGTCTTTCCTCACCGACCCCGGTGATCTTGGCTCGACCGACCAGCACCGTGCCGGTGTCGTCGCGGATCAGCGGCACCTTGGTGGCCCGGCCGTCGATGGCCCGCTTGGCGGCGGCGTTTCCGGTGCCCGTCTGATAGGCGCGGGAGCCGTAGGTCTTCTCGACCGGCACATAGCCGAGCTCCACGTGCAAGCGCTCGGTGCGCATCAGGTGGGTCAGCACGGTGGCCAGCGCCGCGTCGTCACCGAGCACGATGAGCCGAGGCAGGCTGTCGGCGGCCAGCACGGGAAGCAGTTCGTCGATCTCGGTGGTATCGGGGATGGCGGCCGTCGAACTGGTCGGCAGCGCCGCGAGGGCGATAGGTACCGGTGCGCCGTCGCAACGGAGAACGTGGGTACTCAAACTGCCGTACACCCTCCTCGGTTCGAGCCGACACACCCGTCGGACCCTTCGCCAGTTCCGCCGAACCCTGCCTGGTCCCGACGGCTGCAACCTTAGCCCGGCCAGGCTTTGATCACAGGTTGTCGAGCCCTGCGGCGTGAGCGTCAAGCCCGGAGGCGGCAGCGCAGCGTAACCACGGAGGGCTTGCGAACGCCGCTAATCAGCCTACGCAGAGATGCGGTCCGATGCCGTCGCCGACGCGTCGACTAGACTGTGCTCCCGGCCACCGCCTCGACACGGCAGTAGCTGCAACACGGGCGTTTACCCGCCCCGCCGGTTCCGCCGGCCGCCATCGCTCAGGGTGTTGCACGTCGAACCGTAGGAGATAGAACCATGCCGGCAATCGTCCTGATCGGCGCCCAGTGGGGCGACGAGGGTAAGGGCAAAGCGACCGATCTACTCGGTGGCCGGGTGCAATGGGTGGTCCGATACCAGGGTGGCAACAACGCGGGCCACACCGTGGTGCTGCCCAACGGCGACAATTTCGCGCTGCACCTGATCCCCTCCGGCATCCTTACTCCGGCCGTGACGAACGTCATCGGCAACGGCGTCGTGATCGACCCGGGTGTGCTGCTCGACGAGCTGGCCGGACTGGAGGAGCGCGGCGTCGACACCTCGGGCCTGCTGCTCTCCGCCGACGCGCACTTGATCATGCCGTACCACGTGGCCATCGATAAGGTCACCGAGCGCTTCCTCGGCAACAACAAGATCGGCACCACCGGTCGCGGCATCGGCCCCTGCTACCAGGACAAGGTCGCCCGCGTCGGCGTGCGCGTCGCCGACGTGCTGGACGAGAAGATCCTCACCCAGAAGGTCGAAGCCGCGCTGGAGTTCAAGAACCAGGTGCTGGTGAAGATCTACAACCGCCGCGCGCTCGACCCGCAGCAGGTGGTCGACGAGGTGCTCGCGCAGGCGGAGGGCTTCAAGCACCGCATCGCCGACACCAGGCTGAAGCTGAACGTGGCGTTGGAGAACGGCGAGACCGTGCTGCTGGAGGGTTCGCAGGGCACCCTGCTGGACGTCGACCACGGCACCTACCCGTACGTCACGTCGTCCAACCCGACCTCGGGTGGCGCGGCGGTCGGCGCGGGCGTCGGGCCGAACAAGATCACCGCGGTGCTCGGCATCCTCAAGTGCTACACCACCCGGGTCGGCTCCGGTCCGTTCCCGACCGAGCTGTTCGACGAGTTCGGCACCTACCTGGCCAAGACCGGCGGCGAGGTGGGCGTCACCACCGGCCGGGCCCGGCGCTGCGGCTGGTTCGACGCGGTCATCGCCCGCTACGCGACCCGCGTCAACGGCATCACCGACTACTTCCTCACCAAGCTCGACGTGCTGTCCAGCCTGGAGACGGTGCCGATCTGCGTCGCCTACGACGTAGACGGCGAGCGGGTCGAGCAGATGCCGACCACGCAGACCGGGTTCCATCACGCGAAGCCGATCTACGAGGAGATGCCGGGTTGGTGGGAGGACATCTCCGGGGCCCGCACCTTCGAGGAACTGCCCGCCAACGCGCAGGCGTATGTGCTGCGGTTGGAGGAGCTTTCCGGGGCCAGGATCTCCTGCATCGGCGTCGGACCGGGTCGCGATCAGACCATCGTCCGGCACGACGTGCTCGGCTGATACCAGAACGTTATAACTGGCTGAATGATTGTGGCCGTTCATCGTTCGTTAGGTACGTTCCATGATCGGTTAGATCTACAGTAAGAGTTATGGCTCGGAATTGGCCGATGGTCGAGCGGGTGACCGAGTTCGATGCGATTCGCGCTGCTCTCACCGGCACGGAACATGTCGGCGCGGTCCTCACCGGCGATGCCGGTGTCGGTAAGACAACGCTGGCAAGGCAGGCGACCGCTGCGGTAGGCGGCAATATTCGGTGGGTAGCGGGCACCGAATCGGCGCGCAGCATCCCGCTCGGGGTGTTCGCGCATATGGTCGGCGTGTATACCGCCCATGACCCGGTGACGTTCATGTCCGCGGCGCGGGAAGCGCTGCTTGCGGACGGGCACACCATCATCGGCGTCGATGACGCGCATCTGCTCGACCAGTTGTCCGCGACGCTGTTGTTGCAGCTGGCCATCGACAAGGCGGCGCACATCGTGGCCACCGTGCGCAGCGGGGTGCAGGTGCCCGACGCGGTCACTTCGCTGTGGAAAGACGGCCACCTGCTGCGCATCGACCTGAATCCGTTCAGTCAGCGGCAGAGCGTCGACCTGGTGGAGTCGATGCTCGGCGGGCAGCTCGAAGGGTTCACCGCGAACCTGATGTGGGAATCGTCCGGCGGAAACGCGCTGTTCCTAAGGCATTTGGTCGAGGGCGCGCTGGAGGCGGGCTCGCTGCGTCAGGTGAACGGCGTGTGGCAGCTGCGCGGGCGGGCGGCGGTGACCTCGGAACTGGCTGCGCTGCTGGAGGATCGGGTCGAGCAGCTGCCCGAGGACGTGCTGCACGTGCTGGAGCTGCTCACCTTCTGCGAGCCGATCGACCTCGACGTGCTGTCCGAGCTGGCCGGCGAGGGCGCGGTGGAGTCCGCCGAAACCCGCGGCGTGATCCGGGTTGTCGAGAATTCGCACCAGCTGATCGTGCGCTACAACCATCCGCTGTTCGGCGAGGTGATCCGGCGCAGGCTCGGCATCGCCTCGGCCCGCCGGTTGCGCGGTCGGCTGTACTCCTCGCTGAAGGAACGGCCGATCAATTCCGCCGCCGACCGGATCCGGCTGGCCGAATTAGCCTTGGACAGTGACAAATCCGCCGATCTGGAGTTGTTCGAGGCGGCCGCCGCGGACGCCATCGGCCTGGCGAATCTGCCGCTGGGCGAACGCTTCGCCAGGGCGGCGGTGGAACGCCGCGGCGGGGTGGAATCCGCCGATCTGCTCGCCCGTGCGCTGCTGTGGCAGGGCCACCGCATCGAGGCCGAGCGCACGCTGGCCAGCTTCGATCCCGATCAGCTCACCGAGGTGCAGCTGGCCCGCTGGGGCAGCACCCGGGTGGCGAATCTGTTGTGGGCCATGGGCGATGCCGATCGGGCCGACGAGGTGCTGAAGCTGGTCCGCGGCAAGGTCACCCACCCGAAGATCGCGGCCATCCTCGACGGCCTGGCCTCCGCGTGCGCGGTCAACGAGAACCGGATCGACACCGCGATCACCGAGGCGGAGCAGGCGATGTCGGTGAAAGGCGCACCGCCGTGGGCGATCTGGTGGGCCTCCTTCGGCGGCGGGCTCGCGCTGGCGCTGATGGGCAAGGGTGAGGCCGCCCGGCAGTACGCCGAACGCGGGCACGAGGTGGAAAGCGAGATCGACGGGCTCAACCGCTTCATGTCGACCCACGCCGAGGTACTCGCGCTGACCCTGACCGGCGATCTCGAAGCCGCACGGCGTTGTGCCGCAGCGTATTTCGGCTACTCGGCACCCGGTCAGTATTTGGCGTGGGGCATGTCCAAGATTCTGCAGGGCACCGTGGATGTGGCGCAGGGGCATTTCCCGGACGGTATCGAGAACTTGGAGCAGGCGCTGGCCGCGCTCGCCGCCGAGGGGGCGGCGGCCTGGATGTTTCCCGCGAGAATCCGTTTGGCCGAGGCGTATTCGGCGCTGGGCCGGTCCACCGAAGCGGCCGAGGCCATCGCGGAGGCGACCGCGCGTGGCGGTAGACACAGCGCCGTCTACGAACCACAGCTGGAAATCGCGCGCGCCTGGCACGCCGCCGCCGAGGGCACGGTCACCCCGGCCATCCGCCTGGCGATGAGTGCGGCCGACGCGGCCGCCCGCTCGAACCAGCACGCGATCGAGGCGATGGCGCTGCACGCCGCCGCCCGCTTCGGTGATCAGTCCGCGGCGGGCAGGCTCGCCGACCTCGCGGCCCGGGTGGACGGTCAACTGGTGCAGGCACAGGCCGGGCACGCGGTCGCGCTCGCCGCGCACGACGGGCCCGGACTCGATGCCGCCGCAGCCGAATTCGAGCGGATCGGCGCGCTGCTCTCCGCGGCGGACTCGGCCGCGCAGGCGGCCTCCGCACACGAGCGCGCGGGAGATCGCCGCCGACTGCTGGAATCCGCCGCCGCGGCCAATCGCCTGGCGGCCGCCTGCGGCGGGGCGAGCACGCCCGCGCTGCGGCAGGCCGCTCAGCCGCTGCCGTTGACGGCGCGTGAACGCGAGATCGCCAATCTCGTTGCGGCGGGACTGTCCAACCGGCAGATCGCCGACCGCCTCACCGTTTCGGTGCGCACCGTCGAGGGCCACCTCTACCGCGCCTGCATCAAGATGGACGTCACCGATCGCGAGTCGCTCGGTGCCCTGATGCGCGGCGAATCGTCGTCCTGAACCCATCGCCCGCGTCGAGAGTGCTGCTCGGCGTTGAATCCGGTTCTGGCCGAAGTGGATAGCGGTGTTACTCGAGCGCGACACGACCCTTTCGCGCATTTCCAGCTAATAGTGCTCGCTCTAACGATCGGTGAAAGAATCTGCTGCAATTCGGACTTTTGCCTGCTGGTCGGCGGGGTGTACGGGAGGTGTGAAGTCGCCAACTCGACTTGACAGCATCCGATCAGCTACAGATAGGGTGCGAGCGCGCAGTACGCGGGGACGTGCTGGCTGACCCAACCTGATGGTGGTGCTTCGACGTGGCTCGTCGGTATCGAGAACTGAACAATCCGGCGACCCGGCGCACCATGCGCCCGATCGTCGGGGCTCTCCCGCTGGCCATCGCGGTCGCCTGCTCGGGCGTGGCGGTCGCCGATCCCGGCACCCCGACACAGCCCGGCGTGACCACCCCGAGCGCCCCGACCGCCCCGGCAACGCCCGCGCCGAGTCAGCCCGGCGTCACCACCCCGAGTCAGCCCGGCGTCACCACCCCGAACCAGCAGGGCGCCACCGGCCCGAAGCCCGCCCCGGCCGACCCCGCCGACTCGCAAAGCCTCAACTACGCCCGCCCGGTCCCTGCACCGGAACCGGCCCCGCCGATCCAGCCGCAGCAACTGCACGCGCCGGAGCCGGTCGAACCCGTCGCCCCGATCGCCCCGCCGCCGCGCACCCTGCGCATCGGTGACCTCACCGCACCGGCCCCGAACGAGGTGCCCAACGAACTCCTCGACGGCGTCAACACCACCGCCGCGGACGTCGAGGCCGCCATCGCCACCGGCGGCCGCTCCATCGGCATCAATCCCACCCGCTCCGACAAGATCGCGGCCGCGACCGCGGCGGGCGCGGTCGGTGGCGCACTTGCCGGTGCCGCGATCGCGGGCATCCCGGCCGCGGTGGCCGGCGGACTCGGTGGTGCCGCCCTCGGCGCCGGCGTCGGTGCGGGCATCGGCTTCGCGGTCGGCGTCGCGGGAACCGCCGCCGGTGGCGCGATCGCAGCTGCCGCCGCGGGAGTCCCGACCGGCGGTGCGGGCGCGCTCCCCGCAGTAGGCGCCGCCTTCGTCGCGGCCTGGCCCATCGCCGCCGCGACCACCGGTGCGGGTGCCGCGATCGGCGCCGGCGTCGGCGCGGTAGCCGGTGCCGCGGTAATCGGTATCCCGGCGGCAGTGGCTGGTGGCGTTGTCGGCGGCATTCTCGGCGGCAGCGCGGGCGCAGGGTTCGGCGCCACCGCCTAATAGCTGGGGCGGCTATTCGCACCCTGGCCGAACAGCGTTGTCTGGCTGTTGTACCGGCTAGGTGGCGGCTTCCGCTGTGCCGGTGAGGAATTCGCCTGCGGCGGGGGCCAGCAGCCTGACGTTCGGGTTGTGGCTGAGCTTGGCGATTTCCTGGAGTTCGGCATCGGGCAGGACGGCGGCGATGGCCTTGGCGCCCTTGCGGAGCAGGGCGTCGCTCTTTGCGCCCGCGATGACCAGGGTTTGGGCTTTGACGGTGGTCCAGTCGTCGGTGCGTAATGGTTCGCCGCGCATGTAGTCGCGCATCACCGCCCAGTCGTGCGGGGTCGAGTTCGCGGTGGCGACGAGGTTCTTCCAGAACGGCGTGAAACGCATGACGGAGACCATCGGTCGGGGGATGCCCATCGCCTTGGTCATGTAGAAACGGACGGTGTCGGCGCGGCGGTCGGCGGCCACCAGCTCGTGCAGCGTGGTCTCCAGGTCGGTGGCCGGAACGAAGCCTTCCTGGTCGACCACGAACGGCGGCTCGAAGGCGACGACCTTGGTGATGCCGAGGATGCGGCCGGATCCGGCGGCGCGCAGCGCGAGGGCCGCACCGGACGACCAGCCGAACAGCATCGCCGAGCCGCCGACCGCCTCGACCAGGGCGGCGATGTCATCGATCTCGCGCTCGACGTCGTAGCCCGCGGCGTCGGTGCTGTCGCCGCGGCCGCGCCGATCGTAGTTGAGCACGGTGAGGCCGTACTGCTCGTTGAGCGTGGTGGCCAGTTCGACCATCTTCGGGAACTTCCGGTAGCCGAAGGCACCACCGATCAGGATGACGGTTCCGGCGTGGCCGTCGTGCCGGTCGTAGGCGATCACAGTGCCGTCGGCGGAGGTCACGGTCTCCACAACAATCTCACTTTCGACGCGGGTGTCGGCCAACGATGCGTTGGTGCCTTGCCTGTTCAGACGGTGCCGGGTGCATGGATTCATCGACGGCGGTAGCGACAGACCAGACCCCGCGAAAGTCTGTGATGCTGCTCACTATGCCGGTCTCGTGTCCGGTATGCCCGTGAACGTTATGTACGGAAACCGTCCAGGAGCGGGGCGCTCCCTCTGGTCTGCCACCTGCCGGTCGCGTCAGGCCGGATCGTGCACCACGCTGAGCGCGAAAACCGTTCACTCAGAACAGGGTCGGCTCGCCGAACCCCGGTGTCCGTTCGATTTCCAGCAGGTTCTGCTTGGTGGTGACGCCACCGGGCGCGGAGAAGCCGGTGAGCGCATTGTCGGCGGCGAGCACCCGGTGGCACGGGATGATCAGCGGGATCGGATTGCGGCCCAAGGCTTGTCCGACGGCCTGGGCGGCGCCGGGCGCGCCGATGCGATCGGCGACCTGGCCGTAGGTGAGGGTGTGGCCGGGATCGATCGCGCGGGTGACCTCGAATACCGCGCGATGGAATTCCGGAATCGCGCTGGTATCCAAGGGAATCCAGCGCAGGTCGTCGAGTTCACCGGCCAGGTGGGCGCGGATGCCGGTGATGGCCTCGGCGATCACGCCCGTCGGCTCCTCTTCGCGGACCTCGTCGTCCGGCAGGCCGGTGCGGCGGCGCGTGATGCGCGCGCGAGTCGCGGCCGGGTTCGCCTCGGGGAGCTGGAACCGGATCACGGCCGCACCGCTCCACGCGATCGCGCAGAGGCCGATCGCGGTGTCGAAGAGTGTTGCCTCGGCGGACAGGCAACTGGCGTCACTCATGGTCTCAGTGTGCACGGCGGGACCGACAGGTTTCGAGAAACAAGTCCAGTTTTGCTCAACTGGCCTTGTCGTGCAGCGTGCTCGGATCCGTGACGAGCCGCCGGACGCCCTTCGCGGGTCGCCGCGCCTCGTCGTGGCGGTGCGCGACCGTCCGGCGCGACCGCCAGGCGTACTCGGTGACCGGCGTTTCGGCTGGTTGCCGGACCGGCTCGACGGTGGTCAGCCGCGGCGGCTCGGTCCGGTCGACCGGCGCGACCTGCGGCGAGATCTGTTCCGGCACATCACTGCGCCCGTAGATGGCGGCCAGATCCGAATAGCGGCGCTGCTCGTCGTAGTAGGAGGAGGGCCAGTCGGACATCGGTGAGTGCGGGTGGTATCGGTCCAGCCGGAACGCCCGCCCGGTGCCCTTCGGCAGGTAGCGATAGATCAGGTAGCCGAAGGCGGCGACGACGAGAAGGGTGGCGAATGTGGTCATGGTGCCAGCCTGCGCCTCGACTGGCCTTGCTTTAAATAGCCACTGCCTCAATACTGGACCTTATGGCGACGAGAGTTATCGGAGCGGGCACCCTGGCCCGCGACCTTGGCCGGTGGCGGAACGTGGTCGAGGACGGCGACATCGAGTCGACTCGGCGCTCCGCCCGCCCGGCGTATCTCGCACTCGCCGAGGGCATTCGGCTGCTGATCCATGACGGCCGGGCCCCGCTCGGCGTCGCGTTGCCCAGTGAACGCGATCTCGCCGCCACCCTCGCGGTCAGTCGCACGACGATCACCTCCACGTATTCCCTGCTGCGCGAGAACGGTTACCTGATCAGCCGCCAGGGCTCGCGCAGCACCGTCGCCCTGCCGCGCGACGTGCAGCACGACGGCAGCAAGCCGGCCAGGAGCATCCTGGCGATGATGGCGTCCTCGGAACTGCCGACCATCGACATGACCTATGCCGCGATGGCCGCGCCGCTGGAGATGCAGGAGGCGTATTCGGTTGCGCTGGAAGGCCTGCCGACCTATCTCGGCACCCACGGCATGGATCCGGTCGGCGTGCTCACGCTGCGCGAGGCGGTCGCGCGCCGCTACACCGAGCGCGGCCTGCCCACCGAACCGGACCAGATCCTGGTCACCCTCGGCGCCCAGCACGGCCTGCGGCTGCTGCTGAATGTGCTCACCGCGCCCGCGGCCCGGGTGCTCATCGACCACCCGACCTACCCGAACGCGATCGAGGCGATCCGCGATGTCGGTGCCAGGCCGGTGCCGGTGCCGCTGCGGCCCGAATCGCCGGACAAAGCCTGGGACCTCGACGGAATTCGCAGTGCCGCAAGGCAAACCGCGGCGACCCTGGCCTATCTGGTGCCCGACTTCAACAACCCGACCGGCCTGCTGCTCGACGCCGACGGCCGCGCGGAACTGGCCGCCATCGCCAGGGAAACCAGGATGACCGTGGTGATCGACGAGTCGATGGGCGATCTGCACCTGTCCGGCGAGCAGCAGCCGCCGGTGGCCGCGTTCGCCAAGGGCAACGAGATCGTCACCATCGGCTCGGCCTCGAAGTCGTTCTGGGGCGGCCTGCGGGTCGGCTGGATCCGCACCAACCAACCCCTGATCACGAAGCTGCTCGGCATCCGCTCCACGGTCGACCTCGGCACGCCGGTGATGGACCAGCTGGCCACGGTGCACCTGCTGGCCAACGCGGGCGCCATCCTCGACCGCCGCCGCGATCAGCTGCGCGCCCAACGTGCCGCGCTGTTCGAGGCGGTCGCCGAGGAACTGCCGGATTGGCGCCTCGGCTACGGCGCGGGCGGCATGTCGGTGTGGGCGCAGCTGCCCGCGCCCGTCTCCACTGCGCTGGCCGCCACCGCGCCCAACCACGGCGTATTGCTCGCCGCCGGACCGAGATTCGGTGTCCAGGGTGCGTTCGAGCGGTTCATCCGACTGCCCTTCACCCATCAGGAACCCGACCTCCGGTTGGCGGTCAAGGCGATCGCCGCGGCCTACGAGGCGCTGACGCCGCGCGCCGCCGACGCGCTCCAGCCGCTCACCTGCTACTGATGTCGTTGCGCCACAAGGGATAACGCTGGCCGGTAGTTGCCGACTACTGGCGTCGGCCGGTGCCGACGCCCGCGAGCAGCGTGTCGATGACGCGACCCGCGAGGGTATCCGGGTCGGTGGTGCCGTCCAATTCGGTGCTGCCGTGCACGGTTTCGGTGATCAGCGCGAGATAGACCCGCCGGACCCAGGTCAGGTCGGCGCCGGCCGCGATGAACCCGTCGGCGCGCGCACGCTCGAGCACCGCGTCGCATTTCGCGAAGACGTCGGCCTGTAGTTCGACGACCTCGGGGTCGGTGCTGTCGACCCGGTCGAGCGCGTACGAGGCTCCGTACTTGATCTCGATGACGTTGGCGGTGGCCTGATGCAGTGCGACCAGCGGCGGGGCCGTCTGGGGCCGGGCGGCGTCGACCGCGGCCGCGATCTGCCGCCAGGCGGCGACCGCCATGGTGCGCACGAGGTCGTCCCGATTGGCGAAGCGCCGGTGCACGGTGGTGCGGGCGACCCCGGCGGCCTCGGCGATCTGCTCGAGGGTCGCGTTGGGGTGCTCGCTCAGCACTCGTTCCGCGGCGTCCAGGATGGCGCGGACGGTGCGCTCGGCATCGGCACGCAAGGGGCGTGCGGATGTGGGCGACATGGGGGCTCCGTTCCGTGAGATCTCCTCAACACACTACATGTGAGCTGCGGCTTACCATTGACATGCAACATTACTGTTGCAGTTCATAGAAAGATTGCTACTCTGGTGTTGCATCAGATCGAAGGAGCTGGAAATGACCCGCACTGGAAAGACCGCTCTCATCACCGGCGCCTCGTCCGGCATCGGTGCGGAGTTCGCCGCCGAATTGGCGGCCCGCGGCGACGACCTCGTCCTGGTCGCTCGCACGCTGCCGCGACTGGAATCCCTTGCCGCGCAACTGCATCAGCGACACGGCGTTCGGGTAGACGTGATCGGCCAAGACCTCACCGCGCCAGACGCCGCCGCACGAGTGGTGGATGAGGTTGCGGCACGGGAACTCTCGATCGACATCCTGATCAACAACGCGGGATTCGGCAGCGCAGGCCGCTTCGAAGACCTCGGCGCTGATCGCGAGCAGGATCAGCTGATGGTCAATGTCGTTGCGCTGGCGGGACTTACCCGTCGGCTGATCCCGGGCATGTTGCAGCGCGGTAGCGGTGAGATCGTGAATGTCGCTTCTATCGCGGCTTTCCAGCCGTCGCCCTATTTCGCGACGTACTCCTCCGGGAAGGCGTTCGTGCTCAACTTCAGCCTGTCGCTGTGGAGCGAATACCGTGGTCGCGGTATCAAAGTCCTCGCCGTCTGCCCCGGCCCGACGGAGACAGCGTTCTTCGACACCGTCGGCACTCGCGATGCCGCCCTCGGCCAAATGGGGAGTGCCACACAGGTTGTCCGGTCCGCGCTACGCGCGCTGGAACGCAACAAGGGGTACGTCGTACCGGGCGTACAGAACTTCGCCAGCGCGCATCTGCTGCCGCGCCGCCCGCGCACACTGGTGGCCCGCATCGCCAAGCTCGTCACCCGTGGGCTCGCGGACGGCGGTCGTCCGATCAACGCCGAGCCTGCCGCGGTTACCGCTTGACCAGGCCGGGTCGAGTCAACGAAAAAGGCCCCGGCGGTAAGCCCGGGGCCTTTTCGTGGTAGCGAGAAGTCAGTCCGCCCAAACAGTTTCGATCGGAGTCGCTTCGTTCGGCGGCGGGGTGGGGATGCCGTTCGGGGTGCGGGAGAAGCGCGGCGCCGGGGCGTGCTGGGTGATGTTGTCGACCTCGATCAACGAGCCGCGGGCCGTGATGTGCTCGTTCTTCGTGGCTTCCTCGAACGTGAGAACGGGGGAGACACAGGCGTCGGTGCCGACGAAGATGTCCGCCCACTCATCGCGGGTCTTGGTCAGGAAGCGTTCCGTGAACAGCTTTTTCAGGGTTTCCTGGCCCGCCGGATCGAGCTGGAAGGGCAGGCCTTCCGGGTCGATGCCGAGCCCCGCGAGCAGCTGCGCGTAGAACTGCGGCTCGATCGAGCCGACCGCCATGTACTTGCCGTCGGCGGTTTCGTAGGTGTCGTAGAACGACATTCCGGTGTCGAGCAGGTTCACCCCGCGCTCGTCGGACCACGCGCCATAACCGCGCATGCCCCAGATCATGTGGGAAAGGGCAAGGGCGCCATCGACCATCGCGGCATCGACGACCTGCCCCTTGCCGGAGGTCTGCCGCTCGACCAGCGCGGCGAGCAGCCCGAACACCAGGAACATCGAGCCACCGCCGAAGTCGCCGACCATGTTCAACGGCGGCACCGGCCGCTCACCCTTGCGGCCGATCGCGTGCAGCACGCCGGTGAGGGAGATGTAGTTGATGTCGTGTCCGGCGCGATCGGCGAGCGGGCCCTCCTGGCCCCAGCCGGTCATCCGGCCGTAGACCAGGCGCGGGTTGCGCGCGAGCGTGTCGTCCGGGCCGAGCCCCATCCGTTCGGTCACGCCGGGCCGGAAGCCCTCGATCAGCACGTCCGCCTTCTCGATGAGCCCGAGCACCTTCGCGATATCGGCCGGGTCCTTGAGATTGGCCTCGACGATGGTCCGCCCGCGCTGCTGCGGCCGGTCGAACCCGCCGGGGATCTGCCCGGCCCGCTGGATCCGCACCACGTCGGCGCCCAGATCGGCCAGCAGCAGCGCGGCGTGCGGGCCGGGGCCGATGCCGGCCAGCTCGATGACCTTGATGCCCGCGAGCGGGCCTTTGACGGCGGTGGATGGAGTGCTCACGCCCTACCTCGGTTCGTCGTTGATCCAGTACACCGGCGGTCCGGCGCTGCCCCGGGAGCGGCCCGGGAGGTGTATTGACAGTATGACAATAACGTCGAGTCGTTCTCTCGCGGCCTTCGCTGTGCATCGGCCAACCGGGTAGGCCACAATCCCAGCAGCGCGGCAACCGAGCCGGCGGTGAGGGTGGAGTCATGAGAGAGCGCGCCACGCGCATGACGGAGCCGAGCGCTAGCGAGGTGGAGTCGTGAGTGCCGGGGGCGACGTCGTTGTCGGCCTGGTCATTCTCGTCGGCCTGCTCGGCATCATCATCCCGATCCTGCCCGGCGTCATCCTGATCTTCGGCGCAATCGCGGTGTGGGCCTTCATGACCGGCGGCGCTACCGCCTGGACCGTCTTCGCCATCAGCACCGCCCTGCTCGTGCTCTCCGGTGTCATCAAATACACCTGGCCCGGTCGAAAGATGAAGGACGCGGGCGTCGCCAACCGATCGCTGATCCTCGGCGCGGTACTCGGCATCGTCGGCTTCTTCGTCATCCCAGTGGTCGGCCTGTTCGTGGGCTTCGTGCTCGGCGTCTATCTCTCCGAACTCCAACGCCTCCGCGTCGGCCAACAAGCCTGGCAGTCAACGGTTCACGCACTCAAAGGCGTAGGCCTGTCGATGCTCATAGAACTGCTCGGCGCGCTACTCGCCACCGGCGTCTGGGTTGTTGGTGCCATCGTCACCTAACGCTATTCGATGATGGGCAGCGGGATGGTGTCTGCCACTTCGAGTTTCGGGAGACTGTCGCGGCGGATCGGGATGGTCGGCTGCTCGGTGGTGTACATGGGCAGCGTGGGCGCCGGGTCGGCAGGCAGCGGGCGGACCCGGGCCGGGAGGCGATAGAACGCGCGGGCGTTGTCCTCCAGCACGGCGAACATATCCGTGCCGACCACATCGCAGATCAGGTCGACATCGGAATCCTGGAACGGGCGGCCCGCGCGGGTGCCGGGCAGGTCGGTGCCGAACATCAGCGCCTCCGGATTGACCGCGTGGATGCGCCGCAGCGTGTCCGGCACGCTCAGCGCGACCCGGCCGAAACCCGTCGCCTTCACCTTGGCGCCCCGATCCACCAGATCCAGCAGGTAGGGCAGGCCCTCGTCGGACATGCCGAGGTGGTCGATACAGAACACCGGCAGCTTGGAGATCACCGGTTGCAGCGACGCGAGCATCTGCCCGTCGATGTACACCTCGACATGCCAGCCGACCAGTTCATGGGCGCGCAGCGCCTGCAGCGTCATGCCGGTGATGTCGGCGGCGGCCCGCTTCAGATTGAAGCGCAGGCCGCGGATGCCGATCCGGTCCAGTTCGATGATCTCGTCGTCGGTGGCGTCCAGGTCGAGCCTGGTGACGCCGACCCAGCCCGCGCCGAGCTCGGCGAGGGCCGCCTTCAGATACGTCTGGTCGGTGCCCTGGAAGGACCCGCTGACCACGGCGCCGCCGCCGACATCGAAGCGCGACATGCGCTTTCGATAGTCGGCGATGGTGAAGGAGCCGGGCAGGTAGCCCTCGTTCTCGAACCGCGGGAACCGCGGATCGAAGATGTGGAGATGGGCATCGAACACCTGTACAGAATGCCTCAGTGCGAGTCTTTCCGCTGTCGCGGAGGTAACAAGCGGGTCGCTCAGACCTTGTGCGGCTCGCTGGCCCGCAGCATGTCCTCGCGCTCGACCACCTTGACGCGCTCGCGGCCCTCCGGCTCGCCGAGCGAGCGCTCGTGCGCGTCCAGGCGGTACCAGCCCTGCCAGGTGGTGAACGGGATGCCCTTACCCTCCAGGAAGGTGGTGACGGCGTCCAGCTCCGGCTGCGCGGCCGGAGTGAAGTTCGCGCTGTCGTCGAGCAGGCAGGCCACCGTCTCGTTGGCATCGCCCTTGGTGTGGCCGATCAGGCCGACCGGGCCGCGCTTGATCCAGCCGGTGACGTAGGTGGCCGGGACGTAACGGTCGGCGCCGTCGGCGTTCTCGTCGCCGATCACCCGGCCCGCCTCGTTGGGCACGGTGCCGGCCTGGTCGTCGAACGGCAGGTTGGTCAGGTTCTGCGACAGGTAGCCGACGGCGCGGTAGACCGCCTGCACGTCCCATTCCTTGAAGGTGCCGGTGCCCTTGACGTTGCCGGTGCCGTCGAGCTGGGTGCGCTCGGTGCGCAGGCCGACGACCTTGCCGTCCTCGCCGAGGATCTCCGCGGGCGACTCGAAGAAGTGCAGGAACAGCTTGTGCGGGCGGTTGCCGACGTCGCGAATCGCCCACTGCTCGAGCGTGTTCGCGATCATGTCGACCTGCTTGGAGTGGCGGCGCGCGGCCTCGGAGCCCTCGTCGTAGTCGATGTCCTCGGGATCGACGATGACCTCGATGGTCGGCGAATGGTCCAGCTCGCGCAGCTCCAGCGGGGTGAACTTGGCCTGGGCCGGGCCGCGGCGGCCGAACACGTGCACCTCGAGCGCCTTGTTGGCCTTGAGGCCCGCGTAGACGTTCGGCGGGATCTCGGTCGGCAGCAGTTCGTCGCCGGTCTTGGCCAGCACCCGGGCCACGTCGAGCGCGACGTTGCCGACGCCGAGCACGGCGACCTTTTCGGCGTCCAGCGGCCAGGTGCGCGGTACGTCCGGGTGGCCGTCGTACCAGGACACGAAGTCGGCCGCGCCGTAGGAGCCGTCCAGGCCGATGCCGGGGATGCCGAGCGCGCGGTCGGCGTTGGCGCCGGTGGAGAAGATGACCGCGTCATAGAAGGTGCGCAGGTCGTCGAGGGTGATGTCGGTGCCGTAGTCGATGTTGCCGAGCAGGCGCACCTGCGGCTTGTCCAGGACCTTGTGCAGGGCGGTGATGATGCCCTTGATGCGCGGATGGTCCGGCGCGACGCCGTAGCGGATCAGCCCGAACGGCGCGGGCATGCGCTCGAACAGGTCGATGCTGACCTCGGCATCGGACTTCATCAGCGCGTCGGCGGCATAAATCCCGGCCGGTCCGGCGCCCACGATGGCGATGCGGAGCGGGCGGTTAGCTGCACTCTGTTCGGTCATCTTTTACGCGCACCCTTTTGGTCGAGAACAAATTAACGGCGTCTTCCTTAGCCTAGGCTAAGTTACGCGCTGGCTGGTTGCACCTGGCGGCGCGGACACTGGAGTTGTCGGCTCGTGGCCACTCCAGCCGCGGCTATGACAGCAGGCCGCAGTCTCGCGATTCTATCGGTGGTTGGTGGGGCGGCCCTCGGCGGTGCGTGAACTGAATGGATGCCATCGACGCGTGCTATTCGGGTTACCCGATCTCGCGACGTTGATTCCCCGCGCGGCGCAACGGCCTTCGTCATCGACGGTCACCCGGGTCGGGGGTGCGCATCGGATATCCCTGCCGACCAGGGATCATCGTGGGCATGAGCGATCAGCAGTCACCCGCGGAGGACGAAGTCATCACGGTCGATCAGACCGACAAGCGTTCCGTGGCGCCGTTCGTCGCCGCGGCCGTCCTCGCGGTCATCGTGCTCGGCGCGATCATCATCGGCGGGGTCGTGTCGCCCGCTGAGAAAAATGTCACAGAATCGGACCGGATCGCCGCCGCCGTGCGCAACTTCGTCGAAGGGTCGAACACCACCGATCTGGTGCCCCCACCAGGCACGGGCTGCCAGGGCTTCGACCCGAAACGCTCCCCACTCGCCGGGCGTTCCGGCGGCGGAAAGACCGTGGAAATCACGAAACTCGACGATCCGAAGATGGACGGCGATCGGGCGAAGGCGACGGTCACCACCAAGGTCGACGGCACCGAGGCGACCGCGACCTGGAATCTGACCAGATCCGGTGACAAATGGTTGGTCTGTAATTGAGCATTCTCATACCGTGAGCAGCCATTTGACAGGGCGGCCCTAGTCCAGGCAATCTCAGCAGAAGGTCATGAGAACCAGTGCTAAGCCCCGGCAATACTGGTCGGCAACCCTCCTCCGCGGTGGGGTGCTCCGGGTGACGACCTGGCCGCGCGTCAAACCCGAGCGCGGCAAGTGCGGATTCTAGGAGGGTCCAGATGAGTTATGCCGGTGACATCACCCCGCAGCAGGCTTGGGATCTGTTGCGAGACAACCCCGAAGCCGTCTTGGTCGACGTGCGCACCGAGGCCGAGTGGAAGTTCGTCGGCGTGCCCGACACCAGTTCGATCGAGCGCCCGACGGTGCTGATCGAGTGGGTCGACTCGACCGGCACGCGCAACGGCGAGTTCACCGAGCAGCTGGTCACGGCGCTCGACGGGCACAACCCGGAAGCGCCGGTGATCTTCCTGTGCCGTTCGGGGCAGCGCTCGATCGGCGCGGCGATCGCCTCGACACAGGCCGGGTTCGGTACCTCGTACAACGTGCTCGAGGGCTTCGAAGGGCCGGTCGGCGCGGACGGACATCGCGGCGGCACCGGCTGGCGTGCCCTCGGTTTGCCTTGGCGGCAGTCATGAGCCTTTGCTGTTCGGCTGACATGTTCTCGCGGAGCTCTGGCGGGAGGCGGTCGTGATCACCGGTGGTGCGTTCGATAAGCCGCTGCCCGAGGGCGTCGGCCCCGCGACTCTCGGTGTGCGAGGCGGGTTGCGGCGCTCCGGTTTCGAGGAAACCTCCGAGGCGCTGTACCTGACCTCCGGTTTCGTCTACGAGAGCGCGGAGGCCGCCGAGGCCGCGTTCACCGGTGACGTGGAGCATTTCGTCTACTCCCGCTACGGCAACCCGACGGTGGCCATGTTCGAGGAGCGGATGCGACTGCTCGACGGCGCCGAGGCGTGCTTCGCGACCGCGAGCGGAATGTCCGCGGTCTTCACCGCGTTGGGCGCGCTGCTCGGTGCCGGTGATCGACTTGTCGCCGCGCGCAGCCTGTTCGGGTCCTGCTTCGTGGTGTGCAACGAGATCCTGCCGCGCTGGGGCATCGAGACCGTCTTCGTCGACGGCGAGGATCTGGACCAGTGGGAACAGGCACTGTCCGTGCCCACCCAGGCCGTGTTCTTCGAGACGCCCGCCAACCCCATGCAGACCCTCGTCGACGTGCGCCGGGTCACCGAACTCGCGCACGCCGCGGGCGCGAAGGTGGTGCTGGACAACGTCTTCGCCACCCCGCTGCTGCAGCGTGGTTTCGAACTCGGTGCCGACGTGGTCGTCTACTCCGGCACCAAGCACATCGACGGCCAAGGCCGGGTACTCGGTGGCGCCATCCTCGGCGCGAAGGACTACATCGACGGCCCGGTGAAAACCCTGATGCGCCATACCGGCCCGGCACTGAGCCCGTTCAACGCGTGGACGCTGCTCAAGGGTTTGGAGACAATGCCACTGCGCGTTCGCCATTCGACCGAATCCGCCTTGCGCATCGCCAACTTCCTGGAGACCAGCAAGTCGGTCAGCTGGGTGAAATACCCCTTCCTGGAATCACATCCGCAGCACGACCTGGCCACCAGCCAGATGAGCGCAGGCGGCACCGTGGTCACCTTCGAACTGAACGCCCCGGCCCACGAAGCCAAGAAGCGCGCTTTCGAAGTCCTCAACCGCCTGCGCATCATCGACATCTCCAACAACCTCGGCGACGCCAAATCCCTCATCACCCACCCCGCCACCACAACTCACCGCGCCATGGGCCCCGAAGGCCGAGCCACAATCGGCCTCACCGACGGCGTAGTCCGCATCTCCGTCGGCCTAGAAGACGTCACCGACCTCCTCGCCGACCTCGACCACGCCCTCAGCTAGCAAGGCTCACAGAGCGTCAACACTCCTCACAGCAGTTAGACCTGCTGTGAGGAGTACGGAGGGTCTGTGCACACATGCCAGCCGCCGGTTCGTTCGGTCCGGCGGCCGATTTCGGCGGCGCGGGTCAAGCGAGCGAACCAGTTGTGCGGGGAGTCCAGGTCGCGCCAGGTCCAGCGGACGACTAGCCAGCCGAGTGCGCGAAGGGTGTCCTCGCGCGCCTTCTCCGCGATTACCACGTCCTCGGGTGGCCGATCGCCGACACGGGCACCGCGGTATTTCACCAGACCATCGAATTCGCCGATGACACCGAGCTCTGGGAACAGAAAATCGACTCGCGCGACGATCTTGCCGGTCGCGGTGGTGATCTGAGCTTGCAGCGTGGGTTCGGGGAAGTGGGCGGCGCGCAACGCTACTCGGCTGCGCGATTCGCCGACACTCTCGGACCTGCCGTCGAGGAAGGCCACCACCCGCCGCGCCGCCGGATTACCCGGCCGCCCCGCCGAACGTGCGAGCTCGGCGAGCAACTCGTCGCGGGTTGTTTTGCCAGAGTGCAACGCGTGATCACCGACGACGACGGCCTGCTCGAACGGAACGGACCTGGCGAGGTCGATGACGGTTCGCGCCACACTGGTGACGCGGAGACCCCCGACCCGCACGATCTCATCGGGATCGATCCGCATCGAGTGCAAGGCCACCTGCCGAGTCACCCTGCCGCCGCTGCGCCGCGCGCGGGTGAGATGAACCCGCCCCAACGAGAGTGCCCAGCAAGATAATTCGTGCACGATCGCCGCCGAGACATGGCTGACCACCGCCTCGGCACTCGAAGCCCCGGCCACAGCGTGCGTCAACATCAGATGCTGATGTTCAGCAGACACGGCCTGCCCCGAAGCAGCGGTGACATACGACCCGCGCCGAACCCGCTGCCACGCAACCCCGTGCAACTCCCGATCAGTGAAGCCACCCGCGAGCGCGTCCCGCCGCGCAATAGGAACAGGAAGATCCATGCCGACCATCCTCGGCAGCGAACCCTCCCGCCGCCACCGCCAATCCCCGAATTGTGGACAACTCCCGCCTGTGGAGAGGTTCGTTGAGGGGGTCACAGAGACTCGACACCCCTCACAGCACCTCTAACTGCTGTGAGGGGTGTGCTGGGTCTGTGACTCAGGCCAGGGCGCGGAGGCGGGGGGCGAGGTCGCGTTGGAAGAGGTCGAGGAAGCGGCGTTGGTCGTGGCCGGGGGCGTGGAAGACGAGGTGGTTGAGGCCGGCGTCGAGGTAGGGCTTGATGAGGTCGACGGTCTCGTCGGGGTCGCTGGCTACGATCCAGCGCTTGGCGATCTGTTCGATCGGGAGGGCGTCGGCGGCGGCTTCCATTTCGATCGGGTCGGTGATGCTGTGCTTTTGTTCGGGGGTGAGGCTCAGGGGGGCCCAGAAGCGGGTGTTCTCCAGTGCCAGTTCGGGATCGGTGTCGTAGGAGATCTTGATTTCGATCATCCGGTCGATGTCGTCGATGGTGCGGCCCGCCTTGGCGGCGCCCTCGGCGACGGCGGGCATCAGCTTCTCGGTGTAGAGGTCCATGCCCTTGCCCGAGGTGCAGATGAAGCCGTCACCCGCGCGGCCCGCGTAGCGCGCGACCAGCGGTCCGCCCGCGGCGACGTAGATCGGGATGCCGCCCTTGGGCACGTCGTAGATGGACGCGCCGACGGTGTTGTAGTACTCGCCCGCGAAGTCGACGCGGTCGCCGGTCCACAGCGCGCGCATCAGGTCGACGGACTCGCGCAGCCGCGCGAAACGCTCCTTGAATTCCGGCCATTCGCCCTGGTATCCGGTGGCGATCTCGTTGAGCGCCTCGCCGGAGCCGACACCGAGCATGATCCGGTCGGGGTACAGACAACCCATCGTGGCGAAGGCCTGTGCGATCACGGCGGGGTTGTATCGGAAGGTGGGCGTGAGCACCGAGGTGCCGAGCTGGATCCGCTTCGTGCGCTCGCCGACCGCCGCCATCCAGGCCAGCGAGAACGGCGCGTGCCCGCCCTTGTGCCGCCACGGCTGGAAGTGGTCGCTCACCGTGGCGCTGTCGAGGCCGTGGTCCTCGGCCAGCACCGCGATCTCCACCAGTTCGCGCGGCCCGAACTGTTCCGCCGACGCCTTGTATCCGAGCTTGAGCTCACCCATGTGCGCCACTCCTGTCGCTTCGCTGCACACCTGTGCGGGCATTCCCGCACACCGTTTGTTGGCCGCAGACACGCTGCGGTCATGCTTCGCTTCAACCGGTGCGGGACCGTGAACGTTCCCGCACCTCGGTGATCATTCGAGCACTGCCCCGTGCTTTTCGCACATACGTCATACGGCCCTCTTCGACCATAGTCAGCGGCACTCGAAGGTGTGCGAAGGGTCGCATCGAGTCGGAGTTACCCCCAGAGACCTGTCCGGTAGCGGACAATTGTCTGGTGACTGATGAACCGATCCTGTCCTATCTGACCGACATGGACGGTGTGCTGGTGCACGAGGACCAACTGGTGCCCGGCGCCGACGAGTTCCTCGCCGAACTGCGCGCCAACGAGACCCCGTTCCTGGTGCTGACCAACAACTCCATCCGCACCCCGCGCGACCTGCAGGCCAGGTTGCGGCACACGGGACTCGACATTCCGGAGGAGGCGATCTGGACCTCCGCGCTGGCCACCGCCACCTTCCTGGACGAGCAGCGGCCCAACGGAACCGCCTACGTGGTCGGCGAATCCGGCCTCACCACGGCGTTGCACGAGATCGGCTACGTGCTCACCGACAGCAATCCCGACTACGTGGTGCTCGGCGAGACCCGCAACTACTCCTTCGAGGCGATCACCACCGCGATCCGCCTGATCGAGAAGGGCGCGAGCTTCATCGCGACCAATCCCGACCCGACCGGCCCGTCCCGGGACGGCTCACTGCCCGCGACCGGCTCGGTGGCCGCGCTGATCACCCGCGCGACCGGGCGCGATCCGTACTACATCGGCAAGCCCAACCCGCTGATGATGCGTTCGGCACTGCGCCGGATCGGTGCGCACTCGCAGTCCACGGTGATGATCGGCGACCGGATGGATACCGACGTCATCTCCGGATTGGAGGCGGGCATGCGCACCATCCTGGTCACCACGGGCATCTCGACTCGGTCTTCGGTCGAGGCGTATCCCTACCGGCCGACGATGGTGCTCGACTCCGTCGCTGATCTGGTCGGGCGCACCAAGGAGCCGTTCGCGGGCTGATCGCACGGCGTGGCGTCGGCCAGTGATCATCCGGGGTCGGTGATGCCGTCGAGTGTCGCCGACAGTGTGGTCAGCGCGTCGACGATCGCCAGGAACCGGTCGTAGCCGAGCTCGTCCACCAGGCGCTCGGCGACGACCGCGTGCTGCGGATTGATGCGGCGCACCGCCGCGAGCCCCTCGTCGGTGATCGCGACCAGCTTGGCGCGCCGATGCGCCGGGTTCGGCCGGTATTCGGCAAGTCCCTTGTCCACCAGCAGATCCGCGATGCGCTGCACGCTTTGCCTGGTGATGCCCATTGCCCTGGCAATGCCCGCCACCGGCAGCGGCTCGGTCATCACCGCGCCGAGCACCTGCCACCATGCCGCGGTGAGACCGGCCGGTCTGGCCAGCTCCTCGGCGATGGCGAGGAACTGGCCGTTCAATCGAAACGACGTGATGGCGGCCGTGGCGAACAGCTCCTGCGCGTTCCTCGTCACCTGCACCTCCTGGTGATCCGGTCGTTCGACCGGATCGCGGTGCGATTCTTCCGTATCAGACGTGTGCGCCGGACCGCTGCTCCTCGTATCCGGCGAGCACCGCCCAGCCCGCCGGATCGGAGTGCCCGTACAGCCGGTACCAGCCGTCGAGGACGTGCGGCTCGTACACGCCGAGCCGTCCCAGCGCCGCACGCGCGAATTCGAACGGTGCGGTACCGCCTGCCGTGATCAGGTCACCGTCGGTCACCGCGGCCTCCTCCACGTAGTGGTCGGCACCCGCATATCCGCTGTACAGCAAGAACTCCCGCACATTGCTCGTGTGCTCGCGCGTATCGAGCAGGCCCGCCCTGGCCAGCCCGAGCGTCGCGCCGCAGATCGCCGCGACCGGAACGCCCGCGTCGAGGAACTCGCGCGCCTTGCCCGCGAACGGCATGAGCTCCTCGCCGTCCCAGGTGTCGGCCCCGGCCAGGATCAGCATCGAACTCTCGGCGGGGGTGAGATCGGCCAGCGCCATCTCCGGCACGATGCGCATCCCGCCGAGGGTGGTGATCGGATCCGTGGTCGGCCCAACCGTTTTCGTTTGCCAAGTGCCCGGCTCGCGCTGCCAGGTCGTCCGGTTGAGGTGCGCGGTAAGCGCACCGATCTCCCAGTCGGCGAAGGTGTCGTAGACGGCAACGTGAACTGTTTTCGTGGTCATGACAGCATCCTGTCATATTTGACAGCATGCTGTCAATGTTTCTGATATGCCGCATTAAGCTGGGGGTATGCGGATCTCAGTGGCTGCGGACGAGCCCGTCGGCGTGGCACAGGACCTGATCAAGGAACTCGCCCGGCGCGGGCACGAGACGATCTTGCACGGCGCACTCGAAGAGTCCGAACGAAACGACTGGGCCTGGGCGAGCGAGGCAGCAGCCCGCGACGTCACGCAGGGCCGCGCCGACCAGGCCATCGTCTGCTGCTGGACCGGCACCGGCGCGTCGATCGCCGCCAACAAGGTCGCAGGCATCCGCGCCGCCCTGTGCGGCGACGCCACGACGGCCAAGGGCGCGCGTCAGTGGAACAACGCGAATGTCCTTGCCCTGAGCCTACGTTCGACCTCCACCGCCGAACTCCAGGAAATCCTCGACGCCTGGTTCGCCACCGCACCGAGCACCGAACCCGACGACCAGGCCAACATCGCCCACCTGTCCGCGATCGAAAGCGCGGAGCAGTGAGTTACGCCCGGTGCAGGGCGAAGATGCGGAGATCGCGGGTGGTGCGGTCCTTGTAGGCGGCGTACGCGCCGGTGATCTCGACGAAGCGGGCGAAGATCGCGTCCTTGGCGTCGGCCTCGACCAGGGTCGCCTGGACCGGGAGGCGGTGGCCCGCGATGGCGACCGTCGCGGCGGGAGTGGCCAGCAGATTGCCGGTCCACGCGGGATGGCGCTCCTGGCCGAAGTTGCTGCCGATCACGTAGAGCACGTCGCCGTCGTGCACATAGAGCAGCGGCTGGGTGCGCGGCTGGCCGGACTTGCGCCCGATGGTGGTCAGCAGAATCACCGGCGCGCCGATCGGTCCGAGCACGGTGTACTTGGCGTCGGTGCGCTCGAGCAGTGCGCGGTCCAGCGGAGTGATCTTGCGGATCAGCCAGGAGCCGGGCTTGGTCGCCGCGAACTTGTTTGCTAGTCGGGAGAGTGCGTTGGTGCGCGAACCCCACTGCCGGTTCGGAAACTGCTCAGCCATGGACCGGACTATATCGGTGGTCACATCGACTTGTCGCCGGCCGACTTATAGCGAGAGAACATGGGTAACTCGCCTGGGATCGGCTAGCCCATTCACCCTGGTCACCGCCGGTCGCCGACGCTACTGGAGTCGCACCTAGGTCTGGCCTGAAGACGCGGAGAGGCGGGGGAGCCTCGCCTAGGGGCGTGGATAGCGGCTGGTTCACTAAGCTTTCGGGCATGGCCGATCACGCTCCGTCCACCGTCTACATCGCCTCACCCGAAGGTGACACCGGGAAGTCGACGGTGGCCCTCGGCGTGCTGCAGATGCTGTGCGCGACCACCGCACGGGTCGGGGTGTTTCGCCCGATCACCCGATCGACCACCGAACCGGACTACATCCTCGAGCTGCTGCTCGAACACAGCACCGCCGATATCGACTACGCGCAGGCCACCGGCGTCACCTACGAGCAGGTGCACGCGGACCCGGACGCCGCGATCAGCGAGATCGTGATGCGGTTCCACGAGGTCGCGAAGGTGTGCGACGCGGTGGTGGTGGTCGGCAGCGATTACACCGACGTCGCCAGCCCCAGCGAGCTCCGCTTCAACGCCAGGATCGCGGTGAACCTCGGCGCCCCCGTGCTGCTGGTGGTCCGCGGCTCGGGCCGCACCCCCGCCGAGGTGAAGCACCTGGCCGAGCTGTGCCAGAGCGAGCTCGTCCTCGAACACGCCCAGCTGGTCGCGATCATCGCCAACCGCTGCGACCCGGACCACATCGACGACGTCGCCGCCACGCTGCGCACCTCCGCCGTGCCGACCTGGACGCTGCCCGAGGTGCCGCTGCTGATCTCGCCGACCATGGCCGAGCTGTGCGGCGCCATCGACGGCGAAATGTACAGCGGCGACCAGGAATTGCTGCAGCGCGAGGCGCTGAAGATCATGGTCGGCGGCATGACGGCCGAGCACATTCTGGAGCGGCTGGTCGACGGCGTCGTGGTGATCGCGCCGGGCGACCGCTCCGACGTGTTGCTCAGCGTGGTGAACGCGCATGAGGCGGAAGGCTTTCCGTCGCTGTCGGGGATCATCATGAACGGCGGCATGCTGCCCCATCCCGCGGTGGCGCGGCTGATGTCGGGCCTGAAGCCCAAGCTGCCGATCCTCACCACCGAGCTCGGCACCTACGACACCGCGAGCGCCGCTTACCGCACCCGCGGCCGGATGTCGGCAGGCAGCCCGCGCAAGGTCGACACCGCGCTGGCGCTGATGGAGGAGCACGTCGACGCCGCGGAGTTGTTGCGGCGCATCGAAGTTCCGCTCACCAGCGTCGTGACGCCGCAGATGTTCGAATACCAGCTCATCGAGCGCGCGCGGGGCGACCGCAAGCGCATCGTGCTGCCCGAGGGCGACGACGATCGCATCCTGCGCGCGGCCGGCCGGGTGCTGCAACGCAAGATCGCCGACCTGGTGATCCTCGGAGACGAGCCGTCGGTCCGGGCCCGCGCCGCCGAACTCGGCGTCGATATCTCCGCCGCGCAGGTGCTCGATCCCCGAAACTCCGGCTATCTGGACGATTTCGCCAAGGAATACACCGAGATGCGCAAGCACAAGGGGATGACCCTCGAGCGTGCTCGCGAAACCATGTCCGACATCTCGTATTTCGGCACCATGATGGTCTACAAGGGGATCGCCGACGGGATGGTCTCCGGTGCCGCGCACACCACGGCACACACCATCCGGCCGTCGTTCGAGATCATCAAGACGGTACCCGGCGTCTCGACCGTCTCCAGCGTGTTCCTGATGTGCCTGGCCGACCGGGTGCTCGCCTACGGCGACTGCGCGGTGGTCCCCGATCCGACCTCGGAGCAGCTGGCCGACATCGCGATCTCCTCGGCGGCCACCGCGGCCCGGTTCGGCATCGAGCCGCGCATCGCCATGCTGTCCTATTCGACCGGTGAGTCCGGCAGCGGCGCGGACGTGGACAAGGTGCGGGTGGCGACCAAGCTGGTCCGTGAGCGGGCGCCGCAGTTGCCGGTCGAGGGTCCGATCCAGTACGACGCGGCGATCGAGCCGACCGTCGCGACCACCAAGCTGCCGGATTCCGAAGTGGCAGGCAAGGCAACAGTATTCGTGTTCCCTGATCTCAATACCGGCAACAACACCTACAAGGCGGTGCAGCGTAGTGCGGGCGCGATCGCCATCGGCCCGGTGCTGCAGGGTCTGCGCAAACCGGTCAACGACCTCTCGCGCGGTGCGCTGGTCGCCGACATCGTCAATACCGTGGCGATCACCGCGATTCAGGCGCAGGGTGAGTGAGGGTGTCTTTCGCGACACAGCTGGTTCGCGAGGTGGAACAGGTGGTTCGCGCGCGTGGTTGCTGAGGGAGCGCGGGAATGCCGCCGAACACGGGAGGCGCGATGACTGAGGTAGTGGATGACCTGGTGCTGGTGATCAATTCCGGCTCGTCGTCCATCAAGTACCAACTCCTGAACCCGGAGTCGGGCGCGGTGACCGCCGCCGGCATGGTCGATCGGATCGGTGAGGGCAACGCCGGGATCGAGCATCAGTCCGACGGCGAGACCATCGAGCGCCGCAGTGCCATCGCCGATCACCCGGCGGGGCTGCGGCTGATCTTCGACATGTTCGCCGAGACCGGACACGACCTGGCGCACGCCGGGGTGCGCGCGGTCGGGCATCGGGTGGTGCACGGCGGTGAGGTGTTCTATCGGCCGACGCTGATCGATGACGCCGTGGTCGCGGCCATCGTCGACCTGTCTTCGCTTGCCCCACTGCACAATCCGGCGAATGTCGCGGGCATCGAAAGCGCGCGCGAGCTGTTGCCCGAGGTGCCGCAGGTGGCCGTGTTCGACACCGCGTTCTTCCACGGCCTGCCCGACGCCGCCAAGACCTACGCCATCGACGCGAAAGTCGCCGCCGCGCACGGCATTCGGAAGTACGGCTTCCATGGCACCTCGCACGAGTACGTATCGGGTCAGGCCGCGAAGCTGCTCGGCCGCGACCCGGCGGAACTGAATCAGATCGTCTTCCACCTGGGTAACGGCGCCTCGGCCTCGGCGATCCGCGGCGGCCACCCGATCGACACCACCATGGGCCTGACCCCGCTGGAGGGCTTGGTGATGGGCACCAGATCCGGCGACATCGACCCCGGCATCATCGCGCACCTGATGCGCTCGGCCCACCTCGGCATCGACCAGATCGACACCCTGTTGAACCGCGACTCCGGCCTCAAAGGCCTGTCCGGCGTGAACGACTTCCGCGAACTGCAGCGCCTCATCGAAAACGGCGACACCGCGGCGAAACTCGCCTACGACGTCTACATCCACCGCCTCCGCCGCTACCTCGGCGCCTACCTGATCGACCTCGGCGGCGTCGACGCCATCACCTTCACTGCGGGCGTAGGCGAGAACAGCCCCCAGGTCAGATCCGACGGCCTCGCCGACCTCTCCCGCTTCGGCATCGAGATCGACCCGGCCGCCAACACCGCCAAATCCCGCACCGCCCGGCACATTTCCCCGCCGAACGCCGAGGTGGCCGTCTTGGTCGTGCCCACGAACGAAGAACTTGCCATCGCCCGCGCCGCGCACGCCATCGCCGAAACAGCGTAAACCCCTCATCACCAACAGATTTCGCAAGAACATGGGTAACTCACCGGGCACGGGCTAACCCACCTACCAGGTCACCGCCGGCCGCCAACGCTACTCCTGCCGCACCTAAGTCTGGCCTAAATACGCGGAGAGGCGGGAAAGCCCCGGCCGGGAGGGAAGGCCGACCGGGTGGATCTTCCGCTGAAAAAGCAGGCGCACCAAGATGATCCCGCTCGCCGCATGCTGTGAGTCGTCTCCGGAGGGCAGTCCAGGCGACGACCCCCGGGACTGGCGAGGGCGCTGTCCCGGTGGCATGCGGTGGTCTGGTGCGGGCCTCGGTGTGCCGCGCGAACCTGATCCGATGCCGATTCTGCCGAGCGCATCATGAGGATTTCGTGAGTGGCGTTAAACCCAGGTCTTGGCGCGGATCGAGTTGGCGAGGTCGACCAGCGCATAGCGGTGGTTGCGGCCGGGGGCGCTGCGAGCCAGGGCGCGCAGTCCCGCCTCGGTGCCCTCGCGCAGGCAGCGTTCGGTGAACGGTGCCCCGAACAGCATGGCGTCCGACCGTTTCGGCTCGTTCCCCGCCTGCAGCCAGGCCAGCGCGGCACCGAGCACCAGCACGCGCATCTGCACCGCTCGACCTTCACCGGTCGGCAGGCTCAGCACCCGGGACGCGGCGATGTGCAGGGTGGATTCGTCGAGCTCGGCCACCGGTGCGGCGGTGAGCAGCAGCAGCACTGCGGTCATTCGCGCGGTGGTGAAATGCCGTGACGCGGCGGGCACTTCGTCGAGCGCGTGCACCGCGTCCACCACCCGGTCGACCGCAGCCAACTGCCTGGCCAGGCCGAACGCGGCGCTCACCACCGCGCGGTCGGTGCGCCACACGGTGTCGTAGAACTTCTCGGCGTAGGCCCGCCACTGTTCCGGATCGGGCGAATCCCAATGCTGCAGTACGAGTTCCGCGGTCGCCGCCAGCGCCAGCTTGGGCCCGATCTCGCCGGGCAGCACCTGCAGCACATCGTCGAAGCTGGCGAACGCCTTCTCGTATTCCACGTCGAGCAGCAGCGCCAAGCCGCGATACCAACTGACGCGCCAATCGTTTTCGGGTAATCGGGTGAGCAGATGCAGCACCGCGGCCGATTCGCCGAGGTCGAGCCGCACCCGCGCCTCGGCCAGCCGGAGTTCCAGATCCAAGGTCTCCGGTGCGTTGCCGGGATCGTTCTCGGCCCGCTCCTTGGCGGCCCGCAGCGCCTCCAGCGACTCCGCGGGTTCGGCGTGCACCGTGGTGGCCAGCAGCGGCGCCGACGGGTCCGCCGAGTCGAGCAACGGAATGGGCAGTGCCGCAACCACATCGCGCGCGTCGAGCTGTTTGCTGCGCGCCTGGCCGTCGGCGTACGCGTCGGTCTGCCTGATCAGCTCCTCGGTGCCGAAGCTGGTCCGCTGCGGGCTGAACACCGTCGACAACTGCGGATGTTCGGTACTGGTCTCCAGCGCGAGAATCTCCCGCAGTACCCCGGACAACTGCGCGGACATCGCTCGGGCCGAAGGGAATCGGCGTTCCGGGTCCGCGTCGGTCGCGCACAGCAGCAGTCGGTAGAAGAACTCGTAGCGCGCCAGCACCGGATGATCCGCGGGATCGGGGATGCCGTCGAGGTAGCGCCCCTGTTCCATCGGCATCTCGAGGGTGAGCACGGCCAGGGTACGCCCGACGGTGTAGATGTCCGACGCGACGGTCGGCCCGGTCTTCGCGATCTCGGGTGCCTGAAATCCCCTGGTGCCGTACAGGTTTCCATATGATTCGATGGTGGCGACGGCACCGAGATCGATCAGCTTCACCTGATCCTCGGTGACCATGATGTTGTCCGGCTTGAGATCGTTGTAGGTCAGCCCGATCGAGTGCAGGTACTCCAGCGCGGGCAGGATCTCCAGCAGGTAGGCGATCGCCTCGGCGACCGGCATCCGGTACGGGCGCTCGTAGGAGTTGAGGATCTCGCGTAACGACCGGCCGCCGACGTATTCCATGACGATGTAGCCGATCGGGGCACCGTCCTGATCGGTGTGCTCGACGAAGTTGTGGATCTTGACGATGCTGGCGTGCGCCACCTCGGCCAGGAATTGGCGCTCGGCCACGGCCACCGCCTGCGCCTCGGCATCACCGGTGTGCAGCAGGCCTTTCAGCACCACCCAGCGATCGCTGACATTCCGGTCGATCGCCAGATAGATCCAGCCGAGCCCGCCGTGCGCGATACAGCCCTGCACCTCGTACTGGCCGGACACCAGATCGCCCTCGTGCAGCGACGGCCGGAAATCGTAAGGGGCACCGCAGGTATCGCAGGTGCCCGTGGTCACCGCGGGCCGGATGGCGCTCGCCCGCCCGACCGGATTGCCGCACCGCCAGCAGAAGCGTTTGCCTTCGGAGACAACGGGATCGGTCAATACCGCGGCCCGCGGATCGGCGGGCTCGACCGTCTGGATCGGCACCAGTCCGCCGCCGAGCCTGCGCACCGTCGGCCGGGACCGTGCCGTGCGCACGCTGCGGCCCGAGGTCCGCATGGTCGCCGCCGAGTCGGGTTCGGAGTCGGTTCGCCAAGCGCCGATGATGGTTTCGGCCGAGGCCGCCTCGCTCGGGGTCGGCCGGGAACCCCGGGCCAGCTCGGTGTGTACCGGCTCCACCGACTCCTCGCCTGCCGCGGGGGCGGCGGTGGCTTCGTCCGCGTCGGGGGTGGCGTCGTCCGCTGTGCTCATCGCCGTCAATCCGCGTAGGTCGGGGCGGGCGGACCGGGGGACGGGCCGAGCAAGGACAGCCACTGGCGATAGATGCGATCCCAGGTGCCGTCCTGGCGAATGCGCTCCAGCGTGCCGTTCACGAAGCGCACCAGATCGTCGTCGCCCTTGGGGATGCCGATGCCGTACGGCTCGACGCTGATGCTGTCGCCGACCACGGCCGTGTAGGGGTCCTGCGCGGCCAGCCCGACCAGGATGGAGTCGTCGGTGCTCGCCGCGTCGACCTGGCGTTGCTGCAGCACGACCAGGCAGTCGGCCCAGGTGGGCACCGTGAGAATGGTGGCGGCGGGCTGATCGTGGCGCATGTGGTCCAGCGAGGTGGTGCCGCGCACGATGCATACTCGCTTGCCCGCGAGGTCGGCGATGCCGTTGATCCCGGAGTTCTTCATCGCGAGCACCCGCTGGTTGGAGCGGTAGTACACGGTGGAGAAGGTGACCCGCTGGCGCCGTTCACAATTGATCGTCATGGTCTTCGCGACGAGGTCGACGTCGCGGTTCTGCAGCGCGCGTTCCCGGTCGGCCGAGCCGAGGGTGCGGTATTCGATCAGATCCGGGCTGCCGAGCAGGTCGCGGGCGATTTCCCTGGCGATATCGGCGTCGAAGCCGACGATGGCGCCGGAGGTCGGATCGCGGAAGCTGAACAGGTTGCTGCCCGCGTCGAGCCCGACCACCAGCCGCCCGCGGGCCCGGATCGCGTCGATGGTCGGCCCGCCGGCCGCGCCGCCGAGGCCGGTCGGGCGCAGGCTCGCCGTCGGGTCGCCGCATTGCGGCGCGGCCGCCGTCGGCGTCGGCGAATCCGTCAGCACCGGAATGACTTTCGCGGGCAACGGCGGTTCGGTGTACTTCGCCGTGCTGGTCGGCAGCGACATCGGCGAGCCGCTCGCACAGCCACCGACCAGCGCGACGGTGACCAGCGCGACGGCGACGAGGCCGGGCCCGGCCCTCACCGGTACTCCCGCAGCCGGGGCCACAGCCCGAGTCCGACGCAGGCCGCCGCGACGATGCCGAGCACCAGCGCGCCGGGCCCCATCAGGTCGAGCACCCGTGCTGCTTGGGAAATGTTGTCGCGCAATGTGTCCCGCGTCTTGTCGATGCCTTGCTCCAGTGCCTTGTCCAGCGCGTCCACCTGGGCCGCGACATCCGCGGCGCCCGGTCCGGTCGCCACCGTGGCCGCGCCGTTGAAGTCGCCGCGGGCCAGTGTGTCGTTCATCCGCTGATGCGCCACCCGCCAACGCCCCAGTGCCGGAATGGCATTGCGCACGTCGTCGGCGGCGGGCGCGGAACTCGGGTAGCCGCCGAGCAGGTCGGCGAGGCGGGCGATGTTCGCGTCGTAGGTCCGGTCGTAGTCGCCGGTCGCGTCCCGGCTGACCAGTTTCAGCGTTTCCGCCGACCGCGCCTGCTGCGCCAGGATCCGGCTCTCGGTGAGCCGCGAGGCGGGCACCGCGCCGTCGTCGCGGCCGCGGATCATCGAGGTGGCCGACACCGCGCCCGCGATCACCGTCCAGGTCAACAGGATCAGCACCGCCCCCGAGGCGAGCAGCAGCCCGGGATTGAGCACCCGGCGCCACCGCTTGGCCAGCTCGAATTGCGCCCATACCAGCGCGACCAGCGCGAGAATCACCAGCACGATGGCGGTCCACGGCGGCCGGACGTGATTGCGCTGCGCCTCGGTCACCGCCGCCTGGCGCCGATTCTGCAGTTCCTCGGCCATCGGCAGCACGGCCGTCTGCATCTGGTTGGACGCTTCGCTCAAATAGGCGGCGCCCACCGGATATCCGCTGCGGTTGTTCGCCCGCGCCGTCTCCACTACACCGGTGTACACCGGCAGGCTGGTGGCGATCCCGGTGCGCAACTGGGTATCGGTGCTGTCGGTCCGGGTCGGCTCGGTGCCCGAGGCCCGCCCCGTCTCCGCCACCAATTCCGCGGCGGCCTCGCCGACCGCCTGGCTGTACCGATCGCGCACCGCCTGCGGCTCCAGCCCGCCGGAGATGAACGCGGTGCTCGCCGCGGCGTCCGCGATGGACAGCGACGTGTACAGCCGATGCGCGGAGTAGGCGTCCGGTTCGGTGTCGTCGAGCAGTATCTTCAGCGTCTGCTGCCGGTCGCCGACGGTCGCGCCGGTCACCCAGCCCGCGGCCACGCACACCGTGATCAACAGCAGCCCGATCGCGATCAGCCGGCCCGGCGAGGAACTGGCGAACAAGCGCAGCCGGGCCGGGTCGAACTGCTCGCGCACGAATGCGACCCGCAGCGCGCCTGGACTGTCCCGCGCGGCGAGCTCGGGGGTGGACGACGGCCGAAGGACCGCCGTCGCCTGCTCTATCCGAGCCATATCCACCTCCCCAGTCTGGGCCGCATTCGCGGATTTCTCGACGGACCGACCGGATAAACGGTCACCCCGTGTCTGCTGTTGCGGAGTTTATTGTGGTCGTAGCGGTGCCGTTGCGTGTGAAATACCCCTGCTTGGCAGCAGCGCGGTGCCCTGCGATGGCGGATTGAGGACGGGTGCGAGATGCGTGGTGACGGTGACGGGTGGTCGCGCGACCCCGATGGCATGCGGCGTTGGGGCCGCTTCGGCGCCGCCGGACTGCTGCTGCGCGCCCCGCTCGCCGACGGCGGGTCGGCGGTGCTGATGCAGCATCGCGCGCCGTGGAGTCACCAGGGCGGCACCTGGGCGCTGCCCGGCGGCGCCCGCGACAGCCACGAGACGCCCGTGCACGCCGCGGTGCGCGAGGCCTGGGAGGAGGCGGGCATCGATCCCGCTGACGTCCGGGTGCGCGGCGAGCGGGTGACCGCGGCCGCGCCGAGCGGCTGGACCTACACCACGGTGATCGCCGACGCCGTGACGACGCTGCCGACCAGCCGGAATCGGGAGAGCTCCGAGCTCGCCTGGATTCCGGAGGCCGAGGTCGACGCCCGGCTGCTGCATCCCGGCTTTGCCGCCTCCTGGCCCGGCTTGCGCGCCGAGCCCGCCCGCGTGTGCCTCGGTGAGCTCGCCGACGACCGCGCCGTCGCCGCCGCACTGCCGCGCACTGTCGATCTCGCCGATCAAGGCTTCGTCTGGCTCCATTCCGATCCCGACGGCCCCGGTGGCTACGCCCGGATCGTCGATCCGGCGAGCAGCGCGGTGGACGGCGCCGTGCCCGCTGATCCGACACCGGACAACGCGCCCGCCGACCCGGTGCTCTCGCTCACCCGCGGTCAAGTGCTGTCCTGAGCTCAATACCCGCGCAGCACTGCGGTGAATCAGCTGCCCGGTCACGGGCTAGGAGTTGGCGAGCAGCGCCGTCTTGAGTTGCCGCGCTGCGGCTTCCGGGTCGCGCGCCTCGGTGATCGCCCGCACCACGACGATGCGGCTCGCACCCGCCGCGAGCACGTCCGGCAGGTTGTCCGCGTCGATCCCGCCGATCGCGAACCAGGCCCGGGTCGGATGCGCGTCGGAGGTGGAGCGCACCAGTTCGATGCCCGCAGCCTGCCGCCCCGGCTTGGTCGGGGTCGCGTAGACCGGCCCGGTGCAGAAGTAATCGATGTGTTCGTCGATCGCGGCGAGCCCGGCCTGCGCGCGATTGTGGGTGGAGCGCCCGATCACCACGTCCTGGCCGAGGATGCGCCGCGCGTACCACGGCGGCAGGTCGCCCTGCCCGAGGTGCAGCACGTCGGCGCCCGCGGCCAGCGCGATGTCGGCGCGGTCGTTCACCGCGACCAGCCCGCCGTGCCTGCGGGCCGCCGCCTTCAGCTCGGCGAGGGCGCCGAGTTCGGCGCGCGCCTCGAGCGGGCCGAACTTCGCCTCACCGGGCGAGCCCTTGTCCCTGAGCTGGATGATGTCGACCCCACCCGCGAAGGCCGCTTCGGCGAATTTGGCCAGATCGCCCTTGTCCCGTCTGGCGTCGGTACAGAGATAGAGCCGAGCGGTTGCCAAGCGCTCCCTGGGCGTTGCGGGTCGGGCGGGGTGGGAGGGTTGCACGCCCTCGACCGTAGCCGCGCTACCGTGGGGAAGCGAACGGCGGCACGAGCGCCGGGCCCATGCGGCGGTCGCGGCGGGTCCCTGCGAGGGGACCGTCGAACGCCACAAATCGACCACAGCGGTGTGCGCGACGGGCCCGCAGACGGGTTAACCAGGAAGGCGCCCGCGACGCCGCCCATCGGAGACAGAGGCAGGTGGAAACGGATGCGGACGCTGGCCGTCGTGGGTGGCGGCGTCATCGGACTCGGCGTGGCCTGGCGGGCCGCCGAGGCGGGCTGGTCGGTCACCCTGTACGACCCCGCCGTCGGCTCCGGCGCCTCGTGGGTGGCGGGCGGCATGCTCGCTCCGTTGTCCGAGGGCTGGCCGGGCGAGGACCGGGTGCTCGAGTTCGGCGCCGCCTCGTTGGCCCGCTGGCCCGGCTTCGCGGCCCGCATCGACGCCGCCACCGGCGTATCGGTCTTCGTGGCCGACGCGACCCTGACCGTCGCGCTGGACGCCGCCGACGCGGCCGACCTGCGCACGGTTGCCGACTGGGTGGGCGGTCGCGGCCACGAACTGCTGGTCCTCGATCGCGCGGGCGTACGCGCGCTGGAACCGAACCTCGCGCGCACGGTCCGCGCCGGGCTGCACGCGCCCGCCGAGCCGGCGATCGACAATCGGCGTCTGCTCGCGGCCCTGCGCAAGGCCGCGACGGCCGCGGGCGTGCAGATCCGCGCCGAATCCGTCGACGCACTCGACGCACTCCCGCACGATCAGATCGTCCTCGCCGCGGGCGCCGCCTCGGCCCGGCTGTGGCCCGGGTTGCCGGTCCGTCCGATCAAGGGCGAGATCCTGCGCCTGCGCCACCGCCCCGGCGCCACCCCCGCGCCGGGCCGCGTGGTCCGGGCCAGGGTGCACGGCCGGGCGATGTACCTGGTCCCGCGCGCCGACGGAATCGTAGTCGGCGCAACACAATACGAGGCGGGTTTCGACACCGCGGTGACCGTCGCCGGTGTCCGTGACCTGATCGCCGACGCCGAGGCGATATTCCCCGGCATCGGCGAATACGAGCTGGCCGAGGCGAGCGCCGGCTCGCGGCCGGGCACCCCGGACAACCTGCCGCTGCTCGGCAGGCTGAGCGACCGGGTCGTCGCGGCCACCGGCAACGGCCGCAACGGCATGCTGACCATGCCGCTCACCGTCGACGCGGTGCTCGCCCAGCTGGCCGGAACACCGTTGCCCGAGGCAGCATCCGCTGACCCACAACGCTTTTCGACGGCGCACCCGCCGTCCCCTTTGTCATCCGCAGGAGGAGTTCGATGACTTCGACATCCGTACCCATCGGCGTCACCGTGAACGGCACAGATCACGAGTTCGCCGAAACCCTCACCGTCCGAGAGCTGCTCGCCCGCCTCGAACTGCCCACCCAGGGCATCGCGCTCGCGGTGGACGGCGCGGTGTTCCCCAAGTCGCGCTGGGGCGAGCCGGTCGGTCGCGGCTGGCAGATCGAGGTACTGACGGCGGTGCAGGGTGGCTGAAACGTACGCCCCACTGCGAATCGCGGACCGCGAGTTCGGTTCCCGGCTCATCATGGGCACCGGCGGCGCGGACAACCTCGCCGTGCTGGAGGAGGCGCTCATCGCCTCCGGCACCGAACTCACCACCGTCGCCATGCGCCGGGTGGACGCCGCGGGCGGCACCGGCGTGCTGGATCTGTTGAAGCGCTTGAACATCGCGCCGCTGCCCAACACCGCGGGCTGTCGCACCGCCACCGAGGCGGTCCTCACCGCGCAACTGGCCCGCGAGGCCCTGGACACCAACTGGGTCAAGCTCGAGGTGGTCGCCGACGACCGCACCCTGCTGCCCGACCCGATCGAATTGGTCACCGCCGCAGAACAACTCGTCGACGACGGTTTCGTGGTGCTGCCCTACACGACCGACGACCCGATCCTCGCGCGCCGGCTGGAGGACGCGGGCTGCGTCGCGGTGATGCCGCTCGGTTCCCCGATCGGCACCGGTCTCGGCATCGGCAATCCGCACAACATCGAGATGATCGTCGCCGAGGCGAAGGTCCCGGTCATCCTCGACGCGGGCATCGGCACCGCGAGTGACGCGGCGCTGGCCATGGAACTCGGCTGCTCGGCCGTCCTACTCGCCACCGCGGTGACACGGGCCCGTCAACCCCACCTGATGGCCGAAGCCATGGCCGCCGCCGTCCAGGCCGGCTACCTGGCCCGCCAAGCGGGCCGCATCCCCAAACGCTTCTGGGCCCAGGCCTCTTCCCCCGCCCGCTGACCCGACCGAAGGCGCCCTTCACCCCGTCTACCCAACTGAAGGCGCCCTTCGGTCGGAGGTCGGGGTGGCGGTAGGGGGGAGTCGGGGTGTGGTCATCCTCGAGGATGATTCGACACGACACCTAGTACTGACGCGGATCGCGGCGTTATCGGGCAGGCTGGTCCCCATGATCGAGCTGAGAGGGCTGACCAAGCACTACGGGCAGACCGTCGCCGTTCAGGATCTTTCCTTCACCGTTCGACCCGGACAGGTGACGGGGTTCCTGGGCCCGAACGGAGCCGGTAAGTCGACGACGATGCGAATGATCCTGGGGCTGGACAAGCCAACCGCAGGTACCGCACTCATCCAGGGCAAGCCATACCGCGAATTGGACCATCCGCTGCGCACGGTCGGTGCGCTGCTCGACGCCAAGTGGGTGCATCCGAACCGTTCGGCGCGCGCCCACCTCGAGTGGATGGCCGCCTCCAACGACATCGCCAAGTCCCGGGTGGAGGAGGTGCTGCGGCTGGTCGGCCTGTCCGAGGTGGCGGGCAAGACCGCGGGCGGCTTCTCGCTGGGCATGTCCCAGCGGCTCGGCCTGGCCGGCGCGCTGCTCGGCGACCCGCAGGTGCTGCTGTTCGACGAGCCGGTCAACGGCCTCGACCCGGAGGGCATCCTCTGGATCCGCCGGTTCATGCAGCGACTGGCCACCGAGGGACGCACCGTGCTGGTCTCCAGCCACCTGCTCTCCGAAATGGCGCAGACCGCAGAGCATCTCGTGGTGATCGGCCGCGGCCAGCTCATTTCCGATACCACCACACAGGAATTCATCGAGCGCGCCTCCGAACAGTCGGTGCGCGTGCGCAGCCCGCAGCTCGACCAGTTGCGCAGCGTGCTCACCTCCAACGGCATGACCGTCCGCGAGGACGGTTCCGGCACCGACGGCCCCGCGCTCGTGGTGGCCGGCGTGCCGAGTGACGCGGTCGGCAAGCTGGCCGGCGCGAACGAGATCACGCTGTTCGAGCTTGCGCCGCAACGTGCTTCGCTGGAAGAGGCGTTCATGCGGATGACCGGCGGCGCGGTGCAGTACCACGGCGAAGGCCTCGATCAGGCGATGGGAGGTGCGCTCTGATGGGCGTGCTGGCAGCAGAACGAATCAAGCTCACCTCGACCAGGTCGCCCTGGTGGTGCTCGGCCATCGTGGTCGCGCTCGCCCTCGGGCTCGCCGCGCTGTTCGCGCTGGTCACCAAGTCGGCCGGGGACAACCCCGCCGAGGGCACCCCGACGCTCGACGTGAGCACCGCGACGGCAGGCGTCGTCGGCTTCGGCGTGATGGTGCTGATGATCATGGCGGCGTTGACGGTGACCAGCGAATACCGCTTCGGCGTCATCCGGACGACGTTCCAGGCGGTGCCCAATCGCTCCAAGGTGCTGATCACCAAGACGCTGCTCGTCGGTGTCTTCAGCGCCGTGCTCACCACGATCCTGGCCTTCCTGGCCATCGGGGTGGCCAAGGCCATCGGCGGGTCCGCCCCCGCGGCGAACCTGACGTTGGATGGACAGTGGCGGGCCGTCTACGGCATTCCGATCTACGCGTTCCTGATGATCGCGGTGGCCATCGGTGTCGGTGTGCTCGTCCGGCAGTCCGCGGCCGCGATCTCGCTGATCGTGTTGTGGTCCTTGCTGATCGAGCCACTGCTCGGCGCGTTCGGCAGCTTCGGCCGCAATGTGGCGCCGTTCCTGCCCTTCCAGAACGCGAGCCACTTCCTCGCCGTCTCGGAGTCCGGCGCCAACTGGCACTGGGGTCCGTGGGGCAGCCTGCTCTACTTCCTCGCCTTTACCGCGATCGTCTACGGCGGCGCGCTGATCATGATCAACCAGCGCGACGCGTAGCGACCTAAGCAAACCCGAGTTGCCTTCCCTCGCCACTCGGGTTTGGGGCGCCGACCTTGTCGGGAGGTTCGCGCGCCCCGTCACCGCCCCGCCACTGCCCGGCGGACGGTGTGACCATCGGCCCGGCGTGATCCCCTTCACGCCGGGCCGATGGCGTTATCGGACATGGCTCGCAAAGCGTGCGAGCACACCGGCGCGTCGCGGCATTATTGCTGGTCAATGACTCATGTGAACATCACGGAAACTGTGAATCACGTCGCTTCACCGGCCCTGAATCCACGGGTACAGTTCGACTCAGCAACCAGCTCGTTATCCATCGGCGGCCCCAATGTTGTGCCCGCTTCATCCGTCGGGAGGTAGCAGGTGGCGATAATCAGTGATCCGCCGACGACAGGTCGGCTGAGATACCCTCTGGGCGTGAGCGAAACACCTTCCGGCGGTGCTGCGCCCGGGTCGGAGCCGGAGGACGAGAACGGCCTCGAACCCGAGGTCGTGATCCCGCTGGTACCCGCGGACGAGGGCGGTCCCATCCGCCGTCCCGGGACCGGGCTGCGCAAGGGCCAGCTGTCCGCGTTGATGAACGCGGCGAACAACCGGACGGACTTCATCGGCGTGCTCCGCAAGGCGCGTGAGCAGCTGCCAGGTGACCCCTCCTTCGGCGACCCGCTCTCGGTGACCGGACCCGGCGGTGCGCGCGCCGTCGCGCGCGCCGCGGACAAACTGGTCGGCGACACTCCGAGCGCGGCCAGGGAGATCGGTTTCGGCGCACTCCAGGTCTGGCAGGCGATGCTGGAACGGGTCGGCCGCGGCAAAGGTAACGCGGAAGTAACTGTGATGTTCACCGACCTGGTGGCCTTCTCCAGTTGGTCGCTGTCCGCAGGCGACGAGGCGACCCTGGAACTGCTGCGCCGGGTCGCCAAGGCCATCGAGCCGCCGATCGCCGAGCGCGGCGGTCAGGTGGTCAAGCGGATGGGCGACGGCGTGATGGCCGTGTTCCCGTCGGCCGACCGGGCGGTGCGCGCCGCGATCAATGCCAAGCGCAACCTGGCCGAGGTGAAGGTGCGCGACTATCGCCCGCAGATGCGGATCGGACTGCACACCGGCTCGCCGCGCGAGATCGGCGGCGACTGGCTCGGCGTCGACGTCACGATCGCGGCCCGGGTGATGGAGGCGGGCGGCAACGGCAACACCATGCTGTCCGAGGCGACGCTGCAGTCGCTGAAGCCCGAGACCCTCGCGGAGCTCGGCCACGCGGTGAAGCCGTACCGGCGCAGCTTCTTCGCCGCGCCGCTGAGCGGGGTCCCCGAGGACCTGCGCATCTTCAAGCTCTCCGAGCTCTGAGTCAGGCGCCGACCCACCACGCCACGGCGCCCGCGATCGCGAGCACGGCAAGGACTGCCAGCACGATCGCGAAGGTGCGCGCGGTTTTCCACGTCGAGTAGACGCCGCCGAGCAGAAAGCCGGCCAGCGCGAGCAGGATGATCACAGTGACGTCGGTGGACATTGTGCCCATTCTGCTCTGCCCTTTTCACTCCGTTCGAGCAGCGCTGCCCGCAGTGATCTGACCCACTCGCGATTAACAAGCACGCATGCTTGCTTTTTTCTGGCGACGGTGTGATGCTGGTCCTCGGAACGCGGACTTCACGGGTGCGGCACGCGGCTGTGCCATGACGGTTCGCCGTTACAGGAGGCATTCCCGCTGATGAGTGTGCTGGCCGCCAACCCGGACGTGCTCCGGATCGGCAACTGTTCCGGTTTCTACGGTGATCGACTGAGCGCCATGCGCGAGATGCTCGAAGGCGGGCAGCTCGACGTGCTCACCGGTGACTATCTCGCCGAGCTCACCATGCTGATCCTCGGCCGCGACCGGATGAAGGATCCGAGCCTCGGCTACGCCAAGACCTTCGTGAAGCAGATCGAGGACTGCCTCGGGCTCGCGCTGGAACGCAACGTGCAGATCGTCACGAACGCGGGCGGTCTCAATCCCGCCGGTTTGGCCGAGCGCCTGCGCAAGGTGGCCGCCGATCTCGGCCTCGACGCGAAGATCGCGCACGTCGAAGGCGACGACTTGGTCGCGCGCGCAGGCGAACTCGGCCTCGGCGCCCCGCTCACCGCGAACGCCTACCTCGGCGCCTGGGGCATCGTCGAATGCCTGAACGCGGGCGCGGACATCGTGGTCACCGGCCGGGTCACCGACGCGTCGGTGATCGTCGGCCCGGCCGCGGCCCACTTCGGCTGGGGCCGAACCGATTACGACGAGCTGGCGGGCGCGGTGGTGGCGGGGCACGTCATCGAATGCAGCACCCAGGCCACCGGCGGCAACTACGCGTTCTTCACCGAGCTGGCCGATCTCGGCAGGCCCGGCTTCCCGATCGCCGAAATCCGCAGGGACGGCAGCAGTGTCATCACCAAGCACGCGGGCACCGGCGGCGCGGTCACGGTGGACACCATCGAAGCTCAGCTCATGTACGAGATCCAGGGGGCGCGGTACGCCGGACCCGACGTGACCTCGCGGCTCGACTCCATCGCGCTCAGCGCGGACGGTCCCGATCGCGTGCTGATCAGCGGTGTCGTCGGCGAGGCGCCGCCCGCGCAGCTGAAGGTGTCGCTGAACACGCTCGGCGGCTTCCGCAACGAGATGGAGTTCATCCTCACCGGCCTCGACATCGAGGCGAAAGCCGCACTGGCGCAACGGCAGCTGGAATCGTGGCTGTCGGTGAAACCGGCCGAGCTGGACTGGACGCTCGCGCGGCTGGACCGGCCGGACGCCGACACCGAGGAGCAGGCCAGCGCGCTGCTGCGCTGCGTCGTACGCGACCCGGACCCGAACAAGGTCGGCCGCGCGTTCTCCAGCGTGGCCGTCGAACTGGCGCTGGCCAGTTACCCGGGGTGCAGCTTTACGACGATGCCCGGCAACGGTTCTCCCTACGGGGTGTACTCGCCGGGGTTCGTCGATGCCACCGAGGTGCCGCACGTCGCGGTGCTGCCGGACGGGTCCCGCGTCGATATCGCGCCGTCCTCGGACACGCTGGCGCTGGCCGAGGTCGCCGAGCCCGCGCTGCCGGAGCCGTTGCCCGCCGGGGAAACTCGCCGCGTCCCGCTCGGCACCATCGCCCTGGCGCGCAGCGGCGACAAGGGCGGCAACGCCAATATCGGCGTCTGGGTGCGTACCGACGCGCAATGGCGCTGGCTCGCCACCACCCTCACCGTCGAACGCGTCAAAGAGCTACTGCCCGAGACCGCTTCGCTTACGGTCACCAGACATGTACTGCCCAACCTGCGGGCGGTGAACTTCATCATCGAAGGATTACTCGGTCAGGGGGTCGCCTATCAGGCTCGATTCGACCCCCAGGCCAAGGGGCTCGGCGAATGGCTGCGGTCCCGTCATCTCGACGTCCCATTGGAGCTGTTGCCATGAGTGTAAGTCCCTGGAATTCCCCTGAGCGTCGCGAATTACGTTCTACCGTAAGGGGTTTCGCAGAGCGGGAGGTCCTGCCCTACATGGACGAGTGGGAGCGTGACGGCGAGATCCCGCGCGAGCTGCACAAGAAGGCCGGGGCACTCGGCCTGCTCGGGATCCAATTCCCGGAAGCTGTAGGCGGTTCCGGTGGTGACGGCATCGACGCGATGATCGTCTGCGAGGAACTGCACCAGGCCGGTGCCTCCGGTGGCCTGTTCGCGTCGCTGTTCACCTGCGGCATCGCGGTGCCGCACATGATCGCCTCCGGCGACGCCGAGCACATCGAGCGTTGGGTACGACCGACTTTGGCGGGCGAGAAGATCGGCTCGCTCGCCATCACCGAGCCGGGCGGCGGCTCCGACGTCGGCCACCTCACCACCACCGCTCGCCGCGACGGCGACCACTACATCGTCAACGGCGCCAAGACCTTCATCACCTCCGCCTGCCGCGCCGACTACGTGGTCACCGCGGTGCGCACGGGCGGCCCTGGCTCCGGCGGGATTTCGCTGCTCGTGGTGGAGAAGGGCACACCGGGCTTCACGGTCAGCCGCAAGCTGGACAAGATGGGCTGGCGTGCCTCCGATACCGCCGAGCTGTCCTACGTGGACGTGCGGGTGCCCGCGGCGAACCTGGTCGGCCCGGAGAACTCCGGTTTCTTCCAGATCGCGGGCGCGTTCGTCAGCGAGCGCGTCGGCCTTGCGGTGCAGGCGTATTCGAGCGCGCAACGCTGCCTCGACCTCACCCTGGACTGGGTGCGCAGCCGGGAAACCTTCGGCCGCCCGCTGATCAGCAGGCAGGCCGTGCAGAACACGGTCACCGAGATGGCCCGGCGCATCGACGTCGCCCGCGTCTACACCCGGGATGTGGCCCAGCGCAGCGCGAACGGCGAGACCGACCTGATCGCCGAGGTGTGCTTCGCCAAGAACACCGCCGTCGAAGCCGGTGAATGGGTGGCCAACCAGGCCGTCCAGCTGTTCGGCGGCCTCGGCTACATGCGCGAATCCGAAGTGGAACGCCAATACCGCGATATGCGCATCCTCGGCATCGGCGGCGGCACCACCGAAATCCTCACCGGCCTCGCCGCGAAACGATTGGGGTACCAGTCTTGACGACACTACGCAGCACCCTGGACACCGCCTCGCCGGAGTACGCCGCGGCGGCGGAAGCCATGACGGCCAAGCTCACCGAGGTCGAGGGCGAGTTCGCCAAGGCGATCGACGGCGGCGGACCGGACAAGCTGGCCCGGCATCGCAAGCGCGGCAAGATGACCGCACGGGAGCGGGTCGAGCTGCTCATCGACGAGGACTCGCCGTTCCTGGAGCTGTGCCCGCTGGCGGGCTGGGGCAGCGAATTCCACGTCGGCGCAAGCACTATCGCGGGCATCGGCGTCGTCGAGGGCGTCGAGTGCATGATCGTCGCGCCCGATCCGACCGTGCGCGGCGGCACCTCGAACCCGTGGACGCTGCGAAAGACGCTGCGCATCAACGACATCGTCCGGGAGAATCGGCTGCCGGTGATCTCGCTGGTCGAGTCCGGCGGCGCGGATCTGCCGACGCAGAAGGAAGTCTTCGTCCCCGGCGGGCGCATGTTCCGCGACCTCACCCAGGCCTCGGCGGCGGGCATCCCGACCATCGCGCTCGTCTTCGGTAACTCCACCGCGGGCGGCGCCTACATCCCGGGCATGTCCGACCACGTGGTGATGATCAAGGAGCGCTCCAAGGTGTTCCTCGGCGGCCCGCCGCTGGTCAAGATGGCCACCGGCGAGGAGTCCGACGACGAATCGCTCGGCGGCGCCGACATGCACGCCCGCGTCTCCGGCCTGGCCGACTACTACGCGCTCGACGAGCAGGACGCGATCCGCATCGGCCGCTCCATCGTCCGGCGGCTCAACTGGCGCAAGCAGGGCCCCGCCCCGCGCGCCGAGGTGATCGAGCCGCTGTACGACCCGGAAGACCTGCTCGGCATCGTCCCCAACGACCTGAAGATCCCGTTCGATCCGCGCGAGGTGATCGCGCGCATCGTCGACGGTTCCGACTTCGACGAGTTCAAGCCGCTCTACGGCGGCAGCCTGGTCACCGGATGGGCTGAGCTGCACGGGTATCCGATCGGCATCCTGGCCAACGCGCGCGGCGTGCTGTTCTCCGAGGAATCGCAGAAGGCCACCCAGTTCATCCAGCTGGCCAACAAGACCAACACGCCATTGCTGTTCCTGCACAACACCACCGGCTACATGGTCGGCAAAGAATACGAGCAGCGCGGCATCATCAAGCACGGCGCGATGATGATCAACGCGGTCTCCAACTCGAAGGTGCCGCACATCTCGGTGCTGATGGGCGCCTCGTACGGCGCCGGGCATTACGGCATGTGTGGTCGCGCCTTCGACCCGCGCTTCGTCTACGCCTGGCCCAGCGCGAAATCCGCCGTGATGGGCGGCGCGCAGCTGGCCGGTGTCATCTCGATCGTCGGTCGCGCGGCGGCCGAGGCCAAGGGCATGCCGTTCAACGAGGAGGCCGACGCCGGCATGCGCGCCATGATCGAGGCGCAGATCGAGGCCGAGTCGCTGGCCATGTTCATGTCCGGGCGCCTGTTCGACGACGGCGTCATCGACCCGCGCGATACCCGCACCGTATTGGGAATGTCCTTGTCGGCCATTCACAATGCCCCGATCAAGGGCGCCGATGGCTTCGGCGTCTTCCGAATGTGAGGCCGGGGATGCACGTAACCAACGTTCTAGTCGCCAACCGTGGCGAGATTGCCCGCCGAGTATTCGCCACGTGTCGCCGGATGGGTATCGGCACCGTCGCGGTCTACTCCGACGCGGATGCCGCGGCCCCACACGTTGCCGAAGCCGATGCGGCGGTACTGCTTCCGGGCAACACGCCCGCGGAAACCTACCTCCGCAGCGAACTGATCATCGAGGCCGCACTGGCCGCCGGTGCGGACGCGATCCACCCCGGCTACGGATTCCTTTCCGAGAACGCCGATTTCGCCAAGGCGGTGCTCGCTGCCGGACTGGTGTGGATCGGCCCGCCGGTCGAGGCCATCGAGCAGATGGGCTCCAAGGTCGCCTCGAAGAAGATGATGGACGCCGCCGGTGTCCCAGTCCTCGCCGAGCTCGATCCGGCCGAGGTCACCGAGGCGCACCTGCCGGTGCTGATCAAGGCGTCCGCCGGTGGCGGCGGCCGCGGCATGCGCGTGGTGCGCGCCCTCGCCGAGCTCGAACCACAGATCGAGGGCGCGCGCCGCGAGGCCGAGTCCGCGTTCGGTGATCCGACGGTGTTCTGCGAGCGGTACCTGGAGACCGGTCGGCACATCGAAGTGCAGGTCATGGCCGATACGCACGGCACCATCTGGGCCGTCGGCGAGCGCGAATGTTCCATCCAGCGCAGGCATCAGAAGGTCATCGAGGAGGCGCCGTCGCCACTCGTCGAACGCACCGGCGGGATGCGCGAGCGACTCTTCGAGGCGGCCAGGCTCGCCTCGGGCGCGATCGGCTACACCGGCGCTGGCACGGTGGAGTTCCTCGCCGACGAGCGCGGTGACTTCTTCTTCCTGGAGATGAACACCCGTCTCCAGGTGGAACATCCGGTCACCGAATGCACCACCGGGCTGGATCTTGTTCGCCTGCAACTCGAGGTGGCCTCGGGCGCCGCGCTGCCCGCCGAACCACCGGCATTGCGCGGACATTCGATCGAGGTCCGGCTCTACGCCGAAGACCCGGCGCACGACTGGCAGCCGCAGAGCGGCACGGTTCACCACATCGACATCCCCTCGGTGGTCACGGAATTCGATCTGCTCGACCGGCCCGGCGTACGGCTGGACACCGGCGTGGTGGACGGTTCGGTCGTCGGCGTGCACTACGACCCGATGCTGGCCAAGGTCATCTCCTACGCCGAAACCCGCGACGAGGCAGCACGATTGCTCGCCAACGCGCTGCACCGGGCCAAGATTCACGGCTTGGTGACCAACCGCGACCTGCTCGTCCGAGTGCTGCGGCACCCCGCTTTCTTGGCGGGCGACACCGACACCGCGTTCTTCACCACCCACGGACTGGACACGCTGGCAGCGCCTTTGGTGTCCGAGGCCGATGAAGCGCTGTCCATCGTGGCCGCCGCACTGGCCGACGCCGCAGCCAACCGCGGCGCCGCCCGGGTCGGCGGCGGGCTGCCGAGCGGCTGGCGAAACCTGCCGTCCCAGTCGACGCACAAGCTGTTCGAGAGCCGCACCAGCGGTACACACGACATCGGCTACCGCTATACCCGCGGTGTCGTCTCGGTGGACGGTTACGACGGACTCGAACTCGTCGAAGCGACACCGGATCGCGTCGTCCTCGCCGTTCCTGGCGAAAGAGGCGCAGTCCGCAGGCATTTCGCCGTCGCCCGGTACGCCGACCTGGTGTGCGTGGACTCGCCGCTCGGGCCGGTCAGCGTGCGCAAACTGCCCCGCTTCACCGATCCCGCCGATCAGGTCGCCACCGGCTCGCTGCTCGCGCCCATGCCGGGCAGCGTGATCCGGCTCGGCGCGGAGGTCGGCAGCCATGTCGAACAGGGCCAGCCCATTCTGTGGTTGGAGGCGATGAAGATGGAGCACACCATCGCCGCGCCCGCCGCCGGTGTGCTCAGCGCCGTCAATGTCACCGTCGGCCAGCAGGTCGAAGTCGGTGCCGTCCTCGCCGTCGTCGATCCTGCCGACGGCACCGAAACCCAGGAGAACAAATGAGTTTCATCGAAACCGAAGAGCAGACCGCGCTACGGTCCGCGGTCGCCGCGCTGGCCGCGAAGTACAACTATCGCGACTACGTGCTGCCGAAGGCGCGCGCCAACGAGCCGCTCACCGAATTGTGGGACGAGGCAGGCAAACTCGGCTTCCTCGGGGTGAACCTGCCGGAGGAGTACGGCGGCGGCGGGGCGGGCCTGTACGAGCTGGCGCTGGTGATGGAGGAACTCTCCGCCCAGGGCGCGGGCCTGCTGCTGATGGTCGTTTCCCCGGCCATCTGCGGCACCATCATCACCAAGTACGGCACCGACGAGCAGAAGGCGCAGTGGCTGCCCAAGCTCGGCGACGGCTCCGCCAAGATGGTCTTCGGCATCACCGAGCCGGACGCGGGCTCCAACTCGCACCAGATCACCACCACCGCGCGCCGCGACGGCGACGACTGGATCCTCAACGGCCGCAAGATCTTCATCTCCGGCGTGGACCAGGCCGAGGCCGTGCTGATCGTGTCGCGCACCGAGGACCACAAGACCGGCAAGCTCAAGCCCGCCTTGTTCATCGTGCCGACCGATGCCGAGGGCTTCCACAAGACGCCCCAGGAAATGGACATCATCGAGCCGGACCATCAGTTCACGCTGTTCCTCGACGACGTACGCCTGCCTGCGAACGCCCTGGTCGGCAAGGAGGACGCCGCGCTGATGCAGCTGTTCGCCGGCCTCAACCCGGAGCGGGTGATGGGTGCCGCGATGGCCATCGGCCTCGGCCGCTACGCCATCGACCGCGCGGTGGAGTACGCCAAGGAACGCACCGTCTGGAAGACGCCGATCGGTGCGCACCAAGGCATTTCGCATCCGCTGGCCCAGGTGAAGATCGAGCTGGAGCTGGCCAAGCTGATGATGCGCAAGGCCGCCACGCTGTACGACTCCGGCGACGAGATGGGTGCCGCCGAGGCCGCCAACATGGCGAAATACGCTGCGGCGGAGGCGAGTATCAAGGCGCTCGATCAGGCCATCCAGACGCACGGTGGCGCGGGCCTCACCAAGGAGTACGGCCTGGCCGCCATGCTGGCCGCGGCGCGGATCGGCCGCATCGCCCCGGTCAGCCGCGAAATGGTGCTGAACTTCGTCGCCCAGTACTCACTGGGCCTGCCCAAGTCCTACTAGAGAGGCTGTCGATGACCGACACCGTGACGGGTCCGTTCGTCCGCTACGACGTCGCGGACGGTTTCGCGACGCTCACGCTCGACTCGCCGCACAACCGGAACGCGTTGTCGGCCAAGCTCGTCGCCGAACTTCTCCGGGGACTCGACGACGCGGCGGCCGACGACGCCGTGCGGGGAATCGTGCTCGCGCACACCGGCAACACCTTCTGCGCGGGCGCCGACCTCAGCGAGGCGAGCAACGCCGATCCCGCGGTGGCGGCCGACGACCGCACCCGCACCATGATCGGCGTGCTGCGCCGCCTGCTCGCCACCCCGAAGCCGGTGATCGCGCAGATCGACGGCAACGTGCGGGCGGGCGGCATGGGCATCGTCGCGGCCTGCGATATCGCCGTGGCGGGCCCGACGAGCAGCTTCGCCCTCACCGAGGTGCGAATCGGGTTGGCCCCGTTCATGATTTCGCTCACCCTGCTGCCGCGCCTCACCTCGCGCGCGGCAGGCCGGTACTTCATGACGGGCGAGAAGTTCGATGCCGGCGTCGCCGAGCGGATCGGGTTGATCAGCACCAGCGCCGCCGACCCGGCGGCCGAGGTGGCCCGGCTACGCGCCGAGCTGCGCAAAGGCTCCCCGCAGGGGCTGGCCGAGAGCAAGCGACTGGTCAACGCGGCCATGCTCGCCGAGTTCGACGTCTCGGCCGAGGCACTGGCCGAGCGCTCGGCGAGCTTCTTCGGCACCGCCGAGGTGCACGAGGGCATGGCGGCCTTCCTGCAGCGTCGCGCGCCGAGCTGGGCAGAATAACCCTATGGCCACACCCCACGAACCCAAGCAGGACCGCAGCCGAGCCACCCGGCAGCGCCTGCTGGAGGCGACCATCGACTGCCTGGCCGAAACCGGCTGGGCGGCAGCGACGGTCGCGGTCGTCGCCGAACGGGCCGGGGTGTCCAGGGGCGCGGCGCAGCATCACTTCCCGACCAGGGAAGAGTTGATCACCGCCGCGCTCGAGTACATGTTCGACAGCCGGACCCAGCAGTCCAAGGACGAGGCGATCGCGGTCGCCACCTTGGCCGACGGGCTCGGCCGCACCGAGGCCGTGGTGGCAGGCCTGGTCGAGTCCTACACCAGTCCGCTGTTCAAGGCGGCGCTGCAGGTATGGACGCACGCCGCCGCGGATCCGGCGCTGCGGGAACGAATTGTCCCCCTGGAAGCCAAGTTCGGCCGGATCTCGCACCGGCGCGCGGTGGCGGCACTCGGCGTCGACGACGCCGACCCGGTCACCCACCACCTCGTGCAGGCCACCCTCGACCTGGCGCGCGGACTCGGCCTGGCCGACGTGCTCACCGACGACTCGGCCCGCCGCAAGCAGATCGTCCAGCAGTGGGCGGCCACCCTGCACGCGGCGCTGAACGCGCCACGCTGAGTGGTTTCCGGCGCGCGGTCTTCCGGTCCGGATCAGTGATCTTTCTCCGCATGAGCGGCCGATGCCGCGGTATCGATGCCCCGACCGGGGCGAATGATCGCGCCCGCGGCCGACCCCGCGATCCCCGGTCCGCGCAGCAGCACGGATCGGCGCGCAACAGTCCGTACGTGCCTTAGGGTCTGCCGTATGGACCATGCGGAGTACGGCGGGCTCGAGCAGACCCTCGGCCAGCCGATTGCCGGTAGCGCGCCCGCCGAATGGGGTTTCCAGAACCGCACCGACCTGCTCACGCTCGCCGACGGCGACCGGATGGTGCTGCAGCGCTACCGCAATCCCGACGACGCCGAGCGCCGCCTACGGATCATGCACACCCTGCTGGAACCGGCCGCCAAGCGCGGCATCGCCATTCCGCGCATCCGCCGCTTCGACCTCGACGCAGACCCGGCCTGGATCGTCTTCGACGCGCTGCCCGGCGTCCCGATCCCGGCCAGCGCCGAAATCGGCTTCGCCAGCCCGCAGTTCCCGACCATCGCCCGCGAGATGGGCACCCTGCTCGCCGCTTTCCGCCGCCTGCCCACCGCGGGGCTGCAACTCGACGACCTGTGGGCCAGTCCCACCCGCCTGGTGGAGAGCGCGACCGCCTGGGCAGCCCGGCTCGACCTCGCCGCCGCGCAACGCGCCACCCTGGACCGAACCCTGAAATCCCTGCCCACCCTCTTCGCCGACCGCCCAACGGTTCTCGCGCACGGTGACTTCGCACCGGTCAACATCCTCACCGACGGCGAATCCATCACCGGCCTGCTCGATTTCGAGTCCGTCCGCCTCGCCGACCCGCTCTTCGATCCCGCCTGGTGGGCCTGGTCGGTCAGCTTCGCCGATCCCGGCATCCCGGCCTGGCCCGACTTCCTCGAGGGCGCGGGCTTCGACCCCGCCGATCCCGACCTGGCGCAGCGCATCGAAGCCCTGCAGATCCTGCGCATGCTCGAACTGCTCGCCGAAAAACCCGATCTCAGTTCCGTCGTCCGCGGCGTCGTGCACGAGCGCCTGCTGACCACGCTCCGCTGAGAACCTGATCTACCTGCGCTTTTGTCGTGATGTCACACTCGCCGCGGCTATCGCGTCCTCTCTGTGAACGCGGAACAACGCACTGACACAGAGGAGCAGGGACCATGACGACGACCAAGAAGATCGCGGTGGCCGGGGCGACCGGACGGCTCGGCAAGCACGTGGTGGACGTACTGACCGAGCAGGGCCACGAGGTGGTGGCGTTCTCCAGGAAGAACGGTGTGGACCTCGAGACCGGCGCGGGCCTGGTCGAGGCACTGGACGGCGTGCAGGTCGTCATCGACGCCTCCAGCACACCGTCCGCCGACAAGGACATTGCGACCGAATTCTTCACCGCCGCCGCCCGCAACCTGCACGAGGCGGGCCAGCGGGCCGGTGTCGAGCGCCTGGTCGTCGTCTCCATCATCGGTATCGACAACGCCACCGCCGGCTACAACGCCGCCAAGCTCGCGCACGAGCAGCGGGTCCTCGAAGGCCCGCTGCCCGTGCAGATTCTGCGCGCCGCCCAGTTCCACGAACTGGTCGAGGTAATGACTCAGTGGGGCACCCAGGGCGATGTCGCCTACGTCGCCAAGATGCGCACCCAACTCGTTGCCGCTCGCACCGTCGCCGAGGCCCTCGTCGACCTGGCCGTCAACCCGGCCCCCGCATCCACCGACGCTCCCTTCCCCGAAATCGCGGGCCCCCAACCGGAAACGATGGCAGGCGCCGCCACCCTCTTCGCCGACCGCACCGGCGGCCCCGCCCAAATCATCGAGTCCAGCGACCCCGACAACGCAGACCGCGAGGCCTTCGAGGACGGCACGCTCCTCCCCGGCCCGCACGCTACGCTCGCAGGCCCCACCTACGCCGAGTGGCTCGACGCCACCTACCCGGCCGCGAAATAGTCTCTGACACACAAAGATCCGCACCGCCGGTGAACCTCATGGCGGTGCGGATCTTTCGCGTCAGTGGGTGGTGAGGTCGTAGAGGGTGATGCCGTCTACCTCGGTGGCGGTGTAGTTCTCCTGCACCCACTGGGCGATCTGGGAGCTGGTGGAGGGGTTTGCCGAGTCGCGGCCGCGGCCGCCGCCTTCTCGGCCGCTGCCGATGTAGTAGTGGATCTTTCCTTGGGCCACATAGTCTTTGAATTGGTCGAGGGTGGGGGAGGGGTCGCTGCCGTTGAAGCCGCCGACGGGCATCACCGGGAGTTCGGTGGCCAGTTGGAAGCCTGCGGCGCTGTTCGAGCCGGTGGCGGCGGCGACCCAGGTGTAGTCGGTGCCGTGCTGCTCGAGCAGCGAAACCACCTTGTCGCTCGGCTTACTGGCGCCGAGCAGGCCGCCCATACCACCCATCGCGTCGGCTCCGTTGCCGGGCATGCCGCCTTGCGGACCCATGCCGGGTGGCTGGCCTGGCTGGCCGTTTCCAGGGCGTCCACCGTTGGGTGCGCGGCCGCCGGGATGTCCGTCGGCTTGGGGACCACCGGGACCACCCGGCATGCCGTTCATCCCCTCGGCCCACGGTGGCCGCTGGCCGAACATGCCGAACCGTCCGACATTCGGTCCCGCAGAGGGGATTGCGCCCGCGTGCGAGGTCGCGATGGTGTCGACGGCGTACGCGGTCGGCCCGGCCAATCCGGCGAACGCGATGGCCAGCGCGGAGACGATGGCCAACTTCTTCGGCGCGGGAACGAGCGCGGCGATCGTCGCGAGCACGCCGACCACCAGCACGGTCCACCGCAGCCACGGCATCCAATGAGCACTGCGGGACAACAACATCCACGCCGTCGCGGTAGTGAGGCCAACGGCTAGCGCCAGCATCAGTCGAACCCACAGCCGCCGGCGTTCCCGCCACAGCTGCACCGCACCGATCCCGACGAGCGCGGCGACCGCCGGGGCCAGCGCGATCGTGTAGTACTGGTGGAAGATCCCCGCCATGAAGCTGAAGGTCAATCCGGTCACCAACAGCCAACCGCCCCACATGATCAGCGAAGCACGTCGCCGATCGGTGCGGGCAGCCTTGCCGCGCAACAGGATTCCGGCCACCAGCGCGACCAGCGCGGCCGGGATCAGCCAGGCGATCTGACCGCCCTGCGCGGGCTCGAACATGCGGGTGATGCCGGTACTGCCCCACATGCCGTTGCCACCGGCGGGCAGATCACCACCGCCCGGCCCGACGCTGCCGCTCTCGTCGCCGGTGAGGCGGCCGAGCCCGTTGTAGCCCAGGGTGAGCTCGAGGATCGAATTGTTCTGTGACCCACCGATCCACGGCCGCGACGAGGCGGGCCACAGCTCAACGGCAAGCAGCCACCAGCCCGCGGCCAGCACCATGGCGGCCCCGGCGGCGAGCAGCTGCAGGACGCGCTTACCGAGCTTGGGCGGTCCCGCGATCAAGTAGGTCAGGGCCAGCGGCGGAACCACCAGCAGCACCTGTAATTGCTTGGTGAGGAAGCCGAATCCGAGGAACGCACCGGTGAGCACCAGCCATCGCCAGCGACCGTCTTCGACCGCCCGCGTCAGCGCCCAGGTCGCGGCGATCATCAGGAACACCAGCAGCGCGTCCGGATTGTTGAACCGGAACATCAGCACCGCAACGGGAGTCACCGCGAGCACCAGCCCGGCGAGCAGTCCGGCGGCGGGCCCGAACGTCCGGCGCACCGTCGCCCACAGCAGCGCCACGCTGGCGACACCGAGTAGCACCTCCGGCACCAGGATGCTCCAGCTGTTCAGCCCGAACGCCCGCACCGACAGCTCCATCAACCACAGCGAGGCGGGCGGCTTGTCCACGGTGATCGAGTTCGCCGCGTCCGAGGAGCCGAAGAAGAACGCCTTCCAGGACACCGAACCCGCCTGCACCGCAGCGGAATAGAACGAGTTGGCCCAACCGCTGGAGCTCAGATTGCACAGGTAGGCGATCCCGGTGCCGAGCAGCAGCACCGCCAAAGCCGGGTATTCCCACCGGGTTTTGCGTTCGGGTGCCGGAGCCGCCGGTGCCGCGGTGGGCGGCGCCAGTGTCGCGGTCATCGAGTACCGCCTTCGCCGCCGCGCGCCACCGCGGGGTCGGACTCGGGCGCGTCCGCATCGGGTTGCACGGAGAGCACCGTCCGCCGCGCCGGATTCGGGGTATTCCGGAAAACCCACCGCAACCCGACAAACCGCAGAATGGTGGCCAGCAGATTGGCCAGCACCAGCACGAACAACTCCAGATGCACCGGCGCGTCCGGCGCCCAGTGGTGCAGCGTGAACAGCGACCCGCTGGTCAACGCCAGCCCGATGCCGAAGATCACCAGCCCTTGGAACTGATGCGACACCGCGCCGGTCGCCCCGCGCACACCGAACGTGAACGCCCGGTTGGCCGCGGTATTGGCCACCGCGGTGACGAGCAGCGCCAGGAAATTGGCCACCTGCGCATCGGTAAACGATTGCAGCACAACGTAAAGCAGCAGATAGGCGAGGGTGCTGAGCACGCCGACAATCGCGAACCGGACCAACTGCCCGACCATCCCGAGCGGCACGCCGGGCACCAGCGGCTCGCGCCCGACCGCGCGGCGCAGCTCCTCCAGCGGCAGGGCGCCGGTGGCCAGCGCCCGCGTCAGCCGCCCGATGCCCTGCAGGTCCTTGCGTGCGGTGTCGACGATGTCGACGCGGCTGTCCGGATCGTCGATCCAGTCCACCGGCACCTCGTGGATGCGCAACCCGGCCCGCTCGGCGAGCACGAGCAGCTCGGTGTCGAAGAACCATTCCCCGTCGCGCACCAGCGGCAGCAACTTGCGCGCCACGTCGCTGCGCATCGCCTTGAACCCGCATTGTGCGTCCGAAAAGCGTGCCTGCAGTGAGGCTTTCAGCAACAGGTTGTAGCAGCGCGAGATGATCTCGCGCTTCGGCCCGCGCACGACGCGGGACGACGCACTGAGCCTGGTGCCGATCGCCAGGTCCGAATGCCCGGTGATCAGCGGTGCCACCAGCGGCAGCAGCGCGTTGAGGTCGGTCGACAGGTCGACGTCCATATAGGCGACCACCTGTGCGTCGGAGGCCTCCCACGCCGCACGCAGTGCCCGCCCTCGACCCTTGGCGTCCAGGTGCACCACCCGCACGCCGTCCAACTCGGCCGCGAGCAGCTCGGCCACCTGGAGGGTAGCGTCGGTGCTGGCGTTGTCGGCTACCGTGATCCGCGCCGGAAACGGGAACCCCTGGCGCAGATATGCGTGCAACCTGCGCACACACACGCCGAGGTCGGTCTCTTCGTTGTAGACGGGTATCACCACGTCCAGCACGGGTGAACCCGGTGTCTCGGCTAATTCCGCCGCCGCGACGGTCACAGTCTCGGTCATGACAACTACCCTCGACGGTCCGGTTGTCACGGAGCTGGGCCTCAGCTGTGAGGTTCCTGGGGGCACGGCTACCAGCGCGGATTGGTCCCGGCCTGCGCGGGCGTAGCGTACCGTCGGCGGTAGCGGGACCGTTCAGGTCCTCCGAGCAAAGGACCACGCTTGTCCGACAAGTCTCCGCGCAGCTCGATGTCGAAGAAGTCCGGGAAGTCTCTCAAGGAGAAGCGCACGGACAAGAAGCTGAAGTCCGCCCCAGAGCAGGGCATCGTCGATCCGAAAAAGCGCTGACCCACCGCTGAGCGAGGCGTATGGTCCCCTCGCTCAGCGGAGAGTTCCCCGGCAGGCTGACCCGGGCAAATCAGGCAGCCGAAGCCGAATTCCGGCAAATCAGGCGAGCACCTCCTCTGCTTCGGCAACTTCCATGGCCGGGTTGCCCCGCCTCCGCATGAGCAGCAATACGAGCGCGCTGCCGAGTAACGCCACACCGCCGCTCACCGCGAGAGTGCTCTGCACACCCGCCGCGGCCGCCGCACGCACCGCCTCCGCGAGCCCGGACCGCGCTGCCGCCGGAACCTGCTGCAACAACGTCCCGGACTGACCGCCCCCGATCGCTCGCGCCGTGGTCTCCGCATCCGGCAACCCACGATCGCCGAGCACGTCGGCGGCCCGCGCGGTGAAAACGCTGCCCAGCGTCGCGATACCGAGCGCGAAACTCAGCTGCTGCGCGGTATTCACTGCCCCCGTTGCCATTCCGGCTCGCTGCCACGGAACCGCCGCCATCGCAGCCGAACTCAGCGTCGCGGTGGCCAGTCCGACACCCAGGCCGATGGCCAGGAAGCCGGGAACGAGTGCCACCCAACCGGCTTCGCCGTGCACCAGTAGCGCGCCGAGCACACCGCCGACACCGGTCGCGAATAGCCCGCCGGCGATGATCCGGCCGCGGTGCTCGCCGTGCAGGAACCGCCCGATGCCGCCGGAGACCAGAAAGGCCATGACCGATAACGGAAGTCCCACCGCCCCGGCCTGGATCGCCGTCAACCCGAGCACCGACTGCAACCAGATCTGGGTATACATCAGCGCACCGAACGCCGCGAAGAACAACGCACCGGCGGCGACCAGCACCCCGACGAATGAACGGTCCCGCAGCAGCGCCAGATCGAGCATCGGTTGCGCCGAAGCCTTTTCGACCATGAGGAATAGCACCAGCGACACCGCGGCGAGCAACAGCAGCCACCAGGTGAGCGCATTCGACCAACCGTGTTCGTTCGCCCGGATCAGCGCGTAGGTCGCCGCCGCGGCGCTGACGGTGAACGACGCCATGCCCGCCACATCGACCCGGCCGCGGTGTGGTCGCTCGACATCGGCGAGCACCCAGACGCACAGGGCGATGGCCGCCGCGCTGACCGGCAGGTTGACGAAGAAGATCCAGCGCCACGACGCGAGATCGGTGAGCAGGCCGCCGATGATCGGCCCGATGGCGCTGGACGCGCCCGCGACGGCACCCCAGACGCCGTACGCCGTGCCCTGGTCCCGTCCCGTGTACGAGTTGTTCAACAGGGCGAAGGTGGTGCACGCCATGGTGGTCGCGCCGATCCCCTGCGCCACCCTTGCCACGATGAGCACGGTCGGATTCGGCGCGATCCCGCAGATCAGCGAGGAAACCGCGAACAGGACCAAACCGGCCAGATAGGTCCGCCGATGCCCGGCCAGGTCGGCGATCGAGCCCGCACCGAGCATGAGCGCGGCCATGGCGAGGGCGTATCCGTCGACCACCCATTGCAACGAGCTGAACGACGCGTCCAAGTCGTTGCGCATGTCGGGTAGTGCGACGTTCACGATGGTGACGTCGAGCAGCAGCATGAAGGTGCCGAGACACACCGTCAGCAGCGGCAGCCATTTACGCAAAACCGTTGTCCTCTCTGGAGATTCGTGGGTCGAGACCGCGTCGAGTATCCGGATCAGCGATGAGTACGGTCGCCCCGATGTGGATCAGGCGTAGATTTCCTCCCTATGAGCGCCGCCGCGATAGGCAAAAACTCCATCTTGGATGACGTTGATACGCAGATCGTGCAAGCCCTGCAGCTCGACCCGCGCGTCTCGTTCAATCGAGTCGCCGCCGATCTCGGCATCGCGGAGCAGACCGTTGCCCGCCGCTACCGGCGGTTACGCCGCGACGGCGTGGTCAGGGTGATCGGCGCGGTGGACTCCCGCGCGCTCGGCGAGAACGACTGGATCATCCGGGTGCACTGCCGACCGGACGGCGCCCGGCAGGTGGCCGAGGCGCTGGCCCGCCGCGACGACGCCGCCTGGGTCAGCATCGCGGCCGCCGGTGCCGAGGTAAACTTCTCGCTGCACCCCCGCACGCCGCAGGATCGTGACGACCTACTGGTGCAGCGGCTGCAGCGCACGGCACCGGTGCACGACATCGCGGCGGCGATGATCCTGCACCGCTTCGTCGGACCGGGTGCTGTCGATTGGCGCAGCAGACAAGTCGCCCGGACAGAGAAAAGCACGGCGGCAACGGATTACGCCGACGCTGATCTGCGGCTGCGCGACGAGGACGGCATACTGCTCGAGTTGCTCGCCCGCGATGGGCGCGCCAGCTTCTCGGTCTTGGCCCGTGCCACCGGCGTGAGCATCGGCCGGATCGCGCGCCGCATCGCCGCTCTGCAGGCCGCAGGCATCCTGTACTTCGATCTCGACATCGCCCCTGCCGCACTGGGATCCAGCCTCTGGGCCTTCCTCTGGCTCCGTGTCGCGCCGGCGCAGTTCGATACCGTGGGCCGGGCCATCGCCGAGCACGACGAAACAGCTTATGCCGCAGCGGTTACCGGGCCGTTCAACGTTTTCGCCGTGCTCACCGCGGACACCGCCGACGGCCTGTACCACTACGTGACCACCAAGATGGCGACCCTGGACGGCGTGCACAGCTTCGAGCTGACACCGGTGCTCGAGCGCCTCAAGCAGGCGGGTTCGCGCACCACGGCGGGCCTGCTGATCCCACCGCCGCCGGTGCCACCCCGCGCGGCGCGTCGCCGATAGGGCCTACCTACAGCGCGATACCGAACCGCGCCGCCGTCCGCTTGCCCGCCCGGTACAGCGGCACGCCGAGGTCCTCGTAGGCCGGGCCGAGCAGGCGCGGGATCAGATCGATGGCCCTGGCGTCGGCCCCGATCAACACCCTGGCCTTGTTCTTCTCCACACCGCGCAGGATGGTCTTCGCCGCGGCGTCCGGACTGGTCAGGGTGATGGCGTCCCAACTGCGGCGCAGCGTCTCGAGGTCGACATCGTCGCCGAGGCCGCGCGCGTTCACCGCGATATTCGTCGTCACCCCGCCGGGATGCACGCAGGTGACACCGACCGGATGCCTGGCGATCCGCATCTCCTGCCGCAGCGCCTCGGTGAACCCGCGCACCGCGAATTTTGCGGCGTTGTAGGCACTTTGGGAGGGCACGCCGACGAGGCCGAACACCGAGGACACGTTCACGATGTGGCCGTCACCGGAGGCGATGAGGTCGGGCAGGAAGGCCTTGGTGCCGTGCGCGACGCCCCAGAAGTTGATGTTCATCAACCAGTCGAAGTCGTCCCACTCCATGTCCTCGACGTCGGCCCCGAGGGCAACGCCCGCGTTGTTGAAGACCAGGTTCACCCGCCCGAATTCGCCGCGCACATCCGCGGCGTGTGCGTAGACCGCCGCCCGGTGCGCGACATCGAGCTCATAGGGAATCGCTGTGGCACCGAGCTTTTCGCAGCGACCGGCGGTGTCGGCGACCGACTCGGTGTTGATGTCGGACAGCGCGAGCTGGGCACCGCGCCGGGCGAGTTCCAGCGCGAGGCCACGGCCGATGCCGGAGCCCGCGCCGGTGATCACGGCGACTTTGCCGGTGAAGTTCTTCATGGAACGTCCTTGGGGTTACTGGCTGGGGTCGGCCGGCCATTGGTCAGAGCTGTGGGAAACGTTTGTGCCGGATGGTCTTCCAGTACCAAGGTGGGACGCGTCGGTGAACTCGGTGCGGGACTGAAGAATTCGTATTCCGCCGGATCCAGTCGCCTGGTCTGCAGCCAGTACTGCCAGGTGAATCCGGACCACAGCGTGCGGTTGTTCCCGTGCTCGTCCAGATACCAGCTCTGGCAGCCGCCGGTGTTCCACACCGAGCGCGCCAGTCCGTCCTGCAGCCGGGCGTTGAATCGATCCTGCGCCGCCCGCCGCGGCGCCAGCGCGACCGCGCCCTGCGCGCGCACCTGCCGAATCGCCTGCAGCACATAGTGGATCTGCGCCTCGATCATGAAGATCATCGAATTGTGGCCGAGGCCGGTATTCGGGCCGACCAGGAAGAAGGCGTTGGGCATGTCCGCGACCGTGATCCCGCGATGCGCCTGCACCCCTTCCCGCGCCCAGCGCTCGCCCAGGTCGACGCCGTGCAGACCGACCATCGGGAGATTCTTGAACGAATCGATGACGTGAAAACCGGTGCCGTAGATGATCACATCGACCTTGCGCTCGACGCCGTCGGCCGTGACGATGCCGTCCGCGGTGAACCGGTCGATGCGCTCGGTGACCAACTCGGTCTTGGGGTCGGCGAGCGCCGGATAATAGGTGTCGGAGCCGAGCAATCGCTTACAGCCCGCCCGATAGTTGGGCGTAACCTGTTCTCGCAGAACAGGGTCGGCGATCTGCCGTTCGATATGCCGTTTACCGACCCGCTCCAGCACCTTCAGTAGCGTGGGCCGCCAGTTCATCGCGTACCCGCCGACCTCGGCACCCCAATAGATCCCATTGCGCAGCGCGAGGCGCAGACCGGGCACCCGGGCGAGCGCCCGCCGAAATCGGGCGGAGAACTCCACATCGGCGCGGGGCATCACCCACGGCGGGGTGCGCTGGAACACCGTCAGTTCGGCCACGTCGCCGACGATCTCGGGCACGAATTGGATTGCGCTGGCCCCTGTTCCGATCACCGCGACCCGTTTACCCGCGAGCTCGACTCCGTGATCCCACTGCGCCGAGTGAAAAGCCGGGCCGGTGAAATCCGCACTGCCCTCGAACTCCGGAATGCTCGGAATGTGCAGCGCCCCCACCGCGGACACGAGGAACTGCGCGACATACTCCTGACCGTCCGCGCTGAACGCGTGCCAGCGCCGCTCGGCCTCGTCCCAGTACCCGTGTGCCATGTGCTGGTGGAAACGGATCCGCGGCCGCAGCCGGTATTTGCCGGTGACTTCCTTCAGATAGTCGAAGATCTCCTGCTGCCCGGAGAACAGCCGTCGCCAATTCGTGCGTGGCTCAAAGGAATACGAGTACAGATGGGTCGGCACATCGCAGGCGCAGCCGGGATAGGTGTTGTCCCGCCAGGTACCGCCGATCTCGTCGGCCTGCTCCACGATGAGGTAGTCGTCGATGCCCGCCTGATCGAGCGCGATGCCCATGCCGAGGCCGGAAAAGCCGCTGCCGACGATCAGGACGCGGGTGTGGATCGCGGACGCCATCGTCCCCACCGGCTCTCTGTGTTCAGTATCTCGTACCACCGGTTCCGTGTACTTTTCCGAGTGTGTCCCACGCCTCTTCCGATGTCAACGCCGCGACCCGGTCATCGGTACCGCTGGTAGCAGGTAGCATCCGGAATTGTGATGCGCAGCGGCCGGAAAACAGACGAGGTGCCACGCAAGCGCGTCGACGCACGCACGGAACGCTGGCGTGAGCATCGGCTGAAGGTGCGCGAGGAGTTCGTCGACGCGGCGTTCCGCGCGCTGGACAAGTTCGGGCCCGAGGTCAGCATGGGCGATATCGCCAAGGAGGCCGGCGCGGCAAAGCCCAAGCTGTACCGGCATTTCGAGGACAAGACCGACCTCTACAACGCCATCGTCGATCGGGTCCGCGACATGCTCTGGGAGCAGCTGATCACCGGCGTCGACCTGACCAACGACTCGGCCCACGAACTGGTCCGCCGCGGTGCGGCGGAGTACGCGCTCGTGGTGTCGGAGCACCCCAACGTCTTCCGCTTCATGCTGCACAGCCACTTCGCGCAGCAGTCCGACGATTCCGAACGCGCGCTGCAGTCCGCTCGCCAGTCGGCGAAGCGCGCCGCCGACCTGTTCGCCGAGCTGGCGGCCGACACCCCGGTGGACGTGGACAGTGTCGAACTGGTCATCTATTCGATCTTCGGCGCGGTGGGCTCGGCCACCGACTGGTGGCTCGGCGCGAACCGGTTGAAGACGCAGCCGATGCCGATCGAGAAGTTCGTCGCCTATCTCGCCGAAACCATCGCCGCGCTCACGGCGGCCAATGCCCGGCTCAACGGCATCGTCATCGACACTGATCTGCCACTGCACCTTGCCTTTTCCGGCGAGTAACGCCCTGCCCCGCCGACCGCGCGGGCCGGCGCCGAAGCTGTCGTCGCAGCCACCCGAACTACGTTGTTCTGATCGGACCGCTTCATCGAGGCCAACCGCGTTTGCGACACGTCTATTGTCTCAGCACCCACCGACAAGAATCGGCCCCTAAGGGGCATTTGAAGTGGGGAATTACGAGATTCAGGGGGTGCCCCGACGACAGTCGTTGTGCAGCCGCCAGAGCGGGGACACCGGGCCGTGGCCCGCGCCCAGATCGTACGAGGCGGCGAGGCAGCGGTAGGTCCACTCCTTGGCGAATTCCACTGCTTCCGGCACCGAGTAGCCGTTGGCCAGCGCGCACGCGGTCGCCGCGGCCAGGGTGTCCCCGCCGCCGTGGTCGTTGGTGGTGCTGATCCGCGGCGCGGTGAATTCCAGGAACGTCTCGCCGTCGAAAAGCAGGTCGGTGCTGTATTCCGAGGACCGTAGATGCCCGCCCTTCACGATCGCCCACTGCGGGCCGAGCTGGTGCAGGGCCCGCGCGGCCTGCCGGGCCGACGCGTCATCGGTGACGTCGATGCCGGTGATCAGCCTGACCTCGTCGAGGTTCGGCGTCACCACCGTCGCCAGCGGGAACAGCGTGTGCCGCACCGCATCCAGGGCCTCCTCGTGCAGCAGCGGGTCGCCGTGCATGGAGGCCGCGACCGGATCGACGATCAGCGGAATCCGCCCGTCGCGGCCGATGCCGACCTCCTGGCAGACCTCGACGACGGCCTCGATGATGGCGGTCGAGGCCAGCATGCCGGTCTTGACCGCGCCGACGCCGATATCGGTCACCACGGCGCGCACCTGACCGGCCACGATGTGCGGCGGAATCTCGTGGAAGTCGCTGACTCCCTTCGAGTTCTGCACGGTCACCGCCGCGACGGCTACGCAGGCGTGCACCCCGCACAGGGCCATGGTGCGCGAATCGGCCTGGATTCCGGCGCCTCCACCGGAATCGGTCCCGGCGATGGTGAGCACCCGGACGGGAGTCTGCCCGTCGGGGGTCAATGGCAGCAGCTTCACGAGACAAACCCTACGACCGTTCGCCCGCGCCGCCACGGGCAACCGGCAACCCCGGGTGCTAACGATAAATGAAAACCATTATCATTAAGACATGAACCCTGCACCGACCCCCGACCTGCTCCCCGTCACCGTGCTGTCCGGTTTCCTCGGCGCGGGCAAGACGACGCTGCTCAACCACATCCTCGCCAACCGGGAGGGCCGCCGGGTCGCGGTCATCGTGAACGATATGAGCGAGGTCAACATCGACGCCGCGCTCGTCGCGGGACAGGGACACCTCGACCGGACCGAGGAGAAACTGGTCGAACTGACCAACGGCTGCATCTGCTGCACGCTGCGCGAGGACCTGATCGAGGCGGTGGGCAGGCTGGCCCGCGACGGCCGGTTCGATCAGCTGGTCATCGAGTCGACCGGTATCTCCGAGCCGATGCCGGTGGCCGCGACCTTCGACTGGGAGTTCGAGGACGGGTTCAAACTCGGCGATATCGCGCGGCTGGACACCATGGTGACGGTGGTCGACGCGTCCACGTTCCTGGCCGAGGTGGCCAAGGGGCAGGCGCTGGCCGAGCGGAATCTGCAAGCGGGCGAGGGGGATACGCGCACCATCGCCGACTTGCTGGTGGATCAGGTGGAATTCGCCGATGTGCTGCTGGTGAACAAGACCGATCTGGTCGGCGCGGCGGCCGCGGGCGCGGTGGAAGCTACTGTGCGCAAGCTCAATCCGCGTGCTCACGTACTGCGCACAACCAACGGCGTTGTCGAACTGGCCGACGTGCTCGACACCGGCCGGTACAACCCGGTGGTCGCCGCCGAGGCCGAGGGCTGGGAGGAGGAGTTGGCGGGCGGGCACACGCCGGAGACCGAGGAGTACGGCATCCGTAGCCTCACCTACACTGCGGACCGGCCGTTTCATCCGCAGCGTCTGTCCGATGCGCTGGGTGAACTACGAGGGTTGTTGCGCAGCAAGGGTTTCTGCTGGATCGCCAGCCGTGCGACCTTGGCGGCCATCTGGTCCCAGGCCGGACCCAATCTTGTCTTCGAGCCCGCCGCGTGGTGGTCGGCGCTGGAAGTGCCTGCCGGACAAGAGATCGTCTTCATCGGCATCAAGCTCGATCGGGACAAGGTGCGTGTCTTGCTCGACAACGCGCTGCTCACGGATGCGGAGTTTGCCGAGGGGCCTGCCGAATGGGCCGGCTATCCCGACCCGTTTCCGGCCTGGGGTGAATTGCACGAGCACGCGTAGCAGCAGAGGGCGACCCACGCTCGGCGGGGCCGAAGCGTGGGTCGCGGTGGGCAGCACGTGTCCCGCCCTCAGTTCGAGATACCCGGGGCCTGGTGCAGATAGGTCGTGTCGTTCAGCTGCTCGAGCATGAAGTCGGCGATGTCGGCCCGGGAGATCTTCAACGCCAGCCCACGCTCGTCGGCGGGGAAACCGCGCCGGAAGGCGCGGGTGCGCGGGCCGTCGGTGAACGCGCTCGGCCGCACGATGGTCCAGTCCAGGTCGCTGGCCCGCACGTACGCCTCCTGCTGCACATGGTCGGCGTAGGCCTGGCGCAGCAGCATCCCGAACATCAGGTACTTCCACACGAAGTTCAGGTTGCCCCTGCTGTCGCCCGCGCCGAGCGTGGTCTGCACGATCACCCGCTTGACCCCGGTCCGGCTCATCGCCTCCAGCACCGCGAGGGTGCCTTCGGCCCGGATCACGCCTTTGCGTCCCGCGCCGAGCGAGATCAGCACGGCGTCCTGGCCGACGAGCGCCCGGCCGACCGAATTGGTGTCCAGCACATCGCCTTCCACGATGTGCAGCCGCTCGTGCCGCTGCCCGAGGCCCGCCGCGTTGCGGGTGAAGGCGGTCACCTCGTGCCCCTCCTCGATGGCCTGCGCGACCACCAGGCGACCGACCGTGCTGGTGGCTCCGAAGACTGCGAGTTTCATGGTCTTTCTCTCCTTTGTCGAAAGCTGTTGAGCTGTTGGTGAATCCAGTACAACAGCGCTCAGTGAGACGAACCATGGCCTCGAGTCTCGATGACATAAGAGACTGTCTCGCGCGGCCGGACTTCAGCCGATCTTGGCGAAGAACTGCCGGATGTCGCCGACGAGCAGCTCGGGCGCCTCGTGCGCGGCGAAGTGGCCTGCGGCATCGTTCGGACCGGCGGTCGGCGCGCCCGCGTCGTAGGAGTTCCAGCTGACGATGTTGTGGTGGTCCCGCTCGGCGAACCGGCGGATCGACTGGAAATCGCCCTTGAACATGGCCAGCGCGGTCGGGGTCGTGGTCGGCCCGGTCGGGCGATCGGTGCTGTGCGCCTCCTCGTAGTAGAACCGGACCGAGGATGCCGCGGTGCCGGTCAGCCAGTAGAGCGCGACATTGCCGATGACGAACTCGGCGTCCAGGCTCTCGCCGAAAAGCTGGGCGTTCCAACCCAACAGCCCGAGCGGCGAATCGGTGAGCGCGTAGGCCAGCGTCTGCGGCTGCTGGCTGCACAGGATGTTGAAAGCCATCTTGTTGTCCTGGAACCACTTCAGGTGCTCGAGCGCCGCCAGGTCCGCCGCCGAGAGGTCGGCGAATTCGGCCGGATCGCCGGACGGGAACGAAAACAGTTGCGTCACATGGACACCCACCACCCGGTCCGGCGCCAGGCGGCCGATCTCCGGGGAGACCATCGAGCCGCCGTCGTTGCCGATCGCACCGAAGCGCTGGTAGCCGAGCCGATCCATCAGCTCGATCCAGGCCTTGGCGACGCGGCGCAGGGTCCACCCGGTGCTGTGCGTCGGGCCGGAGAAACCCATCCCGGGCAGGGCCGGAATCACCAGGTGGAAGGCGGGATCGTCGGGCGACTCCGGTGCGGTCAGCGACTCGATGAGATCGAGGAATTCGAGCACCGAACCGGGCCAGCCGTGGGTGAGGACCACCGGCAGCGCGTCCGCGCGGGCCGACCGGATGTGCAGGAAGTAGATGTTCTCGCCGTCGATCTCGGTGGTGAACTGCGGGTAGGAGTTCAGCTTCGCCTCGAGCGCCCGCCAGTCGAAGGTCTCCAGCCAGTACTGCGCGAGAGTGCGCACCCGATCCACGGGCACGCCGTAGGAGTCGCCGACGCCCGGCAGTTCGCTCGGCCACAGGGCCCGGCGCAGGCGGTCGGCCAGATCGTCGAGCTGGGCCTGGGGGACGTTGATCTGGAAGGGCTTGATGGTGCTCATGGCGATCTCCTTGTGAAACGGAATGCTTCGTTCCGTTTGAACAGTAGCAGAACGGATCATTCCGTTTCAAGTGCTAGGCTGAAGTCATGCCGAAATCACCCGATGCTCCAGCTCAGAAGGCCTTGCCCGGCCGGAAGGCGCAGGCGGCCCGCAACGACGGGCTGATCCTGGACGCGGCGCGCGCCGTGTTCCTGGCCGACGCCAATGCCCCGATCGCCGCCGTCGCCGAGCGGGCCGGAGTGGGGATCAGCGCGCTGTATCGCCGGTACCCGAGCAAGGAGGTCCTGCTGCGCACGCTCTGTTACGACGGGCTGCGCCGCTACAACGTGGAAGCCGATGCGGCACTGGAGGATTCGGACGGCTGGCAGGGGCTGGTCGGTTTTCTGGAGCGCGTCGTCGACGCCGACGTGCACTCGCTGACGGTGCACCTCGCAGGCACCTTCACCCCGGACGAGTCGATCCTGCCCGCCGTGACGCATTCGGCCGAGGCGAACGACGAGATCGTGCGCCGCGCGCGGGCCACCGGCCGGCTGCGTCCCGGTGTCACCTCGGAGGATCTCGGCCTCATCCTGGAATCGTGCGCGGCCATCTCGATGCCCGATCCGGATCGCACCGCGCAGCTGCGCCGCCGGGTGCTGGCCATGCTGGTGGCCGGCCTGTCCGTGGACGGTGAACTGCCCGGCCCCCCGCCCAGGGCGGGCGAGTTCGCCTGGCGTTGGGAGCGGCGGCAATGAGCCGTCGCGCAATGCCGGCGAATTCGCCCGCCGCGCGCCGTCCGCGCTGGTAGGAATACTGCAGACGCGAAAGGACCCCGCTATGAACTGGACGCTCGAGGTGGTGATCGTCCCGGTGTCGGACATCGACCGGGCGAAGGACTTCTACTCGCGGAAACTGGGCTTCGTCATCGACCACGACGTGGTGCCCGGCGAGGGGATGCGCATCGTGCAGCTCACCCCGCCCGGCTCCGGCTGCTCCATCGTGATCGGCGAGGGCGCCGTCCCGAAGATGACGCCCGGGTCGTTGCAGGGCCTGCAACTGGTCGTGCCAGATATCCGAAAGGCGCACGCCGAGTTGGTATCTCGCGGCGTAGACGTGAGCGACGTGCAGATCCTCGGCGCCAACCCGCCCGACGTGGCCGACCCGCTCGATAACATCGGCTTCGTCTTCTTCGCCGACCCCGACGGCAACGGCTGGACGGTCCAGCAGATCTCCACTCGCCCCTGACGACCACTCACCGGGTGGTGAGGAACAGGGTCTGGGTGCTGCGGCCCAGCGGCCCCTTCTCGTCGAAGAGCGCGGATTCGGCCAGGCCGATGCCGTGCGGTTGCGGATAGGTGACCGCGTCCAGGCAGACCCATTCACCGGCAGGCTGCCGGTGCAGGGTGACCGTGAGATCGGTATTGATGAACAGGTAACTGGACCAGTCGAGCACTGAACTGACGCCGTTGCCGGAGTCAGCGGCGGCCAGCGTGCGTTCCAGCGGGCTCGGGTCGGTGCCCGCGACGATCGGGTACTTCAGCCTGATCCAGCAGATCGCCGGTCCAGTTTCGACGAAAGAGCCGGTGACGAAGCGGTATTCGATGCCGGTGTGGAAGCCGACGGCCTGGTCCGACGGGAACAGCGTCGCGCCCGGTGCGTGCTCAGGTCCGGGGCGGGCACCGGTCGGCAGGATATGTTGGGGGAGTTGCAGTTCCGGCTCGGCTCGCTTGAATCGCCATGCGTTGGCCTGCATTACCGGGCCACGATCGCTGGACAAGCTCGCCTCGATCAACTCCACACTGCGGCCCGCACGCGCGACGCGGGTCCGAACGGTGAGCGGCTCCAACGGAATCGGCCCCAGGATCTCCACAGCGACCCGTCCCACCTGAAACCCCTCGCGCGGCTCACAGCGCTCGATCGCGTGCCCCAGCAGGGCGGAGGGCGGACCGGCATGCTGCGCATCCGGCGACCACGGCCCCCGGGTCAGCTCGGTCGAAACGAACCGATTCGGGTCTGCGTCGTCAGGTAGGTAGAAAGCCGCTAGCTCGCCTCTCCGCGACTCTTGCCGATTGTGGGAGCTCGCGGACGTTTCGTCGCGGGCCGGCGATCGATTGCCGGGACCGGTTTCCGGCGTGCCCGATGAGTTACCCATGTCCTCACGAAATCAGATGGCCCGTCGGGCAACTGATCGGGGGTGGTCCGGCGTATCAGGCTCGGCCGAAGGCCAGCCCCACGTTGTGTCCGCTGAAGCCGAACGAGTTGTCAGTGCGTAGTCGATGCGCTGCCCACCTGGCGCGCCGAACCCTGCGCTAGTTGTTCCTTGGATGACCGGCGGCGCGGTTACTTGGTGTTTGCTAGAGCGCGGTGGATGCTGGGTTGGGGCTAGTGAGGAGGCGGGATGGCTGCGAGTGTGCCTGGGGCGGAGGCCGGCAAATCGACGGTGGGTGGCGTGCGGTGGGTGATGCTCGCTGTGCTGTGCGCCAGCCTGTTGTTGGTGGCGATGGATGCCACCATTTTGAATGTCGCGCTGCCGTCGCTGATCGCCGATCTGCGGGTGGGGCAGCTCGAACAGCTGTGGATCATCGACGTATATGGGCTGGTGCTCGGCGGTTTGCTGATCACCACGGGCGCGGTCGGTGACCGGGTCGGCCGAAAGCTGCTGTTCCTGCTGGGGTTCGTGCTCTTCGGGGTGGCCTCGGTGGTGGCGGCGACGTCGCATTGTTCATGGCAGTTGATTGCCGGGCGGGTGCTGCTCGCCATCGGCGGCGCGATGGTGATGCCGTCGACGTTGTCGCTGATCAGGAACATCTTCACCGATGTGCGCGAGCGCACCCTGGCCATCGGCATCTGGGCCGCGGTGGCGGGCGCGGGCGCGACCATCGGCCCGATCGTCGGCGGGGTGCTGGTCGAACAGTTCGGCTGGGCCTCGGCGTTCTGGTTGAACGTGCCCGTCGTCGTGCTCACCGTGGCGGTCGGCGCCTGGCTGCTGCCGGAATACCGTGCGCCACAATCAGGTTCGCTCGATTGGCTGGCCGCGGTGCTGTCCATTGTCGGCATCGTCGGATTGGCCTGGGGCATCAAGCATGTCGCCAAGGGCACACCCGCACCGGCGGACTGGGTGATCCTGGTGCTCGGCGTGCTGCTGCTCGTCTGGTTCGCCCGCCGCCAGCTCGCCGCTACCGACCCGCTGCTCGACGTGCGGTTGTTCCGTAACGGCGCCTTCTCTGCCGCCGCGCTGGCCACGCTGCTCGCCATGCTCGCGATCGGCGCCGCGCTGTTCTTGATCTCGCTGTGGTTGCAGTACGTGCACGGATACTCGCCGTCCGAGGCGGGCCTGCGCACCCTGCCGTCCGCGCTGACCCTGCTGGTCGCGTCGCTGGCGACCCCGTGGCTGATGCAGCACATCGGCGTTCGCGCGGTGCTCGCCATCGGGCTCGGCGCGCTGGCCATCGGTTTCCTCGGGCTGGCGCTGAGTCCCGAGCCGACCACGTATCCCGTTGTCGCACTGGTGCTCGCGTCCTTCGGCCTCGGCGACGGTCTGGCGATCACCGCGGCCGCCGCCGTCCTGGTCTCCGCGGTGCCGCCGGAACGTGCCGGGCAGGCCGGGGCCGTGTCGGAGACCAACTACGAGCTCGGCATCGGCCTCGGTGTCGCCTTGCTCGGTAGCATCCACGGCCGCATCTTCACCGAGAACATGGTGGGGCTCCCGCTGCGTGGTGAAAACCTCGATGAAGCAAGGGAATCCATCGGTGGTGCCGTGGAAGTAGCCGACCGCCTGGACAATGCGACCCGCGAGCAAGTCCTCGCCACCGCCCGCCACGCCTTCGACACCGCTCTCACCACCACCGCCTACATCTCCGCGGCGATCGTCATCACCGTCGCTGTTGTCGCAGTCTGGTTGGTTCCCAAAGGATTCCGAGTTACCGGATCCCATTAGCTCTCAGACGGGTAGGCGTGGTCGAAGAGGCGGCGCATCAGGTCGGACAGTTGATCGCGCTCCTTCGGGCTCAGCGGCGCGAGCAAGTCGGCACCGACCTGGTGCGCGTCCTTGTCGAGCGCGGTCAGGGCGGCGCGACCGGTGCGGGTGATCCGCACGGTCATCCGTCGTCGATCGGTCTCGTCTCGCGTGCGCTCGACCTGCCCGGCCGCGGCAAGCTCGTCGACGATCTTGGCCACATCGCTGGGGTGAATGGTGAGCCGCTCGGCCAGATCCCGCTGTGCGTGCGGCCCGAAGTCGGCCAGGGCGGCGAGTATCGCCATGTGCCACAGGCGAAGTCCCCGCGCCGCCAACCGATCCGCGAACTGCCCGCGGGCGGCCTTGCCCACTCGCGACAGCAGGTAGATATCCAACCCGAGCAAGCTCGGCGGCAATGCGCGTCCAGCGTCCATCGACCTATTGTAGGGCCAGACCTATAATAGGTCAGAACCTACTAAATGGAGAATGCCATGGACGCCCTGCATCCGAGACTGCTCGTCACCCGCTTCGCCGACTGCTTCACCTTCTACGCCGCCGTACTCCCGGAGCTGATCGGCGCCGAACTGATCAAGGGCACCGCCGCAGGCCCCTACGCCAACTGGGACGTCGACAACCAAGCCGTCCTGGTCCTGTTCGACCGCGCCGCCATGGCCGACATAGCGGGAACCACCACCCTGCCAACACAATCCGCCCCTGCCCAAGACGCAGTCATGTTCGTCTGCCGCGTCAAAGACGTGGATGCAGGCCTGGACCTCTGCATCCGACACGGCGCAACCGTCGTCGCCGCTCCCACCGACCGTGCACAGTGGGGTCCCAACCTACGGACCGCCCACCTCCGCGACCCCGACGGCACTCTGATCGAACTCCAGTCCTACTGACCGTGCTCGGCAGGACCCTTCGGCCGCAGCGCGATCTGTGCGAAAGTTGGCAGCGTGAACCGAGATTGGGAAGAGCGGGTAGCTGCGGCCTGGGCCACCTTCGATGACTACGACGAAGCCCGGGCCGGCGAGTTCCGTGCCGTGATCGATGCGTTGGTCGCCGAGTTGCCCAGCGATCACCCGCTCGGCCCCTTCGAGCAGGCGGGTGCCTGGGATTCAACGGGCCACTCCGACAAGGCGATTCCGCTGTATCGGGAGGCGTTGACGCGTGGGCTCGACGGTAGCCCGCGGCGGCAGGCCACCATCCAACTGTCGAGTTCGCTACGGAACATCGGTCAGGCGGAGGAGGGGGTCAAGCTCTTGACCGAGGAGCTCGCCGCTCGGTCCGACGAATTGGACGACGCCGTACGCGCGTTCCTGGCCCTGTGCCTGTCCACTCTCGGCCGCGACCGCGAGGCACTCTCGCTGACACTCGGCGCCCTCGCCTCGCATCTGCCTCGATACCAGCGCTCCACCGCGAATTACGCCCGCGAATTGGTCGAGTAAGGCCCTTCCGTTCAGCCCGCCGCGTCGGGTTCCTCGCCGATTGCCTTGAGCGCGAGCCGATGCAGGGGGCGCCGCTCCTGCTCGTCGACACGGCACCGAGGTCCCGTGGTAGCGCGTCGCGGGGTCCTGAGCGGACCCCGCGACCAGATGTACAGCGCCGAGCCGGCATTCGTCAGGCGTCGAGGGCCGCTGTGATCTTGCGCCCCATCGCCGCCACGGCAGGGCTCGGCTCGCCCTTGCTGGACTGAGCGGCTTCGACGGCGACGAGGACGGTGTCGCGGAAGTTGACGTCCTCGCCCGGATACTGCTTGCCGAGCAGGTGCATGGCCGCGGTCAGGCTCGGCAGCACGTGGTCGGCCAGGTCGGCGACCGACTTACCTTGCAGGTGAATATCTTTGGACTTAGCGGAGAGCACGTGCCCGACCAGCCCGGTCGCCGAGGTCAGGGCGATGGAGCCGTGCGAGATGCCCTTGTGCGGCGCACCGGCGGCAGCCATGAGCGCGACAGCGCCGTAGGCGGCGGTCCGCAGGGTGCTCTTGTCCTGGTCGCTGAGGGTGATGGTGATAGACATGGTGTGTACTCCTCGAAATCGGTTGTGGCACTGACTCTGTCGGTGCCGTTCGTTTTGTTCGATGTGCCCACTCTGGCTGGGCTCGCTGACATCGACCTGACACCCGCCTGACGCCCACTGTCACGGGTTTCGGTCGGGTAGCCGTCGGACTGTTCCGATGAGTTTCGGGTGGGTCGGCCGTCACTATGTCTAAATGAACCGACAGAGAGGGAATTCGGCCATGACGCGACCGTTTCGATTCGGGGTTGTCGCCCCGCTCATGACTGACCTGCCGACGTGGCGAGACCGCGTGCGGCGCATCGCCGACAGCGGCTACTCGACGCTGCTGGTACCGGATTTCCCGCTCACGCAACCGGCGCCTGGTCCCTTACTGGCCACTGCCGCGGCCTTTACCGATCTGCGCGTAGGCACCTGGGTGTATGCCTCACCGTTCCGCCCGCCCTGGATGACGGCGTGGGAAGCGCATTCGCTGTCGCTGCTGACCGACGGTCGTTTCGAGATGGGCATCGGCACCGGCAGGCCGGGAATCGAGGACGAGCTCCGCGACAAGGGACTGCCCGTGCTCCCGCCGAGCGAGCGGCTGGCCCAGATCGGTGAAACCGTCCGGGCGCTACGCGATCTCGATGGCCCCGACCTGCACACGCCGGTGGCGATGGCGGTACTCGGCCCGAAGGCCCGGGCACTGGCGGCCGAGGTCGCGGACACGGTCACCTTCGCGCTGGGGCCTCAACCACGGTCTGAAGTCGCGCGACTGGCCCAGGACTTCCGCGCGGTTCCGAACATCGAGCTCGCGCTCGCCGTGCCGGTCATCGGCGACAGCGTCGCACCGCACATGGGACCTCCCGACACCGACCCCGCAGCGCTCCGCGCAGCGGACGCGCTGACCGTACTTCCGGACGACCCGGCCGCCGCCATCGAGGAAATCCAGCGGCGCCGAGAGGAAATCGGCTTCTCCTACTTCATCATCGGCGCCGACTCCGCCGAAAGGTTCGCACCGGTCGTCGCAAAGCTCGTGTGATGACAGGCCGTGGTCAGCTAGAGGGTTCGGTGATCGGCGCCCAGGGGTCGACGGGGACGACTTCGGTCCCATGACCGGCACTGTCGAGCATGCGGCCCCAGGATTTGCAGGGCCGCAGCACTACTCGCTGGTCGGCTACCGCCGCCATGGGGAATGTCCGGTGGATCCGGTCGAGAATTTCGGAGAGCTCGGCGATCTGGTGGACCTGCGACATCACCATCAGGTTGGCCGATCCGATGGTGGACAGGCAGATCCTCGTCTCCGGCCATTGCCCGATCTCGTCACCGACGCGGCGTAGCTCGGGGTGCGGAACGGTGAGCCATAAGACGAGTTCGGCGGGCCAGCCCCCTTCGCTGCGCGCAAAGTCGGTGCGGAAATTCATCATTCCGCGTTTGACGAGCGAAGCCAGTCGACGCTTGGTTAGATGCTCGGAGGTGCCGAGTTCTCTTGCGAGATCACGGTATCGGGCTCTCCCGTCGCGTTGAAGAGCGAGAAATAGGGCGCGGTCGTCGGGCTCGAACGAGCGGTCACGTGCTGCTTGCCCGCCCGCATTCTCGGTTTCGTCGACCACTGAACGTTGCTGACTCGTGTCGATTGCGCCCAGACGCCATTGGACCCCGCTGTGCCAACGCAGGCCGACATGCGCCTGAGCTCCGGCGATTCCGGGGATGTGCGGTAATCGCTCCAAGAGCAGTGCCGTCAGCGTCTGCATGTCTCCGGTGAACACCAGGGTATGGATGTCGAAGGCTCCGTCGGTGAAGTACACGCTCCCGACCTGAGGGATCGTGGCCAGTGCCTGCGCGACCTCCATGACACGTCCTGGTTCGGCTTTGACCTCGTACACCGCCCCGGCCAGCGCCAACTTCGGGCCGGGCACTGACGACACCCAGGCCCGGCCCGATTCCGAGAGTCGTTGCCATCGACGGGCCGCGGTGACGGCGGAGATGTTCAACGCCGAGCCCAGTCGCTCGAAGCTCGCCCGCGGATTGGCGTGCAAGGCATCGAGCAACGTCAGTTCGAGTTCGTCGACGCCGGCCCGTGCACGGGTCTCGGGCATATCTGCTCCCTCTGGTATCTGCACCAACGCCACCGAGCCGACCTGCACCGTATCGGTCGGAGATTCGCTATTTCCGACATTAGTCGGTCGATCAGCGGATAGTTCCATCTTCGGATCTCACGCGCATCGACTTTTCCTTCGATTTCACGATCGGCAAGGTTGTCGGTAGTTCACTAATTGCATGAGCGACACGACAACCCCCGAGGTCACAGTTCCGCTTGCCAGCTGGGTCGAGCAGCTCACGCTCGACACGATTCCCGAACGCGTGCGCACGCGCGCCAAACACCTTCTCCTCGACGGTGTGGCGTGCGGGCTGGTCGGTGCGCAACTGCCGTGGTCGCGGGTTGCGACCAAGTCCGTCTTGGGCCTGGAAGGCGCGGGCGAGGTGTCGGTGATAGGCACCGGAGCCACCACCAGCGGGCCTGCGGCAGTCCTGTTGAACAGCACCTTCATTCAGGGCTTCGAGCTCGATGACTTCCATCCCCTGGCACCGTTGCATAGCAACTCGCTGATCCTGCCCGTGCTATTGGCGTCGGCGCAGCAGTTCGGCGGTGCGTCGGGGGCGGCGGCGCTGACCGCGGCCATCGCCGGTTACGAGGTGGGGCCACGGGTCGGGCTGGCGTTACACGGGTCGGAGATGCTGTCGCGGGGCTGGCACAGCGGCCCGGTGTTCGGCACCCACACTGCCGCAATGGCCGCGGGCAAGCTACGCGAACTCGACGCCGCGATGCTCGAGGATGCCCTCGGCATGGCGGGCACCCAGTCGGGGGGCCTGATGGCCGCCCAATACGAGGCCATGTCCAAGCGTATGCAACACGGATTCGCCGCGCGCAACGGCTATTACGCCGCGGGACTGGCCGAAGGGGGCTACACCGGCATCAAGAAGGTATTCGACCGACCCTACGGCGGCTATCTGGCCGTCTTCGGTGAAGGCCACAACCCGGACCCCGCGCGGGTCATCGCCGGACTCGGCGAGAGCTGGCACACCGAAGTGATCATGGTGAAATCCTATGCCGCCCAAGGCGGGTTGCACGGGACCATCCAGGCCGCGCTCGAACTGCGCGCCGAACACCGGATCGACCCGAAGTCCATCGCGCACATCGAGATTCGGGTCGGGCAGACCGTCTATTCGCACGGCTGGTGGCAACCGGAGCGTCCGCTGACGTCGATCGGCGCGCAGATGAACCTGGGGTACGCCGCCTCGGTGGCGTTACTCGACGGCGCGGTGCTGCCGCCGCAGTTCACCGAGGAACGCCTCGACGCCGATGACGTGTGGGAGCTGCTCGGCAAGGTCGAGGTCAAGCTGGACGAGAACATCCAGAACGGGCCCGCCTCCGAGCGTTACGCCTCCGAGCTGACCATCACGCTCAACGACGGCACCGTGCTGGAGAACAGGATCGTGCAGCCCCACGGCGGCCCATCCGACCCGGTCACCAACGACGATCTCATTGCCAAATACCGAGCACTAGTCGGCCCGTTGGTGGCCACCGAACGACTCGATGCAATTCAGCGAGCAGTCCTGAGGCTTGACGAACTCGCCGATATCCGCGATCTGGCCCACCTGCTGGCCGCGCCGGTCGCGGGAGCTTTGGCTGGAAAGGAACAGCTGTAATGAGCCACCACGAGGCCCGGGTAAAGCTGCGCGCGGCCATTGCCGGTGCTGAAGTGATCATCGCCCCCGGCGTCTTCGACGGAATCTCCGCGTCACTCGTGAGCCGGATCGGGTTCAGCGCGGCATACCTGACCGGTGCGGGGGTAGCGGCCTCCGGGTTCGGACTACCCGACATCGGCTTGCTCACCCAGACCGAAATGGTAGAGCGTGCAAGGGTTTTGGTGCGCACGCTTGGCGATATCCCGCTCATCGCCGACGCCGACACCGGCTACGGTGCACCGCTGAACGTGATCCGCACCGTCCGCGAGTACGAAGCCGCAGGGGTTGCCGCAATCCAGTTGGAGGACCAGGCATTTCCGAAGAAGTGCGGGCACCTGCCGGACAAGGAACTCGTCGATACCGGCGAGTTCGTCGCCAAACTCGCGGCCGCACTCGATGCCCGCACCGATCCCGATCTGGTGGTCATCGCCCGCACCGATGCGCGCGGGCCCCTTGGCATCGACGCCGCGATCGACCGCGCCAACGCGTACGCCGCCGCGGGTGCCGATGTGATCTTCGTCGAAGCGCCGCAGGGCATCGAGGAGATCGAGCAGATCGCTAAGGAGGTGTCGGCACCGCTGCTGATCAATCTAGTGATCGGCGGGCTGACACCGATCGAATCGACCGCCCGATTGCGTGAGCTCGGCTACGCGATAGCGATCCATCCCTCGCTGCCACTGGGTGCCGCGACGTTCGCCATGCTGACCGGCCTGGCCGAACTCCTCGGCCGCGATCCGTCGCCGTGGCTGCCCGCCGAACCCGCCGAGTTCTTCGATCTGCTCGGCTTGGCCGAATGGTCCGAGCTCGGCGAGCGTTTCCGTTCGGAAGGAGCCTGAACCATGGGCATGACCATGATCGAGAACCTGCTGGCCCGCAAAGCCGGTGTCGCACAGGTTCGTCCAGGTGACATCGTCACCGTCGATGTCGACATGTGCGTCATGATCGACCTGCAATTCGCGACGCTGTGGATCCCGCCCAGCCGGATCCACAATCCGGACAAAGTCGCCGTGATCATGGACCACGCGGTCCCGGCACCCACACTCGAGGACGCCGAGGGCGGACCGAAGGCACGAAAGTTCGTCGCAGACTTCGGAATCGAGAAGTTCTTCGACGTGGGCCGCCACGGCATCTGCCACCAGGTGATCGCCGAGAACGGTCTTGCCCGCCCCGGCGAAGTGCTGGCCTGCACCGATTCGCACACCTGCGCCGGTGGCGCCTACAACACCGCCGCTCGCGGCTTGGGGCCCGCCGAGCTGTACTCCATCCTCTGCACCGGTTCCACCTGGCTCCAGGTCGCGCCCACCATCCGCTACGAACTCAACGGCCAACTCCCCGAGGGGATCAGCGGCAAAGACGTCTTCCTCTCCATCGCCGACACCTACGGCGACGCCACCAACCAGAACCTCGAATTCGGCGGCTCCGGCCTGGCGAGCATCCCACTCAACGACCGCCGCACCATCGCCACCCAGGCAGCCGAAATCTCCGCTGACTTCGCCACTTTCGGTGTCGATGACGTGCTGCGGGAGTTCCTCACCGACAGGGGAGTGCGCGACTTCGAGCCCGCCGACGCCGACTCGGACGCGGAATACCTCGCCGTCCGCGCCATCGATCTGGCCGGTCTCGAACCCTATGTCGCACGGCCGGGCACGGTGAGCCACAACGGATTACCCGTATCCCAGATCGAACGGCGCACCATCGATCAGGCCTTCATCGGCTCCTGCGCCAATGGCCAACTCGACGATCTGCGGATCGCCGCGCGGATCCTGCGTGGCAGGACCGTCGCGCCCGGGGTGCGGTTGTTGGTGACTCCGGCTTCGCAGCAGGTCTACCGCGACGCGATGCGCTTGGGTTATCTCCAGGACATCGCCGATGCCGGTGGCGTGGTCACCAATTCCACCTGCGGGGCGTGTTTCGGCTACCACATGGGCGTCGTCGGCTCCGGTGAAGTCTGCCTCACCTCGAGCACTCGAAACTTCAAAGGCCGCATGGGAAGCACCGAAGCCGAAATCTATCTGGCATCCCCGGCCACCGTCGCCGCGTCGGCCGTCGCCGGGTACATCACCGACCCCCGGAGGGTGACCGCATGACCATCACCGGCCGGGTCTGGGTCTTCGGCGACTCCATCAATACCGACGCCATGTACCCGGCATTCGCGATGAAGCTCGACATCCCCGAAGCCGCGAAGCATGTCTTCTACGAAATCCGTCCTGGGTGGACCGACCTGGTCGAGCCCGGCGATATCGTCCTCGCGGGCAAGAACTTCGGTGTCGGATCCTCCCGACCGGTCGCCGCACTGTTCCGCAGCCTCGGCATCGCGGCACTGATCGCCGAGGAATTCAACTCCCTATTTTTCCGCAATGCCATCAATTCGGGCTTGCCCGCCCTGACTGCTCCCGGGGTCACGCAGATCTTCTCCGACGGCGACGAAGGCAGCTTCGACTTCGCGACCGGGACCTACCGCAACGACGTCACCGGCATATCGGGCCAGGCACCGCCGCTGCCGCCGCTGATCCTCGAGATTCTCGCCAGCGGTGGTGTCCTGGCGCGTCTTTCCGAGCAGGGGTATCTGCCGATCGAACTACTAGAGGTGTTTCGGTCGGGTGCTATACCCGTCGACAGCGGATCCGGAGCGTGACACCGAACCCGAAACGCCGCTCCTGAACAACTCACACCGCACCTCACCCTCGTGCTCGCTGACCAACGGAGTTCACATGATCAAACACCCGATTGGGCGTCTGTTGCGACCCGTCCGCGCGGGTATCGACAAGATTGCTGCACATCGCCCGGCCGCCCGCGATGCGCCGGCGCTCATCACTCTAACGAGTACAGCCTTCGCCGACGGGACGCCAATCCCGCAACGGCATGCCGGTAAAGGCGTTGGGGATGACATCTCGCCACCACTGAAATGGGCAGGCGTCCCAGCGTCAACAGTCGAGCTGGTGCTCATTGTCGAAGACCCCGACGTTCCGTTGCCACGCCCGATCGTGCACTGCCTGGTCACCGGTATCGATCCGCAGGTGAACGAGCTCCCCGAAGGTGTCCTCAACCTCGAGCGCGGCCAAGTCTCGAACGACCTGCCGTTTCATATCGGCGTCGGCGCTTTCAAACGCCGGGGATATGCAGGTCCACGCCCTATCCCGGGACACGGTCCGCATCGCTATGTCTTCCAGATCTTCGCACTCGATACCACGAGCGGACTCAGAGGTGATGCGACGCTCGCCAAAACACTGCTTGCCATCAACGGGCACGTCATCGCCCGCGGAGAGCTGACCGGGACCTACGAACGTAGCTGAGGCCCTTGCACTTCCGACTACCTCAGCAGTGCAAGCAACACGCGCAACAGCACCGCCAACGACGTCAGCCCACTGGCCCCGAATCGACGTGTCGTCACGCCCGGCTCCCGCAGCTGCGCGGGAGCCGGACGTGTTGCTGGACGGGCGAACTCGACCTACGTGACGATCGGCAGGTAAACCGCGTTCCCGCTGTCGGCGAACTCGGCGGACTTCTCCGCCATCCCGGCCTCGATCGCCGCCACATCGGTGAGCTGGTTGCGGGCGGCGTACTCGCGCACGTCCGCGGAGATGCGCATCGAGCAGAACTTCGGCCCGCACATGGAGCAGAAGTGCGCGGTCTTGGCGGGCTCGGCGGGCAGGGTTTCGTCGTGGTATTCCCTGGCCGTGTCCGGATCCAGCGACAGCGCGAACTGGTCGCGCCAGCGGAATTCGAAACGCGCCTTGGACAATTCGTTGTCCCGGTCCTGTGCGTGCGGGTGCCCCTTGGCCAGGTCGGCGGCGTGCGCGGCGATCTTGTAGGTGATCACGCCGACCTTGACGTCGTCCCGATTGGGCAGCCCCAGATGTTCCTTCGGGGTGACGTAGCAGAGCATGGCCGTGCCCGCCTGTGCGATGATCGCGGCGCCGATGGCCGAGGTGATGTGGTCGTAAGCGGGCGCGATATCGGTGGCGAGCGGGCCGAGGGTGTAGAACGGCGCCTCCTCGCACAGCTCCTCCTCGAGCCGCACGTTCTCCACGATCTTGTGCATCGGCACGTGCCCCGGGCCCTCGATCATCACCTGCACGCCAAAGGATTTCGCGATCTTCGTCAGCTCGCCGAGGGTGCGCAGCTCGGCGAACTGCGCCTCGTCGTTGGCGTCGGCGATGGAGCCGGGCCGCAGGCCGTCACCGAGGGAGAACGTCACGTCGTACTTCGCCAGGATCTCGCACAGTTCCGCGAAGTTGGTGTACAGGAACGATTCCTGGTGATGCGCCAAACACCAAGCGGCCATGATGGATCCGCCGCGCGAGACGATGCCGGTGACCCGCTTGGCGGTCAGCGGCACATAGCGCAGCAGCACGCCAGCGTGCACGGTCATATAGTCGACACCCTGCTCGCACTGCTCGATCACGGTGTCGCGGTAGATCTCCCAGGTGAGCTTGGTCGGATCGCCGTTCACCTTCTCCAGCGCCTGATAGATCGGCACGGTGCCGACCGGGACGGGGGAGTTGCGCAGGATCCACTCGCGGGTCTCGTGGATGTTCTTGCCGGTGGACAGGTCCATGATGGTGTCCGCGCCCCAGCGGGTCGCCCACACCATCTTCTCCACCTCCTCGGCGATCGAGGACGAGACGGCCGAGTTGCCGATGTTCGCATTGATCTTCACCAGGAACTTCTTGCCGATGATGGTCGGCTCCAGCTCCGGATGCTTGTGGTTGGCGGGAATCACCGCGCGACCGAGGGCCACTTCGTCGCGTACCAGCTCCGGTGTCACACCTTCGCGGGCAGCGATGAAACGCATCTCGGGCGTGATGATGCCCTGGCGCGCCCAGGCGAGCTGGGTCGGCGGCCCGTCGACCTCGGGCTTTGCCCAGGTGTCACGCAATTTCGGTAGGCCCGACTCCAGATCGATCTGGGCTGTGTCGTCGGTGTACGGGCCGGAGGTGTCGTAGACGTCGAAATGCTCACCGTTCGTCAGATTGACCCGACGGACCGGAATGCGCAGCCCGTCCACCTCGGTGTAGTGCTTGACACTGCCTTCGATGGGTCCGGTGGTGACGGTGTCGATGATCTCGGAGCCGTCTTTGGACGTAGCAGTAGCCATGATTGTTCCTCCCTACGCCGGCATTACCCGGTCAGGTTCATACGGTCGACGGCCCTAGCCGTCCTCTCAGCCCGCTGGTGCGAGCCCCCGTTGGCGGTGTGAAATTTTCCAGGCCGAGACTACAGCCACATCCTGTGGGTCGCCCCATGATCGGACGAGCTCCGCCCCGCGGACCCGAAAAAGCTTGGCCCCCGACCGGACATTCCGGTCGGGGGCCAGGCAACGGGCGGGCGATCAGCGCTCGCGTGGGCCGATCGGGAAACCCAGCGCGCCGAAGGTGGCGTTCAGGTTGATCTCGATCTGCGTGAGCAGGGCGTTGAAGTCGGCCAGCATGGACACCACGTTGTCGGTGCGGCAGCCGACCTGGTCGGGTGCGTTGGGCGCGAGCCGCGCCTTCAGCCAGTTGAGCGTGCCCGCCATGCCGAGCGACGGCAGGCTCAGATGCTCGCTGAGATGATCGCGGGTATAGATGACGGACGCGCCACCGGCACACCACTGCTGGTCGAGCCGGTCATTGGTCCAGACCGGCACCGCTTCGTCGAAAACGCCCTGGTACAGGAAGATCGGCGCGGTGGGGATGTTGCGTCCGAGCACCGTCTGCTCGAAGGTCTCCTTGATCTCGGGAACCTGCAGGAAGTCGGGAATCGGAATGGTCAGCAGTCGCCCGTAGTCGACGAACATCTGGGTGACCGCGTTGCGCGGCAGGCAGGTGCGCTCGGTCCGGTCCATCAGCGCCTGCCCCTCGGGCGTCAGGTACCGGTCGGCCGCCTCCTTGAATTTCGGATAGGCCTTGCGCAGTGAGGAGATGCCGATGCCGATCAGCGACGAGAACATCGACCCGTTGACGTGCAGCAGCGACACCACATCCGAGGTCGGCGCGCCGAGGGCGATCCCCTTGACGTTCAGTTCGGGTGCGTAGGTCGGCTGCATTTCGGCGGCCCAGCCGGAGCCCATGCCGCCGCCGGAGTAGCCCCACAGGGCGACCGGGGTGTTCGTGCCGTCCAGGCCGAGCGGTTGGAAACCTTCGGCGGCGCGGATGCCGTCGAGGGTCAGGTATCCGGGTTCCTTCGGCACCGTGAGGTGACCGTCGAGTCCCTCGTAGTCCGGCACCGAGATCGCCCAGCCCTGGCTGATCAGCCCGGCGATCGCGATCAGTTCGCTCTGCGAGTGGATGCCCTCGAGCCCGGCCAGGCCCGAACCCTGTTGCAGCACATACGACGGCGAGCAGTCGTTGCTCGCGCTGTCGTAGTAGAACTGCAGCGAGACCAGCGGACGGGACCGATTCGGATCCGCGCCCGCGGGCAGGATGACCGTGGTGACGGCGACGGTGGGCTGTTCGTTGAGATCGGTGGTGCGGTAAAGCAGCTGCCAGGAACGCACATTGAGCGGCAGCGCGGTCAGGACCGCCAGGTGCACCTCCCGCGATCGGAGAATCGCGCCGGGTGCTTGGCCTTCGAATCCTTCGGGGGGTTGGTAGAACGAGTCCTCGTTCGGGAGTGGCTGTGCGGCGGCGGGCGCGGGCTGGACCGCGCCGTTCAGCAGCACGGTGGCCATGGCGATCGCCATCGTCACCAACACGGCCACCGTACGTTTTCCGGTCCGCGGGCGGCCGGTCGGATCACCATTGATCACTGACACGTATGCGTCCTTCCTCATCAACGTGACAGCGATTACAGCATGAGAACCTGTTACTAACAAGAACTCTTTTTAAAACCTATCGAGCTATGGTCGAGGTATGACCCGCAGCAAATCCGCCGCGCGGCCTGCCGAGGGGCCGGCTCGCCGCCGGATCCGTGGACTCGACGCCGAACAGCGCAGCGCCCAGCGGCGCAATCAGCTGCTCGACGCGGCCACCGAACTGTTTGCCGAGCACAGCTATTCGGGAACATCGATCGAGCAGATCTGCCAGCGCGCCTATGTCGGAACCAAAGGGTTCTACGACCATTTCGACAGCAAGGAAGCGTGCTACATCGCGCTGCTCGAACAACTCACCGCGCAGATCCAGCAACGGGTGATCACCGGCGCCGTCGCGGCCGCCGAGCTGGCCTGGCCGCAGCGGGCCGCGCCGGTGATCGCGGCGTTCGTGCACGCCATCGCCGACGACCCGCGCCTGGCCAAGGTGACTTTCGGTGAGGCGGGCGGTATTTCGCCGACGGTGGAGCGGATTCGGCGCAGCAACCGGCGGTGGTCGGCGGCCTTCCTGGACCGGGAGTGGTCCGGCGAACCGGCGAGCGATCCCGGTGTGCAACGAGCACGGCTCGCGTTGGCGCTGGCCGCCATCGGCGGCATGTTCGAGCTCGTCGCGGACTGGCTGCACCATCACGACGACGGTGGCACGCCGGACGGCAAGGACCTGCTCATCGAGGACCTGACCGGGTTCATCGCGGTGGTCTACGCGGGCCGGGGAGCCGTTGCGGGACAATAGATCATCGAAAACGACGCGAGTCGGGCCGAGCTGATCGGCCCGACTCGCGTCGTTGTGCTGTGCTGCTTATCCGCGCGGGCGCGCGGGCTGGATGCGGCCCCTGACCTCACCGAGGCCGATGCGCCGCACGTCGGGACCGGGCGCGGACGCGGTGATGACCACCTCGTCGCCGTCCTCCAGGAAGGTGCGCTTTTGGCCGTTCACCAGCACGGGTTCGCTACCGCCCCAAGACAGTTCGATGAACGAGCCGCGCTGATCCGGCTCCGGGCCGGAGATGGTGCCGGAGGCGTACAGGTCGCCGGTGCGGGTGATGGCGCCGTTCGCGGTGAGGTGAGCCAGCATCTGCGCGGGTGACCAGTACATCCGGGAGAAGGGCGGGTGCGACACCGCCTCCCCGTTCCAGGACACCGTCAGGTCGATGTCGAGTCCCCACGGCTCCTTTTCCCGCAGGTAGGGCAGGGGTTCGGGGGACTGTTCGGGTGTCGGCACCCGCGCGGGTTCCAGCGCGGCCAGCGGCGTGACCCACGGTGCGATCGATGTCGCGAAGGACTTGCCGAGGAAGGGGCCGAGCGGCTGGTACTCCCAGGCCTGGATATCGCGGGCGGACCAGTCGTTGACCAGCACGACGCCGAAGACGCGCTCGGCGAACTCGCCGGTCTCGACGGGATCGCCGAGTTCGGAGCCGACACCGACCAGGAAGCCGAGCTCGGCCTCGATATCGAGCCGCCGAGAAGGTCCGAAATCTGGTGTGCCCGAATCGGTTCGGCGCTGACCGTTAGGCCGGATCACCTCGGTGCCGGACACCACCACGGTGCCCGCCCGACCGTGGTAGCCGACCGGCAGATGCCGCCAATTCGGCAGCAGCGGTTCGCTGTCCGGCCGGAACAGGCGGCCGAGGTTGGTCGCGTGGTCGAGGCTGGCGTAGAAGTCGACGTAGTCGCCGATCGGCACCGGCAGGCCGAGGCGCACCTCGTGCATCGGATGTATTGCGGCACTGTCGATTTCATTGCCGACCAGTTCGCGGACGCGTTCGCGCACCTCGCGCCAGCGGCGCGGGCCCTGCGCCATGAGGGCGGCCAGGCTCGGTTCGGCGAATTCCGGATCGCCGAGCGCGGTCGCGAGATCGATGACCGAATCGCCCAATCGCGTTCCGACGCGGTAATTCTGGCCGTCCGGGGCGAACACGCCGTAGGGCAGGTTGTCCTCGCCGAACAGCGAATCGCTGGGTACCTCGACGCGAGTTTTCACGCGGGCCCCCGACCCGACCAGGTCCAGGCGTAGGCCGGGTCCTCGCAGGCGAGGGCGCCCTCGCCGAGCTCCAGCGGCCGGAAGGTGTCGACCATGACGGCGAGTTCGTCGAAGTAGTCGAGCCCGATGCTGCGCTCGTAGGCGCCGGGCTGCGGGCCGTGCGCGTAGCCGCCGGGGTGCACCGACACCGAGCCCTGCGCGATCCCGGATCCCTTGCGCGCCTCGTAGTTTCCGCCGCAGTAGAACATGATCTCGTCGGAGTCCACGTTGGAGTGGTAGTACGGCACCGGGACGGACAGTGGGTGGTAGTCCACCTTGCGCGGTACGAAATTGCACACCACGAAGTTGATCCCCTCGAAGGCTTGATGGGCGGGCGGCGGTTGATGGATGCGGCCGGTGATCGGTTCGAAGTCGCTGATATTGAAGGTGATCGGATACAGGCAACCGTCCCAGCCGACCACGTCGAACGGGTGGGTGGCGTACAGCAGCCTGGTGCCGACGACTTTGCCGCCGGGCCGGTGCTTGACCAGCACCTCCACGTCGGTGCCGGTCGCGGTCAGCGTCTCGGCCGGGCCGTGCAGGTCGCGCTCGCAGTAGGGCGCGTGCTCGAGCAGCTGGCCGAACTTCGACAGGTACCGCTTCGGCGGGGTGATATGACTGGACGCCTCGATCACGTACGCGCGCAAGGGTTCCGGGCCGGTGGGCAGCCAGCGGTGCGTGGTCGCGCGCGGGATGAGCACCTGATCGCCCTGCCGCGCTGGCACCGCGCCGAAGACCGTTTCGAGCACGGCGGCACCGGATTCCAGGTAGACCAGCTCGTCGCCGATCGCGTTGCGGTACAGCGGCGACGCGCCCTTGGCCACGACATAGGAGATGCGCACATCAGAGTTGCCGAGTATCAGGCGCCGGCCGGTCACCGCGTCGGTCCTGGCAGGCGTGTCATCGGGGAACAACTCGTGCAATCGCAGATGCCGGTGCCGCAGTGGATGATTCGGGGTGGTCGACTGATCGGGCAGCTCCCACACCGTCGAGTCGACGATCGCGGGCGGCAGCCCACGGTGGTACAGCAGTGACGAGTCGCCGGAGAAGCCCTCCTCGCCCATCAGCTCCTCGTAGTAGAGCTGGCCTTGTTCGTCCCGATGTTGGGTATGCCGTTTCGGCGGCACCGCTCCTACCTGTCGGTAGAACGCCATGACCGCACCTCCTTGCCTGGCTTGTGGCCTGGTTCGACTAAGTCACCATCGTAGTGATGGCCAGCCGGGCGTAGTGGCGGAATCCGCCCCCGACAGGGCGAATTCTGCCGGAACATCGGAGTATCGGGAGGCATTTCGACTAGCTGTTCGGTTAGCAGCCGACGATTTGTCAAACAAGGCGGTTGACGCACAGGTCGGCTGATGTCGAGAGCGCATGGATAACTCGTCGGGCATGGGCGGACCCAGCCCGATCAACCGGCCGGTCGTCGAGGTGACTGTCGCCTGTGAGTATCCGGAGAGGAGCTCAGGCGTGCCGTAAGGCGCGGTATACAGCGGCGCCGACGAAGGCACCGAGATCCTGTGGTGTCCAAGCGCCTTCGTCCGAGAGCAGGTTGCGCACCGCCCCTTCGCCCGCCGACACCCAAAGCTCCACCAGCACCGGCAGTTTGCGCTCGGCGTCTTCGGTGCCCCAGGCGCGCAGCGTCGGCCGCAACAGTGCGCTGCAGCGTTCGATGGCGAGTGCGCGGCCGCGACCGAACGAATCCGCAACGGCCGGATCGGGATTGCCGTAGAGCAGGCGCCAGGCGTCCGGCCGTGCGGCCGCCTTCTCCAGCAGTGCCCGGAAGCCTTCGATGAACACGGTCTCGCCCGCGTCGACGTCGCGGCGCCGCATCACGCCGAGCAGGTCGTCGACCAGGTAGCTTTCCTCGCGCTGGATGAGCGCCTCGATCAGTTCGACGCGATCGGCGAAGCAGGCGTAGACGACCGGACGGGTGACGTTCATCCGCTCGGCGATGGCGGCCATGGTGATCGCCGCGATGCCGTGCTCGACGGCGATGGCCAGCGCGGTATCGAGCACCTGCGGGCGGCGGCGTTCCGGGCCGAGGTGCGGCGCTCGCTGCCGCGGCTGCACGGCCGAATCGCTACCCATGGGCACCAACATAGCAGCGGAGGTTGCTGAGTTCTCGCTGGTCCTGCGCCTGTAGCTCAACTTCCTACATCCACGAATGTTAATGCTACAGTCGTGCATGAAGTCGGCGGATGGTGCCGACCGACCTTGTCGAGCGACCTGCACGCAGGCGCAAGCGCGATGCCACGGCCGAGGAGTCAGCGATGACCGAAACCCTGTTCAACCCGAAGACCTGCGAGTTCGCCGAGTTCGATGCGGAAACCCGGCGGCTGCTGCGCGCCACCGTCGATTGGTTCGAGGGCCGCGGCAAGGCGGTGCTCAAGCAGGAGGATCGGGATCGGGTCTGGTACGCCGAATTCCTCGATTTCGTGAAGCGCGAGGGGCTCTTCGCGACCTTCCTCACACCGGCCGCCGAGGCCAACGGCGATCCGGACAAGCGCTGGGACACCGCGCGGATCGCGATGACGAGCAAGATCCTCGGCTTCTACTCCATGCAGTACTGGTACGTCTGGCAGGTCACCATCCTCGGGCTCGGCCCGATCTGGCAGAGCGACAACGCGGCGGCCAAGCAGCGCGCCGCCGCCCTGCTGGACTCCGGCGAGATCTTCGCCTTCGGCCTGTCCGAGAAGGAGCACGGCGCCGACGTCTACTCGACCGACATGACGGTCGAGCCGCAGCCGGGCGGCGGCTACCGCGCCACCGGCGGCAAGCACTACATCGGCAACGGCAATCAGGCCGCGCTGGTCTCGGTGTTCGGCCGCCGCTCCGACAAGCCGATCATCGACAGCGCCAAGGCGCTGGAAAGCAAACCGACGCAAGAGGATTACGAGGGCTATCTGTTCTTCGTCGCGGACAGCAAGCACGAGAAATACCATCTGCGCGGCAATGTCGTCGACGGCCAGATGTACGTGGCCGCCTTCGATCTCGACGGGTATCCCGTTGCCGAGGAAGACATCCTGCACCGCGGCGAGGCCGCCTTCCACGCGGCGATGAACACCGTCAACGTCGGCAAATTCAACCTCGGCTTCGGCGCCGTCGGTGCCTGCGAACACGCCTACTACGAGGCGATTACGCACGCGGAGAACCGAATCCTGTTCGGGCATCGGGTAACCGAGTTCCCGCAGGTGCAGTCGCTGATGACCGACTCGTACGCGCGGTTGATCGCGATGAAGCTCTACAGCGAGCGGGCGATCGACTACATGCGTTCCGCCGCACCGGAAGACCGGCGCTACCTGCTGTTCAACGCAATCGAGAAGATGACCGTCACCCGGCAGGGACAGCGGATCATCGAGGACCTCGCCGACGTGATCGCCGCCCGCGGTTTCGAGAAGGACATGTACTTCCCGATGGCGATGCTCGGACTGTTCGGCCTGCCCAGGCTCGAGGGCACCGTGCACGTGAACATGGCCCTGGCACTGAAGTTCATGGCCAACTACATGTTCCATCCCGCCGACGCCGGCCTCGCCGCCCTGCAATTCCTGCCCGGTGCCGGTTCCGCGCCCAAGGGCACCCTGCGCGCCGTCTCCGGTGCGCTGAGCTGGTCCAGCCGCAAGCTCGCCCCACGCGCGGGCGCCGCGGTGCCGAAGCTGCGCGCCGAATTCGCCGGTGCCGCATACGCTCCCGTGCCGACCCGCCGCGACACCGCCGACGACGAATTCCTCTTCCGCCAGGGCCCGAGCAGCGGCCTGGGCCGCATCCGCTTCAGCGACTGGCGCCAAGTCTTCGAAAAGTTCACCCACATCCCGAACGTCGCCGTCTTCCTGGAACAGGCCCTTGCCTTCCAAACCCTGCTCGCCGCCGCGCCCCCCACCGCCGCCCAGCAACGCGACGTCGACTTCCTCTTCGCCCTTGGCGAACTCTTCACCGCCCTCCCCTACGCCCAACTAGTCCTCGAACAGGCCGAAATCGAAGGCACCACTCCCGCCGTCCTCGACCAAATCTTCGACAACTTCGTCCGAGATTTCGCCAAAAACGCCCTAACCCTGCACACCAAACCCACCGCCACCAAACCCCAGCAAACCCGAGCCCTAGACCTCATCCGCCGCCCAATCCCCGACCGAGCCCGCTTCGACCAGGTCCTCACCCAAGCCCGAGCCCTCGCAGGCACCTACGAAATGAACCCATAGGTCGAACGCTAGGGCAGCGGCCTGAACCCACAAAGGTCCAGGCCGCTGCCAGTATCGTGACGCCATGGCCATGGTTCGGGAGCCGCTGATGAGCACAGCGGAGTTCGAGGAACTCGCTCAGGCGGCCCACCGCATCGCGGAGGGTTTGCGGTTGGAGTTCGTCGAGGGAAAGTTGAGTGCGAAACCTCCGCCGAATGGGAATCACGGCTGCACCGTCGCGTGGCTGATACGCCTGTTCGTGCTGAACCGGCCGGAGCTGTGGTTGTCGACTGTGCAAGGACTCATCGTCGGTGCCGATCGCACGGGGCGGGCGCGCCCGGACGGCGTGCTGGCCGACGCCGAAGCCTTTGTAGGCCAAAGCAAATGGGCAGACGCGGATCCGGTACTAATGGTTGTCGAAGTCACATCGCGCGCCGAGGACGCCGATCGTCGGTGCCGAACAGACAAGCCACAGGCCTACGCGGCAGCGGGTATTCCCGTCTACTTACTGATCGATCGAGCGGCCCGCGAGGTCGCTGTCTACAGCGGTGTCAGCGCAGATCGGTATCAGCAGATAATGACGATGCCGTTCGGTGCCGAGGTGCTGCTCCCTGCGCCGCTCGATATAACTCTCGATACCGAGCCGCTCGAGCAGTGGGCGTTGTAATCGCCGTATTCAGACGGTGAAGTCGGCGATTACGGGGGCGTGGTCGCTGGCGCCCTTGCCTTTTCGTTCTTCGCGGTCGACTACGGCGTCGGTTGCGGTGGTGGCGAGGGTGGGGGAGGCGAGGATGAAATCTATGCGCATGCCCTCTTTGCGGGGGAAGCGGAGTTGGGTGTAGTCCCAGTAGGTGTAGACGCCGGGGCCGGGGGCGTAGGGGCGCATGACGTCGGCGAAGCCGGTGTCGAGGAAGGACTGGAAGGCGTCGCGTTCGGGTTGGGACGTGTGGGTTTTGTTGTCGAAGAATTCGGGGGACCAGACGTCGTCGTCGGTGGGGGCGATGTTCCAGTCGCCGACGAGTGCGATCTTGGCCGCGGGGTCTTCGGCGAGCCAGCGGGCGCCGTTGTCGCGCAGGGCGGCAAGCCATTCCAGCTTGTAGGTGTAATGCGGGTCGTCCAAGGCACGGCCGTTGGGCACGTACAGGCTCCACACCCGGACACCGCCACAGGTGGCGCCGAGGGCGCGTGACTCGACGACCGGCGCGCTGATCAGCGATTCACCGGCCTCCTTGTCGAAGCCGGGCTGGTTCGGGAAGGCGAACTCCACATCTTTCAGACCCACCCTGGAGACGATGGCGACGCCGTTCCACTGGTTGATGCCGAGATGGGCGACCTCGTAACCGAGTTCGTCGAACCGCTCGAACGGGAACTGGTCGTCGCGGCACTTCGTCTCTTGGATCGCTAGCACGTCGATGTCCTGGCGGTCCAGAAACTCCGCCACCCGGTCGAGCCGGGAGCGGATCGAATTGACGTTCCAGGTGGCGAGGCGCACAGCGGCCTTCCTTCGTAGGGATATGACTCCGTTTTACCGGAGGCCGGCGGACCGGTGGGGGTGGTTCGTCGGGGATGCGTACCGATACATGTGGTGTTCGACGAAACCCAGCTCGCGATACAGCGCGAGGGCGCCACTGTTTCCGGCCTCGACCTGAAGGTACGCGTGCGTCGCACCGCGCGCGTGACCCCACCGGATCAGCTCGGCGCACACCAGCGAACCGAGCCCTTTCCTGCGATGCTCCGCGCCCACCGCCACACAGGTGAGTCCGACCCACCGCCGCCCGTCCGGCGCCGTGGTTACCGCGCCGCGACCGATCGCGATCGGCGTCGGCACGCCGAGCGAGGCGAACCCGAGCTCGCCGTCGCGCACGGCGGTCAACACCTCGACATCCGGTTCCCGCGCCGAAAGTCGTTGCGGTGTCGGCGCTTCGCCTTCATACCGGTTCAAGTCCAACCAGGCGTCGTCCGGTGTGCCGGCGACGCGCACCATCGAAGGCCCCTGTGGGAGCACGAAATTCTCGATGTCGATGGCCAGCACGATGGTCTCGCTCCAACTGTCCCACCCCGGCGGGATGGGAGCCAGTCGATCGGGCAACACGAGCAGTAGCGGCAACCCGTGCTCGGTGTACCACTCGCCGATGCGGTGGATCGCCGCCGGCGTCACCACGGCGGGCCCGTCGGAACCACCCAGCGGCACAGCGGAATTCGCGCGACCGGTGTACCCGTGCCCGGCGCGCACCAACCACCCGTCGATCCAGGTGTGCTCGATGCCGGGCCAGGCATCCGCCGCCGCGGCTTCCAGCGACCTGATCTCGCGAGTACGAATCGGCCTGGGCCCCACCGCTTTCAACGCGACCACCCGATCCGGCGTCACCGAAACGACCTGCCCGTCGGCCCCGCGCACGGTCGGCGGATCCAGCGAGACCAGTTCGCCGATCACATCGGTGAGTGGCTGTGGATAACCGGCGGGCAGCCGATAACGCAGCACCACGCGGCGGCCGAGCGGGATCTCCGGAAAATCCGGGTCAGTCGTCATGGCCGAACGGATCCGCGACAGTCCCGGGAATCCAGCTGAGTCCCGGTGTGCCCCAACCGTTGCGCTTGATCGCCTTCTTCGCCGCCCGGGCATTGCGCCCGATCAGCACGTCCACGTAGAGGAAGCCGTCCAGGTGCCCGACCTCGTGCTGCAGCATGCGGGCGAAGAAATCCTTGCCCTCGATCTCGACCGGGTTGCCGTGCTCGTCGGTGCCGGTGACCTTGGCCCATTCGGCACGACCGGTCGGATACTGCTCGCCGGGCACCGACAGGCAGCCCTCTTCGTCGTCGTCCGGGTCCGGCATGGTCTCCGGGATCGCCGAGGTCTCCAGGACCGGGTTGATCACCGCGCCGCGGCGTCGGGTAGCGGTGCCGTCCGACGCGACGTCGGGGCAGTCGTAGACGAACAGCCGCAGCGGCACGCCGACCTGATTGGCCGCGAGGCCGACACCGTGCGCGGCGTCGAGCGTGTCGTACATATCCGCGATGAGCTCGGCCAATTCCTCCGGTGAATGGGTGACCCGCTCGGTCGGGTTGTGCAGAACCGGGTCGCCGACGATCACGATCGGGAGGATAGCCATGGGACCAATTATTGCCGCGCCGCCCGGTCGCCGACCGTGCGGGGGCGGCAACCTTCCCGCGACACGCCTACCGGCAGGTAGGGAACACGCCGCGCCGTACCCCCGGCGATCCCACGCTCTCGTGGTTGAATGATCCGCGACGTACAAGCACCATTTTTCGTCTGGTGGTAACTCGGCGAGGGAGCAAGATGGACGGCGCAGCGGCACGGAACTTTTCCGCGATCCAGGGCGACCCTTCCGCGAGCGACGATGTCACGGCAGCGGAAACGACCGGCGACAGCGACGGCCTGAGCCGTCGCGAACACGACATCCTGGCCTTCGAGCGCCAGTGGTGGAAGTACGCGGGGGCCAAGGAAGAAGCCATCCGGGAGCTGTTCGGCATGTCGCCCACTCGGTACTACCAGGTGCTCAACACCGTGGTGGATCGGCAGGAGGCGCTCGCCGCCGACCCCATGCTCGTCAAGCGGCTGCGCAGGCTGCGGGCGAGCAGGCAAAAGGCCAGGGCCGCGCGACGGCTCGGATTCCAGGTATGACCGGGCTAGGCTCGACTAGGTGAGCTACCCGAATCCCACCTCCGGTGGGCCGCCATTGCGAGCGTTGGCGATGGTGTTGATCGCACTGGCCATCGTGTTCGGTGGCCTTGGGGCGATGTCGCTGTCGAAGTCCGATGCCGACAGCTCAGGATCCGGTCCCGCGGAGTCGGCCACCTCGACCAGCGCCAAGCCGGTACCGCAGGTGCCCGCGGCCACCACGCCCGCGAAGACCCCGGACGCCGCGTCGTCCACGAGTGTCGCCCCGTCGTCCGCGGCGACCACCACGCCGACGACCACGACTCCGGCGACCACCACGGCCGCCGCCAAGGCGGTTCCGGTGACCGTGCTGAACAACAGCATGATCGTCGGGCTGGCCGGCAAGACCGCGGGCCAGCTCACCGCCGACGGCTGGAATGTCGTCGAGACCGGCAACTACCCCGGCGCGAATATCCCGAAAACCACCGTGTACTACGGCAATTCGCCCGGCGACAAAGAGGCGGGCCAAGCCATCGCGCAGCAGCTCGGCATCACCGCGGAACCGAAATCGAGCGGATTGGGCGAGTCCTCGCCCGGGGTCACCGTCATCGTGACGGGCAACTGACAACTGGCGACCTGGCCGCGTCAACTGGCGACGTGCCGCTGAACGGGCCTGTCACGGCGCGACACGGCGGACGTGGCATCATCTTGTCCGGTAACGAACGTGTCCACCCAGCTTTACTCGTAAACTTCGTAAACTCGGTACTCATAAAGGAGTTCCCCGATGGCCCCGTCCACAACTCGTCGCCCGTCCTGGCGGACTGTGACCCCGGTGCTCGCGATCGCGGTCCTCGGCCTCGCAGGCTGCACCAACAGTCAGGAGTCGAGTGACGTGCAGGGGACGACCCCGCCGGTGTGGAGCGGTGCCGCCGCCCCGCCCGCGAGCGAATCCGGCAAGGAAACCGGCAGTGCCGAGGCGAACACGGGCGTGAAGGTCGACCTGAAGGACGCCGCGGGCGCCTCGGTCGCCACCGCGAACATCGTCAAGGACGGTAACCACCTGCAGTTCACCGTCGAGGCGCACGGCCTGCGCCCGGGCTTCCACGGCCTGCACGTGCACTCGATCGGCAAGTGCGAGGCCAACTCGGTCGCGCCGACCGGCGGCCCGTCCGGCGACTTCCTTTCCGCCGGTGGCCATCTGCAGGTCGGTAGCGCGAACACGCACCCGGCCAGCGGCGATCTCACCTCGCTCGAGGTCCGCTCGGACGGCACCGCCAAGCTGGTCACCACCACCGACGCGCTGACGCTCGACGATCTGAAGAACAAGGCGTTGATGATCCACGCCGACGCCGACAACTTCGGCAACATCCCGAACCGATACCTCCGGGCCGACGGCGTTGCCGGCCCGGATGATACGACGCTAGCGACAGGCGACGCGGGCGGCCGCGTTGCCTGCGGTGTGATCCAGTAGCGCAGGAGCCGATATGGCCGGGGCAGGCAGAGAACACGTTCCCTTCCATGGATCGCCCCGGCCCACCATAGGTATCGAGTGGGAGATCGCACTCGTCGACAAGGTGAGCCGCGATCTATCGAATACCGCTGCGGCGGTGTTCGATTCGTTGGGTGATCTACACGCGCACGATGGCACCCCGCAGGTGACCAAGGAGCTGTTGCGCAATACGGTCGAGCTCGTCACCGGCGTGCATGAGACCGTCGGCGAGGCGGTCGATGATCTGCGCGGCACCATGGACGCGGTCCGGCGCGCCGCCGACCCGCTCGGAGTCGACCTGTTCTGCGCGGGCACCCATCCGTTCGCCCAGTGGTCGGCGCAACAGCTGACCCGTTCGGAGCATTACGACGAGCTGATCGAGCGCACCCAGTGGTGGGGCCGGCAGATGATGATCTGGGGCGTGCACGTGCACGTCGGAGTTTCGCACCGGGACAAGGTCTTTCCGATCCTGAACGCGCTGCTGATCCACTACCCGCATCTGCTGTCGCTATCCGCGTCCTCGCCGATGTGGGCGGGCGCCGACACGGGCTACGCCAGCAACCGGACGCTGATGTTCCAGCAGCTACCCACGGCCGGTCTGCCGTTTCAATTCGAAAACTGGCAGGGGTTCGAACATTTCGTGCACGACCAGTTCAAGACGGGGGTGTTCGAGCAGCTCGGCGGGATGCACTGGGACATCCGGCCGGCGCCGAAGTGGGGGACGATCGAAGTCCGGGTGTGCGATGGGGTGTCGACGCGCGCCGAGCTGGCGGCGATGGCCGCGCTGATCCACTGCCTGATCGTCGACTTGGACCGCAGGCTCGAGGAGGGCGAGACGCTGCCGTCGCTGCCGCCGTGGCACGCGCAGGAGAACAAGTGGCGTGCTGCCCGCTACGGGCTGGACGCGATCGTCATCGTCGATGACAAGAGCAACGAGCGACTGGTCACCGACGACGTGACCGATCTGCTGAACCGGTTGGAGCCGACCGCGAAACGGCTCGGCTGCGCGGACGAATTGGCGTTCGTCGCGGAGATCCCGGAGCGAGGTGCGTCATACCAGCGGCAGCGAAAAGTCGCCGCCGCAGCGCAAGGTGACCTGGTCGCGGTGGTAGACGCGCTGGTCAAGGAGCTCGAGCAATAATTCCCCGGTGGGTTCGGTTGCCCACTGTTCAGTCGGCCAGTGGGATGGCGTTCACCCCCCGTTTACTATGGTCGAGTGCTTGTCGAAGACCCGGGACCCAGAGTAGGAAGTGCCGCTCCTCGGTTGCGTGTGCCGCCGACCCGGGTATGGGTCGCGGCGGGCGTCACCGCGGTGCCGGTACTGCTGATCGCGCTGCAAATCGTGGCCATGCGCGAAGGGTTCCAGGGCCCGCTCGGCAGCCTATGGCAGGACTACGTCGGCACCCCCAAATCGATGTCGGTGCCGTGGGCGGGCTTGGTCCTTGCGCTGGTTGGCATTTCGGCGCGCCGCCGGATCATCGCGCTGAGTGTGGCCGTGGCCATCGACCTGGTGTGGTTGGGTGTCCGGCTGCTGGCCGGAGAGTCGTTCGCGATCGGCAACGGTCCGGTGATCGTGCTCACCGGGCTGGCGGTGTTCGCCTGGCTGCGCTGGGACGGCACCGAACGGCGCAACGCGCTGCACGCCGCCGCGCTCGGTGCGCTGCTCATCCTCGCCACCAAGGTCGGCGACGTGTGGTTGCACGTGACAGTCATGAGCAGGCCGACGGTGCTCGACGAATATGTGCTGCTGGCCGATCACGCGCTGGGCGATCCGTCCTGGGTGATGGGTCGGGTGCTCGACGTGCTCGGCCCGGTCGTCTACGGGGTGCTGCACTGGGTTTACATCGAGTTGCCGGTCGCGGCGATCGTGGTGGCGGTGTGGCAGCTGCGCCGGGTGGTGTCCAGCGGCCGGTGGCCGACCCACTATCTGGTGCGCACGTTCCTGGTGCTCGGGCTGGTCGGCCCGATCGTCTATGTGATTTTCCCGGTGGTCGGGCCGATGTTCGCGTTCGGCGCGGACGGGCACGGGCTGCAACTGGGCAACTATTGGCCGAGCGTGGTGCCGCCACTGGACCGCAACCCGATGCCGATGCCGTTCGATTCGGCGACACCGCGCAACTGCATGCCGTCCATGCACACCGCCTGGGCACTGTCGGTGTTCCTGCACACCCGTCGCGACACCGACGGCGGCCCCGCACCCAGCCTGGTGCGCTGGGGCGGCGCGTTCTGGCTGCTGGCCACCGTCACCGCGACCCTCGGCTTCGGCTACCACTACGGCATCGACCTCGTCGCGGGCGCGGTGCTGTGCCTGACCGTCGAATCGGCGCTCCGCGATCCCGAGCGCGGCTGGGGCTGGTTCCGCATCCGCCTCGTCGTCGGCGGCACCGCAGTCCTCGCCATCCTCCTACTGTCCTACCGCTACCTACCGGTTTCGATGGCCGAATACCCAGTCCTCGCAGGCACAGTCATCCTCGCCCTGCTCGCAGGCCTGGCCGCCGCCTTCCACGCCACCTGGTTCGCAGGCCAACGCCAGACCACAGCGTCACAGCGCGAGGTCGAGACCGCCTCGCGCTGAGGTTCGCAGTGCTGCGGTGTCATTCGTCCACTATGGGTACGACTCGCATGGCTGATCCCTTCCGCACGCCCGGAGTGTCAGGCTCCCAGTGCATAGTCCGCTACGACCGAGATAGATCTTCGCGTTTCGGTAGAAATCGAATGGCCGAGCTCAGTCGATGCTGTCGCCGAGTTCGTTGACGGTGAGTAGGCCGTCTCGGTGGCTTTGTTCGCGGTAGGCGGTGCGGCTGATGAGGTGGGCTACTACCGGGGCGGTTAGTAGGGTGAAGAGGCCGACGAGGACTAGGGCCCAGACGTTGCCGTGGCCGAATAGTTCGATGCCTGCGCCTGCCAGGACCAGGATCAGGCCGATCACTTGGGGTTTGGTGGCGGCGTGCATGCGGGTGAGGGTGTCGGGGAAGCGCACGATCGCGATCGATGCGGTCAGGGCCAGGGTGGCGCCGAAGAGGATGAGTGCGCCGGAGATCCACTGCCACAAGGTCATCGGTTGCCTCCGGGTCGGAATGCCGGTCGTTTCAGCAGCATTGGGTTCACTGTTCGTCCTTCACGCGGAAGCGGGTGACGGCGGCCGAGCCGAGGAAGCCGACCAGGGCCAGCGCGATGATCGCCGGAATGATCGTGGTGTCCTCGCTGTAGGCGGCCCAGACGGCCAGCCCGGAGGCGGCGATGGCCATCAGCGAGTCGATGCCGACGATCCGGTCCAGGGTGCTCGGCCCGGCCAGAATGCGATAGCTGGTGATCACGGCGGCGGCCGTCAGCAGCACGCCCGCGATGATGGCGACAACGGTCACGGCGCCACCTCCGGCGGCCTGGCCGGGGTGGAGCGCCATTCGGAGTGGCGCTCGAACGACGAGATGAGCAGCTTCTCCAGGCGCCGGGTGGTCCGGTAGAACTTGTCCACCGCCGCGTCGCTGCTCACGTCGAGCACGTGCACGTAGACGACGCAGCGCCGCCGATCGATCTCCAGCACCATGGTGCCCGGGATCAGGTTGAGCAGGTCGGTGCACAGCACGAGCACCAGATCGGATTTGGTGCTCAAGTAGACGCGCAGCACCCCGGAGACCGGCGGCGGCGCGGGCCGGATCGCGAACCACGCCACCTGCAGACTGGATTCGATCGCGTAATACGCGGCCACCACGATCAATTCGACCAGCGACAGCGGATGCAGCCGCCCGTTGACCGGCACCCGGGGCAGCGGCAGCGCCACCATGATCAGCGCGCCCACCGCAAGCCCGGCCAGCACGTTGGCGATGCTGAGATCGCCCCACAGCGCGACCCAGACAACGGTCAGCCAACTCAGCACGCCGACCCGCACGACCGTCTCGCGACTCACCCCGCTCATTTATCCGCTCCCGGCGCCGGAGGCGAATTGCCAAGCACCGCAGTGATGTACACGCCGGGATCGCGCAGATCCGCGGCCGCCCGGTCGGCGATGCGCAGGATCGGACCCGCGAGCACCGTCAGGCTGAGCCCGACAGCGACCAACGCCGCCGTCGAACCGACCATCAACAGCGGCATCCGGCCGGGGTGCGGGCGCTCGTCGTAGAGCACGTCCGTCGAATCCTCGATCAGCGACGGAGTTTTCGCGGCGGTGAGGTGTCCCTCGGGCGCCTCCACCCGCGGCCGCCAGAAGGCCTTGCTCCACACCCGCGCGATGGCGTACAGCGTGAGCAGGCTGGTGAGCACCGACCCCGCCACCAGCGTCCAGGCCAGCACGCTGCCGTCATCCGCGCCCGCCTGCAACAGCGCGACCTTGCCGATGAACCCCGAGAACGGCGGAATGCCACCGAGATTCAGCGCGGGAATCAGGAACAGCACGGCCAGCAGCGGACTCGCCGTCGCCAGCCCGCCGAGCCTGCGCAGCGAGGTCGAGCCCGCCTGCCGCTCGATCAGGCCGACCACCAGGAACAGTGCCGTCTGCACCAGAATGTGGTGCGCCACATAGAAAACCGCGCCGGACAGCCCGGCCGTGCTGGCCAGCCCGACGCCGAAGATCATGTACCCGATGTGGCTGACCAGGGTGAACGACAACAGTCGCCGGATATCGCTCTGCGCGATCGCGCCGAAGATGCCGACCAGCATGGTGAGCAACCCGCACACCAGCAGGATCGAGTCGAACTCACCGCCGGGGAACAGCAGCGAGTGCGTCCGGATGATCGCGTACACACCGACTTTGGTGAGCAGGCCGGCGAACACCGCGGTCACCGGCGCGGGCGCGGTGGGGTAGGAGTCGGGCAGCCAGTTCGACAGCGGGAACACCGCCGCCTTGATGCCGAACGCCACCAGCAGCACCGCGTAGATGGCCGTGCGGGTGCCCTCCGGCACCGCACCGAACCGCTGGGCCAGCTGCGCCAGGTTCAACGTGCCGGTGGCCGCGTAGGTCATGCCGATGCCGGTCAGGAAGATCAGCGACGCCAGCATCGAGACCATCACATAGGACACCCCCGCGCGGATCCGTTCCTCGGTGCCGCCGACGGTGAGCAGCACGAACGACGCGGCCAGCAGGATCTCGAAGCCGACGAACAGGTTGAACAGGTCACCGGCCAGGAACGCGGCCGAGACACCGCCGGTCAGCACCAGATAGGTGGGCCGATAGATCGAGGTCGGCTGCCGCTCGTCGCCGTCGCGAATGTTCTGGCCGGAACCGTAGAGCGCGACGGCGAGCAGCACGATCGAGGAGACCAGCAGCATCCCCGCGGACAGCCGGTCCACCACCAGCGTGATGCCGATCGGCGTCTCCCAGTTGCCCACCTGCAATGCGGTGGTGCCGTCGCGGTCGGCCAGATACAGCAGCAGCCCGCAGATGACGACGACGGCGGTGAGCGCGCCGAGCATGAACGTGCGCTGGGTCCGTGGCCTGCGGCCGAAGACCAGCGTGCCCGCCGCCGCGAGCAGCGGCACCAGCACGGGTAGTGGCATGAGGATCGGCAGCAGGCCGGGGGAGAGGTTCAATCTTCCGGGTCCTCTCGCTCGCGCCTGCGGGCGATATCGACGTCTTCCTGGTCGTTCTCGACATCGTCGGTGGTGGTGATGGTGTAGGAGCGATAGGCCAGCGCAAGCACGAACGCGGCGAGGCCCATGGTGATCACGATCGCGGTGAGCACCATCGCCTGCGCGAGCGGGTCGGCCGTGTCCCGGTGCGTGGTGTCGGTCTGGCCCTGGATCGGCGCGCGGCCGTCCGGGCCCGCGAGGGTGATGATCAGCAGGTTCACCGCGTTGCCGAACAGGATCATGCCGAGCAGCATCTTCGACACCGCGCGCTCCAGGATCAGATACACCCCGCAGGCGACCAGGACCCCGATCACGATCAGCAGCGTGAGGTTGGCGGTCATTCGACGGAACCTCCAGCGGTCGAGGAGGTTTCGCTGACCGCGAGCTCGCTGTCGAGTCGCGCGCCGAGGCTGCGCAGCACGTCGAGCACCAGGCCGACGACGATCAGGTAGACGCCGAGATCGAAGAACAGCGCGGTCACCAGCTTGACGTGGCCGAGCAGCGGCAGCGTCACTTCGAAGATCGCCGAGGACAGCGGGGGCACGCCGAAAAACAGTGACCCGACCGCGGTTCCGGCGGCCAAGGCCAGTCCGGCCCCGAGCAGATGGCCCGCGTCGACCGGCAGCGCCTCGCCGAGTTCGTACCGGCCACCGGCGAGATAGCGCAAGGTCAGCGCGAGCCCGGCGGTGAGCCCGCCCGCGAAACCGCCGCCCGGCGCGTTGTGGCCGGAGAAGAAGAAGTACACCGACAGCACCATGATGGTCGGGAACACCAGCCGGGTGGTGATCTGCATGACCATCGAGCGGTCCGCGCGATCGACCAGCCGTCCGGCGGGCAGCCAGCTCACCAGGTCCGGGTCGTAGTTCGGCGAATCGGCGGCGCGCGGGGCGCTGCCGAAGCGGCGGCTGCGGAACACCAGCGAGGCGACGCCGGTCGCGGCGACCACGAGCACCGAGATCTCGCCGAGCGTGTCCCACGCGCGGACGTCGACGAGCAGCACGTTGACGGCGTTCTTGCCGCCACCGAATTGGTAAGCGGCGTCGGGGATTCGGTGCCAGATCGGCTCGGCGGTGCGGGCGGCGACGGCGAACGCGCCGAGCACCGTGACGGCCGTGCCGACCAGCGCGGCCAGCACCGCCCGGCGCGCCTTGAACGGGGTCGCCCGGCCTGCCTCGATCTCCGCCGGGAACGCGCGCAACACCAGTACGAAGATGACCAAAGTCAGTGTCTCGACCAGGAATTGGGTCAGCGCGAGATCGGGCGCGCCGTGCAGCGCGAAGATCACGCCGCAGCCGTAGCCGGTGACCCCGACCACGAGCACGCTGGCCAATCGGTTGCGCAGCACCGTCGCGCCGAGCGCCATCGCGATCAGGATCCCGCCGATCACCGCCTGCAACGGCGAATCCCACAGTCGCAGTCGCACTCCGGTGCGGGTGCCCAGGGCGAGCAGCACGGTCGGCAGGATGATCAGCGTGCCGAGGATCGTCGCCTGACTCAGCGGCAGCGACCCGCGCTGCACCGCGCCGGTCATCCGCAGCGACAGCTGATCCATGCCGCGCAGCGCCGCGTCGTAGGCCCGGTCCGCGTTGCCGAGCCGCGGCCGGGTGGGATCGCGGAGGCGATCACGCAGCCGGAACAGCGCGAAACCGCCTGCGATGATCGCGACCGTCAGCGCCAGCGGGACGGTAAAGCCGTGCCACAGCGACAGATAGGACAGCAGATCCTCGGAAAACGTTTCCGCGTAAGGGCTCAGCAGGTGATCCGTGCCCGGCGCCGCCAGACCGGCGGCCAGGCTCGCCACCGCGAGCACCGCGGGCGCGGCCAGGAACAACGCACTCGGCGCGTGCCAGCCGCCGTCTTCGACGCCGTGCGATCCATCATCGGAATCCGTTGTCGGCCCGGTACTTTCGGCGGCGTAGTCGGAAACCCTGCGCACCCGATGCGCGCCGTGCGCGGTCGGTCGCGCAATCCCCGGCTTGTCCGCGAAGGCACCCCAGACGAAGCGAATGCTGTAGCCGACGGTCAGCATCGACCCGAGCACCACGCCGACCGCGAGCGCCACCCGCGCGGGCCCGGCGAGGGTATCGGCGTCCAGGATCGCGCCCAGCGCGCTTTCCTTGCCGACGAACCCGACCAGCGGCGGAATCCCGGCCATGCTCAACGCGGCGAGTATCGCGATGCCGCACAGCACCGGGGCGCGGCGGCCGAGCCCCGAGAGCCGGCGCAGATCCCGGGTGCCCGCCCCGTGATCGATGATCCCGACCACCATGAACAGGCAGGCCTTGAACATCGCGTGCGCCACGATCATCGCCACCCCGGCGAGCGCCGCGTCGGGCGTGCCGATGCCGACCAGCACGATCAGGAAGCCGAGCTGGCTCACCGTGCCGAAGGCCAGCACCAGCTTCAGATCGACCACCTCGAGCGACCGCAACCCGGCGAGCAGCATCGACGCCACGCCGAGGGTGAGCACCAGCGGATGCCAGACCGGGTTCTCCGCGAACACCGGCGCCAGCCGCGCCACCAGATACACACCGGCCTTCACCATGGCCGCGGCGTGCAGATACGCGCTGACCGGGGTCGGCGCCGCCATCGCGCCGGGCAGCCAGAAGTGCAGCGGCACCACGGCGGACTTGCTGAGCGCGCCGATCAGGATCAACACCACCGCGACGTTCACCGCGAGCCCGTGCGGCGGATGCGCCTGCGCCAGCAGGTCGGAGAGCAGGTAGCTGTGGTTGGTCTCGCCGAGGATGATCAACCCGACCAGCATCGCCAGCCCGCCCGCGGCGGTGACCAGCAGCGCCTGGATGGCCGCGCGCCGACTGTTCGCCTGCTCGGCGTTGTGGCCGACGAGCAGGAACGACAGCACCGTCGTCACTTCCCAGAACACGAAGAGCAGCAGCATGTTGTCGCTGGTCACCAGGCCGAACATGGCCCCGGCGAAGCCGACCATCTCGGCCGCGAAAACACCGAGGCGCGGCTCGTCGTCCTCGAAGTAACTCGCGCAGTAGCACAGCACCAGCGCGCCGATGCCGAGCACCAGCGCCGACATGATCGCGGCGAGCGAGTCGAACCGCAGATCGATGTTCATCTCGATGCTCGGCGCCCACGCCAGCCGAACCCGCTGTGTGCTACCCCAATTCGCGACGACCCAGACCAGGCCGCCGAGCGGGACCAGGGCAAGCACGTAGAAAGCGTTGCGTCCCAGCGCCTTTACCCACAGCGGTGCGACGAGCGCGGCTGCGGCTAGGGCGAGCAGGATTGCGAGCAAACTGCACTCCGTCGGGTAGGGGCGGCGGGGTGGTGCGGGACAATCTTACGTGGAGCCTGGGGTTTCCGCGTCCTCGTCGGGTATGGCGTCGGGTACATGACGCCACTGGGGCTATATGTCCGCTAACGCTTCGTCGCTGGCGGGGTCGGTCGATTCTGGTCGGCCGCGCGGTCGGAAGTGGTGCAGCACGGCAAGGCCGACCGCGCTGCCGAGCACGATCGCCAGTGCGGCACGGCCGGGTGTGGTGTCGTGCGCCGCGTCGTCGGTCACGTGCCAGCTCTTGGTGTCGTCGGGCAGCACGGAAATGACCGTCGGCAGGTAGAGGGCGGCGAGCGCGAGCACGCCGCTCGGGGCGAACTGCGGCCGGGCGGTGGCGCAGCAGTAGCCCGCGGTGACCGCGAGCGCCGCGCTGCCGAGGGAGAAGAGGATCCAGTTCGCGTCCGGCGGCGTGCTGATCGCGAAGACGGCGATGCTTGCCAGCAGGGCGACGGCCAGCGGCACCGAGGGCCGCCGGGCACCGGCGAACAGGCCGACGGCGGTGAGCGCGAGCAACACCCAGACGCTCCAGCCGGGCCGGGCGGCATACCCGAAGGCGTCGGCGACCGCCGTCAAACTGACCGCGAGATACACGCCGTAGCCGTCGCGGCCGGGCAGCAGCATGGCCGCCGCGGTCGCGGCGAACACGGTGGCGGCGGCGGTCAGCCCGATATCGACCGCGTGATTGATCGCGGGCGCGTTGGTGTATTGCCGTTGCAGCCATTCGGTGACAGCGAGGATCACCAGGGCCAGCACCATCGCCGCGAGGATCGGCGCCACCGGAAGGTCGATGGACAACCGCGCGGGCTCCGGCTCGCCCGCCTTGCTCCGATTCCGCAGGGTGCTGAGCACCAGCAGCACCATCGTCAGCCCGATCAGCCAGCTCGGCGGCGTCTCCAGCACGTCGAACGGGTCGTCCTCGATGTCGAGGAAGTCCGCGAGGTCGCTGAACACGAAGAACCCGGCACAGCCGAGCGCGTAGCCGCCGGCGAGCACCGGCTTGCGCAGCGCGGCGACGCCGAGCCCGCCGAGCAGGATCCCGGCGCACGCCGCGTCCACGTAGTTCTGCGTGGTGAGCATGTCGGCGGACGAAACATGGCGGCCGACAACGTGATTCACCAGCTGCGCGATGGTGCCGAGCAGGGCGACCGCCCATGCGGTGGCCGGGCGGAAGGCGGTGCCGACCAGCACCGCGACCGCGACCGCGACGATCACGCCGATGGCCGCGCCGCGCGGCACGCTGTCCCACAGGTTGGTGATCTGATACGGCGTGCTCTCCCGGATCGAGGAGAAGGTGACCGGCAGGAACAGCGTCACACCCGCGACCGCGGCTCCGAAGAAGGCCGTGACCGCGTCGAACGCATCACCCATCCGCCGCACGTGCCGAACATACCTGCGCGCGACCTGCGATTCTGTGATTGCCATCACTTCGCGGGCGCATGTCGAAATGGGTGAAATGCCAGAAAGCTGCGGTTTACAGTGCGTTTGCCATCCGGTCGGCAATCGTTAGAGGTACCGGCCTTCGTTGCCCGTCGGCTGGCCCCGCGTCTCCGCGTACCGGCGCAGCGACTCGACCTGCAGTGCGTCCAGCGACGGCCGGACGGTCGCGCGGGCCGCCGCCACATCGGCCGCGGTGACGTCGGCGGCGTCGAGGTCGCGGCGCATCGCCGTGAGCGCGGCCTCTCGTAGCAGCGCCGCGCAGTCGGCCGCGGAGTAACCGTCGAGCTTGCGGGCCAGCGCGGCGAGGTCGACGTCGCGGGCCAGCGGCACCGAGCGCCCGGCCGTCCGCAGGATCTCCAGCCGGGCCGCGCTGTCCGGCGGCGGCACGAAGACCAGCCGCTCCAACCGGCCTGGCCGTAGCAGCGCCGGGTCGATCAGCTCCGGCCGGTTGGTCGCGCCGAGCACCACCACATCGCGCAGCGGTTCCACCCCGTCGAGTTCGGTGAGCAGCGCGGCGACCACCCGGTCGCCGACGCCGGAGTCGCCGCTCTGGCCGCGCCGCGGCGCCAGCGCGTCCACCTCGTCGAGGAAGATCAGCGACGGCGCGGAATCGCGTGCGCGCTGGAACAATTCGCGCACCGCGCGTTCGGAGGAGCCGACCCACTTGTCCATCAGCTCGGCGCCCTTCACCGTGTGCACGCTGAGCTGGCCGGTACTCGCCAGCGCCCGCACCAGGAAGGTCTTGCCGCAGCCGGGCGGACCGTAGAGCAGCACGCCACGCGGCGGGTCGATGCCGAGGCGGGCGAACGAATCCGGGTGCCGCAGTGGCCATAACACCGTTTCGGTCAGCGCCTGCTTGGTCTCCACCATGTCGCCGACCTCGTCCAGCGTGAGGCTGCCGATGGCCAGCTCGTCCATGCCCGAACGCGACAGCGGCCGAATCACTTTCAGCGCGTCGACCAGATCCGGTTGGGTCAGTTGCGGATCGGTGTGGCCCCTGCTGGCCCGCGACGCGGCCCGCAGCGCCGCCTCCCGGCACAGTGCGGCCAGGTCGGACACCACGAATCCCGGTGTGCGCGCGGCGATCTCGTCGAGCTTCAGCTCGGCCGTCGGGACTTTACGCAGCAACTGCTCCAGCAGCGACTTGCGCACCGGGGCGGTGGGCAGCGCGAGGGCGAGTTCGCGGTCGCATAGGTCGGGCGCGCGCAGCCGGGGGTCGATCCCGGCGGGGTGCGCCGTGGTGGCGAGGAAGGCGACGCACGGCTCCGCGACCGCGGCCCGCAGCTGATCGAGGATGAGCGTGGCGACCGGCTCGGCCTGCGCGGGCAGCAACGCGTCGATATCGGTGATCAGCAGGATGCCGCCCTGGCCGGAACAGACGTTGGCCACCGCCTCGGCCACCGCGCGCAGCCTGGTGCCGCTCTCGGCGGCCCCGATCGTCGGGCCGTCCAGCTCGACCAGTCGGCGCGGCGCGGTGACCGCGCGGGCCAGGGTGGCCTTGCCCACGCCGGCCGGGCCGGTGATCAAGACGCCGAGACGCGGTGTGGCGCCGAGGGTTTTGAGTAATTCGGGCTCGTCGAGGGCGAGGCTGAGCCACTCCGCGAGTTTCGTCGCCTGGCTGTGCGCACCCGCCAGATCCTTGACGGTGATCTGCGGATCGGTATCCCGGACGGCCGCGCTCCGGCCGTCCGGGGCGCCGTTCGCGGCCGCCGCGCCGTCGAACGCGGCCGCCTCGGTCGCGCCGCGGGCGGCCGCGCCCGCGGGGATCGGGCTGCCCGCCAGCGCCCGGTCGGCGGCGTCCCTGGCCGCGACCACCCCGGCGCCCCAGACGACCGCGGTGTTCGGCTGCACGCTGACCGGGCCGCGCAGATCGGTCGCGGTGACGGTGAGCAACTCGGTGGTCCACGCGATGCCGAAGGTGCGCGAAAGTGCTTGGGAGGCAGCGGCGGAGCTGATCTCCGGGCCGAGATCGCGGGGCAGCAGCGAGACCGTGTCGCCGACGGTCACCACCTTGCCGAGCAGCGCTTGGCGCAGCGTCGCCGCCGGGATGGTGCGGGTGGCGTGCACCGAGCCGCTCACCGAGATCTGCTTGGCGCCGTACACGGTTACCGGCGCGACGACCACCGTCGCGTCCTCGCGCAGGCCCGCGTTGGACAGCGTCACGTCATCGAGCAGCGCGACCCCGGCCGGGGTGTCCGCCGGGGCCACCCCGACCACCGCCGCGGTGCGCCGCGCACCGACCAGCGCGATGCCGTCCCACTCACGCAACCCGAGCGCGGTCAGCGCCTCCGGATGCAGCCGCACCACGCCACGGCGGGCGTCGGCGGCGGAGGGATTGAGCCGAGCGGTGAGCGCGAGTTCTGCCACCGTGCCATTCTGCCGCGCCGACGCAGGGTGGGGGCCGGGGATGGCGGGAGCTACTTGGTCTTGGGCACGATCCCGGCGGCCTGGGCAACCGGCGTCTCGGCCACGCTGCCGGACAGGCAGACCAGTTTCGCCGTGCCGAGCGCGACATTCGGGCTGCCCGTGAACTTGCTGTCCGGGTTGGCCGCCAGGATCTGCTCGATCACGGCCTTCTCCGCCTCGGAGTCCAGCTTCTTGAATTCACCGCAGGTGGTCTTGGCCGGATCGGTGGAGACGGGAGCGCTCGGCAGCTCTGCCGTCGGCGCGCTGGCCGGCGTGCCCGTGCTCGACGCGGCGGCCGGTGTCGACGGCTTCGCTGCCGCCGAGGTCGCGCTCGTGGCAGAGTCGCCCTTGCGCAGTCCGTTCGCGTCGCTGGCATCGTTCGAGGACTGGCCGCAGCCTGCCAGCAGCAAAGCCACCGTCCCGGTGACCAGGACGATGGCGGAAGTTCGCTTCATACCGTGCTTTCCCCGGTGGATATGTGTCCGATTAGCACCGGAGCACCCGGCACGTCGGGTGCAGCGTACCGGGTGCGCGGGGTTTCAGTGGATGTGTGCCTGCCAGTCCGCGGGCACCCGGCCGCGCGGGCCCGGCGTGCCCTGGTCGGCCGGGTGGCTGGTCGGCGGCGTGAGTTCCGGTCCGTCGCCGTACATTTCCTCGGTCGTGAAGTTGTAGTACCAATCCTCGCCCGGCTCGAAGCTCTGAATGAACGGGTGGCCGGTCTCTTTCGCGTGCAGGGTGGCGTGCTGGGCGGGCGAGGTATCGCAACAGCCGATGTGGCCGCACTGCGCGCAGCGGCGCAGATGCACCCACCAGCCTTGGGCGGCATCGCATTCCACGCAGCCCGCACCGCTCGGCGCCACCGCGGTATCGATGCCCTCGAGTTCCTGCGTCATCGTCGACCTCCTGAAGTGGTTTCGGGTTCGGGCTGATTCTGCTCCGCCGGATCGTCGGGCGTGCGGTTCAACGGCAGCCAGACGGTGAATCTGGTGTTGCCCGGCTCGGAATCGACCTGGATGTCGCCGTCGTGCTTGTTCACCACGATCCGGAACGAGATGTCCAGGCCGAGCCCGGTGCCCTCGCCCATCGGCTTGGTGGTGAAGAACGGCTCGAAGATGCGGCTGCGCACGTCCTCCGGAATGCCGGGGCCGGTATCGCCGATTTCGATGACGGCGCAATCGTTTTCGTGCCTGGTGCGGATCGACAGCGTGCCTTGGCCGCCCATCGCGTAGACCGCGTTGTCGATCAGGTTGGTCCACACCTGGTTCAATTCCGCTGCGTAGCAAGGCACCTGGGGCAGCGAGCGGTCGTATTCCTTGACCACCTCGACTCCGTCACCGATCTTGCGGCTGAGCATCACCAGCGTGCTGTCGAGCAGATCGTGGATGTCGACCACCTGGAACGGTGCCCGGTCCATTTGCGAGTACTGTTTGGCCGCATTGACCAGTGACGAGATGCGCGTGGTCGAGTCGGCGATCTCGTTCATCATCAGCTCGGTCTCGATGGTGTAGTTCAACCAGCGGATCGCGCCCTCGAACACCTTTTCCGTGCTGCCCTCGAGGGTGGCGGATATCCGCTCCAGCCAGTCGACATCGAACCCGGCCTGCACGAAGTTCGGTGCGAGGCTCCAGGCGTCGCCGATGTTGTGTTCTTCCAGCCACTCGCCGAGCACGTCCTCGCGATCGGCCGCCTCCATCGGCGTCAGCTCCGGCGCCTTGGCCACCTGGGCGGCCGCCTCCTCCTGCAGCCGCACCAGTGCGCCGAGGGATGCGGGGTCGAACTTGCCGTCGGCCATCATGGCCAGCTTGTGCCGCATGCCGGCGACCCGTTCACGCAGGCCGGAGGTGGCCCGCACCGCGGCGGCGGCCGGGTTGTTCAGCTCGTGCGTGAGACCCGCCGACAGCGAGCCGAGCGCGAGCAGCCGCTCACGCTGGCCGACCCGCGCGTTGGCGTTCCGGTTGCCGAAGAACACACCCTCCAGCAGGTGCACCGCCATCGGGAACCACTCGTTCATCATCTCGGCGAAGATCGAGGCGTCGAGCACGAAGAACCGCGACGGCACCGTCACCTTCAACGACCCGTTGTAGGTCTGGTCGACCTTGTCCCCGATATACGCCATCCAGGCGCCCGAGTAGGCGCCGTGGTGCTGGGTGCGGACCAGCTCGATCTCGGTGCCGCCGGAGAGCTTGGTCAGCACGACCTCGCCCTCGATCAGCACGTAGAAGCAGGTGGCCGGTTCGCCCTCGCGGAAGACCAGCCCGGGCTCGATGGTCTCGATGCGCCCGTCCCGGCACAGCCAGTCCAGCTGTTCGTCATTGAGCTTCTCGAACAGGAACAGAGTGCGCAGTTCCGCTGGGTCGCACACCCCTCGGCTGCTGCGGTCCGCGTTTTCCGTTGAATTCATTTGCCAGCCTCCTGGTTAGGCTAGGTACCGGTGCACGAGCATGACCGCCATCGCACCCTCGCCGACCGCCGATGCGACGCGCTTGGCCGAATCGGCGTGCACGTCGCCCGCCACGAAAACGCCGGGCACGTTTGTTTCCAAATGGTGTGGCGGACGGGGCAATTCCCAGCCCGCAGGCCGCGCGCCGTCGATCATCAGATCGGGCCCGGCCAGCACATAACCGGCCTGGTCGCGCTTGACCAGGCCGTCGAGCCAGTCGGTTTGCGGTGCGGCACCGATGAACAGGAACAGGCGCTCGGCCTCGGCCTTTTCCTCGTTGCCGGTTTCGTTGTTGCGCAACACGATCTGTTGCAGATGATCGTCGCCGTCGGCGGCGATCACCTCGGTATTGGTGTGCACCTTGATATTCGGCAGCTGTGCGAGCTGCTGGATCAGGTAGTGCGACATCGAGTTGTCCAGCGAGCCGGACCGCACGACCAAATGCACCGTCTTCGCGTTGCGCGACAAGAACACCGCCGCCTGGCCCGCCGAATTCGCGCCGCCGACGATATAGACGTCGCGGTCGGCGCATTCGGAGGCTTCGGTCATCGCCGAGCCGTAATACACACCGCGCCCGGTGAAGTCGTCGACGCCGCGGGCGGGATGCCTGCGATAGTCGACGCCGGTCGCGATGATCACCGTGTGCGCGCAGAGCTTGCCGCCGTCGGCGAAGCGCACCGTGCGCGCGGAACCGTTCACCTCCAGCGCGACCACCTCGCGGGTGGTGATCACCTCGGCGCCGAACTTCGCGGCCTGCCGCCGCGCCCGGTCGGCCAGCTGGCCGCCGGACACCCCGTCCGGGAAGCCGAGGTAGTTCTCGATGCGCGAGCTCTGCCCGGCCTGGCCGCCGGTGGCGGTGCGCTCGACCAGCACGGTGCGCAGGCCCTCGGAGGCGCCGTACACCGCGGCACCGAGGCCGGCCGGCCCGCCGCCGACCACGATCAGGTCGTAGAAGTCGCCCGTCGCGTTGACGGTGAGCCCGACGTTCTGCGCGAGCTCGTTGTCCGACGGCTGCACCAGGGTGTCGCCCGCCGCGGTGATCACCACCGGACAGCGCTCGGGATCGGCGCCCGCCGCCTCCAGCAGCCGCGCGCCCTCCGGCTCGTCGGCCAGATACCAGCGGTAGGGCAGTTGATTACGGGCCAGGAACTCGCGCACCTCCGAGGAGCGCGGTGACCAGCGGTTGCCGACCACCTTGGTCTCGGTCACCGGCCGGTGCTCGCTGCCGCGCCAGGCGTCGAGCAGGCCGTCCAGCACCGGATACAGCTTCTCCTCCGGCGGGTCCCACGGCTTGAGCAGGTAGTGGTCCAGGTCGACCACGTTGATGGCGTTGATCGCGGCGCTGGTGTCGGCGTACGCGGTGAGCAGCACGCGGCGCGCGAACGGGTGCAGGTCCATCGCCTGCTCGAGGAATTCGATGCCGTCCATGCCCGGCATCCGGTAGTCGGCGATCAAGACGGCGACCGGCTGGCCGCGCAGTTTCATCTCACGCAGTGCGTCGAGCGCCTGGGCGCCCGATTCCGCGCGCAGAATCCGGTATTCGGCGCCGTAGCGGCGCCGCAGGTCGCGCACGACCGCGCGGGAGACACCCGGATCGTCGTCGACGCTCAGGATGGCCGGTTTCGTGGCAGCGGGTGAAGTCACCTAACGAGTATGAATCCTCGGTGCAAACCGTGTCGTCGGTGTTTCACTCGTGGCGGACAAGTCGGGTCACAGCATGTGGTGCCGGATCAGGTCGAGTTCGTTGGGGGTGAGCAGCCGCTCGAGTTTCTCGGCGGCGGGGCCGCGGGCGGGCGGGCCGCCGTCGGAGTCGTCGGCGGGTAGCAGCGGCACCTGGTCGGCATGCCGCCGGTGTAAGAGGGAGCGCAGGTTCACGGCCGATCACCTCACGTTGGACGGAAGATATCTGGAGGCAGTGTCTTTGCTTCTTCTATCCGGCATTGTGCGCTGGCCATTACCAAGATCGATGGACAACATGCGGAATGTGACCCAACTGTCTTCCCGATTAATATGCGCATTACCCATCAAACGCGCTCGGCCGGACAACCTGTCGGTTCGCTCGCATGGATCCCGGAGGCAGCGTTGCCGAAGAATCTCGAAGCCACCATCGATATCGCCGCCCCGCCGGACCGCGTGTGGGCGGTGGTCTCGAACCTGAAGCGGATGCCCGAGTTCAGCCCGCAGTGTGTGCGGATGCTGCCGCTCGGTACCCCGAAGGCCGGTACCTGGGTGCTCAACCTGAACACCGACGGCAAGAAATACTGGCCGACCACCGCGCGCATCGTGCGGTACGAACCGAACCAGGCGTTCGCCTTCAAGATCAACGAGAACCGCTCGATCTGGAGTTACACGCTGGAGCCGACCGAACACGGCACCCGGCTCATCGAGCGGCGCGACGTGCCCAACGGCGTCAGCTGGTTTTCCCGCAAGTCGATCAATGCCGCGCTCGGCGGCGAGCAGCCGTTCGAGGAGGAATTGGTCCGCGGCATGAACGAAACGCTCGGCAAGATCAAGACCGTGGTCGAGGCACACAACTAGTTCGGCGTGTTCGCGCTCGGCGTGCCCGGTTCGGTGCGTAAATTGCCGACTATGCGACGAATGACGCACTGGCCCATGGTGGTTGCCGTACTCGCGACGGCCACCGTGGTGGTGACCGGTTGTGGCAGCTCCGATTCGGGACCCGAGCGCGAAGTCACCGTGGTCGGCAGCGGGCAGGTGCGCGGCGCGCCCGACATCCTGAACGCCGACATCGGCGTCGAGGTGACCGCCGACAACGTCTCGGCCGCGATCTCCCGCGCCAACGACCGCGCCAAGGCGATGACCGATGCCATCGTCGGCGCGGGCGCCACCAAGGAGGACGTGCGCACCACCGACGTCTCGATCCAGCCGCAATACGCGGGCGGCACAGACAACACCGTCGTCGGCTACCGCGCGAGCAACTCGGTGCGCGTCGTCGTGCGGGATCTGAGCAAGGCGTCCGGCGTGCTGGACAGCGCAATCAAGGCCGGTGGCAACGAAACCAGGCTGCGCTCGGTGTCTTTCGCGATCGACGACAATTCGCAGCTGCTCGCCGACGCCCGGGCACGCGCGTTCGCCGACGCAAAGGCTCGCGCCGAGCAATACGCGGTGCTCGCCGGGGTAAAGCTGACCAAGGTCATCACCATCTCCGAGGCGAACAGCCGTGACGACAACAGCGCCAAGATGTCCACGCGCGACGCCGCACCGCAGTCGGTGCCGCTGGAACCGGGCACCCAAACGGTGACCTTCACCGTGAAGGTCACCTGGGGGCTCGAGTGACTTCGCGCGGGCGCGGGTTATCGAACTACACCGCAATCGCGTACTTCGGCAACGTAACCACCTGCGCCGCATAGGAAAGCGGTGACCGTGCCTGAAGGTAGCCGGCAAGCAGCAGCTGTACCAGATCGGTCTGGGCTTCGCCGAAGAACAAAAGCAGAGAGAAACCATTGCCCAATTCAACGAGTGGAGAAGAACGGGCAACTCGACCGACTGCTGCAAGGAATTTTCGCGGCTACAGGTAAACAATAAATGCGGGGGCCCGGTGGCCGTGTGCGGCGCCAATCCTAAGAGCGGGCCACCAGAAACCCCGGAAGAGGCCGCCCAGCGTTGCGAATATATCGGCATGGCCAATAAGGCCCACGACCTCGCCCACACGTCCCCACCAACGTGATCAACCCTGAAACCGGCAATATATTGCGAACAGATGCGGACAACGCTGCACGCAGAGAGCGGCGGCGCAATAAGGAGTACTACCACGGGTACGACGTGGGGCATGCACCGGATACGACATGGGGTGGCTCTGAGGAGGCAGCCGGAGGTTGGGTGCGGATGACGAGCAAGCCTGAACAGTTCAATCGGCGGGCAGCATGCGTCGTACCGGTACGGATACATGGCTACCGTCTTCGTCCCGGGTGTCTGGGCCTCGGACGGGACATGTATCGCAGATGTTGGCGAGTAGCCTCACCAACATCTATCGAGCACGCAGGGACTACACATTGCGACGGGAGTGTTCATTAACGACTGGAACACGCTGATCGACCGTATGGCAGCGCTTCACCGTGACCCGGCGGTGAATTTCGGCCTAGAGGTCGAGGATCCGAGGCCACCGGCAGAGCCAGAGGTTATCGCTGATGCGGAACGGCGTTTGGGAGTTCGGTTCGATGACGTGTTTCGTGGCTTTCTCGCCAGGTGTAACGGGTGGGCGAGTCTTGGTGCCGACTGGTATCTGTTTGGTGCCGATGAACTCGGGCAAAGTTCGGTGTGGCAGGAATCCATGGTCGGCGTCAACGCCTACTTCGACTCTGAACAGAACCCACTGACCGCCGCAGTGGGCCACAAACTTGTGCTGATAGCCGACAACCTCAACACCGCCCACTTCCTCGTCGCCGCGTTCTCGATCGACGAGTACGAACCGGTCAGCCGATGCTACGACTGTATGTCCGGCGAAGACGCCGAAATCCCCGACTACTACAGCTGGATGGCCGAATGGAGAGACACCATGGAGCGAGACATCGCGCGAGGGGAAAGCAACGATGGCTGACCTTCCAGACCCTCCCGATAATGAAGACGCAACACCACCACCGCCTGAGTCGGGCAAGCGGCCGGGACAGCCCAAGGTACGTGGGCGAGGCGTTTGGCCCACTGCCCGCATCTGGGCAGTGGTCGCGGTCGCGGCCATCGTGACCATGGGGATCTCCCTGGCCGGGCGCTACTACAACTCCCGCAACAGCGTCGAGAACAATGACCCCAACCTCTACCGGGAAACAGCCACCCCGATCACCGACAAAACCTACTTCGATCAGCGAGATCTGCCGATCCTGGACCCCTTCTACACCAAACAAAATGTGCTGATCTTGGACGCGGTGCGCCGCTATTTCGATGCCATCGGCGAGCAGAACAGTGGTCAGGTGTACGAGATCACCTGACCGATCCTGCAACAATCCTGGGACGAGGAAGGCCCTGACGCGCTTGGCACCTGGGTCCGAGAGCAGTACGCCAGCCATGGCCGCCCACACGTGGAGTTCACCAACCTGATCGAGTATTCCACTCGCGACCGTGCTCACATTGATACCACCGCCTTCTACGAGCGCCCCATTGACGCTCTCGGCGGCGCTACCAACGAACCTCTGCGCATCAATATGGAATGGCACGACGGGTTGTGGAGGATCTGCGGATCCGAACACCGATAACAGGTCTGGCACCGTCCCTCAGAGACCGAACGAAGCACACCGGGCAGTTGCGCAAGTACACAACATTTGACATCAGATCGAGCCCCATGATCTTCTCAGCACAACAACCTTCTCAGGACAGTCGCGTACGGCAAAGCTGACCAAGGTCATCACCATCTCCGAGGCGAACAGCCGCGACGACAACAGCGCCAAGATGTCCGCGCGCGACGCCGCACCGCAGTCGGTGCCGCTGGAACCGGGCACCCAAACGGTGACCTTCACCGTGAAGGAAAGAAATGCCTGTGTAAGAATCCGCACGTTGCCAACGATAACGTCGAGACGCTGGTAATCACTGGAATCTATGTCGATAACTCAGGTTTTGTCATGATTCGTGATAGGAGAGAGGGAGTGTGGAAACGTGTTGTGCTGGTGGCAACATGCTTCATCATTATCTTCTCTTCAGCAGGCATCGCATACTGGGCTGGTGCTCGTTCGTGGCTATACACGCTGATCGTTCTACTCTCCACTGCCGTTGCGTTGGGCCTCTGGTACGTGGCCATTAGGGTGATTGGAGCTAGGAATCGAAATGAATAGGACTGCCGTGGCGACGATTGCCGCACTTGCGGGTATCGCAAGTCTGACGGGGTGCTCCGGCGGCACATCGGCCAATGATAAGAGCGACGATGGTCCCCTGCGCACCGCGTACGACAAGTACCTTACCGCGTTCAATTCACAGAGCCTCGACGAGATAGCCGCCGCAAGCTGTGCAGAATACGCCGACATGCTCAAGAAACCCCGTGAGGGCAAGTCTGCGGAGGAACTTATTAAAAAGGACTTCCAAGCCGACGGAAAGATGATCCTTGACAACTTTGTGAGCCCGTTCATTTATCAAAATGAAGGGACCGCTGCCATTGTGACGCACTACGAGAACGACCAGCAGAACGGCGCCGTCCTGCCCAACCCGCCAATCACATACCGGTTCAAGAAGGAGAACGGGGACTGGAAGTTCTGCGGTGCTCAACCGATTACCGCGCCTTCGTCGGTCCCGGAACCCCGGTGACCGGTGGGGCGCATCGCCACCACCAATACGCCGGAGCGGGCCCGCGCCACTTAGCGCCAAGATGTCCGCGCGCGACGCCGCACCGCAGTCGGTGCCGCTGGAACCGGGCACCCAAACGGTGACCTTCACCGTGAAGGTCACCTGGGGGCTCAGCTGATTAGACCGTGATCGCGTACTTCGGCAACGTAACTACCTGTGCCGCATAGGAAAGCCCCGCACCGAACGCGATGAGCAGCGCGGTATCACCCGGCTTGGATTGCCCCTTGCGCAGCATCGCCTCCATGGCCAGCGGGATCGACGCGGCCGAGGTGTTGCCGGTCTCCTCGATGTCGTTGGCCAGCGCGCAGTTCTCCGGCAGCTTCAGCACCCGCGCCATGATCTCGATGATCCGGCCGTTGGCCTGGTGCGGAATCATCGCGTCCAGGTCGTCGGTGGCCAGGCCGGCCCGGTCGATGGCGTCGCGGCACACCTTCTCCAGTGAGTGTGCGGCCCAACGGAATACCGCCGTGCCCTCCATCGCCAGGTAGGGGCGCACCGCGTCGGTGCCCTTTTCCTCGATCTCGCGGAAGAACTCGACCCAGTCCTTGTCCTGCCGGATCGCGTGATGCTGGGTGCCGTCCGAACCCCACACCGTCGGGCCGATGCCCGGCTCGTCGGACGGGCCGACGATGACCGCGCCCGCGCCGTCGGCGAACAGGAACGCGGTCGAGCGGTCCTTCGGGTTGATGGTGTCGGTCAGCTTCTCCACGCCGATCACCAGCACGTGCCCGGCGGTGCCGCCGCGGACCAGGTCCGAGGCCAGCGCGAGCGCGTGGCAGAAGCCTGCGCAACCCGCGGAGACGTCGAAGGCGGCCGAGCCGTTCATGCCGAGCTCGGTCGCGATCCGCGGTGCGGCCGCGGGGGTGAGCAGCAGATGGGTGGACGTCGCGACGATCACGCAATCGACCTGATCGACCGCGATCCCCGACGATTCCAGTGCGCCCTGTGCGGCGGCGACGCTCATGCTCTGGACGGTTTCCGACTCTCCGGCGAAGCGCCGGGTCTTGATCCCGGACCTCGTCTGGATCCACTCGTCGCTCGAGTTGATCGGGCCCGCCACCTCGTCGTTGGTGACGACCCGGACCGGGCGGTATACGCCGAGCCCGAGGATCGCCGTGTGCTCTGCCCCGGTGGTCTGGGCGATTCGAGCAGCCATGTGCGTCTCCTATGTACCTGCGGCACCGCCGCCGGGTTGTCCCCGAACCTCGAAATGGATCCCTCATCAGCCACCACCTACGGAGCCGTAGACATGAGGCACCCTCATATTAGCCCGAACGTCGGCGTTTCGCCGTGCGTATTCTCACAAACCCCGGGTATACGCCGATTAGCATGCTGAATGCTCAGTCCAGCGTGCCCCAACTATGTGTCTGCATCCTTACGGTTCGGCGGACGGCAGGCGCGGATTGCGAGGACACCATGCTCGGTCTCGGGATTATCGGGTGGATCATCATCGGCGGTCTGGCCGGATGGATCGCCAGCAAGATCATGAAGACGGACGCTCAGCAGGGCATCCTGCTGAACATCGTGGTGGGTGTCGTCGGCGGTCTGCTCGGCGGCTTCCTGCTGAAGCTGTTCGGCGTCGATGTCGAAGGCGGCGGCCTCTGGTTCAGCTTCTTCACCTGCATCGCCGGTGCGGTGATTCTGCTGTTCCTGGTCGGTCTGGTGACAGGACGTCGAGTCCGAAGCTGACGACACCGTGCCACAGGCTCCTTTCCCGTAAGGTGTGAACGCTTGCGCCGGTCCGATGCTCGACGGCGCGATCCGACTGCATCTAGCACGAAAGAGGAGCCTGTGGCCCGCCGTCCCACGCCGCCCGGCACGCCTGAACGCACCGGAGTCGGCCACGTCGCCGACCTGGTTCGCAACGCGATTCCCCCGCTGCATCCCGCCGGGCTGCCGTTCGTCGCCGCACCGCTCGCGGTCGCCGTCCTCGGCGGCAAGCGCAAGTGGGTGCGCCGGACGGGCCTGCTGGCCGCCGCCGCGTGCGCGACGTTCTTCCGTCACCCCAATCGGGTGGCGCCCAACCGTCCCGGTGCCGTTGTCGCGCCGGCCGACGGCGAGATAGCCCTCGTCGATACCGCCGCGCCGCCAGCGGAATTGGGCCTCGGCGACCAGCCGGTGCCCCGGGTGAGCATCTTCCTTTCCGTGCTCGACGTGCACGTGCAGCGCACGCCGGTGTCCGGCATCGTCCGCACGGTGCTGCACCAGCCGGGCCAGTTCCGTTCGGCGGATCTGCCCGAGGCCAGCTCGGTGAACGAGCGCAACACCATGGTGCTGGACACCCCGGCCGGGCAGCAGGTGATCGTGGTGCAGATCGCGGGCCTGCTCGCCCGCCGCATCGTGTGCGACGCCAAGGTCGGCGATGTGCTGACGATCGGTGACACCTACGGGCTGATCCGGTTCGGCTCGCGCGTGGACACCTATTTCCCGGCGGGCACCGAGCTGCTCGTCGAGCCGGGACAGCGCACCATCGGCGGCGAGACCGTCCTGGCGGTGCTCGGGTCCAGCTCATCCGCCGTTTCATGATGGAGGCGGCTGCTCCGACCCAGCGACAGCGCCGCCGCCCGATCCGGCTGCTGCCGAGCGTGGTGACCATTCTGGCGCTGTGCTCCGGACTGTCCGCGGTGAAGTTCGGCCTGGACAATCGCCTCGACATCGCGCTGGCGATGATCGGCGCGGCGGCGGTGCTCGACACGCTCGACGGCCGGCTGGCCCGAATGCTGGACGCCACCACCAAGATCGGCGCGGAGCTGGATTCGCTCTCCGATGCCATCTCCTTCGGCGTCGCGCCCGCGCTCGTGCTGTACGTGACGTTGCTGCACACCGAGACCGCGGGCTGGATCATCGCCCTGCTGTTCGCGGTGAGCATCGTGCTGCGGCTGGCCAGGTTCAACACCCTGCTCGACGACGACACCCGCCCGGAGTGGTCGCGCGAATACTTCGTCGGGGTGCCCGCGCCCGCGGCGGCGCTCATCGCGATGGTGCCCGTCGCGTTGTCGGTGCAGTTCGGTGACGGCTGGTGGGTCGGCTTCTACGGGGTCGCCGCGTGGACCGTGCTCGCGGCCGCCCTGGCCGTCAGCACCGTGCCGACGCTGGCGATGAAGTCGGTGTCGGTGGCGCCGCAGGCGGCCGCCGGGCTGCTGGTGCTCGTCGCGCTGGCCGCCGCACTGCTGGTCACCTATCCGACCGTGCTGCTGCTGATCCTGGTCGCGCTGTACCTGGCGCACATCCCGTTCGCCTGGCACTCGCAGCGCTGGGTCGCCGCCCGCCCGGAAACCTGGACGCACAAGCCCGCCGAGCGGCGCGCGCAACGCCGGGCCCAGCGTCGCCCGGTGATCCGGCGCCCTGCCATCCGCGGCTCCACCGCCCGGCTGCGTTTGCGCAGGCCGGGCGGCAGGCAGCGGGACCCCAACGACCTGTCCCGCTGACGCTGTTTCCTACTGGGATTTCTTAAGGTCTTGGAAAGCCAGGGCGACAATGCTCTTGGAGCATGGGCACTCTGGCAGCAGTGGGTGGCTTCGGCTTCAGTGGATGGGGTATCGGCGGCTTCGGTGCCGCGAGATTCGGCCTGAAGCGGTTGCTCGGCATCGCGGATTCGGCGCGGGTCGAACATAGGCGGCTGCCCGCACGGGCGAGCGGTACGGTCATATCCGGCGGGCGGGCGCGGAAGAAGGTAGCGGTGGAGCCGGACGGGTTGGGCGTATTCGTGACGCATCGTCCTCGGTTGTTCGCACTCGCCTACCGGATGCTCGGCTCGGCCGGTGAGGCCGAAGACGCCGTGCAGGAGACCTATCTGCGCTGGGATGCCGCCGACCGCAGCCGAATCCGATCCGCCGAGGCCTGGTTGACCACCGTGCTGGTGAATCTGTGCCGCGCCTGGCTGGTTTCGGCGCGGGCGCGCCGGGAGACCTATGTCGGGTCATGGCTGCCCGAGCCGGTGTCCACCGAGTTCGGTGCGCTCGGTCCGCTGGAGAGCGTCGAGGAGCGCGAGCTGGTTTCGTTCGCGCTGCTCACCGCGCTGGAGCGGTTGAGTCCGGTGGAGCGGGCCGTGTTCGTGCTGCGCGAGGCGTTCGGCTACGCGCACCGCGAGATCGCCGACATGCTCACCATCAGCGAGGCCAACTCGCAGCAGGTCTATCGGCGCGCCGGGGTGCGGGTGCGGGAAGGCCGGTCGCGCTTCGACATTCCGAACGAGTACGCCGGTGAGCTGATCAAGCGGTTCCTGAAGGCGGCGCGCACCGGGGACCTCGAGTCGCTGGAGCAGATGCTGAGCGCCGACGTCGTCTCGATCGCGGACGGCGGCGGCCAGGTCAACGCGGCTCAGCGGCCGGTTGTCGGGGCGAAGAAGGTCGCGCGGTACCTGTCCGGCCTGTTCCGGTGGGAGGTGCCCGGGATGGAGATCTTCGTCGAGGAGGTCAACGGCGCGCCCGCCGCGGTGGCCAGGGTCAACGATGTGCCCGTGGCCGTTGTCGCGGTGGAGTTGGTCGATGGCGCGATCGCCACGCTGCGGCTGGTCGTGAATCCCGCCAAGCTGGCCTATTTCGCCAGGTCGGCGGGGTCGTCGCGGTAGCTTCGCGCAAGAGTGACGTGCTTCACGGCCCGTAGTGTCAGGGAGGGTGGCGCTGTTCGGTCTAAAGGGTGTCGGCCGATCGAAAAGGAGCCACATCATGACCGGACAGCATCGGATCGTTGTACTCGGCGCCGGATACGCGGGCCTGGCGGCAGCGGGCCGCCTCGCGAGCAAGGCACCGGACGCCGAGATCACCGTCGTGGACGCGCGCGCCCACTTCGTCGAACGGGTACGGCTGCATCAACAGGCTGCTGGGCAACGGATTTCGACATGGGACCTGCGGGAACTCTTGGCAGGCAAAAAGAACCGCTTCGTGTGTGCCCGTGCGACGGCTATCGATACCGGGGACAAGCGGGTATTGCTGGATACCGCAACTGCTCTCGGCTACGACACGCTTGTCTACGCACTGGGGAGTATCGGCGACCCGAACGGCGTCCCCGGCGTCGCGGAACACGCCTACTCGGTGTCGACACCCGAGAACGCGGACCGCTTCGAGGCTCCCCCGGGCACAGTCGTTGTCGTCGGCGCAGGGGCCACCGGGATCGAACTAGCCGCGGAACTGGCTGAGTCTCAGCCTGATTCGCGTGTCGTGTTGCTCAGCCCCGACGAGCCCGGTGCGTGGCTGTCGCCACGGGCGCAGGCGCATATCCGCCGTGTGCTCGAGCGGCTCGGTGTCGAGATCCGCTCGGACGCCAAGGTGATCGAGGTGACCGAGGGCGGGGTGCGGCTGGCGGACGGCACGGTGATCGATTCGGCGGCGACCGTGTGGACCGCGGGCTTCGCGGTGCCGGATCTGGCTGCGCGAGCTGGCCTTTCGGTTGATGGCGCGGGCCGGGTGCTGACCGACCCGTCGCTGCGGTCGATCTCGCACCCGGATATCTACGCGGCAGGCGACAGCGCGGTGATCGCCGGTCCGGGCGGCCGGGAACTGCGGATGGCCTGCGCGACCGCGCTGCCCACCGGCAAGTACGCGGCCGATGCCGTTGCCGCGCGGCTGCGTGGTGTGGAGCCGCGGCAGCTGCGGTTCCGGTACGCGCTGCAGTGCCTGAGCCTCGGCCGCCGGGACGGGCTCATCCAGTTCCTGCACGCCGACGATGCGCCGGGACGCACCGTGCTGACCGGCCGGACGGCGGCCTGGGTGAAGGAGCGGATCGTGCGCGGCGCGGGGTGGGCCGCTCGGCCCTGAATTCTGGTGTCGCCGAGGTGCTTTCCGGTGCCGGTGGGCCCTTTCCGCATCAGCGTCCGGAATCGTCAACTCAGGGTTGACGCCTACAAATCGTCAACCTATCGTTGACGGCATGACCATCCCGTATCGCCTCGACGATCTGATCGACGGCATCAAGAAAGCCCGCCCCGACAACGTGCTCGACCAACTGTCCGACGCAGTGGTCACCGGCAACCACCTCGGCGAACTGGCCGATCACCTGATCGGCCACTTCGTCGACCAGGCCCGCCGCGCCGGCGCCTCCTGGACCGACATCGGCGTCAGCATGGGCGTCACCAAGCAGGCCGCGCAGAAGCGGTTCGTGCCGAAGGGACCGGGCGATGTGAGTCAAGCCGCCCAGCTGGACCCGAACGCGGGTTTCGCCAGGTTCACCGATCGAGCGCGGTCGGTCATCGTGGCCGCGCAAGAAGCCGCCCGCACCGCGGGCAACTCGGAGATCAGCACCCCGCACCTGGTGCTCGGCCTGCTCGCCGAACCCAACGGCATCGGTGCGAAAGAGATCCTCACCAGCGGCATCACCCTGGAGACGGTGAGCGCCGCCGCGACCGTCGTGCTGCCCGCGAGCACCGGCGAGGTGCCCCCGCTCATCCCCTTCGACCCGGAAGCCAAGAAGGTCCTCGAACTGACCTTCCGCGAGGCACTTCGCCTGGGCCACAACTACGTCGGCACCGAACACATCCTGCTCGCCCTGCTCGAACAGGAGAACGGCAACGGCCTGCTCACCGGGCTCGGCATGGACAAGACGAAGACCGAAGCCCACATCCTCGAGCTGCTGTCCGCGTTCTACACCGAAAAGTCATGAGGCGCGGACGGGCAGCCGGTCTGGCCCGTCTGACGTCGCTTAGTTGCCGGATCCGCCGCGCGCGCTTCGGAATTCGTGCGGCCACCGCCGCACGGATGCGCAGGAGGCGGATGATCCGCTCGCGTGAGGTGGTGCGGCGGGGCGAGCAGCGTCCGCTCGACCTGCTGCGCGCGGCATGAACCCTTAGGCGCGTCCGCGCAGTCCGCCACCCCAACGTGGCCACTGCGCTTGGGGTTTCGGCTCGGACACCAGCGGCTCGCGCTCGGTATCGGTGACGTACAGCGGTAGGTGAGGTGCCAGCTCGTCGAGCAATGCGAGGGTCTTTCCACCCTGCGCGGCCCGATACTCGGGCATCGTCAGCCCGACGATCTGCAGGAATCGCACACTGCCGTGCGGAGTTTCGATGGTGCCGAGCTCCGGGTCGACCGTGAATGCCACCGCGTGAATGTCCGAACTCGGCTGATCGGCGGCAATCGGGCCGTTCGCTTTGATGGTGTGCCCCGGCTCGAACCACTTGCCGGACTGGAAGACATAGCGCGCCAGATTCTGCAGGAAGTTCGCGGGCCACACCGGTGGCTCGGTGTCGGCGGCTTTGCGCACCAGCCGGAAGGTGAACTCGAAGCCCCAGCCGGACTCGCCGGGGTTGTCCCACTCCTTCTCGTACAGCTCGGTCATGCCGTAACTGATGTAGTGCCAATGCGGTACCGGTTCGGTGCGTGAGTATGCGCTGATCCCGTCGAGCGGATCGGGCCCGCCGAGTGACCAGCGGTGATCGGTGGCCCAATGGAAAGGTTCGATATCGCCGTACAACGGCCGTAGCGCGCCGTCGATGGCATTCCAGCCGGGTGCTTCACTCACCAGCCCACCCTATGCGGAACCGCCGCATTCGCTCCGGCCATGCGCGGCTGCGGACGGACTTCGTCCGGCTGCGCCTGTTCTGCAGATCCGGTCCGCCCGAGTCGGATTGCCTTGGCGGGCAGCCGGTCAGGCCTCCGGCACGTTGCGGGCGAGTTCGTCCAGCCAAGCCGCGGCCGACGCGTCGCTCGGCGCGCGCCAGTCCCCGCGCGGTGAGAGCGAGCCGCCGGAACCGACTTTCGGCGCGTTCGGCAGCGTCGAGCGTTTGAACTGGCTGGTCTGGATGAACCGGCGCAGGAACTCCGCGAGCCACTGTTTGATGGTGCCGAGGTCGTAGGTGTTGCGCTGATCGGCGGGAATCAGATCGGGCCACTGTCCTCGGCTCGCGTCCGACCACGCGTGCCTGGCCAGATAGGCGATGCGGCTGGGGCGGTAGCCGAAACGAAGCAGGTAGTAGAGGTGGAAGTCCTGCAGTTCGTAGGGGCCAACGGTGGCCTCGGAGCTCTGGCCCGGTGCGGCGGAATCGGTGTCGGGCACCAACTCCGGCGAGATCTCGGTCCGCAGGATCGATGAGAGCACCTCGCCCGCCGCGGGCCCGAACTGCGCGGTGTCGACCGACCAGGCGATCAGGTATTTGATCAGCGTCTTGGGCACCGACGCGTTCACGCTGTAGTGCGCCATGTGGTCGCCGACGCCGAAAGTGCACCAGCCCAAGGCGAGTTCGCTCAGATCACCGGTGCCGATGACAAGCGCGCCGTGCTGGTTCGCCAGCCGGAACAGGTGCGAGGTGCGCTCGCCCGCCTGCACGTTCTCGTAGGTGATGTCGTACTGCGGCGCACCGTCGGCGGCCGGGTGGCCCAGGTCGCGCAGCATCTGGGTGGCCGACGGACGGATGTCGATCTCCTGCGCGGTCACCCCGAGCGCGTCCATCAGCCGATGCGCGTCGGTGCGGGTTCGGGTGCTGGTCGCGAACCCGGGCATGGTGTAGGCCAGCACATGTGCCCGCGGCAGCCCGAGCCGGTCCATCGTCTTGGCCGCCACGATCAGCGCCAGGGTTGAGTCCAGCCCGCCGGAAACGCCGATGACCACCCGCTGCAGCCCGGTGGCGCGCAGCCGGGTGCTCAGCCCCTCCACCTGAATGTGCTGCACTTCGGCGCAGCGTTCGTTGCGCACTGCGGGATCGGCCGGAACGTAAGGGAAGCGCTCGATTTCGCGTCGGAGATCAACCGCGCCCGCCGGAATCGGCAGCTCGACCTCGATCCGGCGCAGCCGAGTCAGCCGCTCCCGATGGTCGTGCACATTGTCAGCAAAGCTGGTGGTGCGCAGCCGATCCGCGGCCAGCCGGCGCAGATCGAGGTCGGCGGTGACCAGCTGCGGCTGATCGGCGAAGCGTACGCCCTCGGCGAGCAGATCACCGTTCTCGCACACCAGCGCCTGCCCGTCCCATGCCAGGTCGGTCGTCGATTCCCCATGTCCCGCAGCCGAATACAGATAGGCGGCCAGATAGCGCGCCGAATGCGACGTGCACAGCGCCCGGCGATAGTCGGCCTTGCCGATGACGATATTGCTCGCCGACAGGTTGACCAGCACCGTCGCCCCGGCCAGCGCCGCATAACCGCTGGGCGGCAACGGAACCCAGCCGTCCTCGCAGATCTCCAGATGGAACACGAACCCGTCGAGATTGCTCGCCGTGAACAGCAGGTCGGCCCCGAACGGCACCCGCTGCCCGGCGATCGTGACATGTGTGTCGAGGTTCTCCCGCGCCGCCGCGAACTGGCGCTTCTCGTAGAACTCCCGATAGTTCGGCAGGTAACTCTTCGGCACGGCACCGAGCACCACGCCGTGGCACACCGCGACGGCGCAGTTGAACAGCCGACCCTGGGTCCGCACCGGCGCACCGACCACCAGCACCGTGTCGATGTCGGCGCTCGCGGCGATCACCTCGGCCAGCGCCGCCTGCACCGCGTCGTCCAGCGCGTCCTGGTGAAACAGGTCGTCGGCGGTGTAGCAGGACAGCCCGAGCTCCGGGAAAACGGTCAGCACCACCGCGTCGGCCGCCGCCTGCCTGGCGAGCAGCAGCGTCTGCTCGACGTTGTAGGCGGGGTCCGCGACTCGCACCCGGGGCACGGCCACCGCCACCCGCGCGAAGTCGTGCCGGTAGATCGATTCGAAGGGCAGTTCGTGCACTGCCGTCCCCCTTCGACGAGGATGCCGGAGATGATCATGATTTTCTCCTCCGGAACCTACCCTCGATGCTCGCCCGCTAAGCTATAGCAATGGCGGATGAAACGGATTCCGACCTAATCGCGGGGGAACTGCGCGCCGACCTGCTGCGTGCGCTTTCGTATGTGTCCACAGAGTCACAGCCGGACGGCAGCTATGTCGTCAACGGAGACCTTCCCCCCGAGGTGGCGCCCCCATTTATTCGGGCGATCATGCGGGTCGAGGCGGAGTTGTTGTTGCACGATGCGGAGCTGGTCACCGTCGAGGGTGGCGAGCCGAGGTCCCCGGAGGAACGCCGGACCGACGCGTTCGTCGCGTTGGTGCTCCGAGTGGACGACCGGGCCTGAACCCGACCTTGCACTCGGCACCCCCGAGTGCTAGAAATGGCTTTGGCACTCTGCACCTGTGAGTGCCAGGTCGGGACGGTGAGACCGGGTTCCATCGACACCCTCGGTCGTCCGTCGCGGGCACCGAACCTGGCCAGCGTAATGGGGCGATCCAACCTGCGGTCGTCCTGTGTGTCAGCCATACACATGGAGGATCTCAACAACGCCATGGCCAAGACAATTGCGTACGACGAAGAGGCCCGTCGCGGTCTCGAGCGGGGCCTCAACGCCCTCGCTGACGCGGTCAAGGTGACGCTGGGCCCGAAGGGTCGCAACGTTGTCCTGGAGAAGAAGTGGGGCGCCCCCACGATCACCAACGATGGTGTTTCCATCGCCAAGGAGATCGAGCTGGAGGACCCGTACGAGAAGATCGGCGCCGAGCTGGTCAAGGAAGTTGCCAAGAAGACGGACGACGTCGCTGGCGACGGCACCACCACCGCCACCGTGCTCGCCCAGGCGCTCGTGCGTGAAGGCCTGCGCAACGTCGCGGCCGGCGCCAACCCCCTCGGCCTGAAGCGCGGCATCGAGAAGGCTGTCGAGGCCGTCACGGCTCGCCTGCTGGACTCCGCCAAGGAGATCGATACCAAGGAGCAGATCGCCGCTACCGCCGGTATCTCCGCGGGCGACTCGTCCATCGGCGAGCTCATCGCCGAGGCCATGGACAAGGTCGGCAAGGAAGGTGTCATCACCGTCGAGGAGAGCAACACCTTCGGGCTCCAGCTGGAGCTCACCGAGGGCATGCGCTTCGACAAGGGCTACATCTCGGGCTACTTCGTCACCGACCCCGAGCGTCAGGAAGCGGTCCTCGAGGACCCGTACATCCTGCTCGTCGGCTCGAAGATCTCGACCGTCAAGGACCTGCTGCCGCTGCTGGAGAAGGTCATCCAGGCCGGCAAGCCGCTGCTGATCATCGCCGAGGACGTCGAGGGCGAAGCCCTGTCGACCCTGGTGGTCAACAAGATCCGTGGCACCTTCAAGTCCGTCGCCGTCAAGGCGCCGGGCTTCGGTGACCGCCGCAAGGCGCAGCTCGCCGACATCGCCATCCTCACCGGTGGCGAGGTCATCAGCGAAGAGGTCGGCCTCTCCCTGGAGACCGCCGGCGTCGAGCTGCTCGGCCAGGCGCGCAAGGTCGTCATCACCAAGGACGAGACCACCATCGTCGAGGGCGCGGGCGACCCGGAGGCCATCAAGGGCCGGGTGCAGCAGATCCGTGCCGAGATCGAGAACTCGGACTCGGACTACGACCGCGAGAAGCTGCAGGAGCGTCTGGCCAAGCTGGCCGGCGGTGTTGCGGTCATCAAGGCCGGTGCCGCGACCGAGGTCGAGCTCAAGGAGCGCAAGCACCGCATCGAAGATGCCGTGCGCAACGCCAAGGCCGCCGTCGAAGAGGGCATCGTCGCCGGTGGCGGCGTGGCCCTGCTGCAGTCGGCGCCCGCGCTCGACGACCTGAAGCTCACCGGTGACGAGGCGACGGGCGCGAACATCGTGCGCGTCGCGCTGTCCGCGCCGCTGAAGCAGATCGCCTTCAACGCCGGCCTCGAGCCGGGCGTTGTCGCCGAGAAGGTCTCCAACCTGCCGGCCGGCCACGGCCTCAACGCCGATTCCGGCGTGTACGAGGACCTGCTCGCCGCCGGTGTCGCCGACCCGGTGAAGGTCACCCGCTCCGCGCTGCAGAACGCGGCGTCCATCGCGGCCCTGTTCCTCACCACCGAGGCCGTCGTCGCCGACAAGCCGGAGAAGTCCGCCGCACCTGCCGGCGACCCGACCGGTGGCATGGGCGGCATGGACTTCTGAGTCCAGCCACCCGGCAACACCTTTAGCAACCGGAAGCCGGTCCACCCTCGGGTGGGCCGGCTTCCGGCGTTTTGCTCAGAGGCCGTCGACGGACAGGACGGTGAAGGGCTCCTTCGGGGTGCCTGGCCCCATCGGGCCGCCCTTGTCGAATTGTGAAGCGACAACCAGGGTTTGGTTGCCTACGCGGACCAATGTGGTTGGCAGGCCCAGGGATTCGTCGGTGATGCGCTGGTCCAGCGTCGCCGCGGCGCCGTCGTCGGTGACGGTCCAGCGGGCGAGCGCGTTGTCGGTGTTCTGCACCACCCAGAGGGTGTTGTCGCGCAGTTCCAGTCCGTCGCCGTGGATCAGGTCGCCGCCGTGCAGGGCGACCTTGCGGATCGGGTCTGCGGTGTTCGGAGCGAGGGCGATGCGGTACAGGTCGCCGACGCTCATGTCGACGACAAGCAGGTAGTTGCCGCCCGCGTCGGCGACGATGCCGTTCAGTGTGAAGACATCCGGGGCGTGCGGCGCGACGATCGTGCTCAGGTCGAATTGTGTTGTCATATCGGCACGTCCGCCGTGCGCCGCAGCGGCCGCCACGTCGGCGGCGGTGACGCGGTAGACGACGCTGCGGGTGGTGTCGGTCAGATACGCGGTGCCGTCCGGGGTGATGGCCAGGTCGTTGACGAAGCGCGCCGCCGCGCCCGGCACGTCGAAGCGGGCGATCAGGGCGCGAGTCGCGATGTCGTACACGGCAACTCCCGCGGTGGAGTCGGTCACCCAGAGCCGGCCCGCCTGATCGACCTTCAGCCCGTTGGCGGTCTTGCGGCCGTCGGCGCCCGCGGGCAGGAAGACCTCGGCCTGCTTGGCGCCGGGCGTGGCGCGGTAGACGGCCCCGGTGGCGAACGAGCCGACGTAGGTGTCGCCGTTGCGCGGATCGGCGGCGATGCCTTCCGGATAGACGTGGTCGCCCGGCAGGTCGTAGGCGGTGGTGATCCGTACCGACTGCGCGGCGGGGGTGGGCGGTGCCGCGTTCTCGGTGCTGCCACAGGCCGCGCCGGCGGTGCAGGCCACCGCGATGGCGAAGGTCGCCATGCGGCGGCGGGTTGCGTGGGACATGGTCGTGCCTCTCATCAGGTCTATCACTTAGACGTGCTCACATCTAAATATGTGTACGAAGATAGATTAGAGTTCTAATATCAGTCAAGAGTCTTATGGAAGGTCGGGCAGATACCATGCGGTAATGACGTCCCTGCACTCCTCCGAGCGCCTCGGCTCGTACGTGAAGCGCGCCGAGCAGGCGCTGCAAACGGCAAAGAACGCCGCGCTGAAGCCCGCGGGCGTCACCGTCCCGCAGTACTCCGCCCTGCTCTTCCTCGACGAGAACCCGGGCATCTCGGCCGCCGCCCTGGCCCGGCTGTGCGGCGTGACCCCGCCGACGATGAACACCGTGCTGACCAACCTGCAGGACCGCGGCCTCATCGAACGCACCCCGCACGCCTGGCACAAGAACATCCTGGAAACCCGCCTCACCGAAGCGGGCGCCGCCGTGATGAAGGACGCCGACGCCCGCGCGGTCCGGGTGGAGCGCGCGGTGGCCGCCGGATTCACCGATGCCGAACGCGCGACCCTGCAGGAGCTGCTGGCGCGCTGCGCGGATCTCTTCGATTCTGTTCGGCCCGAAACCTCCACGGCCCCAAAGAAATAGGCCGAAAGGACCAGGAGTCAGCCGCTGTCAAGGGTGCGGTACGGGCCCGAGAAGCTCTGTCGCGGTGGTCATTTCGATCTAGTCGCCGTTGCCGAAGATCGCGGTGGGTCTTCGAGGGTCGCTCCCGCGAACGCTCGCGTTGTGCCACCGTCCACTGTGGTGCCGAGCGGGTAGCTCTCGCGCAATCGGCAGGTGGCTCACTCCAATAGTGCGGCTCGACGAACTCCGTGGTCAGCCGCGGTTAGCCGGGCGAAGGCGGGGGGTACGCCTATGTCGTCTATTCGACGCGCTATTCGGTACTACCGGTACGCCTCGAACGTCGTTGGTGGACAGGACGAATCAGGCATAACCAGCGGTCCAGTTCGGTTGAGAATTCATTCTACAAATTCCCGTCAAAATCGCGTACGCACATCGCCGTCCATCGGTATGGTCTGTTATGGCAAACAGTCAGTGACAATGGATTTAGTCGATGCTTATCGCAACTATCGATGTCGCACAGCACTATCGGGCGTGCGTGCGCACCTGTCGTCGGCACAGTACGCAAACTGCTGAGTAAGCGAACGATGAGTTGGCAACAACTCTGCCAACTTTCGGCTAACGGCTGGTCAGTTGCGGGTTGATACCAAGGGCCCGATCCATGTCGAGCGCTTCTTGGGCTTCTGTATTGTCTGGCCCAATGTCACAGGATGCGAATACGGGTCGAATGTATGCCGGGCAACCCGTCGAGGACCGGCAACGTCAGCGGCGTGCGCGTTTTCTGGAATCGGGCCTGACGGTCTTCGCGCGCGACGGCTACGCCAATAGTTCGGTCGGCGCCATCTGTAAGGACGCCGGACTCTCCTCACGACAGTTCTACGAGGAGTTCACCGGACGCGAGTCCCTACTACTAGAGCTCTACGAACAGATCGATCGCGAGTCGCGCGACGCGGTCGCCAAGTCACTGGAAAGCAAGGCCGACGCGAGCGCGCTCGAGATCATCGACGCGTCCACCCGCGCCTACGTCGAGTCCATCGGCTCGGACCCGCGCAAGGCGCGCGTCGCGCTGGTCGAAGTGGTCGGGGCGGGCCCGAAGGTGGAGAAGTTCCGGCTCGAGCTGCGCCGGGTCTGGGGCTCGCTGCTGGCGGGTGCCGCGGAGGACGCGGCCATGCACGGCGAGATCCCGACCGGCGACTACGAGATGCGGGTACTCGCGATCATCGGCGCGGTCAACTACGTGGTGGACTCGTGGAGCGGCGCCGACCCGCGTCCGCCGCTCGACGACGTGATCAGGGTGCTGAGCCGGGTGATCATGGGGGCGGTCGGCGCGTAACCGCCGATCGGCCAGGGCGCGGTGGCCGGGGACCGGTAGCGTGCGGATGATGGAGACGGTTCCGATCCAAATGCCGGACGGCAGCACGGTTCCGGTGCGATTGATCCCGGCCGGCGGCGCGCACCGGCATCCGATCACGCCGGACGCGCCGCGCCCGGTGCTGGTGATCGCGCCCGGGCTCGGCGTACCCGCCGGGTACTACGAGGGGTTCGCCGGGAAACTGGCGGCGCGCGGGTTCGATGTGGCAATCGGTGAGCTGCGCGGCAACGGTGACAGCAGGCCGAAGCCGAGCGCCGCCAGCAGCTACGGCTACCAGGAACTGGTCTCGGTCGATTTTCCGGCGATCTTCGAGGTGGTGCGCTACCGGTTCCCGGCCAGCACGCCGTACCTGCTCGGGCACAGCATGGGCGGCCAGTTCGCCGTCATGTACGCCTCGCGGATCCGAGGCAGGCTCGGCGGCCTGATCCTGATCGCCTCCGGAACGCCGTATTACCGTGGCTATCCGGGACTTTCGAGCCCCGGCGTCCTCGTCGGCTCGGCGGCCGCCGCGCTCACCGCCGGCCTGGCCGGCTTCTGGCCCGGCGACCGGATCCCGGCGGGCGGCTTCGGCCGCCAGTCCAAGGTGCTGATCGCGGATTGGGCGCGGCTGGCCCGCACCGGCCGCTTCCAGCCGGTCGATGCGGACATCGACTACGAGGAGCGCATCGCCCGCCTGAAGCTGCCGGTGCTGTCCATCACGATGACCGGCGACGACCTCACCCCGCCCGGCTCCGCCGACCACCTGCTGGCGAAGCTGCCCAAGGCCGACGTGACCAGGTGGCATCAGCCGGAACCGTTGGGGCACAACGGTTGGATCAGCGAGTACGGCACCACCATCGACCAGATCGAGAAGTGGCTGCGCGATCGTTAGATGTGTCGGCGGCCCGGCTCGAGATGGCGGCTGAAGCCGTCCAGCATGGCGTCCAGCCCGACCTCGAAATGATCGGTGTCCGTGGCTTGTTCGGGCTCTTCGGTGCGCTGCGCGGCGACCGTGGCGATGGCGTGGCTGAGGATATGACCGATCGCGTACTCGCGCAGGCAACGGGTCAGCTGCAGCGCGACCGTCGCCGAAAATCCGTGGCCCTGTAGGTGTTCCACCATCCAGCTACCGGTCTCGACGGCCAGTTCGCTGCGCACCGGACGAGTCGCGAAGACCGGCACCGCGTTCGGATGCCGCCGCAGCGTGGAACGCAGCCGGTGCGCGTAGGCGCGCATCAGGTCGCGCCAAGGTTCCTGCCACGGCAGGGATTCCATGTCCAGCTCGGCGAACATCGCGTCCGCGATGCCGTCGAACAGCTCCTGCTGATCGGTGAAGTGCCGGTAGGCGGCCATCGGGTCGGCGCCGAGCGCGGTGCCGAGTTTGCGCATCGAAAATCCGTCGACACCGGTCCGATCGATGAGGGTCAGCGCCACCGCGGCGATATAGTCGCGGTTCAACGTGGTGCGTGTCGTCGGCGCCGGACTCGCCCGCCGGGTGCGGGCGCGCCGCTTGCGGCTCACCTCGACGACGTTGTCGGAATCCACGACAGCTCTCCTCCCGGGCCCAGGTCTACGACGTAGATGATATCTACACCGTAGGCCCCTGGGCCTCGTACCAGCGGTTATCCGCGCCGCTCGAGCAGCATCTGGGTGAAGAACTCGTAGATCAGGCCGGCCTGGAACGCCGACTGCTTGTTGTCCGCCGCGCCGCCGTGGCCGCCCTCGATGTTCTCGTGGTACCAGAACTCGTGGCCCTGCTCCTCCAGCAGCGCGGCCATCTTGCGGGCGTGGCCGGGATGCACCCGGTCGTCGCGGGTGGAGGTGGTGAGCAGGATCGGCGGGTAGGCCACCTCGGCTTTGGCGTTCTGATACGGCGAGTACTCGCTGAGGTACGCCCACTCGTCCGGCTTGTCCGGGTCGCCGTATTCCGCGATCCACGAGGCGCCCGCGAGCAGCAGGTGGTAGCGCTTCATGTCCAGCAGCGGCACCTGGCAGACGATCGCGCCGAACAGGTCCGGGTAGCGGGTGAGCATCACGCCCATGAGCAGCCCGCCGTTGCTGCCGCCCACCGCGCCGAGCTGATCGGCGGTGGTGATGCCGCGCGTGACAAGGTCTTTCGCGATCGCGGCGAAGTCCTCGTACACCTTGTGCCGGTTGGCCTTCTGCACCGAGGTGTGCCACTGCGGGCCGTATTCACCGCCGCCGCGGATGTTGGTCATCACCCAGGTGCCGCCGCGGGCCAGCCAGCCCATGCCGGACGCGCCGCTGTAGGCGGGCGTGCGCGAGACCTCGAAGCCGCCGTAGCCGGACATCACCGTCGGGCCCGGGGTGCCCTTGCGGTCGCGATGGCGAATCACGAAGTACGGCACCTGCGTTCCGTCGTCCGAGGTGGCGAAGAACTGCTCGGTCTCGATCCCGTCGGCGTCGAAGAAGCCGGGCTCCTGCTTGAGCTGCTCGGTCTCGCCGCCGACCGAGCTGGCCAGCAGCGTGGCGGGCGTGGTGAATCCGCTGGTGGTGAGCATGAATTCGTCGCCGCCCTCGAGCGGGTCGAGGTTCAGCACGCTGGTGGTCGCCATCGGCGGGGTGTCGGCCAGCGACTCCCGGCGCCAGCCGTCCGGGCCCGGCGTCACCACGTAGAGCTTGGTCTGCACGTCCTCGAGGGTGATGAGCAGCAGGTGGTTCTCGGTCCAGCCGTAGCCGTGCAGCGAGGTGTGTGCGTCGGGGGTAAAGATCACCTCGAAATCCCGTGCGCCGGAGAGGAACTTGTCGAAGTTGATGGCCAGCAGCGCGCCTGCCGGATAGGAGTTGCCGCCGACCTCCCACGGCGACTTCAGCCGGACCAGCAGCCAATCCTTGTACCAGGACTCGCTGGCGTCGGTGGGTGTGTCCAGATGCCTTAGCGTGCCGTCGTTTTCGAGCAGGTACACGTCTTCGTTGAAGAAATCGGTGGCGCGGCCGATGTAGTGCCGCTCGTAGCCGGGAGTCCGGTCGTAGCCCGCGGAGACCGCGACGTCCCCGGCCTCGCCCTCGAAAACGGTGACCGCCTCGGCCAATTCGGTGCCGCGCTGCCAGCGCTTGGCGATGCGCGGGTAGCCGGAGTCGGTCAGCGAGCCCGGCCCGAAGTCCGTACCGATGTACACCGAATCGATATCGATCCAGCGCATCTCGGATTTCGCCTCGGGCAGGAAGAAGCCGCCGTCCGCCGGATCGATGAATTCCCGTGTCGCCATGTCGAACTCGCGCACCACCTTGGCGTCCGCGCCGCCGCGCGACAGGCTGATCAGCGCGCGCGACTGTTCGGGTCGCAGCACCCCGGCGCCGCCCCACACCCAGTTCTCATCTTCGGCGGCGGCCAGCGCGTCGAGGTCGATCAGCACGTCCCAGGCGGGCGACTCCTTGGCGTATTCGGCGAACGTGGTGCGCCGCCACAGCCCGCGCGGATGCTCGGCATCGCGCCAGAAGTTGTAGAGCCAGCTGCCGCGCCGGCCCGGGTAGGCGATCTTGGTGTCGGTGTCGAGCATGTCCAGAATGCGATGTTCCAGCTCGCTGAACCGGTCGGAGGAGGCGAATCGCTCGACGACCACACTGTTGTGCGCACGCGCCCAGTCCAGGGCCCGCTCATCGGTTACTTCTTCGAGCCAGAGGTAGGGGTCAGTCACATTCTGCTCAACGCCACTCATCCCCTCATTGTTGCCGACCAGCGCAAATCAGAGCGTCGGGGTCGCTAGAAGGGTGCTACGCCCTGAGCGAATCAGGCAAATGGGACATGACGTACTGCGCGACACCCGCGCGGCTGCGGTCCGCCCGGGGATCCGCTCGCCTACGATCGCGGTTCGAGGCCGATCCGATCAGGAGGTTTCCTTGCCGCACTTTCTCTGGGAGCAGCACTGCTGTCTGCCGTTGGTGCCGTCGGCGCGGATCGCGGACCTCGCCCGATATCCACTCGGGTCGTACCTGTCGGTGAATGTCGGGTATTCGCCGCATTCGACCGAGGATTCGGTCAAGCTGACCCGGCAGTACCGCGCGGACGCGCTGGCCGACGGACGATTCCGCTTGGTGCACAGCCACTCCGACCTCGGCGATCCGGAAACCATCGCGCTGGCCTTCGATTTGGAGGACTCCGGCCCACTCGGCGGCGACCTGGACAACGTGGAACTGTTCTACGACCTCGGCGTCCGCTCGATGCTGCCGACCTACAACAGCGCCAACAAGGCCGGTTGCGGCTGCCTCGACGCCGACGACACCGGGCTCACCGCCTTCGGCGAAGACCTCGTGCGCAAGCTCAACGAGGTCGGCATGTTCGTCGACGGATCGCACTGTTCCCGCCGCACCGGGCTCGACCTGGCCACGCACACGCAAGTGCCGATGATCTACAGCCATTCCAATTTCGCCGAGCTGTGGGAGCATCCGCGCAATATCACCGATGAACAGGCGAAGGCCTGTGCCGCGACCGGCGGTGTGATCGGCATCAACGGCGTGGGTATCTTCCTGGGCCACAATGGCATCGACGACGGTGCCGCACGCATCGAAGCGATGGCCGATCACGTCCAGCACGGCGTCGAGCTGGTCGGCATCGAGCACATCGGGATCGGGTCGGACTATTCGTTCGACGCCGACGACTTCAACGGCATGCTCGCCGACCATCCGGAACTGTTCCCCGAGTCGTACACCAAATGGGGCCCGCTGCAATGGGTTCCGCCGGAGGAGCTGCTCGGCACGAGCCGGGTGCCCGGCCTCGACGAGGTGCTGGCGCGGCGCGGTTTCAGCGAAGCCGATCGAGCGGCGGTGTTCGGCGGTAACTTCTCCCGGGTCGCCGAACAGGTGTGGCGCGACTAACCGAGATGCTCGGCGGCCACCCGCTTCGGCACACACATCCGCCACGCCTCGACAATGAGCTCGGTCAGCTCCGCCTCGTCGATGGCGTCGAGCCGCACCCGGACCCAGTTGTACCGCTCGTCTACCGGGCGCGGCATCATGAATTTGCCCGGCTCGGCTTCGACCAGTGCCACCCGCTCGGCCTTCGGAAACGCGAAGCCCATCCGTGTTTCGTCCGGAGACAGCGCCAGGTAGACGATCCGGCCGACCCGATACTTGACCCGGTCGCGAACCAGCGCCTCGGTTGTTCGCGGCAGGCTCATCGCCACCCGCCGCACGTCATCAGCTGTCACCATCGGCCAAGTATCGCGCCGGGGTACGACACCTGAGCCGTGCCGGAAACCGGTGTGGGGGGGGGGGCCCCGGCGGGGGCCCACCCCCACCCCCGGGCGGCCCCCCCCCCCCCCCCCCCCAACCGGGGCAGAATAAAAAAAAAAAAACCCACACA